>NZ_JBIAHV010000009.1:0-368141 GCF_042870895.1 Streptomyces sp. NPDC006294
CTGAAGGCGGTCCTGGTCCAGGACTTCGTCGACTGCTGGCACGGCAGCGCCAGCGGCTGCGCCTGGGCCGCGTCCAACTTCATCCCCGGCAAGGCGCTCGGCAAGGTCTTCGAGGGCATCCGCGCCCTGGACGCGGCGATGAAGACCGGGGTCGGAGTCCGTGACGCGTTCCACGCCCTCAAGGTCCTGGACCTGGACCCCGCGACCCTCGCCAAGCTCAACGCCGTCGTCAACGCCCATGAGGACCTGTACACCGCCTGCAAGGTGAACAGCTTCCCCGGCACCACCCAGGTGCTCATGGGAGACGGCTCGCACCGGCCCATCAGCCAGGTGCGTACGGGGGACTTCGTCAAGGCCACGGATCCGGCTTCCGGCCAGTTGCGGGCCCGCCAGGTCACCGACACCTTCAAGCACGACACCCAGCGGCTGATCGACATCACCGTCACCGGCGGGGAGAGGCTGGCCAGCACCGCCGGCCACAAGTTCTACGTGGTGGACGCCGGGTGGACGCTGGTCTCCGACCTGCGCGTGGGCGACCGTCTGCGCACCCCGGACGGGTCCGTCCGCGCGGTGACCGCCCTCCACGACCGCTCGGGCCTGGCTCCGCGCACGGTCTACGACCTCACGGTCGACGACCTGCACACGTTCTTCGTGCTGGCGGGCGCCACTCCGGTCCTGGTGCACAACTGCAAGATCGCTCTGGGGTGGCAGAATGGCGGCAAGCTCGACGAGTGGGCCGCGCTCCCCGAGAACAAGTTCCACACCTTCTCCAACGCGTCCCCGAACGACTTCGCCCGGATCGCGGAAATGGCCATCGCCGACCCGAGCGTGAAGCTGCACATCAACATGACGGGACTGAACGAACTCGGCGGCTTCAAGGCCGCTGCCCAGCGCGGCCTGACGGCCGGCGAGGCCGGACGTGCCACCGACTACGAGATGTCCATGATCGCGAGAGCTCTCGTCAACGGCCAACGCTCGTGGGACACGGTCAAGTTCTACTCCCCGTCGGGTCCGGACGGGGCCATGAGACTGAACCCCCCGACAACCATGCCGGATCTGTCAACGCTGAAGGGAGACCTTGACCCTGTGAAGGGTTCGGTCATCGGATACTGCCACTGCTGAGGGAATCGATTATGGACAGCCACCGGAAGGACTTGTACCCGGACGTGGCCGCTTCGGGTGGTCTCGGACCGGCCATGAAGGAGGCAGCGAAGATGAGCGGATGCGACATCGGGCTGCCTCCCTGGGACACCGACGTCATCAGTATCGAGACGGCCAGGGGCTTCCTGCTGGTCGATCCTGCGACCGAGGAGCGTCTGTTCCGGGTGCGGGTCCACATTCCCGGGTTCACCTGGGGAATCGGCTCGACGGATGATCTCGGACTGCTCGTGGAGGCGCTCGCCGCCTGGCGGGAAGGTACGCCACTCGAAGAGCTGGAGGCGAGATTCACGTTCCTGGATCTCGATGAATTCACCAGAGCACTCGAGATCGGGGAGCCCACCTCTTCGCAGTGGTCCGACCTTCTGGCGTCCGACTTCCACCGCGGGCAATGGAACCTTCTGCGTCGTCTCCATGCGGATGAGGTACTGCGGAACATGTTCCCGACGATCACGCACGGCGCCGTCCGTCTGTGTGTGGATCCGCTCGACGGAACGAGCCGTCAAGTCCTGGTGCACGAACTGGACGAGGAGCGTTGTGAGGTTCTTCGCGTCGCGGTGCCCGGGGCCGCCTGGGTCGAGGTGCCGACCGGTGAACTGATCGCCTGTCTGCGAGCTGCCCTGAACGAACCCTGATCCCGGCAGATCAGTCAAGTCGGCCCCGCCGGGCAGCGGCAGCTCCGGGGCCGTTGCACCACGTGGTCGTTCGATCGGACCGCAAGTACGTCGCGCAGGCGCTCGGCCGGGCCTACCGGCCGAGCGTTCTGCGTGGCCGGCCCTCGAGCCCGGCGGCGACAGCTGTTCGCCTGTCTCGCCGCCCCAGCCCGGTCGGCCGGGCTGGGGCGGCCCTGCGGCCTCGGCCCGCTTGGAGATCGCGCGGCTCCGGCGCGACGAGGAATGGTTCCCGGCCGCCTTCGAGGCACTGGAGGCGATCACCGAAGGGCGCGCGACGGACGCCCACTGGGAGGCCGTCGCCCCCTTCACCCACGGACGGTGGGACGCGGCGGCCCGCGCCCACCGGGCGGCGGGCGTGGAACAACGCAACCGGGAGGCCGCGGCCCTGTACGACGCGGAGGGCGCGTTCAGCCCCGCAGCGACTCGCGAAGCACTGGCGGGGTTCGAGGGGCGGACCCTGCTGCTGGCCGCCGAGTTCGACGTCGCCGCACCGCCGCGCACAGTGGCCGCCGCCGCCGGGGCATTCCCCCGCGCCGAGACCACCGTGCTGCCGGCCGCCGGCCACTTCCCCTGGCACGACGACCCCGAAGGCTTCGTCCGGGCCGTCACCTCGTTCCTGGGCTGAGCGGCGCGGGGTGCACGGGGCGGCGTCCGGCGTCGTCGGCCGGCTCGTCCTGAGCCATCAGGCCGGCCACCCACAACGGCATCAGCCAGTGCACCGTGAGGACCGCGATGAGCACCGGCGCCGCATACGCCGTGGGCGCGTTGCCCTCGGCCGCACCCGCGATCAGCAGGCCGGCGGCGGTGACCGCGAGGAGCAGGGTCATCGACCGGTGGGCGCGGGCCTGCACCCGGGTGCGTTCGGCGGACTGCCGCTCGTCCAGCGCTCGTTCACGCAGTTCGAGCAGGCCGCGGGTGGCCGCGTTGATCACTCCGGTCGCGACCATCCACGGCAGCAGCAGCACCGCCATGACGACGAGGGCCCAGATCGGTTCCCCCTCCGCGAGGTAGGCGTAGGCCATCAGCCCGCCCATGGTCGCGGTCAGCACCAGATGCGCGGCGACGGCCAAGCGCCGGCGGGCGGCCGTGGCGTACAGCGGCCGGCCTCTGCGGTCGTTCATCAGCCGCAGCATGCCGTGGTCGTAGCGCGTCAGCCGTGTCGTTGTCATGGCGTCTTCCTCCCGTAGATCTCATCCGTGAGCGGCCGGAACGGTTCGAGCGAGAACAACGCCTCCACCGGCAGCTCGAAGAACTTCGCGATCTTCAGTGCCAGGTCGAGGCTCGGGTTGTACTGCCCCCGCTCGATGTAGCCGATGGTCTGGTAGTGCGCCCCCACCGCCTCGGCCAGGTGCTGCCGCGACACCTTCCGCTCGGCGCGCACCACGGCCAGCCTGTTGTGTACCTGCTCGCTCATGTATAAGGAGTACTACATCACGATGGAGAGCTGCAACTTCGGGCGGCGCTCCTGGGGACTAGGGATACCCCTGGGTCGGCACTCACGCTCGGCCTCACGCCCCCGCCCGTCACCGGCCTTGTCCGTGATGGAGGCAGCCCGCTGCGCCCGTACCGCCGTAAGCAGGCACTCACACGGGTGCGCCTGGGCGCCGCGGACCAGCCCTCGCCACCGCCGACGTTCAGTCCGCGAAGCGCGCCATCCGCGCCTCGACCTCGTCCGCGGCGCGTGGCAGGCCCGCCGACAGGTTCTCGTTGCCGTCGTCGGTGACGACGAGGCCGTCCTCGATGCGGACGCCGATGCCGCGCCACACCTCGGGCACCGTCAGGCCGTCCGCCTGGAGGGCGGGTGCCCCGGGCGACGCGTACGCGGGCCCGGGGCGGGTGCACCGCCGCGTAGGCTCGAGGGACCGTACGCCCGGAAGGAACAGACGCATGACCCGCCCCGCACCCGGCCCCGCCGTGCCGCAGTCGGTCGACCGCGCGCTGGAGATCCTCGACGCCGTGGCGGACGCTCCCGGGCCGGTCGGGGCGAAGGTCCTGGCCCGGCGGCTCGGGTGCTCGCTGTCGACCGTGTACCACCTGCTGGGGCCGCTGACCGCCCGCGGGCACCTGGTCCGGACCGGCGCCGGTTACGCTCCCGGGCCGCGGCTGGCCGCGCTGCACCGGTCGTACCGGAGGCACCTGGGGCTCGGGCCGCAGATCGCGGAGCTGCTGCCCCGGCTGCGGCGGGCCACCGGAGCGGAGGCGTACTTCACCGCGTACCGGGACGGCCGGATCGTCATGGTCGACAGCACGGTGCCGGTGACGGACGTGGCCCACCCCTTCCTGCCCGGACCCGAGACCCGCGCACACGCCACCGCCCACGGCAAGGCGCTGCTGGCCGCGCTGCCGAGGACGGCCCGGCGGCGGTATCTGGCCGAGCACGGCATGGCCCGGTTCACCGACCGTACGATCACGACGGCCGAACGCTTCGAGGCGGAGGTCGCGCAGGTGCGGGGGCAGGGTCTCGCGGTGTCGATGGGCGAGGCGGACCCCGGGTTCACCTGCCTGGCGACGACGCTGCCGCAGCCGGCCGACGGCCCGGACGGCGTGGTGCAGGCGTTGTCGGTGTCACTGCCCACCGCCGACTTCCGGCGGCGGCACGGGGAGATCCGGGCGGCGCTGGCACGGGCCGCGGCGACCGCGTCGCTCTGACCCGACGGCCGTTTTCCGGCACAGCTTTCCGGCACAGCTTTCCGGCACAGCTTTCCGGCACAGCTTTCCGGCACAGCTTTCCGGCACAGCCGGAATCCGGCGCGCCGCGGGTGGTCCCGCGTGGCGGGTGGCGGCACCGTGGACGGCATGATCTTCATCGCCGTCAGGTTCACCGTCCGCCCCGAGTACAGCGACCGCTGGCTCGAGATCGTCGACGACTTCACGCGCGCGACCCGCGCCGAGCCCGGAAACCTTTTCTACGACTGGTCGCGCAGCGTCGACGACCCCCACAGGTTCACGCTCCTCGAGGCCTTCGCCGACGCCGACGCGGGCGCGGCGCATGTGGCCTCCGACCACTTCCGGGCCGGCATGGAGTCGATGGCGACGGCCGTCGCCGCCACCCCGGAGATCATCCACGTCGAGGTCCCGGGCCAGGGCTGGAACGAGATGGCGGAGCTCAGGCCGGTCCGGTAGGGCCGCGGCCCGGGGGCGTACGACAGGGGGCGGTTCCCGGTGACTCCCCGGAACCGCCCCCACGCCGATGCCGAGCCTCAGGACCCGCGGTGGGTGGCGGGCGCCGGGGCCGGGGCGGGAACGCGGGCACGGTCGCCGTCCTCTTCCCGGGCGTGGTCGAGGGCGCGCTCGAGGCGCAGCAGGGCGGCCTCGCGCTCCGGTGCCGCTTCCTCGCGTTCACAGCAGGCGCGGGCGAAGAGGCGGAGGAGGTCGTGGTAGCGGTACCACTGCGGACCCACGGACTCCAGCAGGTAGGCGTCCACCAAACCCTCCAGCAGGTCCTCGGCGTAACGCTGGGGCAGGTCGAGGACGGCCGCCGCGGTCGCCAGGGGGATGTCGGGGCCGTCGGCGAGGGACAGGAGACGGAAGGCGCGTGCGCCGGCCGGGTCCAGTTGCCCGTAGCCGAGTTCGAAGGCGCTCTTGACCGCGAGGTCACCCGCGCGCAGTTCCTCCAGGCGCCGGCGCTCGTCGGCGAGTCTGGCCGCCAGCACGCGGACCGTCCAGGTGCGGCGGGCGGCCAGCCGGGAGGCGGCGATGCGGATCGCGAGCGGCAGGAAGCCGCAGGCCGTCACCACGTCGACAACGGCTTCGCGCTCGTCGGCCACCCGTTCCGCACCGACGACGCCTGTGAAGAACTGGGCGGCCTCCGCCGGGGACATCACGTCCAGGTCCACGAGGTGCGCCCCCGCCAGATCGACCATCCGGCCACGGCTGGTGACCAGCGCCGCGCACCCTGCCGTGCCCGGCAGGAGGGGCCGGACCTGGGCCGCGTCCCGCACGTCGTCCAGCACCACGAGGATCCGGCGGCCGTCGAGGGCGGAGCGGTACAGCGCGGCCCGGGCCTGCCACCTGTCGGGCAGTTCGGAGCGCGGGACACCGAGGGCCTGGAGGAAGTCGCCCAGGACGTCGTGCGCGTCGGCCGTCCCTTCCCGGGGCCGGTCGAGATGCGCGTAGAGCTGGCCGTCCGGAAAGCAGGGCCGGACCGCGTGCCCCACCTCCAGCGCGAACGCCGTCTTGCCCGCGCCCGCCATGCCGGACACCGCGACGACGGGCGTCGCGGCCTCGTCCTCGGCCGACGTGAGCCGCCGGACGGTCTCGTGCACGGCCGTCCCCCGTCCCGTGAAGTACGGGTCCTTGGCGGGGAGTTGGGCCGGACGGTACGCGGCGGAGGTGGGAGCGGCGCGCGGCGCCCGGAGCCCGGAGGTGGCCAGCGTCACGTCCGCCGCGAGGATCCGCCGCTGAAGCTCGGCGAGTTCGGGTCGCGGATCGACACCGAGCTCGTCGGCGAGCAGCCGTCGGGTGTCGGCGTACACGGCGAGCGCCTCCGCCTGCCGCCCGCTGCGGTACAGGGCGAGCATCAGCAGTTCACGCAGCCGCTCACGCAGGGGATACGCGTCGGTGAGCGCGGTCAGCTCGGGGACGGCTTCCGCATGGGCGCCGATCTCCAGGTCGGCGTCGAGACGTGCCTCCAGGAGTTGCAGGCGCCACTCCTCCAGGCGGGCGCGCTGGCTGTCGGCGAACGGGCCCGGGACCGCGGTGAGCGCCTCCCCGTCCCACAGGCGGAGCGCCTCGTTCATCCGGGCACGGGCTTCGCGCACGTCGGCGGCCGCCAGCAGGCTCTGAGCCTCGGCGGCCAGCCGCCTGGCGATCCCCAGGTCCACCGCGTCCTCGGGGACGCGCAGGGCGTAGCCGCCGGATTCACTGTGCAGGACGTTCATACCGAGGATCTTGCGCAGCCGTGAGGCGTAGGTCCTCGTGACCGCCAGGGCCTGGGTGGGCGCCTCCTCGCCCCAGATGGCGTCGATCAGCTCCTGGGCGGTGGCCGTGCGTCCGTTGCGCAGCAACAGGGCTGCCAGGAGGGCGCGCTGCTGCGGCGACCCGGAAGGCAGCACCTCTCCGTCGTCGCGCCGGATGCTCACCGGCCCGAGCACCGAGAACCGCAATTGCGGCGCGCCTGCCGCCTCCTCGCCGCGCATCACCGCTCCCGACCTCGTCGCGCCCTGCGGGCGTATTCAGGACGTCCATCATTCGTATATCGCCGGAGCCCACCATAGTTGAACTGACGTCCGCCACCAGACTGCCCAGTCCGTTGGACCATACGTCGCGAGGGTAACCCCGGGATGGCCTCCCGGGGCCCTTGGCGTTTTCGGAATATGCCAACTCTGTTGCTGTGACCGCCTTTTGGGCTACGGTCATACCGCTGTCACGCCGTCGAGACGACACCGAGGGCCTCCTAGCCAGAAGCCTGCCGACGTTCCTCTCGCGCGCCGTGTGCAGTCATCACGGACTGGGCAAACGGACGTTAGGAGAGTGCTCTCACCATGCACTTCACAAGCTCATCGATCGGGCTGCTGGCCGGCGTGACCATCTCGCTGGCCTACTTCGTACTCGTCGGCCATCTGGCGAGGTCACTGCGCACCACCCACCGGCTGCCGGTCGTCATCGGGGCGATCTCGGGCATGCTGGGGGCACTGCCCGCGATCCTGTACTCGATGCAGTACGTGCTCGACGTGACCGCCTGACGGTCACCCGGCCCCACGGCCACGGCGTCACCCGGCCAACCGCACTTCGGAACTCCGGGCCGGGGAGCGGGGCTGCGGCACCTGGGGGTGCCGCAGCCTTCCCACTGTCTCAGCCGCGCTCGTTCCCGGTCCCGGTGGGGCCGTGCCGTGCCGGCCAGAGAAGTGCCTGAGCGACCACGACCCGCTCGCCGTCGAAGGTGACGGCGGGGCCCTCGTGCAGTCGGTAGCCCTGGCCGAGCGCCTCGCTCACGCGTCGGCAGAACGCCTCGTCGTCGGGGCCGGTCAGTACGCGGTACACGGGCAGCCCGTCGGGTGGTGTGCTCATGGGGCCAAGGATCTCAGAGGTCCTGGACACGCCGGAAGGGAGCGCCGGCCTCCAGCGCGTACGCGACCTCCAGCAGCGTCCGCTCGTCGCCGGGGCGGCCGGAGAACATGACGCCGATGGGCAGCCCGTCCTCCGTCGCGCTCGTGGCGGGTACCGAGATCGACGGCGTTCCGACGACGTTGTTGACCGGTGTGAACGCGACGTACGCCAGGATCCGTTCGATCAGCGTCGGGTACGGAACCCCCGGGCTGAGGTGGCCGATCGGCGGCGTGGTGTGGGCGAGCACCGGGGAGAGGACGAGGTCGAGCCCGCGGAACGCCGCCGCGTACGCCTCCCGCGTACGCTTCAGCCGCCGCAGCACGCCGGGCGTACGCCGCCAGCCCTTCACATACGCCTCGCGCAGTCCCCGGCTGAGGCCGTCCATGCGGCGCCGGTCGAAGTCCGTGCCGAGCGTCCGGCCCGTGACGCCGATCAGGAACGACAGCAGGCCCCAGTAGGCGAGGAAGTCCTCGGTGAAGCGGGGGTCGAGCGCCAACTCCACCGGCTCCACCGTGTGACCGAGCCCTTCGAGCGTCGCCGCCGTCTCCGTGACGGCCGCCCGGGTGGCGGCGTCGGATCGCACCCCGTTGGGCGAGTCGAGCAGAAGACCGATGCGGAGCCGCCGCTGAGAGGGGCCCTCGACCAGCCCGAGGGGCGCCAGCTTCGGGTTGCGCCAGTGTGTCTCGGCGGCGGCGAGGAACGCGGCGGTGTCCCGCACCGACCGGCTCACGATGCCGTCGGTGACGATGTCGAGCGGCAGCTGACGGCCCTGCGCGTTCGCCACGACCCGGCCACGGGTCGGCTTCAGTCCGACGAGGCCGCAGCAGGCGGCGGGGATCCGGATCGAGCCGCCGCCGTCGTTGGCGTGCGCGATCGGCACCGCGCCGGCGGCGACGAGCGCCGCGCTGCCGCCCGAGGAACCGCCCGCCGAGTGGGCCGTGTGCCACGGGTTGCGGACGGGCTCGGCGTCCTCGTACTCGGTGGTCGGGCTGAACCCGAACTCGGGCAGCCGCGTCTTGCCGAGCACCGAGACACCGGTGCTCAGGAGCTGCCGCGTGAACGGCGCGTGCCTGCGTGCGCCCTTCGGCACGAAGGCGGCGCTGCCGTGACCGGTGGGCAGCCCCAGGTAGTCGGTGTTGTCCTTGACGAAGGTCGGCACCCCGGCGAACACCCCGCCCGCGCCCACTCCTGCGCCGTGCGCCGGTACGTCGAGCTGCACCTGAACGGCGTTGAGCCGCCCCTCCACGGCTGTGACCCGCGCCGCCGCGTCCCGGGCGACCTCCTCGACGCCGACCTCACGCCGCCGGATCGCCTCGGCGAGCCCGACGGCGTCGTGCTCACCGAGGGCGTCGTCGCAATAGGCGTGCACCGTGGTCTGTTCCCCGGAAGTCGTCACCGCTGGCTCCGCCCATGAACGCGTGGTTGGTTGCCGGCCATCATTCCTTACCGGCAAGTAACACGCGAGGGTTCCGGGGCCGCGATTTCGGGAATCAGTGCGGCACGGATGACAGCCGGTGCCGGCGGCACGGCCGGGTGCGAGGAGCATCGCGGCTCCTCGGTAGCCTGCGTCATCATGAAGCGCCCCTGGATCCTGCCGACGCTGTTCGTGCTCGGCGGCTCAGCCGTCGCGACCGGAATGTTCCTCAAGGGGAGCCCCGGCGAAGCCGTGGTGCTCCTGCTGGTGTTCGGGTTGCTGGCAGCCGTGAACTCGCCTCTGATCTTCCCGAGGCCGATCGGTGCGCTGGAGGCACAACGCCGCAGCGCGGCCGACGGCCGGCCGGTCGTCTTCTGGCGCCCGGGCTGCACGTACTGTCTGCGGCTGCGCATCCGGTTGGGCCGTGACGCCCGCCGGCTGCACTGGGTCGACATCTGGCGCGACCCGGCGGGAGCGGCAGCGGTACGGGCGGCCAACGACGGCAACGAGACCGTACCGACCGTCCTCGTGGCGGGCCGTCCGCACGTGAACCCGGACCCTGCGTGGGTGCGCGAGCAGCTCCCGCCTTCCTGACCGCGGAACGAGCGACCGGCGGGCCCGCCACACATGCGGCCGGGCCCCCGCCGGGGAGCCCGCTGCTGCCGCCCCGTGGCCGACCCGCGGCCGAACGGAGGGCCGGCCCGCAAACGCCCCGCAGCCGAACGGGCGGCCGGAGGGCTCCCCTTGGGTGCGGCCGCTCGCTCAGCCGACGAGGGCCCGCCACGTCGTCGGGCCGGCCACGCCGTCGACGTAGAGCCGGTTGGCACGCTGGTAGCCCCGCACCGCGGAGTCGGTCGCCGAGCCGAAGTCACCGTCGACAGCGAGCCCGGCGCTGTGCTTGTTCAACCCCGTCTGAAGGCCGCGGACGTGTGGCCCGAAGTGCCCCCTCCGGAGCGAGTAGACGAGGTAGGGCCAGGTCTTCGGACCGACCTGGCCGTCGGCCACGAGCCCCTTGGAGGACTGGAACTTCTTGACCGCGGAAGTAGCCCAGCGCCGGATTGCACCACCGGCCGTCCTTGAGCGTCGCGGCGGCTGCCGACGACATCAGTCCCGCCGTGCCCGTCAGCACCAGCGAAAGACCGGCGCCGCGCCGAGCAACAGCCTTCTGCGCGACGGCCCCACGGGCCGATACGTCTCCGGGTCCTCGGCCGTGGCTTCGGCCGGACCGCACTGCTCACACATTCCTGTCCTCCTGCGGTGCATTCGAGGTGCCCTGTGGAGCGAGGACGGCCGGTGCGGCTGATGGCGCGGGGTCGCAGGCGGCCTTCCCCGTTTACGTGGCGGAGCGTGTCAGAGCCAGGATCCGGCTCCCAGAGCAACGTCCGGTTCCTGCAACCGTGCGACGGGCCCAGGTCCTGCCCACCTACGCGCTGCGGTACATCCGGTGGGCCCCGGCATGAGTACTACCCGCGCAAAAGGTAAGTACCATGCCCGATGCCCGAAGCCCTGCGCCCCGCTGGAATGGCACCATGAACAGGGACGACGTGACACCGCTCGGAACCGCCCACGAGAGCTGGTGGCGTGCGCCTCTCCTGGCCTCCGTGCTCGGACTGCCGCTTCTCGTCTGGGAGTACAGCCTGTTCCGTGCGGACGGCTACACCAGCGGCATCGAGACGGTGATCCGGGCAGCGATGCTCCTCGTCGCCGTCTCCTGGACCCTGCCCCACCGCCGGTCGCTCCGGACGCTGCGCACGGTGACCGCCGGAACCGCGATCGGGTGCGCGTTCCTTCCACTGCTGTTCGCGGTGCTGCTGGGCGCGGCGATGGCCTCGGGGTGACGGCAGCCCCGCCCTCGGGCCCGCCCGCCGCGAGCGTCACGGCGTCACTACGGGATGCCCTCCCGACGGCCGTCGAGCAGCGCTGCGATCTGGCCGGCGCGGTGGAAGGCGGCCTCGGTCGTGGCACTCCGCATCGCGGGACACCCGAAACGAGACGTACCACTGGCAGGCCGGACACGCGGCCTGATGGTGGACGGCGTACGTCCGGCCGATGGTCATCTTGTCGAGGCGAAGCGCGTCCGGCCCGGACTGCGAGAAGAAGTTCCTGGACTGCACGAGCGGGCCGTGGGTGCTTGGCGGAGGAGGGCTCGATGGCTCGGAAGGTTGGCGAGGTCATGGCGAGTGAGCCGGTCGCGGATCGGGCCGCAGACGCCGGGCTGCCACCCCGACGCGGCCGACGCGGGGTGGCAGCCCTGCCGGTCAGTCGGCCAGCAGTTCCCGCAGTTCGCGGACCGCCTCCCGGAGGCGGTCCGCGAATGTCCGCATCTGGTCGGCCACCCCCAGCGGTGTGCTCAGGTAGAGGTTGAACCGCTCCGGCAGCAGCACGTACGCGACGCCAATGCACCGGTCACTCGTGGCCCCGAAGCCGAAGTGCTGGATGTTCGCGGACGGTGCCGAGCTGGTGCTCAGGTAGTCGTCCCGCATCGTCAGCCAGCCCGGAGTGCGGTACAGCGCGGGCTGCTCGGTCACTCCCAGCTCGGCCCCGCGCCGTCGCTGGATCAGTTCCAGTTCCCACAGGTGCTGCTCGGGTGCCTGGGCCAGCCGGCATTCCTTCGCGCGCGTCACATGCTTCTGGGCGGCGGCCCGGAACACGGTGCGCCGGGTGGCGGCGTCGGCTGCCGGATCGATCATGGCCGCGACGAACTCGTGCATCTCGGGGGTGACGACGCGCATCGCCTCGGTCCGCCCGTGCCGGTACTGGCGGGTGGCGATCGACTCGTACGTGGCGCCCAGGTGTCCCTTGGCGCGCTGGTGGGCGAGCTGGTAGGCCACCTGGACGAACGCGTCCGGCGAGACGCCCAGGGCCTTGGCCGCACTGCTGCCGAAGTCGTCGAAGGACACGATGCGGGTGGCGGTGGCGGCTCCGTACGCCGCGAACGCGTCGGCGGCCGAGCGCACTTGGGCCCGCAGGGCGTCGTCGAGTTCGAAGACGACCGGTTCCAGCGCCGGCAGCCCCTGGGAGCGGGCGCCGGACCGACGGGAGTGCTCCTCGGCCGGGGTGGTCAGCAGGGCGTCGGTGAAGCTGAGGATGGTGGTGCCGTCCAGCTCACAGTGCTCCACGTTGATGCCCGCGCGGCCGTCGGCGAAGACGATGAAGGACACCGCCTTGTCGAACCAGCGGTTGCCGCGGTCGCCGTACAGCAGCTGGTCGCAGGCGTCCTGGGTGTCCGCGGGGGCGAAGTCCTCCAGGCAGACGCAGAACAGGGCGGTCTCGACGTCGTCGAGCGCGTCCGCGTTGCGGGGGTGGCACGCGAGCAGGGACTGGCGGGCTGCCGCCCACTGAGCGCGAGCCATGGTGGTGAGGTGGCCCACCGAGGTGTCCGCGGCGGCCGGTTCGGCGCCGGCCTTCATCACCGCGTGCAGGCCCGACTCGAGGTCTTCGAGGCTGTGCGGGACGCCGTCCGCGCCGATCACGTCCAGGCGGAACATGCCTCCCCGGAAGAACACCACGATGTGCCGGGCCCGGGACGGGCCCGGCCACTGGTCGGTGTAGGGGCTGCGCACGGTGTCCTGTTCCGCGCCGGGAATACGGGTCGCGGAGAACAGATACTTGTTCTGCTCCATCGACTGGGGCTCCCCGCGCTGCATCACCGGAGGAATGAGTTCCTCGTCGAGCTGCCGCTTGTAGTCGACGGCCCCGGCGATGAGCCCGGCGGCGCGCTCCACCTGCGGCCGGCCGGTGTCCTTGAACAGGAAGAAGAAGTTGGCGTTGAGCGCGATCCGGTCCCGGCGGCCCAGGTAGCGGTACGGCCAGAAGGTGTCGAGCCAGCTGTGTACGCCCTCCGCCGCGTCGTACTCCTCCAGCGCCGCGTGCAGCACCCGGCCCGGGCCGTCCGGCCTGAGGAAGGCTGCCACCTCGGCCTCCGTCGCCGCCAGTTCGTCGGCGGTCAGCAGCGGCTCGCACCAGGCGAGGAACCTCTCGCAGCTCGCCTCGAGTGTGGGCAGCGGCACGCGCGGCAGACCGGCCTCCTGGGAGAAGGTCGTCATGGCAGGCATGTCCTGACTGGTGTTCAATTCTGCTCTCGATTCAGCTCGTGGGACCTGTGGCTTCCCCGTCAGCGGGCCGGGAGAGGTAGAGCTGTGCGTACAGCCAGCCTTCCGCCTCCAGGCCCCGCGCATTCACCCCGACGGCCGACATCCTGTCCAGCACGAGCGTCTGCTCCTCAGAAGAGGCGAACCTGCGCTGCCTGAAGAACCCTTCGGCACGGACGGTCCGGTAGCCCAGCTCGGCCAGCGCGTGCTCGACGGGGTCGAACGGGAACATCCGCAGGACGAAGTGCGCCATCCAGGGCCGGCGGGTGCCCTGTGCCTGGACGACTCGGGTGAGCGTGCGCTCCGTGACGTAGCCGAGGCAGCCCGTCGAGATCACCAGGTCCGTCCCGGCGAACTGGGCGCGCTGCCGCGGCGTGGGCTCGCGCTCCTCCAGGTCGGCGTGGACCGCGTCGTCCAGGAACTCGGCGTCGAGCGCGTAGGACAGCGCGCTGCCGGAGGTGTCGAGGCCGACGAAGCGGACGGGCTGCGCGGGGCGGCGCGACCGGGCCAGCTCCCGGTCGTGGGCCAGCAGGGCTTCGCGGCTCTCTCCCGCGCGCTCCTGGCCGACGTAGCGCGCGTACAGCTCGTCCATCGTCGCGTCGTACTTCAGCAGGGCGGCGTTGATCCCGTAGGAACAGCCGATGTCCAGCACCTTGGGGACCGCGACACGTTGCGAGTCGCGGTACTCCTTGATGAGTTTGGCGAAGTAGGGCTTGGCCTGCTGGGGAATGCGGTAGCCGAGCGGGTTCAGCGCGCTGAAATAGCTGCGCGGATCGGGCTGGGTGTAGATGTGGTCGAGAGAGACTTTCCCGGTGGCGTCGAATCGCACAGGGCTTACTCCTCCATTGATCGCTTGGTGCGGATCGCGCAGCGGGGGCTCGCGCGGCGCCGGATCGCGCAGCGGGGATACCGCTAGTCCAGCAGCAGGTCGCCCCGCACCGCCCGGCCCTCGGCCGCCAGATGCTCGGGCAGTACGCGGCCGAAGAGCTGCTGGGTCCGTGCCACGCTCCCGATGACGCCCGGGTGCTCGCTGTAGGCGAATATCGCGGAGTGGCGGGCGACCTCGCCGTGCACGGGGCTCACCCGGTGCAGTGAGTAGCGGCCCTTGAACAGCTGTAGGTCGCCCGGTTGCAGGGGCAGGCTCCGAATCAGCCGCTCGCCACGGCCGTCCAGTACGTCCCGGACGTCGTCGAAGCGCTCGTCGTGCGCGGACCTGATGTTCGGGCAGTACTCGAAGTCGCCGCCGGCCTGTGCCTGCTGAGTGAGCATGCTGACAGTGAACTCATTGGTGTCGAAGTGCCAGGGGTGCTCCATGCCGGGAGCGACGACATTGAGAACGAGCCCGGAGAGCGGGTCCGCCAGCTCGTGGAGCTGCGGCAGCCCGAAGCAGCGGGCGATGAAGTCCTGGAACACCGGGTGGGAGTAGAGCCTGCTGATGAGGGTACTCTGGGGGACGCGGTCCCGCGCGACGAAGGCGTTGCCCCGCTGGAAGGTGCGCCGACCTGGGTGGTCCTCGGGCAGCGCCGATTCCACCGCGATGTTGTAGACGTTGACGGTTTCGACGTCGTAGTGGGCCCGAGGGGCGATGGCCGAGCACTCCTGCCGCAGGACTTCGCGGAGCGACGGACGGATGAAGTCCGGCAGCACGGTGCAGCCGAGAGTCCGCAACTCGAGCCGGGCGCGGGAGACCACGGCCTGTGCCTCGGCGCTCTCGGGTTCCGGCAGGGGATAGCGAGCCGTGTCGACCACCTGGTCGAGCGTTGCGGTTTCCAAGGTTCTCAATCGATCCTCTCCACATGCGGGCAGACCGTCCCGGGCGGAACGCTCCCGGCGCGGCTCCTCATCAACTCCGCTGAGACACAGGAGCGTTGAAGCTTGCGCCGAAGCTGCCACAGAGCCGCCCTCGTTGTCTGTGACACGTCACACGAGGCCGGGGCGGCATACTCGGGGCCGCACCTGGTAAGTCACTGAGGGAAGATTCATGGGGCGGATGCGGGTTCTGCCTGTTGGACGCGGCTCCTGGGGAACTGCTTGACCGTGAGCTGGAGCGCCTGCTCGGCCACGGAGCAGCCGTCACGCTGAACCTCCGGCGGGTGGCCGACCGGACGGGCGCGCGGGCCGCGTGGACGGACCGGGTGGACGGACCGGGTGGACTTCGCCGACAGGTCCGCGTGGCGGCCCTCCACTGTCACCGTGCAGACGAGGCCGTCGCGGCGCAGCCGCAGCTCCTGGTCCGCGTAGCCGCCCTCGTACGTGAGCAGTTGGCGTCCTTCGCCGTCGTCCACGCAGTGGACCGGGTTGCCGAAGGGCACGGGGCAGCCGCGCGCGTCGGCGCGGCGGGTGTCGTGTCCGGCGCGTGCCACTCCGAGATGGAGTCGTACCGAGTGGGGCCGCTCGTACTCGGCGCCGAAGGTGTCCTCGCCCGCGCCCAGGGCCCGCAGCGTGTAGCCCGGCGGTGGATCGCCGACCCGCAGCAGGCCGCGGTCCACGGCGTGGGCGGCGACATACTCGTCGAGAGTGGGAGGCCGCGCGGCGTCCGAGTAGGCGTACGCCCCGTCGCCGACGAGAACGGCCGCCGCCGCGAGGGCGCCCAGCCTGATCCGGATGCCCGGGAGGAACAGGGCGGCAGCGAGCGCGTAGCAGCAGCCTCCGGCCGCGTAGAGCGGGAAGGCGTTCTCGAGGCGACCGACCTCGAAGTTCACCACGGCGGCCACGGACGCGCCGGCCGTGCCTGATACGTAGACGCTCAGCGTCCACGCCCACCGGCCGCGTGGCCGATGAGCGAGCGGGACGATGGTGCGGGCGGCGCTCGCGACACCCGCGAGCGCCACCAGCCCCACAGCGGCCCCCAGTGCGAGGAGGCCGCCGCGAACCATCGCCCCGCCGGCGAAGAGGGCGATCAGTACCACCTGGAGCTGCACCGCTGTCAGTACGCCTCCGACGCACCAGACGGCTGCCAGATGGGCGGCTCGGCGCCCCGCTTCGTTCATCCCTGCCATTCTCGTGATCACGCCGGACCGGCCGGTCGCGGTTCCCTGACCGCAGTGTTCAGCGTGGTGTTCGGATGCCGTCGATGATGCGGGTCCAGTTGTCGCCACCGTGTCCGTCGTCGATCGCGCGCCGGTAGTGGGCCTGGACCGCCAGCGGGAGGGCGAGGTCGAGGCCGAGGTACGTGCTGGTGTCGACGATGTGGTCGGCCGTCGCACCCATCATGGTGACCGTGCTGAGGTCACCGGGGTGCTCTCCGGCGTCGAGTGCGGCGCCCGGGCTCTCTTCGCCGGCCCGGAGCATCTCGCCGATCGAGTCGGTGAGGGCGAGCAACTCGGGCAGCGCTTCCCGGGCCTTCATCCCCGCGTTGCCCAGCATCGCGGTGGCGTGCATCAGTCCGGACAGAGTGGTGAGGAACACCGCGAGGTTGGCCTGGTACATCAGCTGCGCGAGCCCCGGGTCCTCGCCGAAGTACTTCGGCGTACCGAGCGGTGTCAACGCCACCCGGTGACGGTTCATCACCTCCTCCGGGCCGCTGTAGTAGACGTAGGCGGCCTCCGTGCCGACCATGGGCGCCGGCGCCATGACGCCGCCGGTGAGGAACGCGGCGCCGTGGCCCACCGCCCAGGCCGCCGCTTCGCGGCTGCGGTCGGGAGTGTCCGAGCTCAGGTTGACGAGCGTCCGGCCGGCGAGCGATCCGGTGGCGCTGTCGAGGATGTCGTACATCGCCTGGTAGTCGGTGAGGCTGAGGATGACCAGATCGCTCGCCTCAACCGCCTCGCGGGGCGTCACCGCGAGCGTCGCACCTTCGGTGACGACGGCGTCGGCGCGGGCGGCGGTGCGGTTCCAGACGGTGACCGGATGGCCGGCCGCGAGAAGCGTCCGGGTCATGGCCTGTCCCATCGGGCCGAGCCCGATCACGGTGACGGCGGCGCGTTGCGTAGTGGTGTCGGGGTTCTGTCGTTCGTTCACTCCTCCATGCTCGGAGAGTGGCACTAATCTCGGTAGTACCCACTATTTACTGCGGTACTTACCTTCTCGTAAGGGGAGATCAGCGATGGCCAAGGCACCGAGGCGCGGACCTTACATCTGCGGCATCGACGCCGCGCTCGACGTGGTGAGCGGCAAGTGGAAGGGGCTGATCCTCTGGGAGCTCGACGCCCATGGCGTGCGCCGCTTCGCCGAGCTCCGCCGCGGTCTGCCGGGCGTGAGCGAGAAGATGCTGACTCAGCATCTGCGGGAGATGGAGGCGGACGGCCTCGTGCACCGGGAGGTGTACGCCGAGGTGCCGCCGCGCGTGGAGTACTCCCTGACCGAACACGGGCGCACGCTCAACCAGGCGCTCGCACCGCTCGGCGCCTGGGGGGTCGAGCGGATCCGACGCGAAGGCTCCGACGTGGTCGACGTGGCCGACGTGACCGGGACTTCGCACCGATAGACGCCGTCCGCGGTCCGCTGTCCGCGACCGCTGACCCGAGGCTGGACGCCGGCCCGTCGAGTCGACCTCCCCCGCTATACCGTGTGGCCATGTCCACGTTCATACAACAACTTCCGGCCCTGATCGGCGTGGTGGTCGGCGCCCTCGGCTCGTACCTGGCGATCACCCGGGGCGACGCGGCCCGCTTCCGCCGTGAGCAGGTCGCCCGTTGGGAGGAACGGCGGCTGACGGTCTACGGCGACTACGCCAGGTCGCTGAAGAAGAGCGTCACCCTGGCCTACCGGATCGCCGCCCATCTCGGCAACGACCCCCACCCGCACCCGATGTCGCCCGAGGAGGCGGCAACTCACCTGGCCGAGGCCACGGACGCCCGGGACCCGGCCGGGGAGGCCCTGTTGATGCTCGGCAGCCCGGACGTGGTGGACAGGGCTCGAGAATGGGTCGTCACGGTGATGGACATGGAAGCGTTCCTGCGCGACCGGACCGTCGACCGGGAGAAGTGGTCGGCGATGCTCCAGCGCCAGCGCACCGCGCGCGAGAGGTACTACGCGGCCGTCCGGCGTGACCTGACGCTCCCGCCCGGCCACTCCGGGGCATGGCCGCTCCCGCCCTCGACGGGTTCCTGAACACACCGCCCAACCGCCGAAGGGCAGGGCAGCTCGGCCCGGTTCTCCCGCAGCAGGCCCGCCGGGTGACGTACGTGAGGTGTTGTACGTGGCCGACTCGCGTCCATGTTTCCGGGGCGCCCGTGCCGGCCGGCCCGGTGCCGTCCGCGCAGGACTCGAGCCGGTCCTCGGCGGCGCGGCGGCAGGGCGAGGGCTCGCGGCGGTACGAGTGGTCCTCGACGATGCGGCGGTCTGCCGCCGCGGCCGTCGGCGCGATGGCGCTCGTCGCGGCGACCACCGGTACGGCCCACGCGGCCGACACGACGCTGCTGGAACGGGCCCGGTGAGGTGTGCGTCCAGAAGGAGTCCACGGCGCACTGACGCACTGTCAGTGACGGCATGACGACGGGCCGTGGGTGCGGGGACCGGGCCGTACGGGCTCGGTCCGCACCCCGGGGCGGTGCTGCCGGACGTACGCAGCATGCCGGGCCGGAGCCTGCCGGGGCCGGGCAGGGCGCCCGGAGTGCCCGTCAGGCAAAATCTTGCTGGTGTTCGAGACAACGGAGAACGGGGGTGCCGGGCCATGGCGCGGCGAAGGTTGAGGTCAGGCACGGTGGTGATCGGCGGCATGGGGCTGCTCGCGGCGACGCTCGCGGCATGCGGCTCCGACCCGGACAAGCGCTGCGTCGACCCCGTGTCGTACGACGTACTGCCCGACTACAAGTGCAAGAAGAGCGACAGCGGCTCGGGCGGCGGTGCCGGCGGAGGCGGCGGCAAGTACTACTACGGCGGCACGGTCAGCGACGGCAAGGTCTCCGGCGGCAGCTTCAACAAGTCCGCCGTCAGCAGAGGCGGCTTCGGCAAGTCCGGCTCTGGAGGCGGGTGATCCGCCGTGCGACGCCGCACCATCGAGCCCCGCCCCGGCTGGCAGCACATCGTCGAGGAGCAGGGCTGCATCTATCCGCTGACCCGTCATCCCGACGGATCGCTGCGCCCGTACTGGGACGAGAGCGCGTACTACGAGTTCTCCCTGCCCGAGGTCGAGGCGCTCGAGGAGGTCGTCGAGGAACTGCACGCCATGTCGCTGGCCGCGGCGGCGCACATCGTGGAGAAGAACCGTTTCGCCGAGCTGGGCATCACCGACCCCCGTCTGGCCGCCCACGTCGCCGAGTCCTGGGAGCGGCGTGACGAGCTGCCCTCCCTCTACGGGCGCTTCGACCTGCACTACGACGGCACCGGGCCCGCGAAGATGCTGGAGTACAACGCCGACACCCCGACGTCCCTGGTCGAGGCGGCGAGCCCGCAGTGGTTCTGGATGGAGGAGCGCTTCCCCGGCGCCGACCAGTGGAACTCGCTCCACGAGCGCCTCGTGGACGCGTGGCGGCGCCAGGCCCCGCTCCTGCCGCCCGGTCCGGTGCACTTCGTGCACACCGACGGCGACGAGTGCGGCGAGGACCTGATGACCGTCGCGTATCTGCGGGAGACCGCGGAGCAGGCGGGGATAGCGACCGAGGCGCTGTCGGTCGAGCGCATCGGCTGGGACCGGATCAGCGGCCGCTTCGTGGACGAGCGGCTGCGCTTCATCCGCAGCTGCTTCAAGCTGTACCCGTGGGAGTGGCTGGTCACCGACCACTTCGGCCCCCATGTCCTCGACACCCTGGACAACGGCGGCGGCACCGGCACCACCTGCTGGATCGAACCCGCCTGGAAGATGCTGCTGTCGAACAAGGCGGTGCTGGCGATCCTGTGGGAGCTCTACCCGGGCCACCCGAATCTGCTCCCCGCCTACCTCGACGGCCCCCGCGAACTGGCCGAAGGACCCGGCTGGGTGGCCAAGCCGCTCCTGGGCCGCGAGGGAGCCGGGGTCACCCTGCACGCACCGGGTGACGCCGCCGTGGCGCGCGACGAACCCTGCTGCTACCAGGAGTTGGCACCGCTTCCCGACTTCGACGGCAACCGGGTGGTGCTGGGCGCCTGGGTCGTCGAGAACGAGGCCGCCGGTCTCGGCATCCGCGAGTCGGCGGGACCGGTCACCGACGGCTACGCCCGCTTCCTGCCGCACGTGATCCTGTAGCCGGCGGGACGGCCGGCGACGGGACGCCCGGCGGGGAAGCCGACGGAGACCGGCGGGGAGGCCGGCCCGCCCGACAGGGCCGGCCGTCAGTCGGGGAGAGGGTCGGCCGGGGAGGCCGCCTCGGCGCGCAGGCGCCCGGCCAGGCAGGCCAGTCCACGCCGCAGGCGGCGGAAGTACGTGGCCCGGCCGAGGTGGAGACGACAGGCCACCTGGTGGTGGGTGTCGGCGCGGCGGCCGAGGTAGTACGCCTGGAGAATCGCGCCGGCCTCTGCGTCCGCGCTGTCCTCGCCGGCCGCGAGCTGCTGCACCGCGCTGTGCAGCCACTCCTGGAGGGTGGCCACGGTCGGTGTCGCCGGGCAGTCCAGCAGCGCACTGTCCGCCAGAGCCAGCGGGTTCCTGATACGGCCGAGGGCCCGGGCGACCTCGGCGATCAGCTCCTCGTCGGGCTGCCGAGCACCACCGCCGACACCACCCGCACCGGCACCGCGCGGGACGCCCAGGCGGTCGAGCCAGCGGGGCAGCGCCGCCGCCGTGAAATCGCTGGAGAAGACCTCCGGCCGACGTCCGCAGCGGAAGACGTCGTCGCGGACAGTGCCGTGGGCGCGGAAGCCCAGTCCCCGTACGAGCAGTTGGTAGTCGGGGAACGCCGTGGACACCACCAGGTGCCCGGAGCGTACGGCGCGGCCGAGGATGTCGTGCAGTATCCGGGCATGCACCGCCGGGTCGGCGGCGTAGGCGGCGCCGAGGAAGAGGCCGCCGGGCCGCGGCCGGGCGACGAAGCGCTCGGCGTGCTGCTGGAGCAGCGGTTCCATCGCGCCCGAGGTGCCGTGCTGAATGGGCAGCAGGCCGGCGAGGCCCACGGCACGGCCGTCGCCGTCGCGGGCGAGCCGGAACACGGACGGGCCCTGGTCCAGCAGGCGTTCGGTCACCCGCTCGGCGCGGGCCGGATCGAAGCCGCCGCGCCTGGCCCAGTGGTACATCAGCCTGCAGATGTCATCGGCGTCGGACTCCCGGGCCGGGCCGATGGGCGCGGTCGACTGCGCGGCGGGGAACAGCGCACCTCGCAGTACCGGGTCGCCCGTCAGGAACAGTTGCTGGCGCACCAGTTCGGCGCGGGCCGACAGGTCGGTGGCGCGGGTGAGGAGGGTGTGCCGGTAGGCGGCCGCCCTTGACCTCAGGGTGTGGTGGGCGAGCGGACGCCGCCACAGGTACGCCGTCTCCAGCACCGTACGGAACGGTTCCTGGACGCTGAGCCCGAGGGACGTACGGGTCACCAGGCTGAGCCGGCCGAGCCGTTCGAACAGGTCGGGGCCCGCCGACAGCAACTGCTCGTCCCCGGCGCCGACGGTCGCCAGCAGACGCAGCGCGTGCCGCCAGCGGCCGCCCGGCAGTTCACGCCCGAGACGGTCGAGCAGTTCGCCGGCCATGCGGTCAGCGACCGCGCCCGTGTCACCCGGTTCGGTGCCGGCGTGCAGGGCCCGGCACGCGGCGGCGGCCAGCAGCGGGATCCCTCCCGCGAGCCGTACGACGACCGCGCGGGCCTCCGGGTCCTCGATGCCGGCGTCGGCCGCGAGCTTCTCGATGCCTCTGTCCGGCAGTGGCGGGAGCCGTAGGGTGACCGCTCCGGAGTCGGTCCAGCCGTCGGCGGCGAGCAGCGGTCTGCGGCTGATGAGCAGCAGACGGCGGGGCGGTCCGGCCGCGTCGAGTGCCGTACGCAGAGCGGCGGCCCGGTCCGGTCCGTCCACGCTGTCGACGACCAACAGGGTGTCGCCGGCACCGAGCAGGTCACTGGTGGCGGCTGCGCCGTCCAGGTCGAGGGTCGCCGCTTCCAGCCGCCGCGCGAGGCGGGACTTCCCCGCGCCGGGCGGGCCGGTCAGATTCACCACGGGGTGTCCTTCCGACGCCGCCCGCAGCCACTCGAGGTCCCCTGCGCGCGGCTCGGTTCTGCCGCCCGGTCTGTCGCCGGGTCCGTCCGCGGCCGTCCCGGTCTCCGCGCCCTGCTCCGCTGCGGCTCCGCCCCCGCTTCCGTTCTCGGCCGCGTGCCCGGTTCTGCCCTCGGTCGACACCACTGGTCCGACGCCCCCTGCCCCCTGTGCGGCCCGGTCCCCACCGAGCCGCCGACGAACATACGACGGCCGTCCGCCACCTTGCAGTGGAGGTGACCACAACCGGCCAGAGGAAGTTGAGACTTCGGTGAGACTGCCTGCGCCGCTCCGGTCGGTAGCGTCCGGTCCGTCCCAGGACACGGGCTTTCCCGCCCGCGCTCCGCACGGGCACCGACCGAGAGGAACCGACTCGTGAGATTGGCTCGATGGCTGGCCACGGCGGCCGCAACGGCTCTGGCCTCCGCATCACTGCTCACCGGCACGGCAACCGCCGCGCCGGCCGGTAACACCACCGCCGCACCGGTCGCATCGGGGGCGGTCTCGTCGGAGGCCGTCGCGTCGGAGGCCGTCGCGTCGGGGGCGGCCGCCGTTCCCACCGCGCCGAAGTACTTCCTCGGCACCGGCTACGGTCCCTGGAACATCGCCGTGGAGGCCGCCTGGAACACCGCCTACGGAGCGGCGGCGAACGAGGGCTACCCGGCCGCCGGTTGCAAGCGGTCAGCGGGCCCCGCGGGCAACGAACTCAGCCCCGGCTACTACCAGGTCCTCGTGGAGATCTACTGCGTGCCGCCGCCGCCCCCGGGCTCGGGCCAGATCGTGGGCGTGCACTCCGGCAAGTGCGTCGACGTGAAGGGGGCGAACACCAAGGACGGCACGCCCATCCAGCTGTACACCTGCAACGGCCTGTCCGCCCAGTCGTGGAAGCTGTACCCCGACGGCACCCTGCGCGCCCTGGGCAAGTGCATGGACGTCCAGTACGCCAAGACGGCCAACGGGTCGCTGCTCGGCCTCAACACCTGCCACGGCGCGGGCAACCAGCGGTGGGAGAAGCTCCCCGGCGGTCTGCTGCGCAGCGTCCACTCGGGCCGCTGTCTGGACGCCCTCGGCTGGAACACCGCCAACGGCGCGCGCCTGGGCATCTGGGACTGCACGCCGCACCACACCAACCAGCAGTGGCAGGGCCCGGGTCTCGGCACCTGACCGACCGTGTGACGTCCGTCCGGCCCGTTCCCGCCCCGCGGGGACGGGCCCGCCGCACAGGTCTTCGCCCGCGCCGGGTGCTGCGGGCGACGCTCGGAGCGCCGTGTTCGGGTGGGCGGAGGAATCGGGGGCGCCTGAGCGTGCGCGGCTCGTACGACGAGGGGCGGGACGGGGCCCGTAGCGCAGCGGTTGTCGCGCCTTCACCGCATGTGGGAGGACGCCGGTTCGAATCCGGCCGGCCCCGTCCCGTCTACCGTCGCGGCACGGCGGAGACGCCCACGCCGGACCCCGCGAATCCCGTTCAACAGGTCCAATGGTCACGCCGCGGGAGTGTGGCCCATATGTCGGGCGGGCCGACGACGGGGCGAGGGCCGGTGAGGCGCAGGCCCGCGTAGGCGCAGGAATGGGCCACCGCGTCGTCGCAGACGTACGAAGCCAGCACCTCCTGCGGGGTGTCGCCCACGTCCGGCGCTCCGGCCGGGTGGAGGTCCGTCCCCTCGAGGACGCCGTCTCGGGCGACGCTGCCCTGCTTGCCGCTCTTGGGATTGGCGTACAGGCCGTAGCAGACGGTGCCGGCGGACAGATCCGGCGTCGGTCCGGCCAGGCTGAGCCGCCCCGCCGACCAGCCGCCCATCAGCGGCCGCCAGGGGTCGGCTCCTGCCTCGGCGAGAGCGCGCGCGGTGTCCGGCCGCCGTACGCCGTCGTCCGGCGCAGTGGCAGACTGGCCGGCCGGGACCGGTACAGAGGGGGCGGACGGAACGTGCGACTGCTACGGGGGCGCGCAGGGCCGGCGGGGCTGGTGGTGGTGGCCGCGCTGACGATGACGGCGACCGGCTGCGGCGCGCTGCTGGAGGACAAGGGACCGCTGCCGCCGCGCTATTCGGGTCCGCCGCTGCCCGTGGACGACGTGGTCTCGGATCTCACCACTGCGCTGAAGGCCGAGGGCATCACACTGGAGCGGACACCGCAGGAGCTGGTCTCCCTCGAGTGTCACGAGTGGTTGCGCGGCGCGTACGACGCGGCGACGGCGGACCCCGCGCTGAAGGCCGGTTTCGCCCGGGCGCGATCGGACCGCGGCTGGCGGTCCGAGCCCGGTGACGGGGAGAACGGCAGTCTCCGCATCCGCAAGGGCAACTGGACGGCCACGGCCCGGCTTTCCGGCGACGACGGGCCGGACACGGCGGGTTCCGCCACGGTGCCGGTCGTGGTCGTCCTGGGATGCGACGGCGCCCTCTCCAAGTCGCTGTCCCGCACGGGGTCCCCGACGCCCGCGCCTTCCTAGATCGTGCCGCTCCACGCCCGGCGGTTCTCCCGTCGGCGCACATGGCCGCGCCAGCCCGCGAGCAGCGTCATGCCCGTCCATGCGGCGACTCCCGCGACGAGGCCGCCGAGCCTGCCTTCGGGGTCGACGTCCGCGGCGTCCTCCAGCGGGACGGCGCCTTCCGGGTCGCGGAGGATCTCGATGCGGTCGCCCACCCGGTAACCGGGGTTGCTCCCCCGGTACTCGAGGGTCTCGTCGAGTTCGCCGGCCGGGCCGGCCAGCGTGAACCGGTGGTTCTTGCTCGCCGTTCCCGCCGCGCTGTCCGCGGTGATCGTGACGGTCTCGCGCACGCCACGGCGGTCGAGTGCCGCCTCGGGGGCGTACTGGACGGACCCGACGAGGATGAAGAGCGCGGGGACCACGGAGAGGAGGGAGAGCCACCACGCCCTGTGCAGCAGCCGCAGCACGATCACGAAGACCAGGCAGCAGAGCACGCCGGCCGCGATCGGGATGAAGTCCATGCCCAGCGTGACGTAGGCGAGTCCGGTGTTGCCGGCGGCGATCCCCCAGGCGAGCAGCAGCACCCAGAGCGTGGCGAGTACGGACGCCCCGGCGCTCCTTCCCGTGCGCTGACCACTGGGAGCGGGCACTCCGGCGCTGGCCCCGTTCCCGGCGCCGCCCGGCGCGGCGGTGTTCATCCTCTGATCGCTCATCCGCGCAGCATACGAGGCGGCCGGAACACCGTGCCCACGTGGCCGGGACCGGTGTCAGTGGCGTGTGCCAAGGTGCCGTACATGACGACCACACCCGACGGACGCCCGGTCCCGCCCACGCACGCCGACGAACGCACCATGCTGGTGGCCTGGTTGGACTTCCACCGGTCCACGCTGGCGCTGAAGTGCGCGGGCCTCGACGACGCGCAGGCACGCAGGACGGCCGTGGCGTCCTCGTCGATGACGATGATCGGTCTGGTGCAGCACCTGGCGGAGATCGAGCGGAACTGGTTCAGCCGCGTGTTCGCCGGCGAGGACGTGCCGCTGCTGTTCGGGGACCACGGCGGGTTCGGTTTCACTCTCGACCCCGGCCGGCCGCTTGAAGAGGCCCTGGCGACCTGGCGGACGGAGGTGGAACGCAGCCGCGAACTGATCGCCGACGCGCCGCTCGACGCTCCCGGCAGGCTGTCGGAGGAGAACGCCGCCGTCCTCGGCGAGGACAGTGTGTCCCTGCGCTGGATCCTGATCCACATGATCGAGGAGTACGCCCGTCACAACGGTCACGCGGACCTGATACGCGAAGCCGTCGACGGCGTCACGGGCACCTAGCCGGGGCGCCACCGTCGCCGTCCGGGCCGCCCGGACACCCGGACACCCGGACGGGCGGACAGGCGGACAGCGGGCGGAGAAACGCCCTAGCGGACCACCACCGTGCGCTGCGCCGAGAAGTCGCCCCATGTGCCGTCGGGCAGTTTGGCCCGGAGCTTGATGCTGTAGCGGGTGCCGGGTTCGTCGGTGACGGTCATGGTGTACGTGGCCGTCCCGGCGGGCGGCTGTGCGCCCCACACGATGGTGGTGGCCGGTTTGCCGTTCAGGTGGAGCTGGTGCTCCTTGACGGGGGCGCCGGTCTCGGGCGGGGTCCAGCGGAGCTGGATGCTGCCCTTGCGGACGGTCGCCGCCAGATCGGTCGGCGCCGTGTTCGGGCTGTCGTCGCCCGGTGCCGAAGGGGTGGTCAGGTCCACGGAGTTGCTGTCCGGCGACGAGTTCTCGGCGGCGTCCCGTGCCCGTACGGTGAAGCTGTAGACCGTGCCCGGCCGCAGGCCGGTGACGCGTGCACTGGTGCGCGTGCCGGTCACGCTGTGGACGCGGGAGTCCTCCTGGTAGATGTCGTACGAGGTGACGCCGGTGTCGTCGGTGGCCCGCCGCCAGGTCAGGGTCACCGACGTACCGCTGTCCGTACGGCCCTCGACCCGACCCGGCCGGGTCGGGGCCCGGTCGTCGTCCGGCGCGGCCGACGGTGTGGTGACGGATGCCGAGGCGCTGGGTTCGGACAGGTTCCCGGCGGCGTCCCGGGCCCGCACGGTGAAGCTGTACGCGGTCCGCGGCGCCAGTCCCTCGATGTCCACCATGCGCTTGGTGCCCGGCAGGGATGTGACCTTGGTCCCCGCGCGGTACACCTCGTAGCCGGTGACCTCCTTGTTGTCGGCGGACCCGTCCCACATGACGTGCACGGACGTGGCGCTGCCGGCCTGCGCGGTGACGCCGGCGGGGGTCGAGGGCGGCTTGTCGTCCCGGGGCTCCTCGGCGGCGCAGGCGGGGAGGAGCAGGACGGCAGAGCAGGCCAGCACGACGAATGCGGCAGGCGTGGGGGGACGTTGCACGGTCGGGCCTCCGCGTACGGACGACGAGGATTGGTCCAGACCTGTATCCCACAGCTCGCCCGTCCTCCACAAGGCTTCCTTGGCCGTACCTCATGGCTTCCTTATGGCTTCTTGAAGAAGCCCTTGGATGAGGTCACACACGCGCCGAACCCCATTACGATCTGGCGGCAACCCCCCACCGTGATCCCGGTGGACGCAACGACGCCCACCGGGATCACGAATGCTCAGCCGTCTTCCTTCCGAGGTGTCGTACGCATGGGTTCTCGTCGAGCCGCCCGCCCCACCGCCCGTTCCCATGCCCGCCCCAAGGGCGGAGTGCGGGCCCGGAGCGCCGTGCTGGCTCTCGGCGTGCTCACCGTCACCGCCGGAGCCGGGGTGACGCTGGCCGCCGGCGGCTGGGACGACACGTCGGGCCGGGTGGAGACCAACTCCGCCGCGAGCGCCGCCGAGCCTTCCGACGAGGGCGCCGCGACCGCAGGTGCGTCGCCACGGGCCACCCCCACGCCCAGCGCGAGCGCGAGCGCGTCGCCGAGCACGGACGTCACCGCCCCCGCGAAGCCCAAGGCCACGCCGAAGCCGAAGCCGAGCCCCACGCCCACGCCGAGCATCAGGACCCGGACGACGACGACCGCGCCGAGCGGCGGTGACCGTACGGGTGGCTCCGGATCCGGCTCCGGCGGGTCCGGCGCCTCGGGCGGGTCGGGGGGCTCTGGCGGCTCCGACGCCGACGGCACCGAGGCCCAGGTCCTCGCGCTCGTCAACCGGGAGCGGGCCTCGGCCGGCTGCTCGCCGGTCACGTCCAACGCCGAGCTGACCCGGGCCGCCGACGACTACAGCGACGTCATGGCCCGCAGCGGCGTGATGTCCCACACCGGGCCCGACGGCTCCACGATGACCACCCGGGTCGAGGCCGCCGGTTACGAGTGGTCCACGCTGGGCGAGAACATAGCCCGGGGTCAGGCCGACGCCGCGTCCGTCATGGAGTCCTGGATGAACAGTCCGGGGCATCGCGCGAACATACTCAACTGCTCGTTCAAGGAGCTTGGCGTCGGCGTCCACTTCGGCGACGGCGGCCCGTGGTGGACCCAGAACTTCGGCGCCGGCCGATAAGCCCGCCGCACCCCGAACCGGATCGAACCTGACCGGCCCGGCCGTCGGGTCCCCCGGTCACGACGGCCGTACGGGCCGGGAGCGGCGCCGTCAGGCGGCGGGCATCGGCACCCGGGCGGCCCCTCCTCCTCGCTGTGCCGGTCGGGCCGGGACCAGGGCCGTGCTGCACGTGCTCCAGATGACGGCGGTCACCGCAGGTCACGGGCTTCGATGCCGGGGAAGGTCAGTTCTCGGCGGGCGCCGGTCACACCAGCCCGAACGACACCCGCACCCGCGCTCCGCCCATCGGGGAGCGGCCGATCTCCAGCTCCCCGTCGGCGGCCCGCGCCGCCCGCGCCACGATGTCCAGGCCGAGGCCCGTGCCGCCGGCGCCGCCCACGCTGACGCCCCGGGTGAGCGCCGCTTCGGGGTCGGCGACGCCGGGACCGGCGTCGTCCACGGTCAGCAGCACATGCCGGTCGCGGCGTTCCACCCGCACGGCGAAGGCGGTGCCCTGCGGGGTGTGGCGGAAGACGTTGCCGATCAGGGCGTCCACCACCGCGGCCAGGTCGTCCTCGGGGAACCGCACGGGGGTGCGGCGCGGTGTGAAGGAGCGCTCGCAGATACGGTCCTGCTGCGCGGCGAGCACCGACCAGAAGTCCAGCCGCATCGCGACGACCTCCGCCACCTCGCAGGGCCGCCCCGGCGGCCGGCCCGCGGCGGGGCCCGCCGCGAGCGGGGTGCGGGCCGCGGTGATGATGGAGTCCAGTTCGGCCTCCAGTTGCGACACGGCGCGGGTGATCCGGCGGGCGCCCGGCGACGGGCCCATGAGGTCGGCCTCGAGGTAGAGCGCGGTCAGCGGGGTGCGCAGCCGGTGCGAGAGGTCGGCGACCATCTCCCGTTCGATGGCGAGCAGTTCCACGACCCGGTCGGCCATGGTGTTGAACGCGGCGCCGGCGTCCTGGAGTTCAGGCGGTCCGTCCGGCTCCACCCGCACCTCGAGGTCTCCCGACCCGAGCGCCAGTGAGGCGCGCTTCAGGCCCTGCGAGGAACGCACCACCCGGGCGCCCAGCCGGTCGGCGACCAGCACGGACCCGCCCACCAGCCCGACGGCCAGCAGCGACATCACGCCCCAGGACGCCCACACACCGCGAGTCAGGTCCGCGGCGGGCACGTACGCCTCGACGACCGCGACCCGGTCCTCCGGCAGCACGACGGGCTGCAGATAGACCCACCCCTCCGCCGTGTCCATGACGAGTGTCTCCCGCTTGCGGACCGCACGGTCGAGCGCCGACCGCGGGGCGTGCGGGGTGCCGACGAAACCGCCGTCGGGAAGGCGTACGGCCAACTGGTCGCCGGAGTCGAGCTCGGCGACCGCCTGGTGGACGTCGGCCCGCCTGGTGGTGAGCGCGAGGACCGGGGACAGGGCGGCGGCCCGCTGCTCGGCGGCGGTGGTGACCCGGTCGCGCGCCTGTTCGCGGACCAGCAGGGCGAGCGGGACGAGGAAGGACAGCGCGATCATCGACGTCACGGCCAGCGCGATCCCGGCGAGTGCGCGTCTCATGAGGGCGAAGTGACCAGTTTTATCCCGATACCGCGCACGGTGTGCAGATAGCGGGGATCCGACGCCTTTTCGCCGAGCTTCCTGCGCAGGGCGGAGAGATGGACGTCCACGGTCTGGTCCTCCAGATAGGGCTGCTGCCACACCTCCACGAGGATGCGCCGACGGGACATGACCTGGTCGGCGTGGGCCGCGAGATAGGCGAGCAGGTCGAATTCGCGCCGCGTCAGCGCGAGCTCGCGTCCGGCGAGGTGCGCGGTGCGGGCCGTCGGGTCGATCCTGAGCTCGCCGACCTGCACGACGGACCGCCGGTCCCCGCCGTCCGGGGCGTCGGACGGCCCGGAGCGGCGCAGCACGGCGGCGAGCCGGGCCGCGAGCTGACCGCCGGAGAACGGCTTGACCATGTAGTCGTCGGCGCCGGCGTTGAGCAGCCTGATGATCTCCGTGTCGTCGTCCCGCGCCGTGGCGACGAGGACCGGGACCCGTGAGATACCTCGCATCATCCGCAGCACGTCGAGCCCGTCGATGTCGGGCAGCCCGAGGTCGAGCACCACGATGTCGGGCGGGCTCTGGGTGACTTCGCGCAGCGCCTCGAAGCCCTGGTGGGCGGTCTTCACCGCGTACCCGTGTCCGGTGAGGACCTCGATGAGCGCGGCCCGGATGACGGGGTCGTCCTCGACGACAAGTACGGAGGCCATGAGCAGGCACGTTAGCCGGTCCGTCAGTATGGTGTCGTGTCCCGCCTTCCGCGCTATCTGCTCATCTGGCTGTCGTGCACCGCGGCCAGCGTCACGGCCGTGATGATCACGGTCCATTTCGTGGTGGGTTCGACCAGGCCGACGGCGCCGGTCGCGCAGTCGGCACTGGAGGACTTCATGGCCTCCGCGCAGTCGTCCTCCCCCGCCGCCGCACCCTCGCCCTCCCCCAGCCCCCGGCCCACTCCGAGCGTCCGCACCCCGTCGCCGACCCCGTCGAGAACGGCCGAGAAGCCGCGCACCGCGACGCCGACCCCGGCGGCCCGTACGACCCCGCCGCCCCCGAAGGAGACGCCCGCCCAGCCGTCCGCCGACGGGCGCGGCTGCGAGGAGGGCGGCTCCGGCGTGCACACCATCTCCTCGCAGGGCGGCAAGGCGACCGTGCGCTACGGCAGCGGCGGGGTGTGCCTCATCTCCGCGGTCCCCAGCCAGGGCTTCACGGTCAGCACCTCCCAGACCTCGCCCGAAACCCTGACGGCCACCTTCTCGGCCGCCCGCCACCGCTCGGAGATCACGGCGACGACCGAGCCCTCCGACCGGGCGAGCGTCAGCGAGACGTCCTTCTAGTCCCCGGCCAGCAGGGCGGGCAGGTCGCGCATGTCGTCGAAGACGACGGTGCCCCGGCCCGCCAGGCGTGCGGCCGGCGTCAGGCCGCCGCAGTAGCCGAAGGCCCGCATACCGGCGGCGTGCGCGGCCCGGATCCCGTACGGGCTGTCCTCATCACCGCGCACCGCGCGGGATCGGCGCCCATCGCACGGGCGGCGTGCAGGAAGAGATCTGGGGCGGGCTTGCCCCTGGCCACGTCGGCGGCGCTGAAGATCCGGTCCTCGAAGTGGTCGCTCAGCGCGGTGATCCGCAGACTGCGGCGGATGCCGTGGTGGTCCCCGTTGGACGCGACGCACACGGGTGCGGTGAGGCCGGCGAGGGCGTCGGTGACACCGTCGACGGCCGTCAGCCGATCGGCGAAGGCGTCGTCGTAGAGACGCTCGTACTTCCGCTGCCAGCCCTGCTCCAGCCGCCGCCCGAGGCGCTCCTCCACCACGGCCGTGTAGACCTCGGCGGAGGAACCCACGAACAGGTCGACGATCTCGGCCTCGGTGAACGAGAGCCCGAGGTCCGCCATGATCAGCGCGTCCACTTCGACGCATATCCGCTCGCTGTCGACGAGCACGCCGTCGCAGTCGAAGATCACAACGTCCAGGGCGTCACCGGTCATGGCGGGCAGCCCAGGCCCGCTCCCGGGACGGGCCCGGGCGGGGGTCAGGCGATACGGGCGGCCGTGCCCGTGACCCGTACGCGCCGCTCGTCCTCGCGGAGTTCCACCGTCAGCACGCCCGGGCGGCCCATGTCCGCGCCCTGGTGGAGGGTGAGCACCGCCGTCGCGGGGACCAGTCCGACCTCGCGGGCATAGGCGCCGAACGCGCCCGCCGCCGCTCCCGTGGCCGGGTCCTCGACCACGCCGCCGACGGGGAACGGGTCGCGTACATGGAAGACGCCCTCCGACTCCCGCCACACCAACTGCACCGTGGTCAGGTCCAGCCGCCGCATCAGCGCTTCGAGGCGGTCGAAGTCGTACGCCAGGTCCGCGAGCCGTGCGCGGGTCGCGGCGCCGAGCACCAGGTGCCGTGCGCCGGCGAAGGCGATACGGGGCGGCAGGGCCGGGTCCAGATCGGCGGCCGGCCAGTCGAGCGCGGCCAGCGCCTCCGCGACGTCCGCGTCCGCGACGGCCTCGCTGTGCGGCTCGACCGTGGTCAGCGTCGCCCGCAGCTCCCCGTCCTGCTCCGTCACGGTCACCGGCACCGTCCCGGCGCGCGTCGCGAAGACGAGGTCGCCGGTCCCGATGCGCTCGCCGAGGGCGACGGCGGTGGCGACGGTGGCGTGCCCGCAGAACGGCACCTCCGCCCTGGGACTGAAGTACCGGATGGTGAACGCCCTCCCGGGCTCGCCTTCAAGCCCTTCGGGCGGCGCGGTCAGGAACGCCGTCTCGCTGTATCCGAGGTCCGCGGCGATGGCGAGCATCCGGGCGTCGTCGAGCCCCTCCGCGTCGAGGACGACACCGGCGGGGTTGCCGCCTTCCGGGTCGCGGGAGAAGGCGGTGAGGCGCAGCACTTCGGTCGTGGTCGTCATGATCGCCGGAACGACGGGCCGGGACGCTTTGTTCCCACGCCTCTCGTGCCGTGCGGGGCGGCTATTTCGATGGCGTCGCCGGGCAGTGCGCTGACATGATCACCGCCGGAGTCGTCCTGCGGGGCGGCGAACGTACAGGGATGGGGAGCAGTGCCCGTGGATGTCTTCCGGACGAAGGACGGCCCGGTGCGCGGCCGCCGGGTGGCGGACGGTGACGTGGTGGCGGTGCTCGGAGTGCCGTACGCGGCGTCGCCGTTCGGGGCCGCGCGGTTCCGCGAGCCACTGCCGGCCGAGCCCTGGCGGGAGGTACGGCAGTGCACCCGCTTCGGGCCCGTCGCGCCGCAGTCGGCAGAGCTGCCGGGGGCGCCCGCGTGGTCCCCGGGGGACGAGGACGCGCTGACGCTCAACGTCTGGGCCCCGGCGGACGCGTCCCGGCTGCCCGTGCTGGTCTGGCTCCACGGCGGCGCGTACACCTTCGGTTCCTCGGCGCAGCCCGACTTCGACGGCGCCGTCCTGGCCCGTGACGGCCGCGTGGTCGTGGTGACCGTCAACTACCGGCTCGGGTTCGAGGGGTTCGGCCAGGTTCCGTCCGCGCCGGCCAACCGCGGACTGCTCGACCAGGTCGCGGCGCTGCGCTGGGTGCGGGACAACATCGGGGCGTTCGGCGGTGACCCCGGGAGCGTCACGGTGGCCGGGCAGTCCGCGGGGGCGACGTCCGTCGCCTGCCTGATGGTGATGGACCGGGCGAAGGGTCTGTTCCGCCGCGCGATCGCGCACAGCGCGGTGGGCCCGTGTTTCTCGGCCGCGCTCGCGCGGGACATCACGGCGCGGGTCGCCGCGGCGGCGGGCGTGCCCGCGACGGCCGCCGCTCTGGCGGCGGCGTCGCCCGAGGCGCTGGTCGCCGCCTCCGACGAGGTCGTGGACGACTTCCGCCGCGACCCGGCGTCCGGGTATCTGCACTACGACCCGGTGATCTACGGGCCGGTCGTCGACGGTGCCGTCCTGCCCGCGGAACCGCTGGCCGCGGTGGCGGCGGGCGCCGCGGCGGACGTGGACCTGCTGGTGTGCCACACCACGCAGGAGTTCTGGCTGATGGACGCCGTGGGCAGCAGCGCCGGGATCACCACGCCGGCCGGTCTCGAGCGGTTCGCCGCCGACTTCGGGCTGTCGGAGGGCCTGCTCGCCGGCTACCGCGAGCTCATGCCGGACGCGCCCGTCTCCGACATCCACCTCGCGGTCTTCGGCGACCTGCAGTTCGCCGAGTACAGCAGCCGGCTCGCCGAGGCGCAGGCCCAAGCGGGCGGGCTCGCGTACCTGTCCCGCTTCGACCGGCGGCGCTCCGGGCCCGGCGGCGAGGTGCGGGCCTGGCACTGCGCCGATGTGCCCTTCGCGTTCGGCAACCACACCCTCCCCGCCGTCGAGTTCCTCATCGGCGGCCCGCCCTCCCCCGCGGACCACCGGCTGGCCGACAGCATGGTCGCGGCCTGGGCCGCCTTCGCGGCCACGGGCGCCCCGGGCTGGCAGCCCCTCGCCGGGACCGGCACCGGCCCGGCCCACATCTGGGCTCCGGCCGACGCCGCGGACCGGCAGCCGCTGCCGGACACCCGGGCACTGTGGCGGGACGCCGCCTACCGGCCACTGGGTCTCTGACCGGGCACGGACAGGCTCGTGCTCGGTCCGACGAGCAGGCAGTTCGTTTCTGACGGCGCCGGGCCGCCGCGGCGACCCGGCACCCGCCCTCGGACTGCCGGCATGATCTGCTCGCTGATCAGGCGCAGTTGCTCGTTCACGTCCGCCACCCCGTCCAGCTCCCTGCCGGTGAACACCCGCGCCATGTGCCGGCCCGTGACGGCGCAGAGCACATGGTTGACACCAACGGGCGCGATCCGGGTGCGGATCTTTTCCGCACACTCGGCAGGAGTCCCCGCGACCGACAGCCGCTCGGCGACCTCCGGCCGTGCCATGTGCAGGGCGACTGAGGCGTTCCCGGGGGCAACGCCAACGCTTCGTGCATACCGTCGACCAGGGCCGACACGGCGACGGGTGCGGGGTGTACGCGGACGCGGGTGGCGCTTCCGATCGGAGTCGTGAGCGGTATTCGGTCGACCGGGCAGGCCGACGTTCCGCCATGCTCACCAGTCGGGACGAACCCCGAACGCCGGGACCGCTGGTCCGCCCGGCGTTCCGAGCGGAGCCGCCTAGTCTCCGGTCGTGCCGTCGAGCATCTCGCGGAGGATGTCCAGGTGGCCGTTGTGGCGGGCTGTCTCCTCCGTGAGGTGGAGGAGGATCCAGCGCAGGTCGACGTGGAGGCCGTCGCGGACGGCTCGCTGGGCCTGCTTGTCCAGGTCGTTCCCGGCTACCAGTTCGCGGTAGCGGGCGCTCTGTTCGGCGTACTCGTCGAGCAACTGCGTGAGCGGGAAGTCGACGGCGATGCGCATCTCGCGATCGGGGTCCTCGTCGGTCCAGGGACCCCGGTCCTCCTCGCCGAGGAAGACCACTTGGAACCAGTAGTACTCGACCCAGCGCAGGTGGTTGATCAACCCGCTCATGGTCATCAGCGGCGAGCCCGGCAGAAGCGCCTTGCTGGCGTTCTCCGCCGAGACGCCGTCGCACTTGGCGCGGGCGGTGTCGCGTGCGTAGTCGAGAAACGTGGTGAGCTGGGTGCGCTCGTCCCACGCGGGGGGCGTGTCGTCGATTCTGTTCATCGCACGCAGCGTCTCCGATCACCACCACGGTGTCGAGGCATTTATCGAGCGGCCCCGGCCCCATCCCCTGGTCCGCCGGGCACGCCCTGACCGGCGGGCCCTTCACCCCGAGCGTGGCGACTTCCCGCATGGCCTCCAGGATCTCCCCTCGTGCGGCCGGCCGGCCGGGACGCGAGGCCGCGGGGCTGGGACGCCACGTCGGCAGGGTGCGGACCGCCGGCGCGTAACGGCGGCGTAGGCTTCCCAGCCCGCCTGGGCGCTCCCGAGCGCGAACGCGGCAGCTTGTGGGGGGACATCGGCCAGTATCCCGGCGTCGGCGCGACCGCCGCGGAGCAGCGGTTCGCTCCCGATCTCGACTGCTGGGACTCGGCGCTCGAGTCCCCGTACCGACTGGACGGGTCGGGACGCGAGCGCGTCCTGCGACTGACTTCCGCAGCGCATGACCCCGGCTACGCCTGCCGGCGGCTCGGCCTGCGGGCCAGGCTGCGCCTGGGCGTGTGGGAGGACGACCGGGCCGTCAGCGCCGCCCTGTTCGCCAACGACGCGTCGGACGCGATCGCCGGTCCCCGGGTCCACGAGATGAGCGGCTGGATCCGGCGGCGCAGCCTCGAGCTTTTCCTGGAGTTGCTGATCACGTACATCCGCCATGACGACCTCGACTGGAACACCGTCGCGCGGGGAGTCGAGGGCACCGACGTCCAAGCACCGGGCTGCTGGTACCCGTATCCTCTGGAGGGGTTGATCCACACTGTGAACGTGCGCCTGGCGCAGGTCAACGGCGAGGACGAACTCTCGATCGTCGTCGCGGGTGCCGTCTCCGCGGAGCTGCGACTCAGGATCGACACCCTCATGGACGCCTTCTCCGCAGGCGACTGACCAACTCAAGTCCGACGGCCGGGCGGACGGCCCTGGGGACGGGCCGCCCGGCCGGCAGCGATTCCGGGGAGCTGAACACATGCGCATCGGCGTCTACGTCGCGCACCCGCGACACGGCAGTTTCAACCACGCGCTCTTCGACGCCGTCGTCGACGAGCTGCGGCAGCGCGGCTGCGAGGTGCACGCGCACGATCTGTGTGCCGAGGGGTTCTCGCCGGTGCTGACAGCCGGGGAGACGGAGACCGTCCAGGCGGCGGAGCGCTCCGAAGACGCCCAACTCGCCCTGCATCGGGACGAGGTGGCCACGCTCGACGCCGTCGTCTTCGTCCATCCCAACTGGTGGGGCATGCCGCCTGCGGTTCTCACCGGCTGGATGCAGCGGGTGCTCGTTCCCGGCGTCGCCTACAAGCTCGGCACCGCCGAGGGCGAGCCGGTGGGGCTGCTCCGGGCCGGGCGGGCGCTCGTGCTGAACACCTCGGACACGCCTGCCGAGCGGGAGCAGGGTGAGTTCGGCGACCCTCTGCAGCGCATCTGGGCGGCGTGCGTGCTGCCGTACGTCGGGGTCGCGGACGTCCGCCGGATCGTGTTCCGGACGGTCGGCGACTCGACGGACGAGCAGCGCGCCGACTGGCTCCGCCAGGCCCGCGAGCAGGCCGCGGCCCTGCTGGACGGCTGACCGGGCCGACCCGGCCCGTTGGCCGTGGCCTACGATCGGCTGCCATGGCCACAGTGATCGTGACCGTCGCGCTGGCGTTCGCCGGCTATCTGGCGACCTACCTCAACGGACTGCGGTTGGCGCAGCGGCAGGCACGGCTGGCGCGGGTCAACCTCCAACTGAGCGACTTCTACGGGCCGTTGTTCGCCCTGATGGAGGCCAACAGCCGGGTCTACGACACTTTCGCGGCCACGTACGCCCGCCCGGACGGCCGTGATCCGTTCCACCATGACACGCCTCCCACCGACGAGGAGCTGGCCCGGTGGCGCACCTGGGCCACGACGGTGTTCATCCCCAACATCCGGGCGATGCGGGACGTGGTGGTCACCAAGGCCGACCTGCTCATCGAGGAGGAGATGCCTCCGGTCCTCCTCGAACTGTGCGCCCATGTCTCCGGTTACGAGATAACGGCGGCCCGCTGGGTCGAGGGCGACCACGGAGAGCACCTGTCGGTGATCCGTTTTCCCGGCCGGGAACTGCGGGAGTACACCCGGGACCGCTTCACCCGGCTGAAGAGCGAGCAGGCCCGGCTGCTCGGCCGCCCCGGCCGCCGACGCTGAGTCGGCGCGGCCCCGCCCCGGACGTCAGTCGCGCCGCCGGGACAGGGCCCGCCGCGCCGACTTGCGCGCGTGGGCGGCGGCGTCCGCGACCGTGCGGTCCGGGTGGTGGGCGTGCAGGGTGTCGAGGATGCGGTACGAGGTGCCGGGGTCGGCCTCCGCGAGGGCGTCGGCGAGGGCGGCGGCGCCGCCCGGCCACGCGGCGGCCGCCGTGTCGAAGGCGGGCAGCAGGGTCGTGGGCACGATGTCGGTCGGCCGGGGGATGCCGGTGTCGCCCGCGTCGTCGCGGCGCTGCACATGGGTGAGCATGTCGTCGATCCAGCGCCCGTCCAGTTCCTCGACGAGCACCGTGGCGCGGGCGGTGAGCGGCACCTCGCCCTCCGGGACGGACTCCCCACGGGCAAGGAGCAGCCTGCGGGCGGCGGCGCCGGTCACCGGGTCGGTGAGCGCCGCGCGGAGCGCCGTAGTGGGGACGGCCGCGAGGTCGAGGCGGGCGAACGACTCGGACGTACGGGCGGCGTTGACGTCGTCGGCCTTGGCCGCGGAGACCGCGTCGAGCAGTTCGGCCCAGGCAGCGTCCGTCGAGCCGCGGCTCGCCGCCCAGGCGGCCAGCGCGGCGGCGGCGAGCCGGGTGGGCCAGTGCCGGGTCGCGGCGACGGTCCGAGCCGCGTCCCAGCCGGTGACGGTGGCCCGGTCGGGCGCGGCCACATGCCCGGCGGTGATCACATGGCGCATGACGGCGGCGCCGAGCGGGGTGAGTCCGTACGTGTCGCCGGCGCGGAACACGCAGCCGGTGGCGGCCAGTTGGTCGACCAGCGCCGCCAGACCGCGGGCGGGGGCGTCGATCTCGGCCCGGTCGGCCTCCGTACGGCCGGGCATCCCGAGCAGGACGGACAGTTCCTGCGGCGACGGGGTCTGGTAGGCGTCCGGGGCACTGCCGGGGAGGGGCGTGGGCGCGTCCTCCAGTTCGGGCGGTACGCCGTCGGCCTTCGCGTCGCAGACCTTGCGGGCGACGGAGTCGGGGGTGCCGCCGCGTTCGTAGAGCGAGTAGAGGATGTGCGCGGCGTCGAACGAGTACGCGTCCTGGGGGCCGGTGACCAGGGGCAGCCGTTCGGCCTGCGCCGCCAGGATGTCGGCGGCCAGTTCGAGGAGTTCCTGCGGCGTGCCGTCGGTCCACACGGCGGTGGCGGGGCCGGGCAGTCCGCAGCGTTCCGCGACTTCGGCCAGCTCGTCGTCGAAGGTGCCCGCGGCGAGCGCCGCGGGCAGCGGGGCGGCGTGCAGCAGGCCCCGGATCTCGTCGGGCTCCGGTACGGCGGGCGGGGGCGGCAGCGGGACGGAGGAGTCGCCGTAGTAGTCGAGGTGCTCGTCGAGCATCCGGTCGGCGAGCGCGACGTGCGGCATCGCCTCCGGTCCGGGGGCGAGCGCGGCGTGCCGCGTGGCGAACGCCTCCGCGAGACCGGCGGCGGTCCACCGGTCGAGCAACTCGTCGGCGACGGCGTCCAGTTCCTGCGCGAGCGCGTCGTCGGGGCGGTCGGCGTCCAGCGGCGGCGTGGGCAGCAGCGGGCCGGCCGGGGACGCCTCGGCGGTGTCGCGGGCGAAGGCGGCGAGCAGCGCTTCGTCGAGGCGGGTGCGTACGGTGAACGTCCGCTCGGCCACGTCGGAGCGGTGCAGCGGCTCGGGCAGGGCGGGCCGGTCGGCGTGCGGCGTGCTCTCGTGGGCGTCGAGCCAGGCGCGTACGGCGGCGGTGTCGTCCGCGTCGACGCCGTCGGCGCTCAGCAGCGACGCGTACCAGCGGTGCCAGGTCAGGTTCGCCGGGTCGGCCATGGCGCGGCGGAAGCCGGGGACGGCGTCCTCGGCGGCGGCGAGCAGCCGCGCGTGGCGCTTGGCGTTGAGGCGGCCCGCGGCCCGGACGCGGTCGGCGAGTGCGGTGAGCACGTCCGGTGCGGCGTCCAGCTCGTCCTCCCCGGCGCACAGCAGCTGCGGGAGGTCCTCGTGCAGGACCTGGCGCAGCAGCTGCGGCGTCGGTTCAGGCACACCGGCCCTGCGGTCGGCGCCGCGCAGCGCGAGCATCGTCAGCACGGCGTCGGTGAGGCGCGCGGGCAGGGCGGCGTCTCTCTCCTGGGTCGCCCAGGAGAGGTATGCGTCGCGGCCGGTGTTCAGGGCGTTGGTACGAGTCACCTGGGGAGCGTATGCAGGGTGGACGGCGCGGTGATCCTTCCGGGCCGGGGGTTAGCCCGATCGGGGGAGCGATGAGCCCGAGAACGGCCGTCGGTGACGTCACGGTCCGCTTCACCGCCGCGGGCGGCGTCCGCCACTCGGTACGCGGTGGCCCGGTGCGCCTCTGCCCCGGGCGCTCGCGGCGGCCCCGTCCGGCCATGGGTTCCGCCGACGGCGATGAGTTTCGGCGCGGCGGCCGGTCACCCCTGCATGGACACTTCCGACAGCACCCCCCTGCCCGACCTCACCCCCGCCGCCCGCGCGGTGACCGGGCTGCTCGCCGCGGTCCGCGACGAGCAGCTGGGCGACCCGACGCCCTGCCCGAAGTACGCCGTGCGGGAGCTGCTGGCCCACCTCGACGGGCTGTCCCTCGCCTTCCGTGACGCGGCCCGCAAGGATTTCGGGCCGACCAGCGACACCAGTCCCGACTCGGCGCTCCCGGTCCTGGACGACGCCTGGCGCACCACGCTCCCGGTGCACCTGGACGAGGTCGCCCAGGCGTGGCGCCGGCCGGAGGCGTGGGAGGGCATGACCCGCGCCGGCGGCGTGGACCTGCCCGCGGCGGTCGCGGGCCGCGTCGCGCTCAACGAGCTGGTGATCCACGGCTGGGACCTGGCGCGGTCGACGGGCCAGGAATACGACCCCGGTGAGGCGAGCGCGGCGGTCTCGTACGACATCGTGCGCCCGTCCGACGACGACTCCCTGCGCGACGGGATCTTCGGTCCCCCGATGCCCGTCCCGGACGACGCGCCGCTGCTGGACCGGGTGATCGGCCTCAGCGGCCGCCGCCCGGACTGGCGGCCCGGCGACTGACGAGGCGCGCCTCGCGCCGGGGCCGGCGGGAGGTGCGGTGGAGCCGCCGGTCGGCGACCGTGACCGGCTCGGCGCGCTCGGCGGCGGCCAGCTGGGGGAACGGCCGGGTCGACCTGGGCACAGGCGGCCCGGCCGGGGAGCGCCCCAGGGACCGGGCCGGGGCCGCCCCGACAGTTGATCCTCGCCCCGCGCCTGGCAACCGACCCGTACGGCGTCGAAGACGAACGCGATCGGGTACGCGCCCCCGTCGTCAAGGGGCCCCGTCAGGCGTTGAGCATCCGGCGCGCGTCACTGACCAGCCGCCTCGGGGTCGCGCAGGCCGACGCAGTCGAAGGCCCAAAATGCCTCCGAGTAGACGAAGGTGCCCGTCATCCACGGCTCGTGGGCGGACAACCGGGCGACCTGGAACGCGGCTTCGGGGATACGCAGCGACGGCGAACGGAAGCCCACCGCGCCGGCACCCTCGAAACCGCGCGAGCCGTAGTAGCGCGGCGAACCCTCCAAAAATACCAACGGCACACCCTGGCTGTCGGCCGCCTCGAGGGCGTGGGCGATGAGCCGCGTACCGATGCCCCGACGCTGGAACTCCGGGACCACGCCCAGCGGTGACAGCGACAGGACGTCCACGATCCGGCGCGGAGCGTCCAACCGCGTCGCGCTCAGCAGGACATGCCCGACGACCCGGTCGTCAACGACAGCGACGAAGGACATCGGCGCCAGTGCAGCCTCCGCAACGCGAAGTGCCTCCACGAGCCCGGGAATTCGGTCGCTGTCACCGAAGGCGCGCGTATGAACCTCGCGCACATCTCGGTGATCGTCAGCGGTCTCCTGCCGGATCACCAACCCGGCACCGGCGGAAGCGATCCGGGAGCGTGCAGGCGCATCGTGTGACGTCATGGCGGCGAGGGTAGATCGCGGGGCGGCTCAGCGCGAGGCAATTGCGCACCAGGTCATGAGCGGGACCACCGAGTTCGACCGTGTCCAGGCCGACCACGCCGGACAACCGGTCGAGCTCCTGCCGCTTGATGCGGGAGCCGACCTCCTCCGCGTCGTCGACGTCCAACCGGGCCACCAGCCGGGAGTCGAGCAACCAGCGGTCCTCTTCGGGGAACTCGACCCACGCCCGTAAAAGGGGCCGGCCTCGGCCTGCCGCCCGAGCCGGTCCTGCGACGCGTTCGTGCCCGACGTGACCGCCGGGGAAGACAGGCAGGCTCACAGGTAATCTGATGGTGTGGCCGGGGGCGTGACCCCCGGGAGGGGGCCGTCGTGAAGTCCGGGTTGCGCAGACCGCTCGCGCTCGTCGTCGCCGTTGCCCTGTGCACCGCCTGCGGTGGAGGTGCGGACGACGGCCGCGGGCTCCATGATCCGGCGGCGAAGGACATCGCCCTGCGGATCGTCTCCAGCGCGGAGAACTCCTCGCTGGACTGGCGGGCCCAGTACCGGTACATCGAGGACATCGGCGACGGCCGCGGCTACACCGCCGGCCTCGTCGGCTTCTGTTCCGGTACGGGCGACCTGCTCGCGGTGGTCGAGCGCTACACCGAGGAGCGGCCGGGCAACGTCCTCGCGCCGTATCTGCCGGCGCTGCGCGCCGTCGTCGGCAGCGACTCGCACGAGGGGCTGGGCCCGCGGTTCACGGACGCGTGGGCGCGGGCCGCGGTCGCCGATCCGGTGTTCCGGGCCGCCCAGGACGCCGAGCGCGACCGGCTGTACTTCACGCCCGCGGTGCGGCAGGGCGAGCGCGACGGGCTGGGCGCGCTGGGGCAGTTCGTCTACTTCGACGCGTACGTGATGCACGGCGCGGACGGGTCCAAGGGGTCGGTCGGCTTCCGCGCCATGCGCGAGAAGGCGCTGCGAGAGGCGGAGCCGCCCTCGCAGGGCGGTGACGAGGCCGCGTATCTGAACGCGTTCCTCGACGCGCGTGTCGAGGCGATCCGCCAGGAGCCGTCGCACTCGGACACCAGCCGGGTCGAGACGGCGCAGCGGGTATTCGTACGGGAGGGGAACATGGGTCTCGAACCGCCGTTGCGGTGGCGGGTCTACGGTGACGACTACCGCGTCGACGAGCGGAAAACACCGCCCGCCCGCTGAAACTTCACCGGCCCGGCACGGTGTTTCCGCAGCTCCGCCGAACCGCCACAGGTCTGGTCCTTAGGGACTTCCCGCCGCCTCTTTACGCCCGGTCGTCACACTGGCTTACTCATATGACGTGTCCATGACTTCACTCCCCGGTGAAGTCGTGCGGCCCATGCCCGCCCGCCGATCCCCCACCTGCAGGAGGCAGTCATGCCTGTGTCACGAGCCGGATCAGCACGTCGTGGAAGACCGAAGGCCGCCACCGTCATCGGCATCCTGGTCTCGGCCGGCGCCCTGCTCCTCACGACCACCGGACCCGCCGCCGCGGCGCCGCCACCCGTGGACAAGCCGGTCAAGCCCGGCCAGGCGTGGATGGGTTCGGGAACCCGCCTCGAGCAGCCCCACGCCTCCAAGGACGGCGGTCTCCTCTCGCCGCTGGACACCAGCGGCGTCCAGGGGATCGACGTCTCCCACTGGCAGGGTGCGATCAACTGGAACTCGGTGAAGAGCGCCGGGATCGACTTCGCCTACATCAAGGCCACCGAGGGCACCAGCTTCAAGGACTCCCGCTTCGGCGAGAACTACACCAACGCGTACTACGCCGGCGTGATCCGCGGGGCGTACCACTTCGCCCGCCCCAACTACTCGAACGGTGCGACCCAGGCCAACTTCTTCGCCTCCAACGGCGGCGCCTGGTCCCGTGACAACAAGACGCTGCCCGGCGTCCTCGACATCGAGCACAACCCGTCCGGCGCGATGTGCTACGGCCTGTCGACGACCCAGATGCGCACCTGGATCAACGACTTCTACAACACGTACAAGGCACGCACCAGCCGCGACGTCGTCATCTACACGACCGCGAGCTGGTGGAACACCTGCACCGGCCGGTGGACCGGGATGTCGGCCAAGGCGCCCCTGTGGGTCGCCCACTGGGGCGTCAGCAGCCCCACCGTCCCCAGCGGCTTCCCCACCTGGACCTTCTGGCAGTACACCGCGACCGGCCGGGTCAGCGGCGTCGCGGGAGACGTGGACCGCAACAAGTTCAACGGCTCCATGACCCGGCTGCTGGCACTCGCCAACAACACCTGACCGGCCCGGCCGCCGGCCGCAGCACCACGACGCCGGGTGGAGCCGTCCTGGGACGGCTCCACCCGGCGTCGGCACATCGGTGCGAACCGATGCGCGCGGGCTCAGTGCACAGCGGCAGCCGGCTCCGCGACCGCGGACCCGTTCCCGGTTCCGTCCGCCGACTTCTCCTCGTGCGCGCCGCCCTTCCCGCCGAAGTGGTTGAAGGCGAGGTTCAGCAGGATCGCCACGATGCAGCCGGTCGAGATGCCCGAGTCGAGGACGACGAGCAGGTCCTCGGGGAAGGCGTGGTAGAACTGCGGCGCCGCGATCGGGATCAGACCGATGCCGACGGCCGCGGCGACGATCAGCGCGTTCTCGCCCTTCTCCAGCGCGGCCGTGGCCAGCGTCTGGATGCCGCTCGCGGCGACCGAGCCGAACAGGACGATGCCCGCGCCGCCGAGGACCGGCAGCGGTACGAGCGCGATCACGGACGCCGCGACCGGGAACAGTCCGAGGAGGATCAGGATGCCGCCGCCCGCGGCGACGACGAACCGGCTGCGCACCTTCGTCATCGCCACCAGGCCGATGTTCTGGGCGAAGGCGCTGCACATGAAGCCGTTGAACAGCGGGCTGATGGCGCTGCCGAGGGTGTCGGCGCGCAGGCCGCCCTCGATGACCCGCTCGTCCGCCGGGCGGTCGACGATCCGGCCGAGCGCCAGCATGTCGGCGGTGGACTCGGTCATGCAGACCAGCATCACGATGCACATCGAGATGATCGCGGCGAGCTCGAACTGCGGCGCGCCGAAGTGGAACGGCGTGGGGAAGCCGACGATCCCGGCGTCCGACATCGCGTCCATGCTGGTCATGCCCAGCGGAATGGCGATGATCGTGCCGATGACGAGGCCGAGCAGGATGGCGATCTGCTGCAGGAAGCCGCGCAGCACTTTGCGCAGCACGAGCACGATCACGAGCGTCAGGGCCGCCATGCCGATGTTCTGCATGGATCCGTAGTCGTCCGCGGTGGAATTGCCGCCCTGGGACCAGTTGAAGGCGACCGGCAGCAGGGACACACCGATGAGGGTGATGACCGTGCCGGTGACGACGGGCGGGAAGAAGCGGACCAGTCTGGAGAAGTACGGGGTGAGGATGAACCCCAGCGCACTGGCGACGATGATGGCGCCGAAGATGACGGCGATGCCGTCGTAGCCCCGGTCCCTCCCGATGGCGACCATCGGGGTCACGCCGGCGAAGGAGACGCCGTTGACGAACGGCAGCCGGGCGCCGACGCGCCAGAAGCCGATCGTCTGGAGCAGGGTGGCTATGCCGGCGGTGAACAGGCTGGCGCCCATCAGGAACGCGGTGTCCTTGGCGTCGAGGCCGACGGCGGGCCCCACGATCATCGGCGGGGCCACCACACCCGCGTACATGGCGGCCACATGCTGCAGGCCGCTGGTGAACATCTTGAAGGGCGGAAGGGTCTCGTCGACCGGGTGCTTGCGGTCGACTTCTTCAGGTGCATCGGCGGTCGGTGATTGCGCGGCCACGGCGGTGCCTCCGGTCGGGTAACACGTCGTCGGTGACATGTGGTGTCAAGGAGGTGGTGCGGGTGGTGCAGATGCACATACCGGATCGCCCGAACCGGTGGTGCGGGTGGTGCCGTGTGCCGGGTCGGCAAACGTGTCACCACCACCGGGAGGTGCGTACGTGCTTCCGCACGCACCTCCCGGCGACGGCTGCCGTGGACCCCGCTCGGGTTCACGGCCGCCGGCCGAGGGCCGTCCCCCTCGACCGGACTACCTTGGGTCAGCCCTGGGCGGCGATCCGCGCCAGGCGCTGCGCCTCGTCCCGCGTGGAGCGGGCGATGGCGTCCTCGTCCACCGTGGTGAGGTGGCCCGCCTCGACGACGGGGGTGCCGTCGACGAGGGAGAGTGAGACCGGGGCCGCCGCGCCGAAGACGAGGGCGACCACCGGGTCGGCGATGGAGGAGTGGGCGAGCGTGTCCAGCTTCCACAGCACCAGGTCGGCGAGCTTGCCGGGCTCGAGGGATCCGATCTGGTCGGCGCGGCCGAGGACCTGCGCCCCGCCGTACGTGCCGAGCCGCAGCGCCTGACGGGCGTTCAGCGCCGCCTCGCGGTGGGCGCCGAGCCGGTTGATCAGCAGGGCGTTGCGCAGCTCGGTGTGCAGTTCGCCGGACTCGTTGGAGGCGGTGCCGTCGACGCCGAGGCCCACCGGCACGCCGGACTTCAGCATGTCGGGCACGCGGGCGATCCCGGCGGCCAGCCGCGCGTTGGAGGAGGGGCAGTGCGCGACGCCGGTGCCGGTACGGGCGAAGGCGGCGATGTCGGAGTCGTTCATGTGGACGCAGTGCGCCATCCACACGTCGGAGCCGAGCCAGCCCGTCGACTCGAAGTAGTCGGTCGGGCCCATCCCGAAGAGCTCCTTGCAGAACTGCTCCTCCTCGACGGTCTCCGAGCCGTGGGTGTGCAGCCGCACGCCCTTGCGCCGGGCCAGCTCCGCGCCCTGACGCATCAGTTCGGTGCTGACGGAGAACGGGGAGCAGGGCGCGACCGCGATCTGGGTCATGGCGTCGAAGGAGGCGTCGTGGTGCTCGTCGATCGTCGCCTCGGTGCCGGCCAGCGCGCCTTCGAGGGACTCGACGGCGAAGTCCGGCGGCAGGCCGCCGTCCGACGTGCCGCGGTCCATGGAGCCGCGGGCGAGGGTGAACCGTACGCCCGTCTCGCGGGCGGCGCCGATGATCGCGCCGGACAGGTCGCCGGAGCCGCGCGGGAAGACGTAGTGGTGGTCCATGGCGGTGGTGACACCGCCGCGGGCCATCATCGCGAGCGAGCCCTGCGCCGCGGCGCGGACCATCGGCTCGTCGATGCGCGCCCAGGTCGGGTAGAGCGCCACCAGCCAGTTGAAGAGGTTGTGGTCGGTCGCGAGCCCGCGGGTGATCCACTGGTAGAAGTGGTGGTGGGTGTTGACCAGGCCGGGGGTGACGAGGTGACCGGTGCCGTCGACGCGGCGTACGACGCCCTCCAGGCCGTCCGGCGCCCTGCCCGCGCCGACGGACTCGATCCGGTTGCCGGCGACGACGACGTGCCCGGAGGCGTATTCGGTGTCGTCGGCGTCGACGGTCGCGATCGCACAGTTCTCGATGACGATGCGCCGGGGAGCGCCGTCGTGGGCTGCCGAAGGTGCCATGGTGCTTCCTTCTTCTGTGAGCGGCGATGTGGGCACGGCAGGACCCTAGGAGGATTTGAGTGCCGCGGCCGGGCGGCTGCGGGTGCCGAGGGGGTGGAGGGACAGGTCGGGCAGCACCGCGACGGGCGTGCCGGCGCTGATTCCGGGGCCCGGCGCGGTCCGTGCCCGGGCAGGAGAACTCGCGTCGGGGCCGGGCGCGGCGGGCGTGATGTCCGCGCCGCCGGGTGGGAGCCGTCGTGCCATGCGAGTCCTCCTGTTCCGGCCGTCCCCCGCCCTGCTGCGGGCGGGCGGGGGCGGCCGGTCCCGCGTCAGAGGTTGGTCATGTCGACCGGGATCTTCGGCTCGACGCCGTCCCGCAGCACGGTGGCCTCGATCAGGCCGTACGGGCGGTCGGCGGCGAAGTAGACCTCGTTGTCGTTCTTGAGCCCGAACGGCTCCAGGTCCACCAGGAAGTGGTGCTTGTTCGGCAGCGAGAAACGGATCTCGTCGATCTCGCTCCGGCTGTTGATGATGCGCGAACCCATCTGGTAGAGGGTCTGCTGCAGCGACAGGGAGTACGTCTCCGCGAAGGCCTGGAGCATGTGCTTCCTGGCCTGGTCGTAGGACTTCTCCCAGTTCGGCATCCGGTCCTCGTCCGAGGTCCAGTTGTAGCGCCACTGGGCGGCGACCTCGGTGGCCAGGATGCGGTCGTACGCCTCTTTGAGGGTCGTGTACCGGTCCTTGACGTAGCCCCAGAACTCGGAGTTGGTCGAGTTCAGCACGGTCAGGTCCTTCAGACCGGAGACGACCTCCCACTGCTCACCGTCGAAGGTGATCTGGGTGGTGCGGGTCTCCTGGCCCTTGCGGACGAAGGAGTGCTTGACCTCGTCGGCGCCGATGAACTTCGAGTTGCCGTCGGAGGTCTCGATGCGCTCCCAGGCGTACTCCTCGATCCGGATGCGCGCCCGGTGGATCGGTTCCTGGCTCGTCACGAAGTGGCGGGCGAGGTGGATGCCGAACTGCTCGGCGGACTCGATGCCGTACTCCTTGGCGAACGCGTACACCGTGTTCTTGGTGGTGTCGGTCGGCAGGACGTTGGCGTTGGAGCCGGAGTAGTGCACGTCGTCCATGTCGCCGGAGAGGGCGACGGAGACGTTCAGGTCCTTGATGTGGTGGGTGTCGCCGTCCCGCGTGATCTTGACGACTCGGTTCTCTGCTTTGCCGTACTGGTTCTGGCCGAGAATCGTGGGCATGTCTGCTAGCTCCCTCGGTAAACGGAGTAGCCGAACGGGTTGAGCAGCAGCGGTACGTGGTAGTGCTCGCCCGGCACGACGGCGAAGGTGATCGCCACCTCCGGGAAGAACACACCGGATGCACCGCTGTCCCGATTCGCGGGGGCGTCCTGCTGCGCATCGGCTTGCTTCACTGTGGTGATTGAACGCGTGAAGTACGCCTCGGTCTCGAAGTCGAGACGTACGTGTGTCGTGCCTTCCGGCAGTGCCGGGAGGTCCTTGCACCGCCCGTCCGCGTCGGTGGCGGAACCGCCGAGCGGCATCCACGGCGCCTTGTGGCCACTGCGGGCCGACAGCGAGACGGCGACGCCCTCCGCGGGGCGGCCGGCGCTGGTGTCCAGGATGTGCGTGGACACCGAGGCGGTGGTTGCCGTGCTCATGCGGTCATCTCCTGCTCTACGAGACGGGTCAGACGGATACGGTTGATCTTGCCCAATTCGGTGCGGACGATCTCCCGCTCCCGGTCGGGCGAGTTGTCGATCCGCTCGCGGAGGGCGTCCTGCATCTGCTCCCCGGTGCGGCCGGTGGCGCAGATCAGGAAGACATGGCCGAACTTGTCCTGGTAGGCAAGGTTCAGCTCGAGCATTTCGGCCTTCAGCGCTTCGGAGGCGCCGGCCATCCCGCTCTGTTCGCGGGAGGAGGTCGGGTCTCCGGGCTTCGGCCGGCCGATCGGCGGGTGACCGGCCATCGCCTCGGCCAGATCCTCCGCGGTCAGCTCCGCCATGGCGGCGTCGCTGGCCCGGAAGAGGGCCTCGGTGTCGGCGTACGGTCGCTGGGCGAGCAGTTTGCTCCCCCACGCCGAACTGGCACAAACCTCGTGCAGGGCGGCCAGGGCCGCACTGTCCTCGGAGGCGTTGAACCGGGCGAGACCCGGGTTCGGAAGTGAAGTCACGGGAGCCTCCGTGGCTTGTTCATCGCGGTGCGTCGGACGGGCTGCGGATAGCTAACGCCCTCCGGCAACGCGACGTCAACACTTTGTTGAAAACTTGGGGTTACAAATACTGACGACGGGGAGACGCGACCGCGCCGGCCGCGCCGCGGGCCCGGTCGAGCCGTCGCCACGGTTGCAGCAGCACACCGGGCCGTGCCCCGCGGCAGCGCTTAGCGTCGGAGAGGTCCGTATTCGAGGGGAGCGTGGCCCACGGTTCCCCGTACCACCGACAACGATGTCGGATTTGCAGGAGCATCAGATGAAAAGTGTTCGCCGCTTCACCGCCTGTACGGCGGCAAGCGCCCTCCTCGGCCTGGGCGCCGTCGCCCTCGCCGCCCCCGCGCAGGCCGCCCCCGCCGCCGCGCAAGCCACCTCCGCCGCGGTGGACGACCCGCTCGGCGGCCTCGACACCGCCCTCGACAACCTGCTGGCGAGCCTCCTCGGCGAGGTCGAGGCCACCCTCGGCTCGGTCGACGCCATGCTCGAGGACATCGCCGGCGGCCTTCCTGCCGCGGGCGAGCTGCCCACGACGAACCTGCCGGCGACGGGTGACGCTCCCGCGACGGGCGAGCTGCCGACGACCGGGGAGCTGCCCGCCGTGCAGGCTCCGGCGGCCGGTGTGCTGCCCGGCCTCGGCGGCCTGCCCGGGCTGGCCGACATCCCGGGCCTGGCCGACCTGCCGGGCCTCGCCGACATGCCGGCCGCAGGGGACCTGTCCGCGACGAGCGGCCTGCCCGCCGCCGACGCGGCGGCGCCCGGCGCTCCCTGATCGCGCCGGTCGGGCACACACAAGGCGCCGGCCCCGACAACCGTCGGGGCCGGCGCCTTGTGTGTGCCACTGAGCGGGACCGTTCCGGGCGTCAGCCCTCCGACGGGCTCTTCTCGCGGTTCAGGTAGTTGTAGACGGTGAAGCGGCTGACGCCGAGCGCACCCGCCACCGTCTCCACGCCGTGCCGCACGGAGAACGCGCCCCGCGACTCCAGCGTCCTGACGATCGACTGCTTGGTCCGGCGGTCGAGTTCCGCCAGCGGCCTGCCGTGCTGCCGCTCCAGCGCCGCCAGGATGTGGTCCAGGGAGTCCGCGAGCTGCGGGAGACGCACGGCGAGGACCTCCTCGCCCTCCCAGCTCAGTATGACGTCGTCCGCCGCGGCCTCAGCGGGCTCGAGCAGCACCCCGCCCATGGCGTCGACCAGTGGTTTCACGGCCTGCGCGAGGGCGTGGTCCAGGGCGGTCATCCCTCGCCCTCCACCACGTTGACCTGCAGGGAGACCCGGGTCGCGCCGGTCTCCAGCGCCTTGCGCAGCAGCGCGTCCACCGTGCCGAGCACCTGCTCGGCGCCACCCTCGGCCGTGTTGCCGAACGGACCGACGTCCACCGCGTCCAGATCCGCCGCCTGCACGACCTCGCGCACCGCCACGGCGTGCGGCGGCGGCTCGTCCAGATCGAACGGCTCGGTCGTGAACTCCACTCTCAGACGCACCATGCCTCCACGTTAGGTCCTGTCCCCCGGGCCTCGGCCCGCGCCCTGTGCCGTCGGCCCGGACGAAAGACGCACGTCACGCCGCGACGGATCCGCGGTGGTGCCGCGTAGAGCAGACGAAGGACGCCGCGCCGGTCCCTCGTTCCGTCAGGGCCGGCGGCACAGGGAGGGGACTGCATCATGACAGGACGTACGCGCAGAGGGATCAGGACGACCGCGGTCGTCACCGCGGCCATGGCGGCGCTGACCGCCTCGCAGGGGCCGGGGGCCACCGTCGCCACGGCAGGCCAGCGGCCCCCGTCGCTGCCGCCGGGGCCCAGCGTCTCCGGCGACAGCCCGTACCGCACCGAACTCCCGCCGCTGCGGACGTCGCCCGGCGTGGCCGCCGGGGTGGCCGAGGCCGTGCCCGGCGCGGCGGCGGGGGCGGTGGCCGGGACGATCCCGGCGACCGTGTTCGCCGCGTACCGGTCGGCCGAGACGGCACTCGCGGACAGCGTTCCCGGCTGCGGTCTGCGCCGCGAGCTGCTCGCCGCGATCGGGCAGGTCGAGTCCGGGCAGGCCCGCGGCGGCCGGGTCACGGCCGACGGCACCGCCCGCCCGCCGATACTCGGCCCACGGCTCGACGGCGACGGTTTCGCGCTCATACGGGACAGCGACGGCGGGGCGTACGACGGGGACACCGGCTACGACCGGGCCGTCGGGCCGATGCAGTTCATCCCCGGCACCTGGGCGGCCTGGGGCGCGGACGGCAACGGCGACGGGCGGTCCGACCCGCAGAACGTCTTCGACGCGGCGCTCGCCGCCGGACGTCATCTCTGCGCGGGCGGGCGGAACCTGGCGGAGCCGGGCGACCTGGAGCGGGCGGTCCTCGGCTACAACCACTCCACCGCGTATCTGCGGACCGTACTGGCCTGGTACGCGTACTACCTCGGCGGGCACCGCGTGGTCCCCGACCAGGGCGGTTCTGACGCGCGGACACCCGCGGCCGCGCCCGCCGCGACGGTCGCGCCCGAGCCACGGCCCGCGCGAACGGCGAGGCCCCGGCCCGCTCCCCCGGCCTCCCCGGCCCCGTCCCCGGCCGCCTCTCCGTCCGCGTCGGCGCGGCCGACCGGAGCGCCGGCCGACGAGCCGGCCCCGGCGGAGGCGGGGCTGCCCTCCGTGCCCCCCGTGCCCTCCGTGCCGCTCCCGGACGTGGAACTGCCCGGCCCCGGCGGACTGACCAGCAACGGAACGGACTCGATGGCCGCAGCCCCCTCCACAAGCCCGGATACCGGGCGGTAATGTCGCCACCCGCCGGACAGGGACGTCAGCCGGCGGGTGCGCGAGCGAGGGGGCCCTCATGGCTACGGAGATGCAGCCTGCCCAGCCCGGTGGGCGGCCGGGGCAGGAGTCCCAGGAACGCTGGCAGCGTGCCTGGAGCCACCGGGAGGACCTGCTCAAGGTGGCCCGCCGCCGCTCGATGACCCCCGAGGACGCCGAGGACGCCGTGCACGAGGCGATGCTGCGCGCCGCGGAGCACCCCCACCTCGACGACGACCGGCTCGGCGCGTGGCTGACGACGGTGACGATGCGGCTGTGCGTGGACCGCCACCGCCAGGTCAACCGGGAGGCCCAGGTCCGTACCAGCCCCCGGCTGCATCCGCCGGGGCCGGTCCCTGTGGACGAGGCCGTCTGCGACCGGGCGGAGGCGAGGTGGCTCGCCGTACGCAGCTCGGAGCTGCCCGCCCGGCAGGCGGAGGCACTGTGGCTGAAGTCGGAGGACCTGGACGTCGGGCAGGTCGCCACGAAGATGGGCCTGAGCTACCGCACCGTCGAGTCGCTGCTCGCCCGCGCCCGCCGTACGCTGCGCAACTCGCTCGCCGCGACGATGGGTCTCGTGCTGTGGCTCTGCGGACGTGGCCGGCCGGGCGGCGGCAACGCCCAGGCGGTCGCGCTCGCGTCGACGGCGGCGACGCTGGCGGTGGCCGGTTTCGTCCTGCCGTACGTGCACGACGGCGACGGGCCGACGACGCGGCCGTCGCCGGCCGTCACGGAGTCGGGCGAGTCGCCTCCGGCGCCGGAGGCGGGCCGTGGCCCGTCGTCGGGCGTGGCCGCTCCGTCCGCGGCGCCCGCCGCCCCGGGGGACGGGCCGAGCGCCCACCGGCCGGCGGGCCGGCGCGGTCTGCCGCTGCCGTCGCTGCCGGCGCTGCCGCTGTCCACGCCGGTGGGCGAGGTGACGGAGGACCTGGTGCCCGCGCTGCCGGCGCCGTCGCTGCCGGTGCCCTCGGTTCCGTCGGTGCCGTCCGTGGCGGTTCCGACGCCGTCCGGGGTGCTGCCGGATGCGCTGCCGTCGGTCACGGGGGCGCCGGCGCTGCCGTAGCGCGCGGCGGGCGCTCTCCCCTACCCGCCCCTTCCCGAAACCGGTCTCCGCCCGGACCCGCTACCGCGCTCCGGGCGGCAGGTGGGGGCTCCGCCCCGGGCCCCGGGCCCCGTGCCGCTGAGCGGGCGGGCCGGGCTCCGCCCGGACCCGGCGGAGCCGCACATCCGGTACGGCGGGAAGGGGCGGGGTGGGGAAAACGCCCCGCGCAGCGGCCTGACCCGTCCCCGAAACCTCCCCGCAAAAAAACTTCGCCCCGTCGCGACGGACCCCCCGCCCCTCCCCGTAGAGCAGATGTCGGACCGCTCCACGGACCACGGACGAAGGGTGTACCGGATGGGTGTCGAGATCTGTGTGGAAGGGCTCACCAAGTCCTTCGGGCACCAGGTCATCTGGCAGGACGTGTCCCTGACCCTGCCCGCGGGTGAGGTGTCCGTCATGCTCGGGCCCTCCGGCACCGGGAAGTCCGTGTTCCTGAAGACGCTCGTGGGGCTGCTGAAGCCCGAGCGCGGGTCGATACGGATCGCGGGGCAGGACATCACCAGCCTGCGCGAGCACGAGCTCTACGACGTGCGGAAACTCTTCGGCGTGCTGTTCCAGGACGGCGCGCTGTTCGGGTCGATGAACCTGTACGACAACATCGCGTTTCCGCTGCGCGAGCACACCCGCAAGCCGGAGAGCGAGGTCCGGCGGATCGTGCTCGAGAAGATGGACATGGTGGGGCTGATCGGCGCGGAGGACAAGCTGCCCGGTGAGATATCCGGCGGTATGCGCAAGCGTGCCGGGCTCGCCCGCGCGCTGGTGCTCGACCCGGAGATCATCCTGTTCGACGAGCCGGACTCCGGGCTCGACCCGGTCCGCGTGGCGTATCTGAACCAGTTGATCGTCGATCTCAACGCGCAGATCGACGCCACGTTCCTGATCGTCACGCACGACATCGCCTCCGCCCGGCAGGTGCCGGACAACATCGGGCTGCTGTTCCGGCGGGAGCTGGTGATGTTCGGGCCGCGTGAGCAACTGCTGACCAGCGAGGAGCCGGTGGTGCGGCAGTTCCTGAACGGGCGGATGCAGGGGCCGATCGGGATGGCGGAGGAGAAGGACGCCGCGCAGATCGAGCAGGAGCTGGAGCAGCTCGGGCCGGGCGAGGAGGCGGCTCCGGCCGTGACCGAGCTGACGCCGCGGCTGCTGCCGACCAAGGGCGTCGAACGGCCGCCCCGCTGGGAGGCGATCGCCGACCGTGAGCGGCTGCGGCGGGTACGCGGAAGGGTGGCCGGCGCATGAGCCTGTCACCGACCGGGGCGCTGCGGCACTCGGGCAGCCTGTTCGCCATGGCGCTGGACGTGCTGCGCACCATCCCCAAGCGGCCGTTCCAGCTACGGGAGTTCATCCAGCAGGCATGGTTCGTCGCGAGTGTGACGATCCTGCCGACGGCGCTGGTGTCGATCCCGTTCGGAGCGGTGATCGCGTTGCAGATCGGCAGTCTCACCCGGCAGTTGGGCGCGCAGTCGTTCTCGGGTGCGGCGTCGGTGCTCGCGGTGCTGCGGGAGGCGTCGCCGATCGTGACGGCGTTGCTGATCGCGGGTGCGGGCGGTACGGCGATCTGCGCGGATCTCGGCGCGCGCAACATCCGTGAGGAGATCGACGCGATGCAGGTGCTGGGCATCGACCCGATCCACCGGCTCGTCGTGCCGCGGGTGCTGGCCACGATGCTGGTGGCGGTGCTGCTCAACGGCCTGGTCTCGGTCGTCGGCGTGGCGGGCGGCTACTTCTTCAACGTGGTGCTGCAGAACGGCACCCCCGGCGCCTATCTCGCCTCGTTCACCACGCTCGCCCAGCTCTCCGACCTGTGGGCGGCGGAGCTCAAGGCCCTGGTGTTCGGCGCGATCGCCGCGATCGTCGCCTCGTACAAGGGACTGACCGCGAAGGGCGGTCCGAAGGGCGTCGGCGACGCGGTGAACCAGTCGGTGGTCATCACCTTCATGTTGCTGTTCGTGACGAACTTCGTGATGACCGCCGTGTACTTCCAGATCGTTCCGCAGAGGGGCTGAGCGCATGCCGCTGATGAACCGTCTGCTGCCTCCGCAACTGGAGGAGCTGGGCAGACAGCTGGTCTTCTACGGCCGTTCGCTGGCCTGGACCGGCCGTACGCTGCGCCGCTACAAGAAGGAGACGCTGCGGCTGCTGGCCGAGGTGAGTTTCGGCCGGGGCGCGCTGGCCGTCGTCGGCGGCACCGTCGGCGTGATCGCGTTCCTGTCGTTCTTCACCGGCACCGAGGTCGGTCTGCAGGGGTACGCGGCGCTCAACCAGCTCGGCACGTCGAACTTCGTGGCGTTCCTGTCGGCGTACTTCAACACCCGTGAGATCGCGCCGCTGGTGGCGGGGCTCGCGCTGTCCGCGACGGTCGGCGCCGGGTTCACCGCGCAGCTCGGGGCGATGCGGATCAGCGAGGAGACCGACGCGCTGGAGGTGATGGGCGTCCCGTCGCTGCCGTTCCTGGTGACGACGCGGATGATCGCCGGGTTCGTCGCCGTGATCCCGCTCTACGTGGTGGGGCTGCTGTCCTCGTACTTCGCGGCGCGCACGATCACCACGGGGTACTACGGGCAGTCGGCCGGCACCTACGACCACTACTTCCAGCAGTATCTGCCGCCGGTGGACGTGTTCTGGTCCTTCGGGAAGGTGATCGTCTTCGCCGTCGTGATCATCCTGGTGCACTGCTACTACGGCTACTACGCGAGCGGCGGCCCGGCCGGGGTCGGTGTCGCCGTGGGCCGCGCCGTGCGCACCTCGATCGTGGCGATCAACATTCTCGACTTCTTCCTCAGCCTGGCGATCTGGGGCGCCAACACGACCGTACGGATAGCGGGGTAAGGGGCCGATGAGCAGAGAAGGAAGCGCCGCGGCGCGAGCCGGCCGGCTGCGGCTGTACGGGCTGGTGTTCATCGTCGTCATCGGCCTGCTGCTGTCGCTGTCGGTGGCCGTGTACCAGCAGGTGTTCACCTCGGTGGTACGCATCACGCTGGAGGCGGACTCGCTGGGCAACCAGCTCGATCCGCGGGCCGACGTCAAGCTGCGCGGGCTGCTGGTCGGCGAGGTGCGCGAGGTGCGGGCCGACGGCGAGAAGGCGACACTCGACCTCGCGCTGAAGCCGGAGCACGTATCGAGCATCCCGGCCGATGTGCACGCCCGGCTGCTGCCGAAGACGCTGTTCGGCGAGAAGTTCGTCGACCTGGTGGTGCCCGAGGGCTCCTCGGGGCGGCATGTCCGGGCCGGGGACGTCATCTCGCAGGACCGCACCCGGGCCGGCATCGAGGTGCAGCATCTGATGAACGACCTGCTGCCGCTGCTGCGGACCGTACGGCCCGCGGACCTCAACGCGACGCTGACCGCGTTCGCGACCGCGCTGGAGGGCCGCGGCGACCGGATCGGCGACAACCTCGTACGGCTGGAGCGGTATCTGAGCAGGCTGAATCCGCACATGCCGTCGCTCCAGGAGGACATCTCGCGGTTCGCGGACGTGGCGGAGGTGTACGGGGACGCGGCGCCGGACCTGCTGCGGATCCTGCGCAACTCGATCACCACCAGCCGCACCGTGGTGGAGAAGCGGGAACAGATCGCCGCCGCTCTCACCGGGACGGCGACGGTCGCGGGGACGGCGGAGAAGTTCTTCGACGACAACGGGGAGCGGCTGATCACCCTGGGCCGGGTCTCCCGTCCGACACTCGACCTCTTCGCCCGTTACTCCCCCGAGTACCCGTGTCTCCTGAAGGGCCTCGAGCGGCAGAGCCGGGAGTCGGAGAAGGCGTTCCGGGGCGGCGAGATGCGCATCACCCTCGAATTCGTCCATCCGCGACCCGCGTACCGACCCGGTGAGGAACCCCGCTATGCCGAGCGCTCCGGCCCGGACTGCCGCGGCATTCCCGGTCCGGCGGTGCCGGCGGGACACACCAAGCTCGACGACGGCACGAAGGACGTCGCCGCCGCCGGCCCGCCGCCGGGCGGCTCGGTCTCCGCGACGGCGGCCGAGCAGCGGGCCGTCGGCTCGCTGGTCGCGCCGGTCCTCGGGGTGCCCGCCGACCGGGTGCCCGCGGTGGCGACGCTGCTGTTCGGGCCCATGGCGCGCGGGACGGCGGTGAGTGTGGCATGAGGGCTTCACGAGCCACCCGGGTCACCGGCCCGCTGGTCAAGTTCCTGCTGTTCGCGGTGGTGACGGTCCTCGCGACGACGCTGCTCGCGGCGACGATCGTCAATGTCTCCTTCACCCCGGAGCACACCTACCGCGCGGTGTTCACCGATGTCACCAGCCTGGAGGAGGGCGACGACGTCCGGGTCGCCGGCGTACGCGTCGGCGAGGTCGAGGCCATAAGGATCAAGGGGGGCCGGATCAAGGACCGGACGCTGGCCGAGGTGACGTTCTCCGTCACCCGTGACCGGCCGCTGCTGACCAGCACCGGGGCGGTCATCCGCTACCGGAGTCTGGTGGGGCAGCGGTATGTCGCCCTCACGGAGGGCGCGGGCGACGGGACCCGGCTGAAGCCGGGTGCGACGATCCCGCTGTCCCGGACGCAGCCGGCGCTCGACCTGAACGCGCTGCTGGGCGGTTTCAAGCCGCTGTTCGCGGCGCTCAGCCCGAAGGACGTCAACCAGCTCGCCACCAACATCATCAAGACGCTTCAGGGCGAGGGCGGCACGGTCAACAGCCTGCTGGCGCACACCGCGTCCCTGACGACGACCCTCGCCGACCGCGACGAGCTGATCGGGTCGGTGATCGACAACCTCAACACCACGCTGCAGACCCTCGACAGGCGCGGCGCCCGGTTCTCCGCGCTGCTCAAACAGCTGCAGCGGCTGATCTCCGGACTGTCCGCCGACCGCGAGCCGATCGGCTCCTCGCTGGAGAACATCGGCGCGCTGACCGAGGCGACCTCCGGTCTGCTGGAGGACGCCCGGCCGCCGCTGAAGGACGACATCGCCGAGCTGACCGACCTCACCAAGACCCTGAACGACAACGAGAAGACCGTGGAGGGCGTGCTGAAGCGGCTGCCGGACAAGCTCAACAAGCTGACGGGGACCGCCTCGTACGGTTCCTGGTTCAACTTCTACCTCTGTGACTTCGACGGCCGGATCGTGCTGCCGAAGACCCGAGAGGTGATCACTCCGGAGCTGCACGTGGCACGGGCGAGGTGTGGCGGATGAGGCGGCGTCTGTTCTCCCGCAAGCGGCCGATGACGCCGTTCCGTGAAAGGAACCCGGTGGTGATCGGCACGGTCGGCATCACGGCGCTCGCGCTGCTGACGACCGCCGCGTTCAACGCCGACAGCCTGCCGGTGATCGGCAGCGGGGAGACCTACAGCGCGGCGTTCTCGGAGGCCGGCGGACTCAAGCCGGGCGACGAGGTGCGTATCGCGGGGGTCAAGGTCGGCAAGGTCGACGACGTCGATCTCGCCGGCGACCATGTGAAGGTCACCTTCAAGATCAAGGGCGAGCCGGAGTTCGGCACGCGGACCGGCGCGGCCATCCGGATCAAGACGATCCTCGGCGCGAAGTACCTGGCCCTGCAGCCGAAGGGGTCGGGGCAGCTGCGGCCCGGGAGCGAGATCCCGCTGGAGCGCACCACCCCGGCGTACGACGTCGTACAGGCGTTCAGCGATCTGACCACGACCAGCGAGCAGATCGAGACGGAGCAGTTGGCGAAGGCCCTGGACACCATCTCGACGACCTTCGAGGACTCGCCGGAGGAGGTGCGCGCCTCGATCAAGGGGCTGTCGAAGATCTCGAAGACGGTGGCCTCGCGCGACGACGACCTCCGCGAACTGCTCAAGCACGCCAACTCGGTCACCAAGGTGCTCTCGGACCGCTCCGGCGAGTTCTCCACCCTGGTCAAGGACGGCGACGCGCTGTTCAAGGAGATCTCGCGGCGCCGGGCGGCGATCCACGCGCTGCTCAAGAGCTCGGCCGCGCTCGGCATCCAGCTCTCCGGCCTGGTCAGGGACAACGAGAAGGAGATCGGCCCGGCGCTGAAGGGGCTGAACCAGGTGGTGCGGATGCTGGAGCGCAACCAGGCGAGCCTGGACCGCAGCGTCGCGCTGCTCGCCCCGTACGTGCGGGTCTTCACCAACACCCTCGGCAACGGCCGCTGGTTCGACAGCTACATCCAGAACATGGTCGCCGCCCCGGTGGTCCCCCGGACAGGAGACTCGCGATGAAGGGCCGCATCCGTTTCAGCCCGACCCGCTTCGACCGCATCCGCCGCTTCGATCCCAAGGGCCGTGCGGCCCGGCTGACGGCGGCCGCCGTCGCCGTGGCGCTGCTGGTCTGCACCGCGGTCGTGCTGTGGCCCCGCGAGGAACCGGTGCGCGTCACCGCGTACTTCCCGCGCACGGTGGGCATCTATCCCGGCTCCGACGTGCGGGTGCTCGGCGTACGCGTCGGTGAGGTCACCAGGATCGTTCCCGAGGGCGGCCGGGTGCGCGTGGAGCTCGAGTACGAGCCCGGGCGCAAAGTCCCCGCCGACGCCCAGGCCGCGATCATCAACTCCTCGGTGGTCAGCGACCGTTACGTACAGATGCTGCCGGTGTACCGGGGCGGGCCCGTGCTGCGCGACGGCGCGGTGATCCCCGAGACCCGCACGGCCGTGCCGGTGGAGCTGGACCGGGTCTTCGACAGCCTGCACACCACGGCGGACGCCCTCGGGCCGCGCGGCGCCAACAAGGACGGTTCGCTCTCGCGGCTGCTGGGGGTGAGCGCCGACAACCTCGACGGCCAGGGCGAGCATCTGCACCGCACGGTGGAGGACCTGTCGCAGGCGGTCACCACCCTCTCGGGCGGCCGGGAGGACCTGTTCGGCACCGTACGCAATCTCCAGGTGTTCACCGCGGCGCTCGCCGCCGACGACAAGAGCGTGCGGTCGTTCAACGACAGTCTCGCCGCGGTCGCCGACCAGCTCGCCGGGGAGCGCAAGGACCTCGCGGCGGCCCTCAAGCATCTGGGGGCGGCGCTCGGCGACGTGTCGAGGTTCGTGAAGAACAACAAGAAGGCGCTGACCGACGACGTGAAGGGGCTCAGCAAGGTCACCAAGGTGCTGGTCACCCAGCGGGCCGCGCTGGCGGAGCTGCTGGAGGTCGCGCCCACCGGCCTCTCCAACCTCCAGAACGCCTACAACCCCTCCTCCGGCACCCTCGACACCCGCAACAACCCCGACCACCCCCAGGACCCGGCGGCCCTGCTGTGCTCGCTGCTGAAGACCACCGGCGACACGGGCGGCGACAACCCCGACTGCGCGGAGCTGGAGAAGCTGTTCGACTCGCTGCCCGAGGTGGGGCACACCGGCCCGGCGCCGGGCACCGGGCAGGTCGACCGCACGCTCGGCGGAATACTGGAGGCACGCGCATGAGTGCACCCCGCAGGCACCGGGCGGTCGCCCTGGTCACCGCCATGGGCTCCGTACTGCTCACCGGCTGCGAGTTCAACGGCCTGTACGACATCGACCTGCCCGGCGGCGCGGCCGCCGACGGCAACGCCTACCACGTGACGGCCGAGTTCGGGGACGTACTCGACCTGGTCCCGCAGTCGGCGGTGAAGGTCAACAACGTCACCGTGGGCGCGGTCGAGAAGGTGGAGCTGGTCGGCTGGCACGCCCGGGTACGCCTGCGGATCGCGGACCACGTGAAACTGCCCGCCAACGCCGTCGCCGGTCTGCGGCAGACCAGCATGCTCGGCGAGAAGTACGTCGCCCTGTCCCCGCCGGGGGGCATCGAGCCCGAGGGCCGGCTCACCGACGGCGCGCGCATCCCGCTGTCGCGCACCGGGCGCAACCCCGAGATCGAGGAGGTGCTCTCCGCCCTGTCCGCGCTGCTGAACGGCGGCGGTGTGGCGCAGCTCAAGACGATCACCGTGGAGCTGAACAAGGCGCTGGAGGGCCGGGAGAACCGGGTCAAGGACCTGCTCGGCGAGCTGGACACGTTCATCGGCGGGCTCGACAAGCAGCGCAAGGAGATCGTCCGGGCGCTGGCGGGCATCGACCGGCTGGCGAAGCGGCTGGCCGCGGAGAAGAAGACGATCGCGCAGGCCGTGGACACCATGCCCGGCGCGCTGAAGGTCCTGGCCGACCAGCGCCGCGATCTGACGGCGATGCTGACCTCGCTCTCGGACCTCGGGAAGGCGGGCACCAAGGTGATCAACGCCTCCCACGCGGACACGGTGGCCAACCTCAGGAGCCTGCGGCCGATCCTCCAGCAGTTGAACAAGGCCGGCAGCGACCTCCCCAACTCGCTGGAGCTCCTGACGACCTATCCGTTCCCCCGGAACGTGACCGGCGCCATCAAGGGCGACTACGTCAACCTCAGGATCACCGCGGATCTGGACCTGGCGAGCATCTACGGCAACCTCGCCGAGAAGCCGGAGGCCCCGGACGAGCCCGGGCTGCCGGAGGTCCCCCGCGCGCCGGACCTGCCCGGGGTGCCCGGCCTGCCGAACCCGCCGCTGCCGACCGAGCCGCCCGCCCTTCCCGGCGCGCCGACGCCTGACGCTCCCCCGCCTCCCGGCGGCGACGGACCGCTGTGTCCGCCGGTGTGCACCGGCAGCCAGGTCGCCCACGGGTACGGCGACGACGACGGACGCCGGCTGCCCGCGGGGATCGATCTCGCACTGGCCGAGCTGATGCTGAAGGGGATGCAGCCGTGATCACACGTACGGTCAGGGCCCAGTTGGTCGCGTTCGCCGCGGTCACCGCCGTGGGGTGCTCGTATGTCGGAGCCCGCTACACGGGCCTCGTCGACGCCCTGCTCGACCGCGGATACACCGTGCGGGCCGACTTCGCGGCGTCGGGCGGCATCTTCGAGGGCGCGGAGGTCACCTACCGGGGTGTTCCGGTGGGCCGGGTCGGTGAGTTGCGGCTCGCCGACGCGGACGGCGTGTCGGTGGCGCTCGACATCGAGGACGGCACGCGGATACCGGCGGACACGCTGGCCGTGGTGGCGAATCGTTCCGCGGTCGGCGAGCAGTACGTCGACCTCCAGCCGCGCCGTTCCGACGGCCCGTATCTGCGCGAGGGCAGTGAGATCCCGCGCGCCGACACCCGGGTCCCGCTGCCCACGACGGCGCTCGTGCTCAGCCTGGACCGGCTGGTGAACTCGGTCGGCAAGGACGATCTGCGGGTCACGGTCGACGAGCTCGGCACGGCCTTCGCGGGCACCGGGCCGCACCTGAGCAAGCTGGTGGACTCCGGAAACCTGCTGGTCGAGTCGGCCTCCGAGAACCTTCCCGAGACGATCTCGCTCATCGAGGACTCGCGGGTGGTGCTGAAGACCCAGAGCGACAAGGGGTCGGCGATCAAGTCGTTCTCCGGCGACCTGGCCGCCCTGACCGCCGAACTGAAGGCGCGCGACGGCGACTTGAGGCGACTGATCGGCAACACCGCCCCGGCGGCGCAGGAGGTCGACTCGCTGCTGAAGTCCAACGAGACGCATCTGCCGGTGCTGCTCTCCAACCTGATCAGCGGCGGCCAGGTCACCGTGGCCCGGCTGCCCGGTGTGGAACAGGCGCTGGTGACCTTCCCGGTGATCGTCGCCGGCAGCTACACCGTGATCCCGGGCGACGGCACGACCCACTTCGGCATGGTCGTGAACGCCGACGACCCGCCGCCGTGCCGCCAGGGCTACGGCACCCAGCGGCGCGACCCGGCGGACACCTCCGACCGGCCCGCCGACACCGGGGCGCGCTGCACCGAGCCGCGCGGCAGCGGCACCTCGGTGCGCGGCGCCCAGAACGCACCGGGCCCCTCGGGGTCCGGCGGCACACGGCGGGCGGCGCACGTCACCCCGTACGACCCGGAGACCGGCACCCTGGCCGGGCCCGGCGGAACGCTCATCGAGATCGGCTCGACGGGCGGCGAACAGAGCACGTTCGGAAAGGACTCGTGGCAATGGCTGCTCGTGGGACCGATGGCATGAGCACGGACGAGATACGCGCGGACGCGCTCCAGGACCCGGCACAGGTGGGCGACGCGACCGAGGCCCCGGCGCCCGCGGACGGCACGCCTCCGGACGACGCACCCGCCGGCGACACGCGCGCCGCCCGCGCGCGGCGGCTCGGCGACCGGCTGGCCGCCGCGGCGCGCCGGGGCGCGGCGCTGCCGGCGACGCTCGCCGTGGCGACCGTCGCGGCGACGGCGCTCAGCGGCTGGCTGTGCGTCGAGGTGTACGAGCAGCGCGCGGCGGCGGACCGGCAGCAGGACGTGCTGGCCGCCGCCCGCCAGTCGGCGCTGAACTTCACCTCGCTGGACTACCGGCACTACGACCGGGACAGCGAGAACGTGCTCAAGGGCGCGACCGGCGACTTCAAGGAGCAGTTCGCCGCACAGACGGACGAGTTGACCAAGCTCGTCGCCGCCAACAAGTCGGTCTCGCAGGGGCAGGTGCTCGAAGCGGGCATCGTCAGCGCCGACGAGAAGTCGGCGCGGGTGCTGGTCGTCGCCGACAGCAAGGTCACCAACACCGCCGCGCCCGAGGGGCAGGCCCGGACCTACCGGCTCCAGCTCGACCTGGTGCTCGAGCGGGGCCGCTGGCTGACGTCCGATGTCGAGTTCGTCGGCTGACCCGGCGCCCTCCCGAGCACACCCGTACGAGAAGCAGTGAGGAGCAAGACCATGGCGAAGGCGACCATCCGGGGCCGTGGCTCCACCCCTCCGGGCAGCCGTTCCATGACGGCCGCCGCGCGCGCGGCGGCCAAGCGGACCGAGCGGGACCGGACCGGCCCGGGCGGCCCTGCCGTACGGGACGTGCCGCGCCCGCCCGTGCGCGGGCGCGTGACGGCCCCCGACGACGCGTCGCAGGCCCGCAGGGACGAGAACCAGCAGGTCGGGCCGGTCGTGGTGGCCGAGGAGACGGAGAGTGCCTCGCGGCGCGGGCGACGGCGGCGGGGGCGGCTCTGCGCGCTGCTCGCGGTGCTGGTGGTCCTGGCCGTGGCCGCGGCGGGTGTGCTGGCGTGGGAGTACGCCGAGGGACGGCGTACCGACGCGGCCCGCGCGCAGGCGGTGGCGGCAGCGCGGAAGGCGGCGCCGGTGGTCCTGTCGTACGACTACCGCAGGCTCGACGCGGACTTCGCCGCGGCGCGCGGGCATCTGACCGGCGCCTTCAAGGACGAGTACGGCCGGACCACCGGCAAGGTCGTCGCGCCGACGGCGAAGAAGTACCACGGCGTCGTCAGGGCGAGCGTGGTGAAGCCGCCGGACGGCGGAGCGCCGGCGGCCTCCGTGGTGTCCGCGTCGCCGGACCGGGCCGTGGTGCTGCTGTTCGTCAACCAGGTCACCACCAGCACGCAGGTCACCGGTGAGCGGGTCGACCTGAACCGGGTCCGGATGACCATGACGCGCACGCCGGACGGATGGAAGGTGAGCGCCGTCGACGCGCTCTGAGGGGCCCCCTGGACGCGGGGGGCCGCCCCCGACCCCCCGCACGCCTCCCGAGCAGGGACGGAAGAAGGCTTGACCGGCCTTCGGACGACCCGCTCGGGAGGCGTTTTTTTGTGGCCGCTCTTGACAGTCGTCACCCCGGCCGGAGATTATTCCGTCAGACAGAAAGAGACTTCCGCTATACGGAAGGGGCCCACAACCCCATGGGATACAGCGACCACCGCTACGACGTGAACCTCTCGATCCTCTTCGCGGAACTCCCGCTGCTGGAGCGCCCCGCGGCCGCCGCCGCGGCCGGCTTCACCGCGGTCGAGCTGTGGTGGCCGTGGATCGAGACCCCCACCCCGCCGCAGGCCGAGCTCGACGCGCTGAAGAAGGCGCTGGACGATGCCGGCACGCAGCTGGTGGGCCTGAACTTCTACGCCGGGCGGCTGCCCGGACCCGACCGCGGCGCGCTCTCCGTGCCGGGCGACGAGTCGGACCGTTTCCGCGCCAACATCGAGGTCGCGGCCGACTTCGCCGCGTCGGTCGGCTGCACGGCGCTCAACGCCCTGTACGGCAACCGCGTCGAGGGCGCCGACCCCCAGGTCCAGGACGCCCTCGCCCTGGAGAACCTGGTGCTCGCGGCCCGCGCGGCCGACCGCGTCGGCGCGATCCTGCTGGTCGAGACCCTGAACAAGCCGGAGTCCCCGCTGTACCCGCTGGTCAGCGCCCCGGCCGCGATCGAGGTCGTCGACCAGGTGAACGCCGCGACCGGCCTCGGCAACGCGAAGTTCCTGCTGGACGTCTACCACCTGTCGATGAACGGCGAGGACGTCTCCCAGGTCATCGCGGCGTACGCCGACAGGACCGGCCACGTCCAGATCGCCGACAACCCGGGCCGCGGCGCGCCGGGCACCGGCTCGCTCCCGCTGGAGCAGCTCCTCGACGAGCTGAAGAAGGCCGGTTACGAGGGCCGGATCGGCCTGGAGTACAAGGCCGGCGACCGCCCGAGCGCCGAGTCCTTCGACTGGCTGCCGGCCGCGGCGCGCGCCGCCCGCTGACGTTCCTTACACGCTTTTCAGAGAGGTACCCGCGATGAGCACTCTTCCCAAGGTCGCATGGATCGGACTCGGCATCATGGGCTCCCCCATGTCCGAGAACCTGCTGAAGGCCGGCTACGCCGTCACCGGCTACACCCTCGAGCAGGACAAGCTGGACCGCCTCGCCGCGGCCGGCGGCACCGCGGCCGGCTCGATCGCCGAGGCCGTCAAGGACGCCGACGTGGTCATCACCATGGTCCCGGCCTCCCCGCACGTCGAGGCGATCGCCTACGGCCCCGACGGCATCCTGGCCAACGCCCGGCAGGGCGCGCTGCTGATCGACATGTCCTCGATCACCCCGCAGACCTCCGTCGACCTGGCGAAGAACGCGGCGGACAAGGGCATCCGCGTTCTCGACGCCCCGGTGTCCGGCGGCGAGGCGGGCGCGATCGAGGCCGTGCTGTCCATCATGGTCGGCGGCGAGCAGGCCGACTTCGACACCGCCAGGCCGATCCTCGAAGCCCTCGGCAAGACCATCGTGCTCTGCGGCCCGCACGGCTCCGGCCAGACGGTGAAGGCCGCCAACCAGCTGATCGTCGCCGTCAACATCCAGGCGTGCGCGGAGGCCGTGGTCTTCCTGGAGAAGTCCGGGGTGAACCTGGAGGCCGCGCTGGACGTCCTGAACGGCGGCCTGGCCGGCTCGACCGTGCTGACCCGCAAGAAGGGCAACTTCCTGAACCGGGACTTCAAGCCGGGCTTCCGGATCGACCTGCACCACAAGGACATGGGCATCGTCACGGACGCCGCCCGCAACGTCGGCGCCGCGCTGCCCGTCGGCGCGGTCGTCGCCCAGCTGGTCGCCTCCCTGCGCGCCCAGGGCGACGGCGGCCTGGACCACTCGGCCCTGCTGCGCTCGGTGGAACGCCTCTCGGGCGACCGGTCCTGACCCGGCGGGCCTCCCCGGCCCGCCCCCCATACTTCCGGTCGGCGTTGGCGCTGACACCTGTCCTGTCGCGCCCAGGCGCCGACGCCGGCCGGAACACTCTCCTCCATTTTCAACAAACTGTTGACGTTTCGTTCGGCTCGTATCTACGCTCCTCGAACCGTCACCCAGTGCAGCTCCCGTACGGAAGGTCACGATGTCGAAGCGCGTGCTTACGACCGAGTCCGGCGCCCCCGTCGCCGACAACCAGAACTCCGCCACCGCCGGCGTCGGTGGCCCCATCCTCCTCCAGGACCAGCACCTGCTGGAGAAGCTCGCGCGCTTCAACCGTGAGCGCATCCCGGAGCGCGTGGTGCACGCCCGCGGTTCCGGCGCGTACGGGTACTTCGAGGTGACCGACGACGTCACCGGCTTCACGAAGGCCGCCTTCCTCTCCGAGGTCGGCAAGCGCACCGAGACCTTCATCCGCTTCTCCACCGTCGCCGACTCGCTCGGCGGCGCGGACGCGGTACGCGACCCGCGCGGCTTCGCGCTCAAGTTCTACACCGAGGAGGGCAACTACGACCTCGTCGGCAACAACACCCCGGTGTTCTTCATCAAGGACCCGATCAAGTTCCCCGACTTCATCCACTCCCAGAAGCGCGACCCGTTCACGGGCAAGCAGGAGCCGGACAACGTCTGGGACTTCTGGGCGCACTCCCCCGAGGCGACGCACCAGATCACCTGGCTGATGGGCGACCGCGGCATACCCGCCTCGTACCGCCACATGAACGGCTACGGCTCGCACACCTACCAGTGGACCAACGAGGCGGGCGAGGCCTTCTTCGTGAAGTACCACTTCAAGACCAACCAGGGCGTGCGCTCGCTCTCCTCCGAGCAGGCCGCGGAGCTCGTCGGCCAGGACGCCAACTCGCACCAGACGGACCTGCTGCAGGCCATCGAGCGCGGCGTGAACCCGTCCTGGACGCTGTACGTGCAGGTCATGCCGGCGGCGGAGGCGGCCGACTACCGCTTCAACCCGTTCGACCTGACCAAGGTGTGGCCGCACGCCGACTACCCGCTCCAGCGGGTCGGCCGCCTGGTCCTCGACCGGAACCCGGACAACGTCTTCGCCGAGGTCGAGCAGGCCGCGTTCTCGCCGAACAACTTCGTTCCCGGCATCGGTCCCTCGCCGGACAAGATGCTCCAGGGCCGGCTGTTCGCGTACGCCGACGCCCACCGCTACCGCCTGGGCGTCAACCACACGCAGCTGCCGGTGAACGCGCCGAAGGCGACGGCCGCCGACAACTACGGCCGTGACGGCGTGATGGCCACCCGCTACGGCTCGCGCCACGACAAGAACTACGAGCCCAACTCGTACGCGGGCCCCGCCCAGACGGACGCCGCGCTGTCGGCCCCGCTGGCGGTCCACGGCTGGACCGGCACCCACGCCGCCCCGGCGCACGTCAAGGACGACGACTTCTTCCAGGCCGGCGAGCTCTACCGGCTGATGTCCGAGGAGGAGAAGGCGCGTCTGGTCGCCAACATCGCCGGCGGCCTGTCCCAGGTCACCCGCGACGACGTGATCGAGAAGAACCTGTCCCACTTCCACGCCGCCGACGCCGACTACGGCAAGCGCGTGGAGGAGGCGGTCCGCGCGCTGCGCGAGGACTGACCACGAGACTGCGCCCGGGAGTGACGGGAGGTCACCCCCGGGCGTGAGCCCGCGAAGCGGACCCGGATGAGGGGTGGTCCGCGGACGGGCTGAAGCGAGGACCGCGGTGGTCGTGCGATGCCAGTGCGGTGGTGAAGGCCCGCGGGACGTGTTCTGACCTGAAGAACACGCTCCGCCGGGTCAATCGCCCCACCGCGGTCCCAGCTCCACCCTCGCTCCCTCCCCCGCCCGGCGGGGCGAACGACCGATCCCTCACGCCTCCCTCGCGACTCCGCTGCTTCGAGAGGCTGCGCCGGACTCCGTCCGGCCGCCCCACCAAGACCCCGCCCGGCGGCGCGAACGTCCTGTCGCGCCAGCCTCGCACCGTCGGGCGGCATCAACCGCACAGCCCGAGCGCCTGATCCGGTACGGTCCCGGACCACGCGTTCGACGATCAGGGTCCGGCCTTCGCACAGAGGCCGGGCCCTGTTTCGCGTTCGTGTTCAGCGCTCCTTGCCGCCGGAGGCCAGAGAGGCGACCGCCTGCTCCAGACGCGCCGTTCGGGTGCGGTGGGACCGGGCTTTGAGCAGGCCGAGGACGATCCGGTACCGCTCCGTTCTGCCGAGGCCCTCGAAGGCCTCCCGGGCCCGTGGGTTGGCCTGGAGCGCGGCGGCCAGGTCCGCCGGCACCTCGGCGTCGCGCTGGGAGGCGTACGCGGCCTCCCAGCGGCCGTCCGCCTTCGCCGCGGCGACCTCCTCGAGTCCCGGCTCGCGCATCCGGCCGGCGGCCGAAAGCTCCGCGACCCGCCTGACCTTCACCTGCGACCAGGTGCTCCGCGGCCGGCGCGGGGTGATCTTCGCAGGTAGCGGACGTCGTCGCGCGAGCGCCGCAGACCGGTGATCCAGCGAAGCAGAGCGCCGCGTCGTTGACGTCGCCCGCGCTCGGCGAGGGCAGCCCGGACCCCTTCTTCGCGAGTTCGACCCACAGGCCGGGCGCCGTGTCGTGGTCCTCCTCGAGCCACGCCTCCGGCTTCGGCAGTCCGGGGAAGGCGAGCAGCGGCAGTCCGTCCAGCGTCTCCATCCGCCCACGCCAGCCCGGGGAACGCCGGAAGGGTCCGGTCCGCACGGATGCGGAACGGACCCTTCGGGAAACGGCCGGAGGCCGGGTGCGGCGGAGGTCAGACCTTGAGCGGCTTGATCGCGGTCGGGGCGTGGCCCGGTTCCGTGGCGATCTCCTCGAACTCGGTGACGTCGCTGATGTCGGCCGTCTTGCTCATCGAGATGTTGGTGACCCGCTCGAGGATCGCCTCGACGACGACCGGGACGCGGTACTCCGCGGCGAGCTTCTTCGCCTCCTCGAAGGCCGGCAGCAGCTGGTCCGGCTCGGTGACGCGGATCGCCTTGCAGCCCAGGCCCTCGGCGACCTTGACGTGGTCGACGCCGTAGACCCCCAGCTCCGGGGAGTTCTGGTTCTCGAACTCCAGGTTGACCTGGAAGTTGATGTCCAGGCCGATCTGCGCCTGGCGGATCAGGCCCAGGTAGGCGTTGTTCACCAGGACGTGGACGTACGGGATCCGGTGCTGCGCGCCGACCGCCAGCTCCTCGATCATGAACTGGAAGTCGTAGTCGCCGGAGAGCGCGACGACCTGGGCCTCCGGATCGGCGGTGGCGACGCCCAGCGCGGCGGGGATGGTCCAGCCGAGCGGGCCGGCCTGGCCGCAGTTGATCCAGTGGCGCGGCTTGTAGACGTGCAGCATCTGCGCGCCGGCGATCTGGGAGAGGCCGATGGTGGTGACGTAGCGCGTCTCCGGGCCGAAGGCGCGGTTCATCTCCTCGTACACGCGCTGCGGCTTCATCGGCACGTTGTCGAAGTGCGTACGGCGCAGCAGGGTGGCCTTGCGCTCCTGCGTGGAGCCGACCCACTCGGCGCGGTCGGGCAGCCTGCCCGCGGCCTTGAGCTCCTTCGCCACCTCGACGAAGAGCTCCAGCGCGGCCCTGGCGTCGGAGGCGATGCCGTAGTCGGGGGCGAAGATCTTGCCGATCTGGGTGGGCTCGATGTCGACGTGGACGAACTTCCGGCCCTTGGTGTAGACGTCGAGCTTGTAGCCGGTGTGACGGTTGGCCCAGCGGTTGCCGATGCCGAGGACGAAGTCGGACTCGAGGAAGTTCGCGTTGCCGTAGCGGTGCGAGGTCTGGAGGCCGACCATGCCCGCGTTGAGCTCGTGGTCGTCGGGGATGGTGCCCCAGCCCATGAGCGTCGGGATGACGGGAGTGCCGGTCAGTTCGGCGAACTCGACGAGCAGGTCGGAGGCGTCGGCGTTGATGATGCCGCCGCCGGCGACGATCAGCGGGCGCTCGGACTCCAGCAGGAAGCCGATCGCCTTCTCGATCTGCGCGCGGGTCGCGGCCGGCTTGTAGACCGGCAGCGGCTCATAGGTCTCCGGGTCGAACTCGATCTCGGTCAGCTGGACGTCGATCGGCAGGTCGATCAGGACCGGTCCGGGACGGCCGGAGCGCATCAGATGGAACGCCTGCTGGAAGACGCCGGGGACCTGTGCGGCCTCGAGGACCGTGGTCGCGGCCTTGGTGACGGGCTTCGCGATGGAGGCGATGTCGACCGCCTGGAAGTCCTCCTTGTGGATCACGGAGGTCGGCGCCTGGCCGGTGATGCACAGGATGGGGATCGAGTCGCCGATCGCCGAGTACAGGCCGGTGATCATGTCCGTGCCCGCCGGGCCGGACGTGCCGATGCAGACACCGATGTTGCCCGGGTGGGTGCGGGTGTACCCCTCGGCCATGTGGGACGCGCCCTCGACATGGCGGGCGAGCGTGTGGTCGATGCCGCCGCCGGTCTGGAGGGCCTTGTAGAACGGGTTGATCGCTGCGCCCGGCACACCGAACGCGTGGGTGACGCCTTCACGCTTGAGGATCTCAACTGCCGCGCGGGCGGCGGTCATTCGAGGCATGGGGTGCTCCTGCTTCGGCCTGTCGGATCTGGTCGGAACGGTCGGAACGGGCTCTGTCGCGCCACCTGAGAGCTTCTATTCCGTATTGTGGAAGTTCAGTTTTGCTATACGGAAGCAATGTAGGACGCGACCGGAGACACGTCAAGAGACGTCCACGACGACGGAGTGGCCGAAGTGCCTCGCCAACTCGGCGTACGTGATGGACGATGGAGGCAGCCGAGCAGATGCAGAGGGGGGCCGCGATGACCGAGAGCATGCCGGTGCGCTGCCCGCTCTGCCGCCGCGACCATCTGTACGCGCCGCCCGTCTACCCGTGCGCGTGCGGCGCCCCGATCGCGCCACCCCTGCTGCGCGCCGCCCGGCCCGAGCCGATCACCCACCGCACCTGGACGGACGACTGGGTCACCGTCCGCTGCCTCTCCTGCGGCCGCCAGGATCAGTGGCCGCAGCCCGAGCTCGGCTGCCCCTGCGGCACGGTGCTGCGCATCCCGGTCCGGCCGGTCAGCTCACCGCCCTTCCCGGCGTCCGGCGACGGCCCGGACGCCGTACGGTCGCCCTCGCACCGGCCGCTGCCGCGCACCGCCGTCGCCTCCCGTCCCACCTTCCGGCCGGTGACGATCCGCACCGCCCGCGACGTGGTCACCGCGGCCGCGCTCTATCTGCGGTGGCTCGGCTTCCGCGAGGTGCTCCAGCCGGAGGTGCGGCCGGTGTCCGGCATCGACCTGCGGGGTCCCGGCGTGATCGCCCAGGTCGACCCCACCACCAGGCCCGCGACACTCCGCGCCGTCGAATGCCTGTGGCTGAACAGCCTCTCCTCCTCGACCGCGGGCGTCTTCTTCGCCCTCGCGGGCTACGCGGACGACGCCCGCGCCCGCGCGGACCAGCTCGGTGTGCCGCTGTTCGTCATGGACCTCACGGGCTGCCCCCAGCCGGTCAACGCCGCCGCGGACGAGCTGATCGCGACCGGCGCGTAGCCGTCACCACCCCGCAGAAGCCCCCGCACCTCGGCCGCAGACCTCAAAAGATGCTCAGAACCTGACGTGTCAGGCTTCGGACCACGGTGCGGACGGGAACAATCCCGGCACAGCCGTACGAAAGGCTCGGGGGAGGTGGGCGTGATGCCCCTCGGCATGTGGTGGTTCATCGGGGCCTGCGGGGTCTGGCTCGTCGCCGCCGCCCTGCTGCTGCGGACCCGGGCGCCGGCCCCCGACGACACCCCCGACGCGCAGACCGTCGCCCTGCTGCGGGGCGGCCCCCACGCCGCCGTGACGGTCGCTCTCGTCGCCCTCCAGCAGCGCGGCGTCGTCACCGACGGGCGGCCGGGGACCGTGCGGACCGAGGGCTGGGCCACCGCGATCCGCGAACCGCTCCAGCTCGCCGTCCACACCTCGCTGCGCCGCCCCACCGCGCCGCGGACCCTGACCGCCGTGCCCCGGGTCCGCCGCGCGCTGGCCGCGCTGCACGACCGCTGCGCGCGGTCGGGCCTGCTGCGCTCGCACGCCCGCTGGCACTCGGCGCGCGCCCTGCTGTACGCGGTGCCCGTGACGATCGCCGCGGGATACGCGGCGACCTCCGTGACCGCGGTCCAGGTCGCGGCCTCCACGGTCCCGGTCGCCGCCGCGGCGGCCCTGTGGTCCGTACCGCGGCGGACACGCGCGGGCCGGCGCCTGCTCGCCACGCTGTACGAGAACCACCCGCTGGAGACCCACCGGGCCGTCGGCCCGCGCGTCGTGATGTCCGTCGCCCTGCACGGCGACCGCGCCCTGGCCCTGCACCTCCCCCACTTCGCCCGCGGCGGCGGCCTGCTCCGCCAGAGCCGCGGGGACCGCGGCTTCCCGCCCGACGAACGCGCCTCCGGCGGCGGCCCGGGCGCCCTCGGCGGCACGGAAATCTAGCCGGGACGCCGGACCCGAGGGCCATACTCGGTCCATGCGGATCAGACCGGTCGAGGAAGCCGAACTCCCCCTGCTCCGGGACATCGAGCGGGCGGCCGGTGAACCGTTCCGCGCCCTGGGCATGGCGGAGATCGCCGACGACGAGCCACCGTCCCTCGCCGAACTGGACCGCCACCGGCGCGACGGCCACGCCTGGGTCGCGGTCGACGGTACGGGCCGGATCGCCGGCTACCTGCTCAGCGACGCCGTCGCCGGCGCGGCCCATGTCGAACAGGTCTCGGTCCACCCGGACGCCGCCCGGCGGGGCGTGGGCCGCGCGCTGATCGGCCGTCTCGCGGAGCACGCCCCGGCGGAGGGCCTGACGGCGCTGACGCTGACCACGTTCACCGAGGTCCCGTGGAACGCGCCCTACTACGCGCGGCTCGGCTTCCGTGTCCTCACGGAGACCGAACCGACCGACGGGCTCCGCGAGATCCGGCGCGCGGAGACCCGCCACGGCCTCGACCGCTGGCCACGGGTGTGCATGCGGCGCGAGCTCTGACGGAGGGGCCCGCCCGCCGTCACGTCCCGTACCGCCGCCGCAGTTCCACCTTGCGGACCTTGCCGCTCACCGTCATCGGGAAGTCCGCCATCACCTCCAGCCGGCGCGGGATCTTGTAGTGCGCGAGCTGTTCCCGGCAGAACTCCGTGACGTCCTCCAGCGTCGGAGCGTCCGCCGGGTCGCGGGGGATCACGCAGGCGAGGATCTCCTCGCCGTACCGCTCGTCCGGCACGCCCACCACCTGCACATCGGCGATCTTGGGGTGGGCGTAGAGGAACTCCTCGATCTCGCGCGGGTAGACGTTCTCCCCGCCCCTGATGATCATGTCCTTGATGCGGCCGACGATCTGGACGCAGCCGTCCTCGCGCATCACCGCCAGGTCGCCGGTGTGCATCCAGCGGCCGGCGTCGATCGACTCCGCCGTCTTCTCCGGTTCGTCCCAGTAGCCGAGCATCACGCTGTAGCCGCGGGTGCACAGCTCGCCCGCCTCGCCGCGCGGTCGGGTCACGCCCGTCACCGGGTCGACGACCTTGACCTCGATGTGCGGCATGACGCGGCCGACCGTGCCGGTGCGGCGCTCCAGGTCGTCGTCGCGCCGGGTCTGGGTGGAGACCGGGGAGGTCTCGGTCATGCCGTAGCAGATGGAGACCTCCGCCATGTTCATCTCCGCCACGACTCGTTTCATCACCTCGACCGGGCACGGCGAGCCCGCCATGATGCCGGTGCGCAGCGAACCGAGGTCGTACGAGGCGAAGTCGGGCAGGTTCAGCTCGGCGATGAACATGGTCGGCACCCCGTACAGCGAGGTGCAGCGCTCCTGCTGCACGGCGCGCAGCGTCGCGGCCGGGTCGAAGGAGGGCGCCGGGATCACCATGCAGGCGCCGTGCGAGGTGGCGGCGAGGTTTCCCATCACCATGCCGAAGCAATGGTAGAACGGCACCGGGATGCAGACCCGGTCCTGCTCGGTGTAGGCGATCATCTCGCCCACGAAGTACCCGTTGTTGAGGATGTTGTGGTGGGAGAGGGTGGCTCCCTTCGGGAAGCCGGTCGTGCCCGAGGTGTACTGGATGTTGACTGCGTCGTCGCACGACAACCGGGCTTCCTGGTCGCGCAGTCGCTCGCCGGTGACACCGCCGGCCGCTTCCAGGAGCCGGTCCCAGGAGGGGTCGGCGATGTAGTGGACGGACCGCAGCCGCGGGCACGTGGCACGCACCGCGTCGACCATGGCGCGGTAGTCGCTCGTCTTGTGGGTCCGGGAGGCGACGAGCAGCGAGATCCCGGCCTGGTTGAGCACGTACTCGAGTTCGTGGGCGCGGTAGGCAGGGTTGATGTTGACCATGATCGCGCCGATGCGGGCGGTGGCGTACTGGACCAGCACCCATTCCGCGCAGTTGACGGCCCAGATCCCGACGCGGTCGCCCCTGTCCACCCCCGAGCCGAGCAGGCCGCGTGCCAACGCGTCGACGGCCGCGTCCAGTTCGGCGTACGTCCAGCGGGCGCCGGCCGCCACGTCGACCAGGGCCTCGCGGTCCGGGTGGGCGGCCGCGGTGCGCCGGAGGTTGGCGCCGATGGTGTCGCCGAGCAGCTCGGTGCCGCTCGTGCCGTGCGCGTACGAGAGTGTCATCGCAGGTCGTCCTCCGTGTACTCGGCGGCCGAGCCCGCGGCCGTACGCTCGCGCAGCTCGATCCGGCGGATCTTCCCCGACACGGTCTTCGGCAGCTCGGCGAACTCCAGCCGGCGGATGCGCTTGTACGGGGCGAGGACGGCGCGCGAGTGCTCGAAGAGCAGCTTCGCCGTGTCCGGGCCCGGCTCCCAGCCGTCGGCCAGCACGACGTACGCCTTGGGCACGGCGAGCCGCAGCGGGTCCGGCGCCGGGACGACCGCGGCCTCCGCGACCGCCTCGTGCTCCAGCAGCGCGCTCTCCAGCTCGAACGGGCTGATCTTGTAGTCGCTGGCCTTGAAGACGTCGTCGCTCCGGCCCACGTACGTGATGTACCCGTCGTCGTCGCGGGCGCCGATGTCGCCGGTGCGGTAGAAGCCGCCGGCCATCGCCTCCGCGGTGCGCTCCTCGTCCCCGTGGTAGCCGGTCATCAGACCCACCGGACGGACCGAGAGGTCGAGCGCGATCTCCCCCTCCGCCGCGCCCGGCTCGCCGGTGACCGGGTCGAGCAGCTCGACGCGGTAGCCGGGGACGGGACGGCCCATCGAACCGGTCTTGAGGAGCTGGCCGGGGCTGTTGGAGACCTGTACCGCGGTCTCCGTCTGGCCGAAGCCGTCCCTGATGGTGACGCCCCACGCACGGCGCACGGTCTCGATGACCTCGGGGTTGAGCGGCTCACCGGCGGCGACGACCTCCCGCGGCGGCCGCTGGAGCCGGCTCAGATCGGCCTGGATCAGCATCCGCCACACCGTCGGCGGAGCACAGAAGCTGGTGATGCCCTCACGGTCCATCTCGGCCATCAGCCGGCTCGCGTCGAAGCGGGTGTAGTTGTGGATGAAGACGGTCGCCTCCGCGTTCCACGGCGCGAAGAGGTTGGACCAGGCGTGCTTGGCCCAGCCGGGCGACGAGATGTTCAGATGCACGTCGCCGGGGATCAGCCCGATCCAGTACATGGTCGCCAGGTGGCCGACCGGGTACGACACATGGGTGTGCTCGACGAGCTTCGGCCGCGCGGTCGTGCCGGAGGTGAAGTACAGCATCAGCGTCTCGTCGGCCCGGGTCGGGCCGTCCGGCTCGAAGACGCCGGGGCTGGTGCGCACCTCCCCGTACGACAGCCAGCCTGCGCGCTCGCCGCCGACCGCGATACGGGTCCAGGCGCCGGGGACCTCGTCGAACTTCCCGGTGTCCTCCGCCCGTACGACGACATGCCGCACCCGGCCGCGCTCGATCCGGTCCCGCAGATCGGCCGGGCCCAGCAGCGGGGTCGCCGGGATCAGCACGGCGCGCAGCTTCATCGCGGCGAGCGCGGTCTCCCACAGCTCGACCTGGTTCCCCAGCATGACCAGAATCCGGTCGCCGGCCCGCACGCCGTGCGCACGCAGCCAGTTCGCCGCCCGGTCCGACCGCGCGGACATCTCGGCGAACGAGACCAGCGTGTTGCCGCCGTCCTCCTCGACGATCCGCAGCGCGGTCCTGTCGTTGCCCTGGGCGATGACGTCGAACCAGTCGAGCGCCCAGTTGAAGTACTCGAACCGGGGCCACTCGAAGCCGTCGTACGCGCGTGCGTAGTCCTCCCGGTGCTGCAACAGAAAGTCCCGGGCCGCCCGGAACCTCTCCGTGGCGCTGCCAGACGTCATATGTCCTCCTCGTTGCGGGACTCATTGCGGGACCGGCCGTCCCCATCGTGTAATCAGTGACCTGGATCTCACCACCCCCGTACGGGGGTGTCGTCCCCGACCCGGCACCGGCAGGAGGAACCGCGCGTGAGTGGAGCCGACGAAGCGGCCGAGATGCGGGCGGCGCTGCTGAGGCTGCGGCGGACGACCGGGCTGCCCGTCGCGTTCGGCGGGCTGCTGGGCGACGGGGCGCAGTTGCGCATCGCGGAGTTGACGGGGGCGGCGACGGGGGCGCTGCGCGGTCTCGCCATCCGGCCCGGCAGCGGGCTGGGCGGGAAGACGATGGCGCTGTCACGGCCGTGCGCGGTGACGGACTATCCGTCGGCCCGGCACATCAGCCACGAGTACGACGCGGCGGTCGCGGCGGAAGGGCTCCGGTCGGTGGTCGCGGTGCCCGTCGTCGTACGCCGCACGGTGCGCGGCCTGCTGTACGGCGCGCTGCGCAGGCCCCTGGTGCTGGGCGACCGGGTCCTCGACGCGGCGGTGGCGGCGGCGCGGGACGTCGAGCAGGCGCTGGCCGTACGGGACGAGGCGGAACGGCTGCTGGCCTGCGCCGGTCCGGCCACCGCCGCGCCGGGCCCGGCCCCGGGGGCGTGGGAGACCGTGCGGGAGGCCCACGGCGAGCTCCGCGCGCTGGCGCCCCGGATCGCGGACCGGGCGCTGCGCGAGGAGCTGCTCGCGGTGTGCGGGCGGCTGGCGGGCGCGAACGCCGACGGGCCGGCCGGTGGGGGTGACGTGTCGTTGACGCCGCGGGAGCTGGACGTGCTGGGGTGCGTCGCCTCGGGCGCGACGAACGCGGTGGCCGCGGGGCGGCTGGGAGTGCGGCCGGAGACGGTGAAGGCGTATCTGCGCTCGGCGATGCGGAAGCTGGGGGCGCGGACCCGGCTGGAGGCGGTGGTGTCCGCGCGCCGGGCCGGGCTGCTGCCGTGACGGAAGCGCTGCCGGCTGCTGTGGCCGCGGCGCGTTACGCCTGGGCGATCAGCCGGTCCACCGCCGCCGTTCCCGAGGTGTAGCCGGCGGACATCGCCGCCACGGTGGGGCCGGGGCCGGCGGACTGGGCCGCTGCGAGCACCCGGGCGGCGGGCGGCTGCTGGGCGGGCAGCTGCTGGGCGGGCGGCTCGTGGGACAGGGCGAGCGGCGCGTTCTCTCGGGGCAGCGGCTGCGGCTGGGCCGTGCTGCGGGCGGTGCTCTGTGCCGGCACCTGGGCGAGCATGGGGGCGGGCCGCGGGGCCTGGGCGTGGGGCTGCGCGGCGGGCTGGGGCTGTGGCCTGGACGCGGACTGCGCGGGCGACGGGGCAGGGGACGGGACCTGCGCCAGCATCGGCTGCGGCGGTTCCGGCGCCGGCGTGGGGGTCGGCGCGGACCGGACCGGGCCCCCGTAGAGCACCTGTTCCATCGCGGTGACCAGGCGGGTCACGTCGTGCTCGGGACGGACCACGAACCGTACGAACCGGCTCGAGCTGCCGATCTTGTTGCCGCACTCGCGTACCAGGACGCCGTGTTCGGCGAGCAGCCGGTCGCGCAGGACGGAGCCGTCGGCCCCTTCCGGGAGGCGTACGTACACGAAGTTGCCCTGGGACGGGTAGACGGTGAGACCGGGCAGCCGGGAGAGGTGCCAGATCATCTCCTGGCGGTCGCGCCCCACTTGCCGCAGGCTGTCCGCGTACTCCTGGCGGTGCTCGTGCAGCATGAACACCACGCTCTCGGCGAAGGAGTTGAGGTTCCACTTCGGCAGCGCGGCCCGGACCTTCCCGGCGAGGGCCGGGTTGGCGACGAGATAGCCGAAGCGCACCCCGTGCAGACCGAAGTTCTTGCCGAGGCTGCGCAGCACGATCACATTGGTGCGCAGCACGGCCTCGGCCGCGACGCTGGTCTCCTGCCCCTCGTCGGCGAACTCGAGGAAGGACTCGTCGACGACGACCAGGTCCAGGTCCTGGAACTGGTCGAGCAGCGAGAGGACCTGCTGCTTGGGCAGCAGGCCGCCGTCGGGGTTGTTGGGATTGCAGACGACCGCGACGCGGGAGCCTCTGGTCCGTACGAACTGCACGTAGGAGGCCGGGTCGAGGGCGAAGCCGCGCGCCTCGGGCAGCAGCAGCATGTCGACCCGTTTGCCGGTCTCCATCGGCTGGTCGGTCCAGCGGCCGAAGGTGGGGACGGGGACGGCCAGCGACTCGCGGACCAGCAAGTGGTCGATCCAGGTGATGAGTTCGGTGGAGCCGTTGCCCATGGCCACGGTCTGCGGGTTGAGGCCGAGCAGCCGGCAGAGTTCGGCGCTGATGGTGTCCGCGCCGCTCGGGTAGTACGTCAGGATCTCCCGGAGCCTGCTGCCGAGCCGGTCGAACATGGCGGGGGTGGGGAAGTACGGATTGCACGGGATGCAGAAGTCGACGATCTCGCCGGCGGCTCCGCCCCCCGCCCGGTTCAGCGTGAAGTACGACGGGCTGTGCGCGGTGGACGCGCGGAAGAGCGCGGTGACGTTGCTCCCGTTGCTGACATCGCTGCCGGCCAAGACGTGCCTCCCCTGCGAGCTGGCGGCCCGTGCGGATCCGCACGGGCCGCCCACAGGTACGGACGCCGTCCGCCCGTTGTTCAAGGGCGGCGGCCGCCGGCCGCGCGGCCCGTCAGCAGGCCGCGCGCTGGATCGCCCCGCCGTGCCTCCGCGGCGGCCGCCGGCCGTGGAGCAGCAGGTAGAAGCGCTCGACCGACTCGCCGGGACCGTCCTCGAACCGCTTGACGACCTTGCCGAGCGGATTCCACACCCGCCCGTCCGGCATCCGGACCCCGACGGGCTGCCCGAACATCTCCTGCTGCCCGTCGTCGAGGTCCACCCACCTCGCGCCGGCGCGTCTGACCATGACCTCGCCGGTGTAGGCGCCGAGTCCCCGGAGGAAGCGGTCGACGCCCGCGCGGCCCGGTCTGTCGCGTCTGAGTCCGTCGATGACGAGGTCGACCAGTCTCAGGCTTGTCACGGTGTAGTCGAGCCGCAGTCTGCTGCGCTCGCTCATCTCGTTGACGAACCCGGCGGTGTAGCTCTGCATGCCTCTTGCGTCAGTCAGTTCTGCGGCGCTGTCTTCCACGGCACCCGCCTCTCCACGACGTTGGACTCGCACTTCCCAGCGGAAGCGGAGGCCGTGGCGTCACGGACGGCACGGGTGACCGTTGTCACAAGCGCAATCCACGGTCGCCGTACAACCCCCCGGCGGCCGCACCGCGCTTGCCCGCGCCGCCCGCCGGGGAGGCTTACTGCCGCGCCGGCTTACGTGCCGGGTCGCGCCCCTCGCCCTGGCCGCCCCTGGCGGCGCCGGCGCCCGGCGGCACGGCGGCCGCGGTGTTCCTGTCCGGCGTCGACGTGGGCCGCTGGTCCGAGGAGCCGGGCATTCCGTCCTCCGACACCTGTGCGCAGTACGCCTCGACGGCGTCCGGGCCGCCCGCCGCGGCTTCGAGACGCTCACGCACGGCACTGTCCGGGGCCCTGCCCTTCCCCGCGCCCTCGGCCGCCGAAGCAGCCTCCTCCGCTGCTTCGTACGCGCGGCAGTGGGCCGCCCGGTCCTGCGCGGTGGCCGGGCGCGCCGCGTCCGGGGTGGTGGCGGGCAGGCCGGCGGCCCCGGTGGTGGCCTGCGGCGTCCTGGTCTCGGTCGCCGCCGGGGTGCCGTCGCCGGAGCCGGACGGGGTGGAGGTGCCGGCGGCCGGACCGGGCCGCTCGGCGGGCGGGGCGCCGAACGGGGCGGGTATCGCGCCCGACGCCATCGCGACGCCGCCGAGCATGACGCCCGCGGCGAAGGTGCCGAGCCCGGTCTTGATCCACGGGCGGCGCGTCCACCGCTCCGCGGGACGCCAGTCGTCGCCCGGCCGGGTGGGCAGGCCGAGGCCCCCTTCGTCCCGGGCCGCGCGGAAGGCGGCCACGGCGTCCTCCGCGCCACGCGGGGCGACGGGCTCGGGGCGGGAGGCCGCGGCGAGCACCTCGTCGAGCGTGGGGGGCCGATGCCGGGGCCATGGCTGCGGCTCGGACTGCGACTGCGGCTCGGACGGCGGTCGCGGCTCGGACGGCGATGGCGACTGCGGCTCGGCACCGGGCCCCACGGCGCCTCCGGATCGGTTTTCGGTCATCTCGCATCTCCCAGCGAAGGGGAGTCCGAATCTGTCACACCACCGGACGCGAGCGACGACAGGTACTTCTCCAGCCGCCTGAGCCCGCGGTGCGTGGCGGAGCGCACCGCTCCCGGCCGCTTGCCCAGCACCCGTGCGGCGGCCGGCCCGTCGAGGCCGATGACGGTCTGCAGCAGCACCGCCTCGGCCTGCCGGCGGGGCAGTTGCGCGACGAGTGCCAGCGCCTGCCGGGTGGAGACGGTCTCGAAGGCCTCGGCCGCCGTGTCCTGACGGGCGGGCAGGCCGACGAGGTCGCTCTCCAGGAGCGTGCCGCGCGGGCGGCTCCTGACCCGGCGCAGATGGTCGACGGCCCGGTTGCGCGCGATGCTGGCCGTCCAGGCGCGGAAGCCGGCGCCGTCACCGCGGAAGCGTCCGAGGTCGCGGGCTATTTCCAGCCACGCGTCGGAGGCGACGTCCTCCGCCTCGTCGCCCACGAGTCCGCGCAAGTACCCGAGGAGCGGGGCGTGGACGATCCGGTAGGCCGTGGAGAAGGCGGTCTCGTCGCCCTGTTGCGCGCTCGCCACCGCATCGCCGAGCTCCTGGTCGTACGCCTCCGTACGCCGGCTGCCCCGCTCCTTGCCCACCCGGTCCTCTTCACGCCGGCGGCACGGGCGTCCGTGCCATGCTCATGCCCTCTCTACATTCAGCGTCATCACTCTCGGAAACGTCACAGCTGACACACAGAAACCGACCGGCGCACCAGCGACCCGGGGTGAACGCCCCACGGACTACAGGCCGACGACCGTGACCTCGGTGGCCTTGACTCCGGTCCACACCGGCACGCCTTCCGCCAGGCCCAGTTCGGCGGCCGCCTGCGGGGTGATCTCCGCGACGAGATCGGGCGCGTCGGCGGAGGTCACCAGGACACGCAGCCGGCTGCCGACGGCGGTGATCTCGCGTACGGTGCCGGGCCAGACGTTGCGGGGGCTGCCGCCGGGGCGTTCACGGTGCACGGAGACGGCCTCCGGGGCGATGATCGCGAGGACCTCGGCGCCGGGTGTCAGCGGGTCGGCGACGACCAGCCGTCCGCCACCCGCCAGTTCGACGCCGCCGTCGGCGGCCGCCGTGCCGGGCCAGGCGTTGCGGCCCAGCATCCGCGCGACCCACGGCGAGCGCGGGTGGCGGGTGACCTCCGCCGGCGGTGCGTCCTGGACGGCGCGGCCGTCGTCGAGGACGAGCACCCGGTCGGCCAGTGACACGGCCTCGACCGGGTCGTGGGTGACGATCAGGCACACGCCGCCGAAGCCGTCGAGATGCCCGCGCAGCGTGTGGCGCACCTGCGCCCGGGTGGTCTGGTCGAGTGCCGCGAGCGGTTCGTCCAGGAGCAGCAGCCGCGGCCCGGCGGCCAGGGCGCGGGCGAGCGCGACGCGCTGGGCCTGGCCGCCGGAGAGCTGGGCGGGCCTGCGGGCGGCGAGATGGCCGACGCCCAGCCGGTCCAGCCACTGCTGGGCGCCGCGCCGCGCTTCGGCGCGCCCCGCGCCCCGCGCCCGCGGCCCGTACGCGGTGTTCCCGAGCGCGCTCAGGTGCGGGAAGAGCGCGCCGTCCTGGGGGACCCAGGCGACGCCGCGGCGGTGCGGCGGCAGGGCGGACACGTCGACGCCGCCGAGGGTGAGGGCGGCGCGGGCGCGCGGGGTGAGGCCGAGTAGGGCGCGCAGCAGGGTGGTCTTGCCGGCGCCGTTGGGGCCGACGACCGCGATGGTGGTGCCCGGTGGGGCGTCGAGGGTGAGTTCGTCGAAGCCGGTGACCTCGGCGTGCAGCGCCCAGCGTCCGCCCGCGGCGGGCGGCGCGGCCTGTGGGCCCGTACGGGCGGGGGCGGGGCGCGGCGGCTCCTCCGCCACGGGGGCCGCCCGGCGCGCGGCCGGTGCGCCGCCCGTCCAGCGGCCGCGCAGGGCGACCAGCACCGCCATGGCGACGGCGAGCAGCAGGAGCGACAGGGACGTCGCCGCCGCCGGTTCCTCCTGGAGCAGCAGATACACCTGGAGGGGCAGTGTCTGTGTGGTGCCCGGCAGATTGCCGGCGAAGGTGATGGTCGCGCCGAACTCGCCGAGTGCGCGGGCCCAGGTGAGCGCTGCCCCGGCGACCAGACCGGGCAGCACCATCGGCATCGTGACGGTGAAGAAGACCCGTACCGGCGAGGCCCCGAGGGAGGCCGCCGTCTCCTCGTACCCGGGGCGAAGGCCGGCGAGCGCGCCTTCGAGGCTGATGACCAGGAACGGCATGGCGACGAAGGTGGCGGCGACGACGGCGCCGGAGGTGTGGAACGGCAGCGTGACGCCGAAGGTGTCCTCCAGCCAGGGCCCGAGGAGCCCGCGCCGCCCGAAGCCGAGCAGCAGCGCCACACCGCCGACGGTGGGCGGCAGCACCATGGGCAGCAGGACGAGGGAGCGGACGAGGGCCTTGCCGGGGAAGTCGGCGCGGGCCAGCACCCAGGCGAGGGGCACGCCGAGCAGCAGGGACAGCCCGAGCGCCCAGAAGGAGACGACCAGCGAGAGACGCAGCGCCTCGGTGACGCCGGGGCTGGTCAGATGGGCACCGATGTCCGTCCAGGCGGTCCGGCCGAGGATGCCGGCCAGCGGCAGCAGCAGGAAGGCGACGGCTACGAGCGCGGGGACCGCGAGAAGGGCGGGCGTACGGGTGCCGTAGACCGCCACGGCCCGTGCGGGGCGGGGGCGGCGGGTCGTGTCGCGCGGACGCTTCATGGTGCGTTCCTGTGCTGTTCGGCCACGGGGGTCACGGCTGCTGGAAGCCGGCGTCCCGCAGGATCTTCTGCGCCTCGGGCCCGCTGAGCCACGTGACGAACGCCTCGGCGGCGCCGGGGTCCTGTGCTGCCTTCAGGGGTGCGGCCGGGTACGCGGCGACCGCGTTGTGCTCGTCGGGGATGTCGACGGCGTCGGTGGCGTCCGCGGCGGTGGTGGCGTCGGTGCGGTAGACGAGTCCGGCGTCCGCCTCGCCCAGCTCCACCTTGCTGAGCACGGCCCGCACGTTGGGCTCCTGGGAGACCGGCCGCACGTCGAGGCCGCGGGCGTCGAGGATCTGCCTGCTGTAGCGGCCGGCGGGCACCTGGGGTGCGGCGAGGACGACCTTGAGCCTGCTGTCCGCGAGGTCGGCCAGCGAGCCGATCCGGTGCGGGTTTCCCTTCTGCACGGCGATCACCAGCCGGTTCCTGGCGACGACGACCGCCTCGCCGGTGTCCGAGGCGAGGCTCTGCATCGTCTTCGTGTCCGCGGTGACGAGCGCGTCGGCCGGGGCGCCCTGGCGGACCTGGGCGGCCAGCTCCTGGGAGCCGGCGAAGGAGAAGGTGATCTCGGCGCCGGGGTGCGACTTCTCGTAGGCGGCGCCGGCGGCCTGGAAGACGTCGGTGAGCGAGGAGGCGGCGAGCACGGTCAGCCGGGCGGTGTCCGCGCCGCCCCTGTCACTGCCGCAGGCGGCGAGCGGTGCGAGCAGCACGGCGGCCAGGGCCGCGGCCGCGGCGCGCCGGTGTCCGGTACGGGTGGGGAACACGGGACGGCCTCTCAGACGCGGTCGATGTGCACGTTGGTCGACTTCACGCGGGCGGTGGCCCGCATCCCGACTTCGAGCCCCAGTTCCTCGACGGCCTCGCGGGTGAGCAGCGAGACGAGCCGGTGCGGCCCGGCCTGGATCTCCACCTGCGCCGCGACATCGCCGAGCTTGACGGCGGTGACGATGCCCGGGAACGCGTTCCGCGCCGAGGTGTACGGGTCGTCCTCCTCGCCGACGCCGCCCTGGGCGACCTCGACGGAGAACGCGGCCAGGTCCCGGCCGTCGACGAGACGCCGTCCGCTGTCGTCGCGATGGGTCGCGACCCGCCCGGCGTCGGCCCAGCGCCGCGCGGTGTCGGCGCTGACGCCGAGCAGCCGCGCCGCCTGGCCGATGGTGTAGGACTGCATGTGCGCCACTCTAGGGCGATCGAGCTGGCAGGTACAGCACTTAAGAGCCAGACTCCATGGCAGATGCGATCCTGCCGTACGCAGGCGCTACGCAACCGACCCGATGCGGCCGGCCGGGGCGTCCGGCCCGTCGTGGTGGATCGGGGTGTGCGCGCCGGTCAGGGAGACTCCGCTGCCGCCGCGGCGGTTCGCGACGATCTCGGCGCCGATGGACAGGGCCGTCTCCTCCGGCGTACGGGCGCCGAGGTCGAGGCCGATGGGCGAGCGCAGCCGGGCCAGTTCGAGTTCGGTGACGCCGACGCCGCGCAGCCGCCGGTTGCGGTCCTCGTGGGTGCGGCGCGACCCCATCGCGCCCACGTAGGCGACCGGCAGCTTCAGGGCGAGCTCCAGCAGCGGCACGTCGAACTTGGTGTCGTGGGTCAGTACGCAGAGCACCGTGCGGCCGTCGACCTCGGTCGACTCCAGATAGCGGTGCGGCCACTCGACGACGATCTCGTCGGCGTCCGGGAAACGGTTCGCGGTCGCGAAGACCGGCCGCGCGTCGCAGACGGTGACGCGGTAGCCGAGGAACTTGCCGACACGGACGAGCGCGGCGGCGAAGTCGATGGCGCCGAAGACGATCATGCGCGGGGCGGGGACGCTCGACTCGACCAGCAGCGTCAGCGGCCGGCCGCAGCGCGAGCCGTCCGCGCCGATGACGACGGTGCCGGTGCGCCCGGCGTCCAGCATGGCCGCTGCCTCGGAGGCCGCGGTGCGGTCGAGCTCCGGATGGCCGCCGAGACCGCCCTCGTACGTGCCGTCCGGCCGTACCAGCAGGGCGCGGCCGGCGAGGTCGGCGGGCCCGTCCGTGATCCGTGCGACCGCCGCCGCCTCGCCGCGGGCGGCGGTGGCCAGCGCGGCCGCGAACACCTCCCTGGCGGGGGCGTCCGCGTGGACCGGGGTGACGAGGACGTCGATGACCCCGCCGCAGGTCAGGCCCACGGCGAAGGCGTCCTCGTCGCTGTAGCCGAAGCTCTCCAGAATGCTGGTGCGGTCCTCGAGGGCCCGTTGGCACAGCTCGTAGACGGCGCCCTCCACGCACCCTCCGGAGACCGAGCCGATCGCCGTGCCGTCGCCGTCGACGGCGAGTGCGGCGCCCGGCTGCCGCGGGGCGCTGCCGCCGACGGCCACCACGGTGGCGACGGCGAAGCTGCGGCCCTGCTCGACCCACCGGTTCAGCTCTTCGGCGATGTCCAGCATGTCGGTCTCCTTCGGGTGTCGTGCGGGAGCGCGGTTACTTCACTCCGAGCCAGCCCTCGATCGGGTGCAGCGCGAAGTAGGCGAGGAAGACGACGGACAGGACCCACATCAGCCAGCCCACCTCGCGCGCCTTGCCCTGGACGGCCTTGATCAGCACGTGGGCGATGACTCCGGCCGCGATACCGGCGGTGATGGAGTAGGTGAAGGGCATCAGCACGGTGGTCAGGAAGACCGGGATGGAGGTCGCCGAGTCGTTCCAGTCGATGTGCTTGGCGTTGCTCATCATCATCGCGCCGATGACGACGAGCGCGGCGGCCGCGACCTGGGTCGGGATGACCTGGGCGAGCGGGGTGAAGAACAGGCACAGCGTGAACGCGAGGCCGGTGACGACGGAGGCGAGGCCGGTCCGCGCGCCGTCGCCGACGCCGGCGGTCGACTCGACGAAGACGGTCTGGCCGGAGGCGCCGGCCACACCGCCCATCACGCCGCCCGCGCCGTCGATGGCGAGGGCCCGGTTCAGGCCGGGCATCTTGCCCTTGTCGTCGGCCAGGTCGGCCTGCTGGCCGATGCCGATGATGGTTCCCATGGCGTCGAAGAAGCCGGCCAGCACCAGGGTGAAGACGATGACTCCGACGGTGATGCCGCCGACGCTGCCGATGCCGTCGAAGGAGACGTCGCCGAAGAGTCCGAAGTCGGGGCTGGAGACGATGGAGCCGGTGATCTCGGGCGCGTTCAGTCCGCCCCAGGCCGCCTTGTCGAGGCCGGCGAACTGGTGGACGGCCGCCGCGAAGAGCGTGCCGCCGACGATGCCGATCAGGATCGCGCCGGGGACCTTGCGGACCTGGAGCATGAAGATCAGCAGCACGGTGACGGCGAAGCAGAGCACCGGCCAGCCGGTCAGCATGTCGCTGGTGCCGAGCTGGATCGGCTTGGCGCCCGCGATGCCGCCCTCACCGGGCATGGAGGTCACGAATCCGGCCTGGACGAGGCCGATGAGACAGACGAACAGGCCGATCCCCATGGTGATGGCGTGCTTCAGCGCCAACGGGATCGCGTTCATGATCAGTTCACGGAGACCGGTGACGACGAGCAGAATGATCACGGCGCCGTAGATGACGCACATGCCCATCGCGTTTTCCCAGGTCATCTCGGGCGCGACCTGGAAGGCCATGACGGCGGAGACGCTGAGTCCCGCGGCCAGGGCGAGCGGCACATTGCCGAGGAGGCCCATCACGATGGTGGTCGCGGCGGCGGCGAACGCGGTCGCGGTGGTCAGCTGATCGCCGTCGAGCCTGTTCCCGGCCGCGTCGGGGACCGAAAGGATCACCGGGTTGAGAAGGATGATGTACGCCATCGCCATGAAGGTGGTGATGCCGCCACGCACCTCCCGCCCGATGGTCGAGCCTCTCTTGGTTATGTGGAAATACCGGTCGAGCCAGGACCGGCCGGCGGGCTGGCGCCGGCCGGCGCCTGCGTCCTCCGCCGTCGTCCTCGGCTCAGTGGACTGCTGGGTCATGGTGCCTACTTCCCAAGGTTCACAGGGGCACCCGCCGAAAGGATTGGGGATGGCGGGATTTGGGATCTGCTGGGCTGCACGACCCGGGGGACGGCCCGAGACTTGCGCTGGGGTACTGCGGTGGTGCTGATGGTGCTCGGTGGTGCTGGTGGTGGTGCTCTCTCCTGGCGGCGCGTACCGGCGGGGACCGGGAAGGTTCCTCATCGGCATGGCGCGCACCGCCCGGAGCAGTGGGGGGATCGGTTCAGGTGCCGGTGAGATGCTCGGGGCGTACCGGCGTCCTGTTGAGCTCCAGACCCGTCGCGTTCCGGATCGCCGCGAGGACGGCCGGGGTGGACGACAGGGTCGGGGCCTCGCCGACGCCGCGCAGCCCGTAGGGCGCGTGGTCGTCGGCGAGTTCGAGCACGTCGACCGGGATGGTCGGCGTGTCGAGGATGGTGGGGATCAGGTAGTCCGTGAACGACGGGTTCCTGACCTTCGCGGTCTTCGGGTCGACGATGATCTCCTCCATGACCGCCACGCCCAGGCCCTGGGTGGTGCCGCCCTGGATCTGGCCGATGACGGACAGCGGGTTGAGGGCCTTGCCGACGTCCTGGGCGCAGGCCAGCTCGATCACCTTCACGAGCCCCAGTTCGGTGTCCACCTCGACGACCGCGCGGTGCGCGGCAAACGAGTACTGGACGTGGCCGTTGCCCTGACCCGTACGGAGGTCGAACGCCTCCGTGGGGCGGTGGCGCCACTCGGCCTCGATCTCGACGGCCTCCCCCTCCAGCACGTCCACCAGGTCGGCCAGGACCTCGCCGCCGTCGGTGACGACCTTGCCGCCCTCGAGCAGCAGCTCGGCGGTGGCCCAGGCCGGGTGGTACGTGCCGAACCTGCGGCGGCCGATCTGCAGGACCTTCTCGCGGACCAGCTCGCAGGAGTTCCTCACGGCCCCGCCGGTGACGTACGTCTGCCGGGACGCGGACGTGGAGCCGGCCGAGCCGACCTGGGTGTCGGCCGGGCTGATGGTGACCTGGCTGACGCCGAGCTCGGTGCGGGCGATCTGGGCGTGAACGGTGACGCCGCCCTGGCCGACCTCCGCCATCGCGGTGTGCACGGTGGCGACGGGCTCTCCGCCCACGACCTCCATGCGGACCTTGGCGGTGGAGTAGTCGTCGAAGCCCTCGGAGAAGCCGACGTTCTTGATGCCGACCGCGTAGCCCACACCCCGCACGACGCCTTCGCCGTGGGTGGTGTTGGACAGGCCGCCGGGCAAGGCGCGGACGTCCGCGCCCTCGGTGGACTCCCACTGGCGCTCGGGCGGCAGCGGGCGGGCCTTGACCCGGCGCAGCAGCTCGGCGACCGGGGCGGGCGAGTCGACCGGCTGGCCGGTCGGCAGCAGCGTGCCCTGCTCCATGGCGTTGAGCTGCCGGAGCTCGACCGGGTCCATGTCGAGGGCCTTGGCCAGCTTGTCCATCTGCGCCTCGTAGGCGAAGCACGCCTGGACCGCGCCGAAGCCGCGCATGGCGCCGCAGGGCGGGTTGTTGGTGTAGAGGGCGATGGCCTCGATGTCGACGTCGTCGACGACGTACGGGCCGACGGAGAGCGAGGAGGCGTTGCCGACGACGGCCGGGGAGGCGGAGGCGTACGCGCCGCCGTCCAGCACGATCCGGCACTTCATGTGCGTGATCCTGCCGTCGCGGGTGGCGCCGTGCTCGTACCAGAGCTTCGCCGGGTGACGGTGGACGTGCCCGAAGAAGGACTCGAACCGGTTGTAGACGATCTTGACCGGCTTGCCGGTGCGCAGCGCCAGCAGACAGGCGTGGATCTGCATCGACAGGTCCTCGCGGCCGCCGAACGCGCCGCCGACACCGGAGAGCGTCATCCGCACCTTGTCCTCGGGCAGACCGAGGACCGGGGCGATCTGGCGCAGGTCCGAGTGGAGCCACTGGGTCGCGACGTACAGGTCGACGCCGCCGTCCTCCGCGGGCACGGCGAGACCGGACTCGGGACCCAGGAACGCCTGGTCCTGCATGCCGAAGGTGTACTCGCCGGAGACGATGACGTCGGCGCGCTTCGCCGCCTCCTCGGCGTCGCCGCGCACGATGGGCTGGCGGTGCACGATGTTCGGGTGCGGCACATGACCGGCGTGGTGATCGTCCCGGCCCGGGTGCAGCAGCGGCGCGCCCGGGGCGGTCGCGGAGGCCTCGTCGGTGACGACGGGCAGCTCCTTGTACTCGACCTTGATCTTGGCGGCGGCGCGGCGCGCGGTCTCCGGGTGGTCGGCGGCGACGATGGCCACGGGCTCGCCGTGGTGGCGTACGACGCCGTTGGCGAGGACGGGGGTGTCCTGGATCTCCAGGCCGTAGTTCTTGACCTCGGTCGGCAGGTCGTCGTAGGTGAGGACGGCGTAGACGCCGGCCTGGGCGAGTGCCTCGGAGGTGTCGATGGACACGATCTCGGCGTGCGCGACGGTGGAGCGCAGGATCTGGCCCCAGAGCATGTCCTCGTGCCACATGTCGGAGGAGTACGCGAACTCGCCGGTGACCTTGAGGATGCCGTCGGGCCGGAGCGTGGACTCGCCGATGCCGCCCTTGGTCTTCTGGGTGAGGTTGCTGGGTGTGCCGGTGGTCGCCATGTCAGACCGTCGCTTCCTGGTTTCCCTGCCGGGCGGCCGCGAGGCGGACGGCGTCCAGGATCTTCTCGTAACCGGTGCAGCGGCAGAGGTTGCCGGACAGCGCCTCGCGGATGTCCTCGTCGGACGGGGACGGGGTGCGCTCCAGCATCTCGTCGGCGGCGACCAGCAGGCCCGGGGTGCAGAAGCCGCACTGCACGGCGCCCGCGTCGATGAACGCCTGCTGGATCAAGGAGAGCTCGGCACCCTCGCCGGTCTGCGAGTCGCTGCCCTGCGCACGCCATTGCCGGGCGTTCTGGAGCGAGGTGCCGCAGGCCCCGCCCGAGCAGGACTGCTCGCGCTGCTTGGCGAAGTCCGCCAGGCCCTCGACGGTGACGACCTCGCGGCCCTCCACCTGGCCGGCGGCGACCAGGCAGGAGCAGACCGGAACGCCGTCGAGTCTGACCGTGCAGGAACCGCATTCGCCCTGCTCGCAGGCGTTCTTCGAGCCGGGCAGGCCGAGGCGCTCCCGCAGGACGTACAGCAGGCTCTCGCCCTCCCAGACGTCGTCCGCTTCCTGCCGGCGTCCGTTGACGGTGAAATTGACGCGCATCGTTATGCAGCTCCTTCGAGCGGGCGGGCGGTGCCGCGGTACTGCTCCCAGGTCCAGCCGAGCGTGCGGCGGGCCATGATGCCGACCGCGTGGCGGCGGTACTTCGCCGTGCCGCGCACGTCGTCGATCGGGTTGCAGGCGCCGGAGGCGAGCTCCGCGAACTGCTTGGCGACCGACGGCGTGATGATGTTCCCGCTCTCCCAGAATCCGCCTTCTTCCAGTGCGGCGTTCAGAAACTCCTCGGCGGCCTTCGCCCGCACGGGGGTGGGGGCGGCGGACCCGATGCCGGTGCGCACGGTCCGGGTCTCGGGGTGGAGGGCGAGACCGAAGGCGCAGACGGCGATGACCATGGCATTGCGGGTACCCACCTTCGAGTACTGCTGCGGCCCGTCCGCCTTCTTGATGTGCACGGCGCGGATGAGCTCGTCGGCGGCGAGCGCGTTGCGCTTGACGCCCGTGTAGAAGTCGTCGATGGGGATCAGTCGGGAGCCGCGCACCGACTCGACCTCGACCTCGGCGCCCGCGGCGAGCAGCGCCGGATGGGCGTCACCGGCCGGGGACGCGGTGCCGAGGTTGCCGCCGACGCCGCCGCGGTTGCGGATCTGCGGGGAGGCGACGGTGTGCGAGGCGAGCGCCAGACCGGGCAGCTCACCGCGCAGGTTCTCCATGATCGCGGTGTACGGGACGGAGGCTCCCAGCCGGACGCTGTCGCCGACGGTCTCCCACTCGGTGAGCTCCCCGATGCGGTTCAGGTCCAGGAGGTACTCCGGCCGGCGGTGGTCGAAGTTGATCTCGACCATGACGTCGGTGCCGCCCGCGATGGGGACGGCGGTGGGGTGCTCGGCCTTGGCGGCGAGCGCCTCCTCCCAGCTGGCGGGGCGAAGGAAGTCCATGAGTGGCTCTCTTCTTCTCAGTCGGGGTCGTTCGTCGCGACGGGCCCGGGACGGCCGGCCCTCGACCTCATCAGCTGCCGTGTTCACCGGCGTCGTTCATCTGCTGTTCACGCGATGTGGTCCAGTACACAAGCCACGATCCGGCCGGTGCAGTCACCGAAACACCGAAGGAGTTGGCTGGTCGCCTCCCTCGTCTTGTAGATTCGAACGAAAGGCGGAGATCAGCAACCTCACCGTTTCCCCCTGGAAACCATGGCCAAAGGATCTCCGGCCGGGACCGGCAACAACGAGACAGATCGGCGGCGACACCATGCGGCTGCGCGCACTGCTGGACAACGACGCGCTGGGGCTGCGGCTGCTCGGCGGCGAGGACGAGCTCGACCGCGGGGTCCGAGGCGTGATGACCACGGACCTCCGCGATCCCAGCCGGTACCTCTCCGGCGGCGAGCTGGTGCTCACCGGGCTCGCCTGGCGGCGCGCCCCGGAGGACTCCGAGCCGTTCGTCCGTCTCCTCGCGGGCGCCCAGGTCGCCGGGCTCGCGGCCGGCGAGGCGGAGCTCGGGGACGTGCCCGACGATCTGGTCCAGGCCTGTTTGCGCCACCGGCTCCCGCTATTTGCTGTGAACGAGTCCGTTGCGTTCGCGACGATCACCGAGTACGTCGTACGGCAGGTCTCCGGGGAGCGCGCCGGTGACCTCGCGGCTGTCGTCGACAGGCACAGGCGGCTGATGACGTCCGGCCCCGCGGGCGGCGGACCGGACGCCGTGCTGGACCTGCTCGGCTCCGATCTGGACCTGCGCGCCTGGGTCCTGTCCCCCACCGGACGGCAGATCGCGGGCGTCGGCGAGGGGCTGCCGCCCGAGGTCGGCGCGGCGCTCGCCGGTGAACACCTGGCCGCCGTACGCCACGGCCGGCGGGCCCCGCACCGGGCCGTCGCACGCGGCATGACGTACTCCCTCTTCCCGATCCGGAACGTCGGGCGGGGAGCCGGCGCGCCCGCCGTACGGGACGTGCGGGAGGGCGTGCTGTCCGACTGGCTGCTCGCCGTGGAGGCGGACGCCGCGGACTGGCCGGCCGCGCGGCTCGACCTGCTGCAGGGCGTCACCCAACTGATCGCCGTCGAACGGGACCGGCGCGAGGCCGCCCGTACGGTACGGCGCCGGCTCGCCCAGGAGGTCCTGGAACTCGTCCAGACCGGCGCGGCCCCCGCGGAGATCGCGGCGCGGCTGCGGGTCGCCGCGCCCGTGCTGCTGCCCGGACTGGGGAGCGCGCCGCACTGGCAGGTCGTCGTCGCCCGCGTCGACTGGGGCGACGACCCGTCCGTCGAGACCGGGCAGGTCACCCAGTCCCTCCTCGAGGAGATCCTCGTCGACCCCGCCGCGGCCGGGCAGGACTCCGCGGACCGGATCGCGGTCGCCCACAGCGGCGAGGAGGCGATCGCGCTGGTGCCGCTGCCGGCGGTGAGCCTCGGCGGCCTGGCCGACGACCCGCCCCCGGTGGAGACCGGCCTGCACGCCGACGTGCTGCTGGAATCCGTACGCGCCCCGCTGACCGCGGGCCTCGCCGACGACGGCCGCCTCACGCTGGGCGTCAGCGCGGCCGTGCACTCCGCCGAGGGCCTGCGCGGCGCCCTGGAGGAGGCCCGCCACGCCCGCCGCGTCGCCGCCGCCCGTCCGGGCCGGGTCTGCGCGGCCGGCCACCACGAACTGGCGTCGCACGTCCTGCTGCTGCCGTTCGTCCCGGACGACGTGCGCCGCGCCTTCACCGCCCGGCTGCTGGACCCGCTGCGCGACTACGACCGCCGCCACCGGGCGGAACTCATCCCCACGCTGGAGGCGTTCCTCGACTCCGACGGCTCCTGGACCCGTTGCGCGGGCCGCCTGCACCTGCACGTCAACACGCTGCGGTACCGCGTGGGCCGCATCGAGCAGCTGACGGGCCGTGACCTGTCGCGCCTGGAGGACAAGCTGGACTTCTTCCTGGCGCTGCGCATGAGCTGACGGGGCGCTCCCGGGTCCGGAGCCTGCTCCGTGGGCGCATCGTTTCCGGCGGCACCGAGGCCGACCGGCCGTTCGCCGTCGCGGTGCTCCAGGAGGCTCCCGGAGTCGGGGAGCGCGCCGGCGACCGCGGGTGACGGCCGAGACGGACCCCCGGCCGGCCGGGGGCTGGCACTCCGCCTCGCCACCGCCGCGGCGCGGGTGCAGCCCTCGCGACCAACTGGTCCCGCTGCGCGCCGACTCGGGCGACGGCATCACGGCCCGCGACCCCCGTCACCCCCGCGCCCGTCATCCGTAAGGGCCATGGAGAGACTCACCCGGTTGACGCCGGCACGGCGGCCCGCGCATACCCGCCGGTCACGGGCCTGAAGGTGCCGGCGCCGCTCAACGGCGGGGGCCGGGTCGCGCCGCTGTGCCCCGGCGACGGCGCCCACGGTGACCCGGTCGGCCGCGATCAGATTGTGAATTGATTCACCTGACCTCTTGGCCCGGCGTGCCGATCCGTGCTGAGATGCGGTCCTGACTCAACAGCTCAATGGCGTGCTCGGGGAGGGCAAGTGGCGCATACCGCCATGTCTGGTTCCGGAACCACAGCAGGTGACGATCCACTCCAGACCGCGGTATGGCGGCTGCGTTCGCGCGGCTGTTGGACCGATGCGGCGGCCCTTCTCGCGCACCGTGCCGCGGAGCCCGCGGCGGCGCTGGAACGGGCGGGGCTGCTGGTCGAGCGGGCTCTGTTCACCTGCGACGGCTGGGCGGAGGCGGAGGACGCGCTGCGCAACGCGGAGGCCGTCGCCCGCGACGACGAGGAACGCGGCGGCGCGGCCGGCGAACGCGGCCGGCTGGCGTACGCGGCGACCCGCCTCGGGGTACGGGACCGGGCCGACGAGGCCCGTTCCGCGCTCGGCAGGGCGACGGCGCTGCTCTCGCCCTCCTCGCCGCGGCGCCCGCTGCTGGACTTCCGGCGGGGCCTGGTCGCCGAGCACATCGCCGACGCCCCGCAGGCGGCCCTCGCCGCCTACCAGCGGGCGCACGCCGGCGCGCAGGCACAGGACGACCCGCTGCTGCTGTCGTTCACCTGGCAGCAGCTCGCCGGACTCGCGCTGCGCGACGGCGACCCGGCGAAGGCGCGGCAGGGCTTCACGGAATGCCTGCGCATCCGGGAGGAGTTGGGTTATCTGATCGGTACGGCGCCGGCGCTGGCCGGGCTCGCCGACTGCGAGGCGGAACCGGCGGCGGGCCGGCTGCGCGCGGAGGCGTACCGGCTGTTCCGTCTGCTGGGCGGCGTACCGGTGTGGCTGGGCGCGCAACTGTCCCCGGTCGTACCGCCGCAGGCCTCCCCGGCCGAGCCCGAGCCCGCGGGCCAGTGAGGACCCGCCGCAGGCAGGGCGACGTCCCCGAGCCGCGGACGCGGTGGGACGAGATCACCACGGGCCTGTGGGTCGGCGGCCATGTCTGGTCCGGCGGCGGCCGCCGGCACCAGGACGTGGTCGTGGCCGACGAGTTCGACGTCGTGATCAGCCTCTACACGCGCGAGGGCCACGGCCCCGCGGCCGGGGTCGAGCACCATGTCGTGCCCATTCCGGACGACTGGCTCACCGCCGAGGAGATCGACCGGGTGCGCCGGGTGGCGCTGACGGCCGCCGACGCCGTACGGGCGCGGCGCCGGGTCCTGGTGCGCTGCTACTCGGGCTACAACCGCTCCGGCCTGGTCGCCGCCCAGACGCTGATCGAGCTGGGCCACGACGCGGAAGGAGCGATCGACCGGGTCAGACTGCGACGCTCCCCGTGGGCGCTGCACAACGCGGCGTTCGAGCAGTATCTGCTGACCGGTCTGGACATCGCCTCGTTGCTGTCGGGACTGGAACCGCCGCCCGCGAGCTGATCAGACCGCCCAGCCCAAGACCCGCTCCGGGTTCATGGCGACCAGCACCAGGACGACGGCCACGCCGACCCAGACGAAGGCGCGGACCCTGCCGCGCGGCTTGGGCGCCTGCCGGTCGGGCCAGGCGCGCCAGCCGTCGGGCCGCGCCCGCACCGGTTTCCCGCGGCGCGCGATACGCCGCACCCTGCCCTGCTGCCTGGTGGCCTCCTCGTCGGCGCGCCGCAGCCGTTCCGTGACCATCCGCGCCCGCGCGGACGGCTCCTTGGGCGCGGCGAGCCGCCCGGGCCCCTCACTTTCGAGCTGGAACCTGGCCCACTCCTCGTCGGGTATGGACGACTCCGGCGACTCCGCGGTCATGCTTCCCCCTCAACAGGACAACCGGCGCCACAGATTAGTGCAGTCCCCACCGCTGCCCGCACCCGGGACGATCTATCGAGGCCGGTCCTGGCGGGGCCGCAGCGCGACCAGTGTGTCGTCCGTGCCGACGCAGAGCGTGCCGTCCGGTACGACCGCGACGGCGCGGACCGCGGGGCCCGGGCGGAACGGCAGCGCCCGGCGCGCCCCGGGGAGGTACAGCCGCACCAGACCGTCCGCCCAGGCGACCGCGAGGGCGGGCCCGGCCGGTGTCGGTCCTGTGTGCAGGGCGACGACCGGGTACGGGCGTTCCGCCACGGGCGGGCGGTGTCCGGCGGCGCCGGGCGACCAGCGGTGGACGGCGCCGTCGCCGCCTCCGCTGTGGACGGTGAGGGCGGTCGCCCCGGCGATGGCCGACAGCGCGGTCACCCGGCCGGAGTGCAGGGCCGCCTGGTGCAGTCCGTCGAAGCCGAAAGCGTGCACGGAGCCCATCCGGTCGCCGACCAGCACGGTGTCCGCAGCGGCAGCGAGCGCCGTGCCCGGGTGGCTTTCGAGGGTGGCGGCGACGGCCTTCGTCAGCGGCGTCTCGGTGCCACCGTGCCGGTGGAGGCGGCCCCGCTCGTCGAGCAGCAGCCGGGTGTCGTCGTCCGGCGCGGCAACGGCCCTGGTGCGGACGGCCGTCGACGGCTGCGGGACGTCCTCGTCCAGGGTGCGTACACCGCCGGCCGGGTCGGCGACCACCAGGGCGCCCGACGCGACGGTCAGCGCGGCGACCGGGCACGGCCGGGACCACTCCAGGGCCCACGGTCCCCGCTCGGACAGCCGGCCCAGCGCCGCGCGCACCCGCGGTTCGGCGTCCGGTGGCAGGGCGGCCAGCAGCACGAGGGCGCGCCGGACCGGGCCCTGGTCGCGGATCAGTGACTGGCCGGCCCGCAGCCAGGCCGCGCGCAGACCGCCGTGCTCGTCCGCCGCGGTCTCGTACGCGGAGGTGACCCGGGCGGGGTCGGCCGCGCAGACGGCCTCCGGGTCGGCGAGGTCGGGCGGCCGGTGGTCCTCCGGCTCGTCGGCGGGGGCCTCGACGACCACCCTCAGGTGGCCGAAGCCGCGCAGCAGGGAGACCAGTTCGGCCATCTCGCCCGGGTCCTGGCCGGCCGGCGCGAGCCGCACGGTGCGCGGCGCGCCGGACAGCAGCGCGGACAGCAGTCCGGCCGGAGTGCCGGCCACGACGCCGAGCTGGTTCGCCACCGTCCATACCGTGCCGCGCACGTCGTCGTCCCGTCAGTGTCCGAGGGTGCGATGGTCAGGCGTCCGAGCCCGCGAAGTGCTCCCGTACCAGCGACCGGACCACCGTCAGGTCCTGGGCCAGCAGAGCTTCCAGCAGTGCCGTGTGCTCCGCCGCGTCGGCGATCAGGTCGGCCCGGCGGGTGGCGGGGGCGCTGGTGAGGGGCCACTGGGAGCGCCGGTGGAGGTCGTCCGCGACGGCCAGCAGCTGTTCGTTGCCCGCGAGGGCGAGGACCGCGCGGTGGAAGGCGCGGTCCGTCTCGGCGTAGCTCGACCGGTCGCCGGTCGCGGCCGCGGCGGCCGTCGCCTCGGCCAGCGGACGCAGCGAACGCCAGCGGTCCGCCGGGACCGTACGGGCCAGCCGGAGCATGACGGGCACCTCGATCAGTGCCCGGACCTCGGCCAGTTCGGCCAGTTCGCGGGCGCTGCGCCGGATGACGCGGAAGCCGCGGTTCGGCACGACCTCGACGGCGCCCTCCATGACGAGCTGCTGCATCGCCTCGCGCACCGGCGTCGCGGAGACGCCGTAGCGCTCGCCGAGGACGGGCGCCGAGTAGACCTCGCCGGGTACCAGGTCGCCGTCCACGAGGGCGGTGCGCAGGGCGTCCAGGATCTGGCCGCGTACCGAGTGGCGCTGCACGAGGCGGGGGGCGGGCGGCTCGCTGTGGGTGTGTTCGCCGCGGGCCTGCTCCTGGAGCGCGGGACGCCCCTGGGCGGGGACGCGGGCGGACCCGTACGGCTGCGGGAGAGGGAGGTCGCGTGTTCTGGCCTGTTCCACTCGGGCCCTCCTCCGGCAGTCGGCCTGGCCCGGCTCGCGGATGCGGGGCCCTGAGTGCACGATAGGCGGCCTGGGCGTCAGTTCAAACATCGAATGGATCGGGTAAGGTAAGGCTAACCTGCTAACGATCGCGATTCGGTGGTCCCCGGCATGACCGTTCCTGCTCTGCTGTCCGCCCCCACCTCCCCGGTGGCCGACGCCTACGCGCGCCTCGCGGAGGTCTTCCCCGGGCTGCGCGTCACGGAGCTGACCGAAGGCGCCGAGGCACCGTCCGGCGCCGGCTGGGTCGCCGCGTCCGAGCTCGCGGCCGGCGGCGCGGCGCTCGACTCCTTCCTCGCCTGGGACGACGACCAGGTGCAGCGGGACTACGGACAGCGGGCCCGCCCGGACGTCGTCGCGAGCTTCGGTCTGCACCGGTACGCGTGGCCCGCCTGCCTGCTGGTCACCGTCCCCTGGTTCCTGCACCGCCGGGTGCCGAGGGTCCCCGTCACGGGCGTCGCCTTCCAGCGCGCGCCGGGGCACATGACCGTACGGGTGCGGGACTTCGCGTGCCTGCCCGACGACCCCGCGGCGCGGCTGCCCGGCGCCCGTGTCGTGCCGGACGAGGAGGCGCTGCGCGGCGAGGTCCGCGACGCCGTGGCCGAGCACCTGGGCCCCGTCCTCGACGGATTCGCCGGGCCGATGCGCCGCGGCAAGCGGGCGCTGTGGGGGATGGCGACGGACGAGATCATCGAGGGCCTGTGGTACATCGCACATCTGCTCGGCGAGGAGCCGCGCGCGGTCGCGGAGCTGGAGCGGCTCCTGCCGGGCGCGACCAAGCCGTACGTGGGCACGGCCGCGTTCCGCGAGCTGACCGGTCCGAACGGCGAGCGGCTGCCGACCCGCGACCGGGCGAGCTGCTGCCTGTTCTACACGCTGCGCCCCGAGGACACCTGCGTCACCTGTCCGCGCACCTGTGACGCCGACCGGGTGACTCGGCTGCTGCAGACCGTGTAGGCGGCCGCAATACGTAGCCGCCGCCATTCCACGCCACCCTTTCGAGTGGCATGAATTCGAACCCAACTCAGGGCTTCCAGGCACCAGTTCGACCAGATCGGCCCTATTGGTGTGCCGGGCCACCCCGTTGGCGTTCTCTTGCACGGAAAGCCCCTGCGTGTCCCCCGTGTTCGGCCACTATGGCGGCCGAAACGCCCTACCGCGATGCAAGGGACACCGCAGATGAGACTGACCGACATAGCGCTGGACTGGCTGCTTCCGGGCGCCGTGCTGATCCTGGGAGTCCTGGCGGCGGTGGCGGTGCTCGCGCGCGGCAAGCGCGCCGGTGACAAGGCCGCGGCGGACTCGTGGGAGCGCAGCGAGGATCGGCGCAGGCGCAAGGAAGCCGTCTACGGCACCGCCTCGTACGTGCTCCTCTTCTGCTGCGCCGCCGTCGCGGCCGCGCTCTCCTTCCACGGCCTGGTCGGCTTCGGCCGGGAGAACCTGAACCTGAGCGGCGGCTGGGAGTACCTGGTCCCCTTCGGGCTCGACGGGGCCGCCATGTTCTGCTCCGTCCTCGCCGTGCGCGAGGCCAGCCACGGCGACGCCGCCCTCGGCTCCCGGCTGCTGGTGTGGACGTTCGCCGGAGCGGCCGCCTGGTTCAACTGGGTGCACGCGCCCAGGGGGATGGGACACGCGGGCGCACCGCACTTCTTCGCCGGCATGTCGCTGTCCGCGGCCGTGCTGTTCGACCGGGCGCTGAAGCAGACCAGACGCGCGGCACTGCGCGAACAGGGCCTGGTGCCCCGCCCGCTGCCGCAGATCCGGATCGTACGGTGGCTGCGGGCGCCCAGGGAGACCTTCGCGGCCTGGTCGCTGATGCTTCTGGAGGGCGTACGCACCCTCGACGAGGCGGTCGACGAGGTCCGCGAGGACCGGCGGCAGAAGCAGGAGAACCGGCTGCGCAGGCGCGACCGGGAGAAGCTGGAGCGCGCCCAGATCCGGGCGCTCAACCGTCAGCACCGCACCTGGGGGCTGGGGCGGACGGACCGCCGGACGCAGCTGCCCGCCCTCGGCCCGGCGGCCGGCAACGGCCAGCAGGCCGGGGGTTCGTCCTCCGTCGTGGAGCCCGTCATAGGCGAGCCGGGACAGCTGCCCGTGCGGGCCCGGCCCTCACTGCAGCCCGTGAAGCCGACCGGAGCGGACCCGCTCACGGTCGACCTCACGGCCGAGGACGACACGCAGGCGCTGCCCCGCCTCGATTCCCTGGAGCGGAAACTCAAGGACCTGGAGCAGCAGTTCGGCTGAGAACAGGCCCGGCCGACGGGCTCACCGGTTGCGGCCCGGCCTCCTACCGGGAGGTCAGGCCGCCCCCGCGTGCAGTTCGAACCAGATCACCTTGCCCACCCCTTGCGCGGTACGCACACCCCAGGCGTCGGCCAGCCGCTCCACCAGGATCAGCCCTCTGCCGCTCGTACCGAGGTCGGCGTTCGGTACGTCCGACACGGGCAGTCCCGCCATGAAGTCCTGGACCTCGACATGGAGCGTGGAGTCCTCGACGGTGGCCGTGACCACCGCTCCGTGCTCGGTGTGGATCAGCGCGTTGGTCACCAGCTCGCTCGCGAGCAGTTCGGCCACGTCGGCCGCGTCCGCCCCGGCGGCGCCCTCGTCCGGGTCGGGCCACTTGCCCAGCAAGTCGCGTAAAGCGTGCCGCACTTCGGGTACTGCCGTGAGATCCCCGCGGCCCAGTCTGCGATGCAGCCGGCCACGAACTCCCGCGCCCCCGTGACGTCCAGTCATCATCCCCCACCCACACGTCGGACGAGCTTCGGCTTCATAACGGTCACCGGATGCATGCCCCGCCCGGGGAGCACCACTCATGTCGATTTCGTCACCCGTCGCCGCGCGGGGCCCGGCCGGACGCGTCAGGCCCATCCCGCGGACCGGGCCCGACGCGTCCGCGCGGCTACGCCTCCCAGACGGCCACCGCCGTCCGGTCGTCGGCGTAGCCCTTGATCCGGAGCTGTGTGTCGGCGAGGAACTGCGCCATGCCCGGTGGCTGCGGCCCGCGCCAGCGCTCGGCGAGCTCCTGCGCGAGCGCCGCCTCGCCGCGCACCGGCTCGGCGAGGCCGTTGCTGCACAGCAGCAGCGTGTCGCCGGGGCGGGCCACGGACGCGCGGAACCGGAACGGTTCGGCGGGCGGTGGCGGCGGGGCCTCGATGTACGGCGCCGCCGGCGTGGGGATGTCGAGGTCCATGGTGAGCCGGTCACCGTCCGGCGTCCCCTCGGGCACGGCGGACCCGAATCCGACGACGGGCGCGCCGGTGACCTCCGACCGGTCGGGGACGGGCGGCTCGAGATCCTGCCAGACGCCGTCACGCAGCCGGAACAGGCCGCCCCCGCCGACACCGAAGAAGACCCGGGTACGGCAGTCGGGGTCGGCGGAGAGCAGCAGGCACCGCAGCCCCGCCGTGTACGCCTCCGGTTCCAGGCCCAGCTCGGTGGCGCGGGCACGCAGCTTGCCGAGGCTCCGGTCGGTGAGCCGGTGCAGACCGGACTTCAGGTCGCCGCGGCGGCCGGCCCTTATGTCCTCCGCGAGCCGTGCGTGACTGCGGCCGACGGCTGCGCCGATCCAGCGGCAGGCGTCGACGGCGGCGAGGTGCGCGGCCCCGGCCGCGCGGTTGCCGCCGGCCACGGCGACGAACACCAGCGCGGCGGGGCCGGTGCCGAAACGCGCGGTGAGCAGCGCGTCACGGCGCGGCTCGCCACGGAACCGCGCGGAGTCGCCCCGCGCGGAGGCGGCCCGCAGGGTGTACGTGCCGTACCGGGCGCCGTCGAGCACGGTGTCGGGCACGAGCCGGTCCAGCGCGTGCGCGTCCGCGGCGGGCAGCGCGGTCGGCTCCGCGTCGTACGTCGGCGGCCCATCCCCGACGACCCCGCCCCGCGGGCCCTGCCCCGGCACGGAGACCCGGCCGGCACGGGGCGGGGCCGCCGAAGGCGGTGGGGGCGGCGTTGCCGGGGGCCGGGCCGGCGGCGGCGGGGCGGTGGCGCCGTCGCTCGGGCCCGCGTCGGCGTCGCGCGCCGGACCGGTCCCGCGTGGGTCGGCCACCGGGCCGTCCGGGAGGGCGGGGGTGTCCCCGCCCGGTGCGCCCGCGCCGGGTTGCGCCTCCTGGTCCGGGTCGGCGGACGCGGCCGACGGGGCCCGGGCCGCGTCGGCGCCCCGCGGGGCGGGTGCGCTCGCCGGTCGCGGCGGCGCGGACGGCCGTGTCGCGTCCCAACCCGGCTGTGCGGAGGCGGCCCCGCGCGATTGCGCGGCTGCCGGCGGCGCCGCGTCGGCGCCCCGCGGGTCCGGCGCGCTCGCCGGACGCGACGGCGCGGCGGCGTTCCCGCCGGGCGGCCCGGCCTGCACAGGATCGGCCGACGGCGTGCGGGCGGGCCCGGCACCGCCGCGGGCGGCAGGACGGGGAGGTGGGGCGGGGTGGTCCCACCAGGCCGCGGGGCGGGTGGTCACCGTGTCGGACGCCGAGTCGAAGCGGTCGTCGAGCGTGTCACCGGGCGACGCGGCCGGTGGGCCGGTGTCCGGGGCGGAGTCGTCGTACAGCCTGCTCCACCAGTCGTCCTCGGTAGTAGGCCTGTTGGGCTTCTCCCCCTGCTCACTCATGCCCTTATTGTCGACCTCACCACCCGCCAGAAAACGGGCATTGACGAAAAGACACCCGTCAAAGGTCCCCGGGCGGCCCAACTCCCCCGGGAAGGACGCCCGGCGGACCGTCCTGACCGGCGTGTCGGCGCGCCGGGGTCCGGCGCACACCGCATGCGGCCCCGAAGGCCGGCCGGGGCCTGTCGGCTGCGCCGGCACCCATTGGCCGGGAGGCCGCCGGTACGGGGATGATGGCCGCGGCGCGTTCATGCCGTGGCCGGTTTCCGTCACGCGGCAGACAATCGCAGGTCCGGGGAGGGTTTCGTTGCTTGGAGCGATAGGGCTCGACGAGAAACAGGAGTCGGCGTACCGCGCGCTGGTCGCACTCGGGGCCGCGGAGATCACCGATCTCGCGCACCGGCTCGCGCTGCCGGAGCCGGACACGGAGCGGGCCCTGCGGCGGCTGGAGCAGCAGGGGCTGGCCGCCCAGTCGTCGGCGCGGACCGGCCGCTGGGTCGCGGCGCCGCCCGGTGTCGCGCTCGGCGCGCTGCTGACGCGGCAGCGTCACGGGCTGGAGCAGGCCGAGCTGGCCGCGGCGGTGCTCGCGAAGGAGTACCGGGCCGAGTCCGAGGAGCCGGACGTCCACGATCCGGTCGAGGTCGTGACGGGGGCGCGCGCGGTCGTGCACCGGTCCGCCCAGTTGCGGCTGGGTGCGACGAAGGAGGTCTGCGCGCTGGTCACCGGCAGGCCCGCCGCCGTCACCGGCCTGGACGACGACGCGCGGGAGAACGCCGCGGCGCGGGGGGTGGCGTACCGGGTCGTCGTCGAGCGCGAGGTGCTGATGATGCCCGACGGGATCGCCGAGCTGTCGGCCGCGCTGGGCCGGGGCGAGCAGGTCCGGGTGGTCGACCGGGTGCCGACGAACCTCGCCGTCGCCGACGGCGGTCTCGCGATGGTGCCCCTGACCGGCCGCGCCGAGCCCGCCGCGCTCGTCGTGCACGCCGACGGACTGCTGGAGTCCCTGACGGCGCTCTTCGAGGCGGTGTGGCGGGACGCTCTGCCTCTGCGGCTGGGCGGCCAGGGCGTCGAGCAGGACGCGTACGGTCCGGACGCCACCGATCTGGAGGTCCTGTCCCTGCTGCTGGCCGGGATGACCGACGCGAGCGTCGCCAAGCAGCTGGATCTGGGGCTGCGTACCGTGCAGCGCCGGGTGAAGGGGCTGATGGAGCTGGCCGGTGTGACGACCCGGCTGCAGCTGGGCTGGCACGCGTACGAGAAGGGCTGGGTGGCGCGCGACCTGCACGAAGACCGCTGATCCTGCACTCTGGGCATGTGGGCGTGTGGCAGCTGCTGATGGTCGTCGGGGTGATGCTGCTGGGCGTCTGCGGGGTGATCGTTCCGGGTGTTCCGGGGACGTGGCTGGTGTGGGCGGCGGTCCTGTGGTGGTCGTTGCAGGTGCAGACCGGCCTGGCCTGGTTCCTGCTCGTCGGTGCGACGGCGGTCCTGCTGCTCGACCAGGTCGTCGTGTGGATGCTGCCGCCCCGGCGCCTGCGCGGCGTGGGCATCACGCGCCGCATGGGCACGTACGCGGGCGTGGGCGCCGTCGTGGGTTTCTGCCTCATCCCCGTCGTCGGCGCCGTCCCCGGTTTCGTCGCCGGCATCTACGGCACGGAGCGGGTGCGCCTCGGCGGCCACGGTCCGGCGAAGGCGTCGACCCGCACGGTGATGCGGGCCGCGGGTACGAGCGTGCTGGTGGAGCTCATGGGATGCCTGATGGTCGTCGGGGCGTGGGTGGGAGCGTTGGTGGCGGGGTCGTAGGCGCGCCCCGTGGGGCGTCCCGGGGCGTGTGCGGTCCGCCGGGGACCGGGGCGCCGTGCCGTCCGGCGAACGGCCGCGGCGCCCCGGGAGCGGTGCGGGTCAGCGCAGACGGCCGCGTTTGGCCTCCATGGCCGCCCGGCCGGCCGCGCCCTTCATCTTCCAGTCGCGCCGGATCTCGGCCCGCAGCCGCGCGTCCGTCTTGGCCACGATCCGCTGGTTCTCGCGGATGAGCTTGCGGTAGCTCTCCAGCCGCCGGTCCGGCAGCGTGCCGTCCTCGATCGCGCCGAGGACGGCGCAGCCGGGCTCCGCCTCGTGCGCGCAGTCGTGGAAGCGGCACTGCTCGGCGAGTTCCTCGATCTCGGAGAACACCTGGTTCACGCCGGTCGCCGCGTCCCACAGCCCCACGCCCCGCAGTCCGGGGGTGTCGATGAGGACTCCCCCGCCGGGCAGGACGAGCAGGTTGCGCGTGGTGGTGGTGTGGCGGCCCTTGCCGTCCACGTCCCGGGTCGCCCGGACGTCCATGACGTCCTCGCCGAGCAGGGCGTTGGCCAGGGTGGACTTGCCCGTGCCGGACGTGCCGACGAGGACACTGGTGCCGTCGGCGACGATCGCCCTGAGCACCTCGACGCCCTCGCCCGAGGTGGAGCTGAGGGGCAGCACCTGGACGCCGGGAGCGGTGGTCTCGACGTCCTGCACGAGGTACGACAGGCCGGTGACGTCCGGGACGAGGTCGGCCTTGGTGAGGACGACGAGCGGCCTGGCACCGGACTCCCAGGCCAGCGCGAGGAAGCGTTCGATGCGCCCGAGGTCGAGTTCGGCCGCGAGCGAGACGCAGATGACGATGTGGTCGATGTTGGTGGCCAGCACCTGGCCCTCGGACCGCTTGGACGACGTCGACCGCACGATGGCGGTGCGCCGCGGCAGCAGGGTCCGTACGAAGCGCGGATCGCCGTCGGCATCGACGGCCACCCAGTCGCCGGTGCACACGACCCGCATCGGGTCGCGGGGCGTGACGAACTCCGTGTCCGCGCGCGCCGCACCCGCCGGGGTGATCAGGTCGCACTGTCCGCGGTCGACCCGCAGGACCCGGCCCGGCAGCAGCCCCTGCGCGGCGTACGGAGCGAACTCGGCCTCCCGGTCCGCGTCCCACCCGTAGGAGGCGAGCGCGTCGTGGGCGGCCGATCCGGAAGAGGACATGCCGGACGAAGTGGTGAACGACGAGGACATGTTGGACGAAGCGTGGAACAAGGGGAGACCCTTCGAGGGGGTGGCCCCGGCGGCGCGCGCCTGCGCGCGGAGAAACCGAGTGGTGTCAGCCGGAGACCACAGGGGTGGAAACGATGAACTCCTGAATGCGGGCAGTGCCCGGCGCCATGACAGTCATCAATGTCCTCACCTCCTGCTTCGGGTCTCGCCGAACCGATGTCGACGGGCAGAACCATAGACCCGCCCCCGGCCGGCGCGCCAGTGAATTACCGGCCGTCCGCACTCAGGCCGCTTTCGGGGACCGCCGGGTCACTGTCCACTCCAGAAGCTGGTCCGCCGTCCAGGCGTTGACGACCCGTCCAGCCGGTACGCCGCACTCCTCCGCGCGTTCGCAGCCGATGATCTGCCAGTCCAGCTGGCCGGGGGCGTGCGCGTCGGTGTCGACGGCGAAGAGGACGCCCGCGTCGAGGGCGTGCCTCAGCAGCCGGCGGGGCGGGTCGCGGCGTTCGGGGCGGCTGTTGATCTCCACGGCGGTGCCGTGCTCGGCGCAGGCGGCGAACACCTGGTCGGCGTCGAACTGCGACTCGGGCCGCTTTCCCCGGCCGCCGGTGACCAGCCGCCCGGTGCAGTGGCCGAGCACGTCGGTGAGCGGGTTCTCGATGGCGCGGAGCATTCGCCGGGTCATCGCGGCGGAGTCCATGCGGAGCTTGGAGTGGACGGAGGCGACGACGAGGTCGAGCCGGTCCAGCAGCTCGGGTTCCTGGTCGAGTGAGCCGTCGGGGAGGATGTCGCACTCGATGCCGGTGAGCAGCCGGAAGGGCGCCCACTGCTCGTTGAGCTCCGCCACGAGGTCGAGTTGGGCGCGCAGTCGCTCCGCGGTCAGCCCGCGGGCGACGGTGAGGGTCGGCGAGTGGTCGGTGAGGACGGCCCACTCGTGGCCGATCGCGGCGGCGGTGCGGCCCATCTCGTCGATGGGGCTGCCGCCGTCGGACCAGTCGGAGTGCAGGTGGCAGTCGCCGCGGAGGGCCGCGCGCAGTGCGCTGCCGCCGCCGGCGAGCGGCTTGCCGGCCTCCTCCTCGAGCCGCCGCAGACACGCGGGGGTGCCGCCGGCGAGGGCCTCCTCGATCACCCGGGCGGTCTTGGGGCCGATGCCCTTCATCCTGACGAGCGTCCCGGCGGCGGCCCGGTCGGCGATCTCCTGTCGCTCGAGACCCGCGAGCGCCGCGGCCGCGGTTCTGAAGGCCCGTACGCGATAGGTCTCGGCCAGCGACCGCTCCAGGAGGAACGCGATCCGGTCCAGCGCCTCCACCGGTTCCATCGTCACCTTCCTGGCCCTCGCCTCAGGTCACCTCGGCTCAGCCCAGTGAACACCGGTGCCGACGGGCCGTCCAACGCTGGGAGAACCCCGACTGAACCCAACCGGACCTTCCAATCAACGGTTCAAGTATTCAGCGGCCTCACATTCCATTGATCAACGACCTGGAACGTCTTTCTTCGGCCGATTCCCCGGGCTACTGAACCGCTGGTCAGCCATCGCCCACCGGTCACCGCCTGCCCACCGGGCGTCACGACACGTGACCGAAACCGTGCGCAGGACCGAGCGTTCCTCCCCATGGTGAGCAAGACTCCCGTCCGATTTCCGAAACACCGATCCAGGGGAGTGTTCGAAATGCGGTACATCGCCAGAGGACTCGCAGTCGCGGCCACCACCACGCTGGCCCTCGTCGCGGCACCCGCCGCCGTCGGCAGCGCGGGCGCCGCGACGAGCGGCGCGGAGAGCCTCTACGCACCGTCGGCCCTCGCGCTGACGGTCACGGCAGGGGACGACGCGGCCACCGGTACGGTCCTGCGCGCGGTGACCCTGGGCTGCACGCCCACGGCCACGGGAACCCATCCCGACCCGGAGGCGGCCTGTGCGGAACTGCGCGCCGCCGACGGCCGCTTCGACGCCGTCACCACGCGCGACTCGGGGGTCATGTGCACCAAGGAGTGGGAGCCGGTGACGGTCACCGCGGACGGCGTGTGGAACGGCAAGCGCGTCCGCTACAGCCACACGTTCGGCAACGCGTGCGTCCAGGGCAGCAGCAGCGGCACGGTCTTCGCCTTCTGAGACGCGCAGGCGGGCGGCCGCGGGAAGAACCCGCGACCGCCCGCCTGCCGGGCGCTGCCCGCCCGCTGCGCTCAGGCGCCCGGCGGCATCCGTGAGGGGCGGCCGGCGCCCCTGGTCAGGATGTAGCCGCCCACACCGGCGAGGGCGGCGAGCAGCCCTCCGACGCCGGTCCACACCCAGCGGTCGGACCACCGGCCGGAGGACCAGTCCAGGACCGCTTCCTCCTCGTTCCGCCGCTCTTCGGCGGAGACGCCCGGCACCAGCGGCTCGGCGAGCGCGCCGTCGACCGCGTACGCGCCGCCGGCGTCCTTCGACACCGCCTCGACCTCGGCCGCCACCGGCAGGCCGAGATCCTCCTCCGGGAGACCGGTCACCGTCAGGCGCACGTAGTAGCTGCCGGGCAGCGGGTCGTTCGACCACGGCTCGGCGAGCGAACGCACGGGCCGCAGGGTGCACGACAGCTCCACGGAGGCGGCGTCGGCGGCCGCCGTCCGGGCCTGCATGCCGTACATGCACGCCTGGCGGCGGCGGAGCCCGTCGTAGACGTCGATCCGCCACGTCGAGGCGCCGTGCCGCTGCGCCGACTCGGGCAGCGTGACCCGGGCCCGCACCGTGGGCCGCTGCTCGGCGTCGGCGGGGAACACCCAGTACAGGTAGTCACCGCTGGACGCGTTCGCCGTGGCCTTCTGGTCCTGCTCGATCGGGGTGGCCGTACGGAAGGTGGTGCCGGCCTCCGTGGGGGCGCTCTCGTCCCCGCTCGGGCTCGGCGACGGGTCGTCCGCGAGGGCGGCGCCCACCGGGCCGAGCAGCGCGGCGGCGGTCAGCGCCGCGGCCGTCAGTACGCGTACGACACGCATCAGTTGGTCCTCCATACGGCGACACGCCAGCGTGAAACCCAGCCCCAGAGCAGCCCGGCCACGAAGCCGGTGAGCACCAGGAAGCCCAGCAGCCACCAGCCGCGGCCGAGGCCGAACGCGGCCACGTCCGAGGCCTCCTCGGGTGCGCCGACCAGGTCGACGGTGAGTTCGACGGGCATGCCGGGCTCGGTCTTGACGGCCGGCGGCGCGGAGAACGAGTTGCTCACCTGCAGGCACACCGTCTCCGCGGCCGGCCTGACGGCATCGGCGTCCTCGAGCTCCGGCTTCGGGTAGCGCAGACCGGTCGAGACGAGGTCGGTGCGGCCGTCGCCGGCCTCAGAGCCCCGTACGATCTCCCGGCCGTGGACGGTGACGGCACGCAGCAGCACGCCGTAGTCCTTGTTCACCGCGCGGTCGGCGCCGATGCTCACCGAGGCGCGCAGCTCCTGACCGGGCAGCACGTCGACCCGGTACCAGCGGTGCTCGCCGAACTTCTCCCGGTCCGTGTAGAGCCCCGGCTCCAGCCGCGGCGCGTCGGCGCACTGCCCGGCGCCCTGTGTGGCCACGGGCGTGACCACCGGGTCCGCGGCGCGGTCCACCAACTGGCTCACCCGGTCGGAGAGTTCGTCCGTGTGCTGCACCGAGGTGTACGTACCGCCGGTCGCCTCCGCGATGCACCTCAGCTGCGCACGGGTCTTGGCGTCGGGCACCAGGCCGAGCGTGTCGATGACGAGGTGGATGCCCTTCGCCGCGATCTCCCGCGCGATCTCGCACGGGTCGAGGGGCGCGCAGGTGTCCTCGCCGTCGGTGATCAGCACGATCCTGCGGGTCGCGTCACCGCCGTCCAGGTCCTCCGCCGCGCCCAGCAGCGCCGGGCCGATCGGCGTCCAGCCCGTCGGCGCCAGCGTGGCGACGGCCGTCTTCGCCTCCGTACGGTCCAACGGCCCCACCGGGTAGAGCTGGCGGGTGTCCTTGCAGCCGCGCTTGCGGTCCTCGCCGGGGTAGTCGGCGCCGAGCGTCCGGATGCCGAGCCGCACCTCCTCCGGCACGGCGTCCAGTACCTCGTTGAACGCCTGCTTCGCGGCGGCCATCCGGCTCTTGCCGTCGATGTCGCGGGTCCGCATCGAGCCGCTGACGTCCAGCACGAGCTCGACCTTGGGGGCTTCCTTGGTCGCCGGTTCGTCGGCGACGGCGGGGGCCGGGGCGAGCCCGGCGATCAGCACGGCGAGCACGGCGAGGGCGCCGGCCGCCGGCCATCTTCTTATGATCATCGGCGGATCGTATTGGCGATCCCCCACGTATCCAAACCGAGCCCCGAACCCCCGCCCCCCGGGCCGGGGTTACGCCTCGGGGCGGGCTCGGCCCGCGCGCGGCGTCGGGCGCCGCTCCAGCGGAGAGCGCTGTTCTTACAAAGCAGATGTCGGCGGATCGAAACCGTTCGCGCCCACCAGTGAACAACTGCTGGTGACAGCTGGGTTCGGCTCTCCGGTCGTGATCGACCGGAGGGGCCGTTTCCCCACGGGAGGGCGTATTCCGCTCACCCGTCTGCGGGACCGAATCAGAGCGCAGCGGATGTACGGACGTTGGTGGTCGGCAGCGGACATCCGGGCGCACTTACCAGGCAGATGCCGAACGGTACGAAGCTCCAAGCCCCGGGGGCCGGCGTCAACGGGGCGGCTACCGACGTCCGGGGGGCCGCTCCGGCCTGTGGTTCGTGATGATCCGTGAGGCAGAGTGGGGGCATGCCTGCCTACGAGACGATGCCCTTCCACCTGGAGACCGAGCGGCTGATACTGCGGCCCTGGGTCGAGTCGGACGCCGCCAAGTTCTCCGCCCTGCTCTCCGAACGCGGCGACGGGACACCCACGGTTGAGCACATCCGGACGGCCATCGCAAAGCTGCTCACCGCGACGGCGACGACGGGGATCGCCCTGCTGCCCATACAGCGCCGGGACGAAGGGGACTTCATCGGGTACTGCGGGTTGATCATCGGCCGCTCCACCCTGGAAGAGCCCGAGATCGCGTACGAGTTGTTCCAGCGCGTGCATGGGCGTGGCTACGCCACCGAGGCGGCCCGTGCGGTGCTCGATGCCGCTGTGGTGACCGGGCGGAAACGGCTCTGGTCGACCGTCGCCACGTGGAACGCACCGTCGCTCCGGGTCCTGGAGAAGCTCGGGTTCGAGCGGGATCACGTGACCATGGAGGACAACGGGGAAGTCGTCTGGCTCACCCGCACGTTGCCCTGACGCGGGGTCGTGGGCGGGGGGTGTCCGGAAGCCGCCCCCCCGGCCCGGTCAGGGCGTGGTCGCCGACGCGCGGGTCGTGTCCGGGGACGGAGGGGACGGCGGGGACGCGGGGGACGGTGCGTTGCGGCGGAGGAGGCGGCGGGCCAGGGGTTCCGTGAAGCGGGCCGTCAGCGGGCCGACGATGACCAGGATCAGGACGTACGCCGTCGCCAGCGGCCCGATCCGCGGTTCGACGCCCACCGCGAGGCCCGCGATGACGATGGAGAACTCGCCGCGGGCGACGAGCGCCCCGCCCGCCCGCAGGCGTCCGCGGGGGCCGATGCCCGCGCGGCCGGCCGCGTACCACCCCGTGGCGATCTTCGTCAGCGCGGTGACGAACGCGAGGATCAGCGCCGGCACGATGACCGGCGGAATGGCCGCGGGGTCGGTCGACAGACCGAAGAAGACGAAGAAGACCGCGGCGAACAGGTCACGCAGCGGCGCAAGCAGATTGTGCGCGCCCTCGGCGACCTCGCCGGAGAGCGCGATGCCCACGAGGAACGCGCCGACGGCGGCGGACACCTGGAGTTCCTGCGCGATGCCGGCGACGAAGAGGGTGAGGCCGAGGACGACCAGGAGCAGCATCTCCGGGTTGTCGGAGGAGACGGCCCGGCTGATGAGGCGGCCGTGCCGCAGGGCGACGTACAGGACGATGCCGACGGTGCCGAGCGAGATCAGCAGGGTCAGGCTGCCGCCGGCCAGGCTCAGTCCGGCGAGCAGCGCGGTCAGCAGCGGCAGGTAGACGGCCATGGCGAGGTCCTCGATGACGAGGACGCCGAGGATGACGGGTGTCTCACGGTTGCCGAGCCGGCCGAGGTCGCCGAGGACTTTCGCGATGACGCCGGAGGAGGAGATCCAGGTGACGCCGGCGAGGGCGACCGCGGCCACCGCGCCCCAGCCGAGGAGGAGTGCCGCCACCGCGCCGGGCAGGGCGTTGAGGACGAAGTCGACGAGTCCCGACGGGTACTGCGTCTTCAGGTTGGTGACGAGCTCCGAGGCGCTGTACTCGAGCCCGAGGAGGAGCAGCAGGAGGATCACGCCGATCTCGGCGCCGGTCGCGATGAACTCCTCGCTGGCGTTCATCGGCAGCAGTCCGCCGTGGCCGAAGGCGAGCCCCGCGAGCAGGTACAGCGGGATGGGCGAGAACCCGATGCGTCCGGCGAGCCGGCCGAGCAGGCCGAGGGCGAGGATGACGGCCCCGAGTTCGATGAGCAGCGCGGTGGTGTCGTGCACGGGTCTTTATCCTCCGGTGATCAGTTCGGCAACCGCGTCGACGCCTTCACGCGTGCCGACGACGACGAGCGTGTCGCCGATGGCGAAGCGGAAGTCCGGGGCGGGCGAGGGGAACGCCGCGGTGCGACGCAGTACGGCGACGATGGACGCGCCTGTGCGGGTGCGCGCCCGGGTGTCGGCGAGGAGCCGTCCGGCGTAGGGGGACCGTTTCGTGACGGGGATCTGTTCTGTGACGAGGTCGATCTCGAGGTGCTGGGAGAGGTCGGCGACCGGGTCGGGGACGAGGAGCTTGGACAGCGCGGTCGCCTCGTGGGGGGCGAGGGCGGCGGCGTCCTTGCAGTTGTCGTCGTCCTCGGGGTCGTGGAAGGCGAGGATGCGGCGGCCGTCCTGGTGCACGACGACGGACAGATGGGCGCCGGCGCCGGTCTTGAGGTCGTACCTCGTGCCGACTCCCGGCAGGGTCGCTTTGCTGACGTGGGCGGTGGGTTCCATGGGGGCTCCCGTACGGCGGTCGGTCGATCGGTGGGTGCGGCGCGGGCGCGCAGGTCCGGCTCCGGCAGCCGTCGACATGCCGGCGACGGCCGCGGGAAGATTTTTTCACCACGTGCCGCACGCCGGCACCCACCGGGCCGCGGCGGGGTCGTCCGATCCACTCGGCCCGTTCCGCCCGTTCCGCCCGTTCGGCCCGGTCGGCCCGGTCGGTCGTCAGACGCCGGGAGCGGTCCGGCAGCGGTCCGCCGGGCAGCCGCAGCGGGCCGGATCCGGCACCCCGTCGCGCGCACGGGCGTCGATACGCGCGGACCTCGGAGCGGAGACCGACAGGCCGGTCCGCGGCAGGGCGGCGGACGGCCGGTGGCCGTGGCGTCCGTGTGCCATCCCCGCCCCCTCCGTCCGGCCGGCGCGCAGCACGGCGCCGGCAACCCTCCTGCCACTGACGCACATCGCGCCGCTCCAGGAGCGTTGCAATGACTCGGTAAAGAATCGTACCGCAGGCCAAATGGCCTAAATCCTACGGTTGAGGCGTCATCCGCCGGTCCGCAGATGCGGGCGCCGCCCGAGGAGTTCGGCCGCTCCCCGGCGGGTCGCGGCGACGACCACCCGGTCCTGGGCCCGCAGCACGTACCCGGGATGGAGGTCCCACACCAGGCCGGTCCCGTCGTTCTCCGGGTCGCGGCGCGAGTACGCGAGGTCCGGCGGGCGCTCGTCGGGCGCGGCGGAGTCGAGGGCCACGATCCGCCACGCGCCGGGCCGGAACGCCTCGGCGACCGTGCGTCCCTCCAGCCGCGGGTGCCCGGCCACCTCGACGGCGGCGAAGACCAGCACCTTGCGTTCGACCGGCACGGCGCCGAGGATCTGGCGCCCCATCATGGCCACGGCGAAGGCGGGCGCGGCGAGCGTGGAGACGCTGCGGCTGCGGGTCAGGGCCTCGGGGTGCGCGGCACGCAGACTGCGGTAGACCGCGGTGGCGAAGTCGTCGTCGTAGACGCGCAGGGCGACCCGGAGGTCGGGTTTGGCGGAGCGCGCGTAGAGGGCCGCTTCGAGGTTGGTGGTGTCGATGCTGGTGAGGGCGAGCAGCGCGTGGGCCCGGTGGATCTTGGCGGCCTCCAGCACGCCTTCCTCCGTGACGTCGCCCAGTACGGTCGGCACCCGCAGCCGGCGGGCGAGCGGGACACCCCGGGCGTCCGGGTCCTCCTCGACGCACACCACCGGGATGCCCAGTTCGCGCAGCCTCATCAGTACGCGGGTGCCGACCTTCCCGAGGCCCAGCAGCACGACGTGGCCGGAGAGTCCGCGCGGCGGCCGGCGCAGGGCGGAGGCGCTGCGGAAGGTGCCGAGGGCCTCCAGCACGGCGGCGACGGTCAGCGGCAGCAGGAGCAGTCCGACCACGCCGGTGAGCAGTTGCAGGATCTGCCGGTCGGCGTCCGCGCCGACGGCGGGGTCGCCGATGCCGAACAGGTCGAGCAGGATCAGGTACATGGCGTGCAGGGCGGTGTCGCCGGTGGCCACGGCGGAGACGACGGCCAGGGCGACGACGGTGGCGCCGAGGGCGGCGAGCGACCAGCGCAGCCGCCGGGAGAACAGCTGCTTCAGCGGGGCGCCCCGGCCGGCGAGCCGGGCCTGACCGCCGTCGGCCGGGCTGTGGGAGATCGCTTCGAGGACGATGGTGCCGCGGCCGGTGGCCTCCGCGACGCTGCGGTCGTCAGGGAGCAGGCGTGGCCCTTCCTGGCCGCTTCTGTCGGAACCCTCGGCGCCGGCCGGGTCGTTGGTGGTGGACGACAGCAGGGCGAGGGTGCACAGTCCCGGGTCGGCGATCTCGCCGCGGGCCGGCGGGGTGCGTTCGACGGCCCGCAGCAGCAGGCCGTCGGCCTGTACGACCTTGCTGGTGCCGGCCACGGCGGTGGCGGCGAGCGCGGGCGCGGCGGTGTCGGCGTCCGACAGGACGGTGGTGGAGGCGTCCAGCGTCGCAGTGTCCAGGCCGGGGTCCGCCAGCGCGGCGGCCTGGTCGAGGAGTTCCTCGAGATGCTGGCCGAGCTTGCGGTTGTAGAGGCGGATCACCAGCCGCAGGTGCGGATTGTGCCTGCGGGCGGCCAGCGCGGCCCGGATGTTGGTCTCGTCGTCGTCGTACACCAGCGCCAGCGCGGCGGCGTGGCCGACACCGGCCTCGATCAGTGTGTCCTCGCCGAATTCGAGGACTTCGACGACCCGGGGGAGAGCGGGCGGCGGGGTGTCGCCGGGGTTGACGGGCGCGGCGACGGCACGTGTCATCACGGCGGACATCCGGCCGAACAGCGCGGAGGCCCGCACCCGGCCCGCCGGCTGCGTCTCCGAGCTGCGGGCCGCCGGCGCGGCGGGGACGACGAGCGTGATCCGCTCGCCGTAGACCTCCCGCAGTTCGGTGGCCAGCCGGTGGGCCAGGGCGTCGTCGCCGCACACGATCATATGACCGCCGGCGGTGGGGGGTTGGGCCTGGTGAGGCAGTGAGGAGGACACGCCCCTAGGGTGCCCTGCCCGGTCCGCCGGATACCCCCCGGGGCCTGCGGCGATGCCGGTCGCGCCGTCGTCCGCGCGCGCCCGGCCCGGCGGTTACGCGGCGGCCGCCTCCAGCTCCCCGGCGACGGCGCCGAAGAAGCGCGCATGGGCGCGGGCGCTGGGCGGGGTCTCCGGGTTCCACGGCAGGAGCCGCGCCCCGGCCGCGATGGCCTCCCAGTCCGGCACACCGCCCAGTTGGGCGACGGGGTGTGCGTTGGACCGTACGTCCGCGAGGACGATGTGCGGTTCCAGCCGCCGGGCGGCGGCCCAGTCGGTGGTGGACCAGTTCGCTCCGGGGCCCGGTTCCGGTTCCACCAGGCCGACTCCGTGCTCCGACAGCGCCCTGAGGTCCGGCCAGGCGCCGGGCCTGGCGAGATGGACGCTGCCGGGGCCCGCGGGCGACAGTGCCAGGACCCGCACACCTGCGGCCGCCCGGGCCGCCTCGCGCAGCCGGGCGCGTGCGGCGGCCAGGTCGGCGGCGGCCGACGGCCCCGGGTCCGCCCCGAGGGAGTGCGCGAGCTCCCCGACCCGGTCGCGGATCGCGTCGAACGAGCGGCCCTGGCCCACGTCGATCACCACCACGGGGACGCGTTCCTCGAGGTGCTTGGCCGTGTCCGGCTCCAGGCCGTAGATCTGGTCGGAGCCGTACGTCACGGCCACCACCAGCTCTGGTCCGGCCGCCAGCACGGCGCCGGCGTCGACTCCGGACCCCGACCCCAGGTACGGGACGCCGTCCAGCGGCAGGTCGCCGGCCTTGGCCGGATCGGGGCCGGCGCCGTCGTGGGCGGAGCCGAACAGCCCGGCCGGCAGCAGCCCGTGGTCGTACAGCGCGGCCCCCGCCTGTATGTAGGCGACCAGCCGGCCCGGTATGTGCGGCGCGGAGGCCAGCCGGCCGCGGTCGTCGAGGAATTCCCACTGTGTCCGTTGCGCCATGCGGCACGCCCCCCACATCGAGCAGTCTTCGGCCCTGTCCGGCCCGTCCCCGACCGTGTGACTGCCCAGCCGCACGGCGGCTCACGCCTCACGGCCGCGGCGGTTTCGCCCGCGCTCCGGTCGGTGTGGGACAGCGGCCGCCGGTCGGTGCGGGACCGTGCCCGGCCGGTCACTGCAGTGCGGCGGCCGCGGGCAGGGACACCTCGAAGCGGCAGCCGCCCGTCACGTTGCTCACCTCGGCGCGGCCGGCGTGGGCCTCCACGATGCCGCGGACGATCGCCAGGCCCAGGCCCGCCCCGGCCGGCGGCGTACGCGCCTGGGAGCCGCGCCAGCCCGTGTCGAACACCCGGGGCAGGTCGTCCTCGGGGATGCCGCCGCAGCCGTCGGTGACGGACAGGACGACCCAGCCCTCGCGCCGCTCGGTGGCCACGGCGACGGTCCCGTCGGCCGGGGTCCGGCGGATCGCGTTCACCAGCAGGTTGGCGAGGACCCGGGTCATCTCCTTGCCGTCCACCTCGACCGGCACCGGCTCCACGCCCTCGCCGACGAGACGCACCCCGTGCTCGCGGGCGAGCGGGTCCGCGCCCGCCAGGGCCTCCCCCACCAGGTCGTAGACCGACATCCGGGTCGGGGACAGCGCGAGCGCGCCCGCGTGGATACGGGAGAGCTCGAAGAGGTCGCCGACCATCGAGTTGAGCCGGTCGACCTCGGTGCGGATCTGTCGGAAGTAGCGCTCGGGGTCCTGGACGACACCGTCCTCCAGCGCCTCCGACATGGCACGCAGACCGGCGAGCGGGGTACGCAGATCGTGCGAGATCCAGGCGACCAGCTCGCGCCGGGACGTCTCCAGGGCGCGCTCGCGCTCCCGGGACGCCGCGAGCCGGTCGCTCGTCGCCGCGAGTTCCCTGCTGAGGGCGTCCAGTTCGGCGGTGGAGACGCCGCCGGGCGCGGCGAAGGCCCCGCCGTCGCCGAACGAGCGTGCCGCCAGGGTCAGTTCCCGGCTGCGGGCGACCACCCAGCGGCCGAGCAGCAGCGCCGTCGCGAGCGACACGACGGACGCCATCGCCACGACCATGGTGACGACGGTCAGGTCGTGGGGCGAGAGGAACATCGCCTGCGCGACCGCCAGGGTGCCGCCGAGCATCGCGGTGACGGTCACGGCCGCGACCACCGTCAGTGAGACGGTGACCGAACGGTGCCGCAGCACCCGCAGCACGAGGGCGCCGACGGCGCCGGCCGCCGCGGCGCCGGAGAGGGCGTACGCGGCGATGAGGAGCATGTCCCGCACGGTGATCAGCCCTCTTCCGGGACGTCGAAGCGGTAACCGACGCCCCACACCGTCTGGATGAGTTTCGGCTGCCCCGGGTCGTCCTCGATCTTGCCGCGCAGCCGGCGCACATGGACGGTCACGGTCGACAGATCGCCGAACTCCCAGCCCCACACCTCCTGCATCAACCGCTCCCTGCCGATCGCCTGGCCCGGGTGCCGCATCAGATGGGCGAGCAGATCGAACTCCCGGAGCGTCAGGGCCAGTTCGCGCCCGTCCTTCACCGCTCGCCGGGCCGCCGGGTCCAGTACGATCCCGGCGGCCGCCAACTCCGGTCCGGCGCGCCGCTCCCCCGCCGCTGCGCCGCCCCGGCGCAGGACCGACTCCACCCGCAGCACCAGCTCCCGCGGGCTGAACGGCTTGGTCACGTAGTCGTCCGCGCCCACCTCCAGCCCGAGGATGCGGTCGTCCTCGTCACCACGGGCCGTCAGCATGATCACCGGTACCGGCCGCGCCTCGCCGGCCCGCAGCCTGCGGCACACCTCCAGGCCGTCCATGCCGGGCAGCATCAGGTCGAGAACAACCAGGTCGGGGCGGCGTCCGGCGGCGAGCCTGAGCGCCTGGGGGCCGTCCGCGGCCCGGTCCACGACGAAACCGGCGCGCTCGAGATAGCCGGTGACGACCTCGGAGACCGTCGGATCGTCGTCCACGACGAGAATGCTGTGCATACCGCCAGTGTCCCCGCACGGCGCGCGGCGCGGTGGAGAGGGTCGCCTTACGAATCCGTGACGTCCGGCCCACCGTCCGGTCCGGGTCCGGGTCCGGTCCGGGTCCGGGTCCGGTCCGGGTCAGGTCGACGTCCGATTCGTTCAAGACCGCGGGCCCGGCGCCGTCCTACGTTGGGGCCATGACTCCACGATTCGACGCGGTCGGCCTGGTCGTCAGCGACATGGCCGCCTCACTCGCCTTCTACCGCCGCCTCGGGCTGGACATCCCCGCCGAGGCGGACTCCGCACCGCACGCGGAGGCCGAGCTCCCCGGCGGGCTGCGCCTGCTGTTCGACACCGAGGAGACGGTCCGCTCCTACGACCCCGGCTGGACCCGGCCCACCGGCGGCGAACGCATGGGTCCGGCGTTCCTCTGCGACAGCCCGGCCGAGGTCGACGCGCTCCACGACGAGCTCGTCGCCGCCGGCCACCGCAGCCATCTGAAGCCGTAGGACGCCGTGTGGGGCCAGCGTTACGCGGTCGTGCTCGACCCCGACGGGCTCGGCGTCTCCCTCTTCGCCGACGCGGCGTAGGCGCCGAGGGTCGTCCCGGCCAGTGCGCGCATCTCCCGGGCGAGGTGCGCCTGGTCGGCGCAGCCCGCGGCGAGCGCGGCGTCCCCGAACGGGACACCGCGGCGCACCAGCGTCAGCGCGCGCTGCAGCCGCAGGATGCGGGCCAGCGTCTTGGGGCCGTAGCCGAACGCGTCCAGCGACCGCCGGTGCAGCTGCCGGGCGCTGAGCGCGGCGGCGTCGGCGGCCCCGGCGACGGTGCCGCCGGCGTCCAGATGCCGTACGACGGCGGCCGTCAGCGGGTCCGGCGGCCCCGTCCGCTCCAGGGCGATCGCCTCCAGCGCGGCGGCCTCGTCGCCGGCCTCGCCGAGCCGCTCTTCGAACCTGCGGGCCGGTCCCGCGCCCCACAGGTCCGACAGCTCGACGCGCCGGTCGCGCAGCTCGTACGCCGGTACGCCGAGCAACCCGGGCGCGGTCCCCGGCGCGAACCGGACACCCGTCCACGCGGCCGCGCCGCCGGGCGGGTGGGCGCGGGTGTCGGGCCCGGCGACGATCAGCCGCCCCTGGGACCAGAGCAGGTCCATGCAGCCGTCGGGCAGCACGGGGCGCGTCGTTCCGGTCCCGACGGCGCGGGTCCAGACGACGGCGCCGGGGACTCGGGACGGGCGCTCCTCGTACACGCCTCCGAGGCTACGACGGCGGGCGCGACGCCGTTTCCGGGTGCGGGGTCGGCCGGTCCCGTCGGGGCGCTGCCCCGAGCCCCGCGCCTCAAACGCCGGCGAGGCTTGATGTGCCCGGCGGGCTGGATTGCCGCGCAGCGGTATTTCCAGCCCGGCCGGCGATTGAGGCCACCGCGCGGAGCACGGTACCGGGCCCGGGCGGAGCCCGGTTCGGGAAGGGGCGGGTAGGGGAACGCCCCGCGCAGCGGCCCTCGCCCCACCCCCTTACTCCCGCCCGTTCTCGCGCCCGTTCTCGCGCCCGTTCTCGCGCCCGTTCTCGCGCGTCGTGTGCAGCCGCGCCCGTACGTCGTCCACCGGCAGGAACTTGGACCAGCGTTCCGGGAACTCGGACGGCATGTCACCGCCGCCCTCCTCGTCGTCCGCGTCGGTGTCGCCGTACATCTCCGCCGCCCGCGCCCGCGCGAGGAGCTGAGCGGCGTCCGCGGCGCGGGCGCGTTCGTTCGCGGCGCGGGCCGCGGCCGTGGCGGCCGCAGGCCAGACGCGGTCGATCGCCGCGTTGACCGCGGCGCCGACGAGGACGGCGAAGGCGGAGATGCCGATCCAGAGCAGGAAGGCGATGGGCGCGGCGAGGGAGCCGTAGATCGTGGGGCCCTCGACCGTGTTGGTCAGGTAGATGCGCAGCAGGAAGCTGCCGAGGATCCACATGCCGAGCGCCACGAGCGCGCCGGGCACGTCCTCCACCCAGGGCGAGCGCACGGGCACGGACACGTGGTACAGCGTCGTCAGGAAGGCGATGGAGAGCAGGATGACGACCGGCCAGTACAGGACGCGGACCACTTCCGTGCCGAAGGGCAGGAGCTCCACGACCCGGTCGGGGCCGACGACGGCGAGCGGCAGCACGACCGCGCCGATCAGCAGGGCCACGAGGTAGAGCAGGAAGGCGAGGAGCCGGGTGGCGACGATGCCGCGGTGCCCGTCGAGCCCGTACATGACGGTGATGGTGTCGATGAAGACGTTGACGGCGCGGGAGCCGGACCACAGGGCGATGGCGAAGCCGATGGAGATGATGTCGGGCCGGCCGCCCTGGGTGACGTCCTCCAGCAGCGGCTTGGCGATGTCGTCGACGCCGCGGTCGGACAGCACGGTGCCGACGGCGGTGAGGATGTTCTCCTCGATGGAGGCGACGGTGGTGGTGCTGGTCCAGTCGTCGATGTAGCCGAGCAGGCCGATCAGACCGAGCATCAGCGGCGGCACGGACAGCAGGGTGAAGAACGCCGCCTCCGCCGCGAGGCCGAGGATGCGGTACTCGATGCCCGAGTTGACGGTGTCCTTCAGCAGCAGCCACGCCATCTTCCGCTTCGAGACGTTGCGGTAGAGGACTCGGGCCCGGTGGAGCCGGCCCGTGGGCCGCTCGGGTGTTTCGTTTGCTGCCTGCACGTCTTTACCGTATCGGCATGGCACCGAGCACCCACACAGTGACCAACCAGGCCCCGCCCCTGGTGGGGTACGACGTCTTCACCGCGGACCGTGCGCTGCGCGAGGCGGTGGACCGGCATGTCGCCCCGGAGGTCCGCGACGAGGCGCGCGGGGAGCTCTCCCGGCTCGGCCGGACGGCGGGCTCCGCGCAGGCGCAGGAGTGGGGCGCGCAGGCGAACGACTTCCCGCCGCGGCTGCGCACGCACGACCGGTACGGGAACCGGATCGACGAGGTGGACTTCCATCCCGCCTGGCACCGGCTGCTGGGCCACGCCGTCTCCGCGGGTCTGGTGAACGCGTGGGGCAGACCGGCCGGCCATGTCCGCCGGGCGGCGGGCTTCCTCGTGTGGACGCAGGCGGAGGCCGGTCACGGCTGCCCGCTGTCGATGACGCACGCGGCGGTGCCCGCGCTGCGTACGGACCCGGCGCTCGCGGCCGAGTGGGAGCCGCGGCTGACGTCGGCGGTGTACGAGCAGGGGCTGCGCCCCGCCGGGCTGAAGGGCGGCGTCCTGTTCGGGATGGGCATGACGGAGAAGCAGGGCGGCAGCGACGTACGGTCGAACACGACCCGGGCCGAGCCGCTGGCGCAGGACGGCGAGTACGTCCTCACCGGCCACAAGTGGTTCTGCTCGGCTCCGATGAGCGACGGCTTTCTGGTCCTGGCCCAGGCCGCGGAGGGCCTGACGTGCTTCCTGGTGCCGCGGGTGCTGGAGGACGGCAGCCGGAACGTGTTCGCGGTCCAGCGGCTGAAGGACAAGCTCGGCAACCGGTCCAACGCCTCGGCGGAGGTCGAGTTCGAGGGGACGTGGGCCCGGCGGGTGGGTGCGGAGGGGCGGGGTGTCCGCACCATCATCGGGATGGTGGCGGCGACGCGTCTCGACTGCGTGCTCGGCTCCGCCGCGCTGATGCGGCAGGCGGTGGCGCGGGCGATCCATCACACGGCGTACCGCGGCGCGTTCGGCGGGCTGCTGATCGACAAGCCGCTGATGCGCAACGTGCTGGCCGATCTGGCGCTGGAGTCGGAGGCGGCGACGACGCTGGGCCTGCGGCTGGCGGCGGCGTACGACGCGGACACGGACGAGGAGCGGGCGTTCCTTCGGATCGCGGTGCCCGCGGCCAAGTACTGGGTGACGAAGCGGTGCGCCCCGGTGGTGGCGGAGGCGCTGGAGTGCCTGGGCGGCAACGGGTACGTGGAGGAGTCGGGCATGCCGCGGCTGCTGCGCGAGGCGCCGCTGAACTCGATCTGGGAGGGCTCGGGCAACGTGCAGGCGCTCGACGTGCTGCGGGCTCTGTGGGGGTCCCCCCACGCCGCGAGGCGTAGGGGGAGGGAGCCGCTGGCCCTGAACGCGTTCCTCCAGGAGGTCGGCAGGGCGCGTGGCGCCGATCACCGGCTGGACGCGGCGATCAAGGACCTGCTGACGGAGCTGGCCGACCTGGAGGGCATCGAGGCGCGGGCGCGGCGGCTCGTGGAGCGGATGGCGCTGGTGCTGCAGGGGGCGCTGCTGGTGCGGTGGGCCCCGTCGGAGGTGTCGGACGCGTTCTGCGCGTCGCGGCTCGGCGGTGACTGGGGGTCGGCGTTCGGCACGCTGCCCCACACGCTGCCGCTGGCCGCGATCGTGGAGCGTGCGCGGGCGGTCGTCTGAACGGGCCGGCCGCCCTGTGGACAGGCCGGGTGCAAACACTCCCGCGGGAACGCCGCAGGGCGCGGGCCCCGGTGGCGGCCCGCGCCCTACGGCGTTGTGTGGGTGGTGCTGCGCCGACACGGCACCACCCGCACCGGCGAACCGGTGTGCCGCCACCTTCGTACACGCGCACACCTGTTCGCGACGGTTGCAAAGGGTTGCATTGTTGTCCGGCATGAACCGACGCGCCGTGACCGGGTGGAGGGAGGATTGAGCCGGCCACCCCAGCTTGTCGGACAGCGGCGTCGCCGAGGAGGGACCCGTGAAGAACACATCGCTCGATCTGGCCAGGCTCGCGGCCATGGACACCGCGGACGCCCTGCGACTGCTGAAGGGTGTGCGGGACGCCGCCCTGTCGGGCCGCAGACCGCGGGTCGGGCCGCGGGCGGACATCGACGAGTCGTGGCAGCGCATGCTCCGGCGGGGGCTGGATCCCGAGCGGGACCGCCGAGCGGGGCTGCTGCCACTGGAGGAGATCGAGCGCCGCAGGCACACCTCGCCGTTGCTGGAGGTGCTGCCGGTGCTGCGCGAGGGTCTGGTCTCCATGGCGGACGCGGCGCAGCACATCATGGTCGTCGCGGACGCCGAGGGCCGGCTGCTGTGGCGGGAGGGCAGTTCCGCGGTCCTGCGCAAGGGCGACGCGCACGGCTTCGTGCCCGGCGCCGACTGGAAGGAGGAGTTGGTCGGGACGAACGGCATCGGCACTCCGCTGGTGTCCCGGCGCCCTGTCCAGGTCCACTCGGCCGAGCATTTCGTGTCCACGCACCACACGTGGACGTGCGCCGGCGCGCCGATCACCGATCCGCGGGACGGCCGGCTGATCGGTGTCGTCGACATCAGCGGTCCGCTGTCGACCGTGCATCCGGCGACCCTGGCGCTGGTCACCTCGGTCACCCGGCTCGCGGAGGCCGAGCTGCGAAACCGTCACCACCAGACGCTGGACGTGCTGCGCAGTGTCGCCTCGCCGCTGCTGGCGCGCATGGGCGGCCGGGCGTTGGCGGTGGACGCGAACGGCTGGCCGGCCGCGGTGACGGGCATGGCGCCGCCGCGCGGCCGGCTGTCGCTGCCGAAGCAGGTCGGGGCGGGCCGGGCGTGGCTGCCGTCGCTCGGCATGTGCACGCTCGAGCCACTGCCGGGCGGCTGGTTGATCCGGCCGGACGAGGCGTGTCCCGGCGCTCCGGTGGCGGGCCGGGTGGTGCTGGACCTGAGCGTCGCGCGCCGGCCCGTGGTCACGGTCACGGGCGGCTCGGGCAGCTGGTCGCACGAGCTGACTCCCCGCCATGCCGAACTGCTGTACGCGCTGGCGAAGTGCCGCGACGGGCGGACCGCGGCGCAGCTCGCGCAGGACGTCTTCGACGATCCGACGCGGACGGTCACGGTGCGGGCGGAGATGTCCCGGCTGCGGCGGCATCTGGCGCAGGTCCTGGCGCACCGGCCCTACCGGTTCGCGGAGGAGCTGGAGGTGGAGCTGGTCGTGCCGGAGCGCCCGGAGGATCTGCTGCCGCACTCGAACGCCCCGGCCGTGCGGCTGGGACGGGTGCCGTGATTCCCTGTCGCGCATGAGCGCCATCACTGTGACCACCTGGTCCCTGGAGCAGACCTCGGCCGCGGACCTGCGCCCCGCGGCCGACCCCGGGGACGCCGTACGGATCATGCGGGCCGAGGTGCCTTCGCCCGAGTTCAGCCGCTTCCTCTACGCCTCGGTCGGCGGCGACGTCCGCTGGACCGACCGGCTCTCCATGACGTACGCCGAGTGGCAGAAGCTGCTGGACCGGCCGGGCGTGGAGACCTGGGTCGCGTACGAGAAGGGGACGCCGGCCGGTTATGCGGAGCTGGCGGCGCAGGAGGACGGGACGGTGGAGATCGTCTACTTCGGGCTGATCCCGGCGTTCCGCGGCCGGCGGATCGGCGGTCATCTGCTGTCGGTGGGGGCGGCCCGTGCCTGGGATCTCGCCGACCGGTGGCCCGGGCTGCCACGGACGGAGCGGGTGTGGCTGCACACTTGTTCCAAGGACGGTCCGCACGCGATGGACAATTATCTGCGCCGGGGCTTCCGTCTCTTCGACACGTTGGTGGCGGAGGAGACCGAGGTCCCGCCGCCCGGCCCGTGGCCCGGCGCCGCGGTCTGAGCCGTCGGCCGCGCCCGAACACGCCTCCGTCGGCCCGCCTCGTACGGTCTGCGGTGATCCAGGACACACTGTCTCGCGATGCGGGACAGTGTTGTCCACATTTTGGATGTCGGTGGACTGGGTCCAAAGTCCCATGACACGCTTCCGTCATGTCCAGCACTGGAATTGCCTTGGTGAGTCGGCGGCACGTCGACCTCGGCCGCATGTCCAGCGCCATCTGTCCGGCCTGCTGACAGCTCAGCACCGCCGCACTTCGACTCTCTTCACCCCGCCCTGCGCACCGTCGCGCTTTCCGCGCGAGTGTGCAGCTCAGAGCCGCCCTCCTGCAGTCTCGAAGGACTATCGCCATGGCCGCCAGCCCGGAACAGCCCGACTCCGTCACGCCTCGCCGCAAAGCCGGACGCCACCGCGGCGAGGGTCAGTGGGCCATGGGGCACCACACGCCCCTCAACGGCAACGAGCAGACGAAGAAGGACGACGACGGTCTCAATGTGCGGACACGCATTGAGACGATCTACGCGCACCGCGGTTTCGACTCGATCGACGGCGCAGACCTGCGCGGCCGGATGCGCTGGTGGGGTCTCTACACCCAGCGCAAGCCCGGGATCGACGGCGGCAAGACCGCGATCCTGGAGCCGGAGGAGCTGGACGACGAGTACTTCATGCTGCGGGTCCGCATCGACGGCGGCCGGCTGACCACCGAGCAGCTGCGGGTCATCGGCGAGATCTCCCAGGAATTCGCCAGTGGCACCGCGGACCTCACCGACCGGCAGAACGTCCAGTACCACTGGATCCGCATCGAGGACGTCCCGGAGATCTGGCGGCGTCTGGAGGCCGTGGGCCTGTCGACGACCGAGGCGTGCGGGGACACTCCCCGTACGATCCTCGGCTCTCCGGTCGCGGGCATCGCCGCCGACGAGATCGTCGACGGCAGCCCCGCCGTCGACGAGATCCACCGCCGGTACATCGGCAACAAGGAATTCTCGAACCTGCCCCGCAAGTTCAAGACCGCGATCTCCGGCTCGCCGCTGCTGGACGTCGCACACGAGATCAACGACATCGCCTTCGTCGGCGTGAACCACCCCGAGCACGGCCCCGGCTTCGACCTCTGGGTCGGCGGCGGCCTGTCCACCAACCCGAAGCTCGGCGTGCGGCTCGGCGCCTGGGTGCCGCTGGACGAGGTCCCCGACGCCTGGGAGGGCGTGGTCTCGATCTTCCGCGACTACGGCTACCGCCGGCTGCGCAACCGCGCCCGGCTGAAGTTCCTCGTCGCCGACTGGGGGCCCGAGAAGTTCCGCCGGGTCCTCGAGGACGAGTACCTGAAGCGCAAGCTCGTCGACGGTCCGGCGCCCGAACAGCCCGCGCAGCAGTGGCGCGACCACATCGGCGTCCACCGCCAGCAGGACGGCCGTTTCTACGTCGGCTTCGCGCCGCGCGTCGGCCGCGTCGACGGGGCGACCCTCACCAAGATCGCCGAGCTGGCGGAGGGCCACGGATCGGGCCGGGTGAGGACCACGGTCGAGCAGAAGATGATCGTGCTGGACGTGACGGAGGACCGGGTCGACTCGCTGGTCGCCGGTCTGGAGGCGCTGGACCTGCGGGTCACGCCGTCGCCGTTCCGGCGGGGCACGATGGCCTGCACGGGCATCGAGTTCTGCAAGCTGGCCATCGTCGAGACCAAGGGCCGCGGCTCCGCCCTGATCGACGAACTCGAGCGGCGGCTGCCCGGCTTCGAGGAGCCGCTCACCATCAACCTCAACGGCTGCCCCAACGCCTGCGCCCGCATCCAGACCGCGGACATCGGTCTCAAGGGCCAGCTCATGCTGGACGACGAGGGCAACCAGGTCGAGGGCTACCAGGTGCACCTCGGCGGGGCGCTGGGTCTCGACCCGGCGTTCGGCCGCAAGGTCCGCGGCCTGAAGGTCACCTCGGACGAACTGCCCGACTACGTCGAGCGGGTCCTCAAGCGCTTCGAGAAGGAGCGCGAGGACGGCGAGCGCTTCGCGACCTGGGCGGCCAGGGCCTCAGAGGAGGCCCTCTCATGAGCGAGCGCGCCGCGCCGTTCTACTGCCCGTACTGCGGCGACGAGGACCTTCGTCCCAGCGAAGAAGGTCACGGCGCGTGGGAGTGCGGGGCATGCAATCGGGCCTTCCGGCTGAAGTTCCTCGGGCTGCTGAGCCGGGGACTCCAGCAGGGCGACGGTGGAGGGGAAGCGACATGACGACGGTTCAGGCCGAGCGGGACCTCAAGTCACTGGCCGAGCAGGCGGGCCGGGACCTCGAGGACGCCTCCGCCCTGGAGATCCTTGACTGGGCCACCGAGACCTTCGGCGCCCGTTTCTGCGTCACCTCCTCGATGGAGGACGCGGTGGTCGCCCATCTCGCCTCCCGTGCCATGCCCGGCGTGGACGTGGTCTTCCTCGACACCGGCTACCACTTCGAGGAGACCATCGGCACCCGTGACGCGGTGGACGCGGTGATGGACGTCAACGTCATCACGCTCACCCCCCGCCAGACGGTGGCCGAGCAGGACGCCGAGTACGGCCCGAAGCTGCACGACCGCGACCCCGACCTGTGCTGCGCCCTGCGCAAGGTCAAGCCGCTGGAGCAGGGCCTGACCGGATACGACGCGTGGGCGACGGGCCTGCGCCGCGACGAGTCCCCGACCCGGGCGAACACCCCGGTGGTCGGCTGGGACGAGAAGCGGCGCAAGGTCAAGGTCTCCCCGATCGCCCGCTGGACGCAGGACGACGTGGACGCCTACGTCGCCGAGCACGGCGTGCTCACCAACCCACTGCTCACGGACGGCTACACCTCCGTCGGCTGCGCGCCCTGCACCCGCCGGGTGCTGGAGGGCGAGGACGCCAGGGCCGGCCGCTGGGCCGGGCGCGGCAAGACCGAGTGCGGGCTGCACGGCTGATGACGACCGATCAGATTCCTTTGGAGAACGACGTGACCGGAGCCACGATCTGGCTCACGGGTCTGCCGAGCGCCGGCAAGACCACCATCGCGTACGAGCTGGCGGACCGGCTGCGCGCGGAGGGCCACCGTGTCGAGCTGCTCGACGGCGACGAGATCCGCGAGTTCCTCTCGGCGGGCCTCGGTTTCAGCCGCGAGGACCGGCACACCAATGTGCAGCGGATCGGCTTCGTCGCCGAACTCCTCGCGTCCAACGGCGTGCAGGTGCTGGTGCCGGTCATCGCCCCGTACGCGGACAGCCGCGAGGCGGTCCGCAAGCGCCACCAGAGCCAGGGCACGCCGTATCTGGAGGTGCACGTCGCCACTCCGGTCGAGGTGTGCTCGGCGCGTGACGTGAAGGGGCTGTACGCCAAGCAGGCCGCGGGCGAGATCAGCGGACTGACCGGGGTCGACGACCCGTACGAGGAGCCCGAGACGCCCGACCTGCGGATCGAGTCCCAGAACCAGACCGTGCGGGAATCCGCCGACGCGGTCCACGCACTGCTCGCCGAAAGGGGTCTGCTGTGACGACCAGCGTCGACATCGTGAGCGAGGGTACGGACAGCCCGTACGCGCTGTCCCACCTGGACGCGCTCGAGTCGGAGGCGGTGCACATCTTCCGCGAGGTGGCGGGCGAGTTCGAGCGGCCGGTGATCCTCTTCTCCGGCGGCAAGGACTCCATCGTCATGCTGCATCTGGCGCTGAAGGCGTTCGCGCCGGCGGCGGTGCCGTTCTCGCTGCTGCACGTGGACACCGGGCACAACTTCCCCGAGGTCCTGGAGTACCGGGACCGCACGGTCGCCCGGCACGGGCTGCGGCTGCATGTGGCCTCCGTGCAGGAGTACATCGACGCGGGCAAGCTGCGTGAGCGTCCCGACGGGACCCGCAATCCGCTGCAGACCGTGCCGCTGACCGAGGCGATCCAGGAGCACCGGTTCGACGCGGTGTTCGGCGGCGGGCGGCGTGACGAGGAGAAGGCGCGGGCCAAGGAGCGGGTGTTCAGCCTGCGCGACGAGTTCTCCCAGTGGGACCCGCGCCGGCAGCGCCCGGAGCTGTGGCAGCTCTACAACGGCCGCCACGCGCCGGGTGAGCATGTGCGGGTGTTCCCGCTCTCCAACTGGACCGAGCTGGACGTGTGGCAGTACATCCAGCGCGAGAGGATCGAGCTGCCGCAGATCTACTTCGCGCACGAGCGGGAGGTGTTCAAGCGTTCCGGCATGTGGCTGACCGCGGGCGAGTGGGGCGGCCCGAAGGACACCGAGACGTCCGAGAAGCGGCTGGTCCGCTACCGCACCGTCGGCGACATGTCCTGCACCGGCGCCGTCGACTCCGACGCCACCACACTCGAAGCCGTGATCACCGAGATCGCCGCCTCCCGCCTCACCGAACGGGGCGCCACCCGCGCCGACGACAAGATGTCAGAGGCCGCGATGGAAGACCGCAAGCGCGAAGGGTACTTCTAGAGATGACCAGCCCCACCGAGCAGCTGGCGGAACAGGTCTCCGCCACCACCCTGCTGCGCTTCGCCACCGCCGGGTCCGTCGACGACGGCAAGTCCACCCTCGTCGGGCGGCTGCTGCACGACTCCAAGTCGGTCCTCACCGACCAACTGGAGGCCGTGGAGCACGCCTCCCGCAGCCGCGGGCAGGAGACCCCCGACCTGGCGCTGCTCACCGACGGTCTGCGGGCCGAGCGCGAGCAGGGCATCACCATCGACGTGGCCTACCGCTACTTCGCCACGCCCCGCCGCCGGTTCATCCTCGCCGACACCCCCGGCCACGTGCAGTACACCCGCAACATGGTCACCGGCGCCTCCACCGCCGAACTCGCGGTCGTCCTCGTCGACGCCCGCAACGGCGTCGTCGAACAGACCCGCCGGCACGCCGCGGTCGCCGCCCTGCTCCGCGTCCCGCACGTCGTCCTGGCCGTCAACAAGATGGACCTCGTGGACTACGCCGAGCCCGTCTTCGCGAAGATCGCCGAGGAGTTCACCGCGTACGCCGCCTCGCTGGGCGTCCCCGAGATCACCGCGATCCCGATCTCCGCGCTCGCCGGCGACAACGTGGTGGAACCGTCCGCGAACATGGACTGGTACGGCGGCCCCACCGTGCTCGAACACCTCGAGACCGTGCCTGTCAGCCACGACCTGGCCACCTGCCACGCCCGGCTGCCGGTGCAGTACGTGATCCGGCCGCAGACCGCCGAGCACCCCGACTACCGCGGCTACGCGGGCCAGATCGCCGCCGGCGCCTTCCGCGTCGGCGAGTCCGTCACGGTGCTGCCCTCCGGCCGCACCTCGAAGGTCTCCGGCATCGACCTGCTGGGCGAGCCGGTGGACGTGGCCTGGACGCCGCAGTCGGTCACGCTGCTGCTGGAGGACGACATCGACGTCTCCCGCGGCGACCTGATCGTGCCGACCGACGACGCCCCGCCGACCACGCAGGACGTCGAGGCGACCGTCTGCCACGTCGCCGACCAGCCGCTCACCGTCGGCCAGCGGGTGCTGCTCAAGCACACCACCCGCACCGTGAAGGCGATCGTCAAGGAGATCCCCTCGCGGCTCACCCTCGACGACCTCTCCCAGCACCCGGCCCCCGGGCAGCTCGTCGCCAACGACATCGGCCGCGTCAAGGTGCGCACCGCCGAGCCGCTGGCGCTCGACTCGTACGCGCACTCGCGCCGCACCGGGTCGTTCCTGCTCATCGACCCCGCCGACGGCACTACGCTCGCCGCGGGCATGGCGGGCGACGCCTTCGCCGCCGAGGCCGCCGCCGAGCAGTCCGCCGACGACGCGGCCTGGGACTTCTGATGACCGACGTCTTCTCGACCTTCGCCAAGGAGGGCGGCCGCGTAGGCAGCGGGGTTCTCGGCGCGGGCACGGGCGGGGTGGCGCGATGTGCGCGATGACCGCAGTACCGGGGGCGCTGCCCGAGCGCGCCCCCGGCGTCCCGCACCGCCGAAAGCCTGACCGCCCGCCGACGACCCGGCCCGACCTGACGTAGGGACCGGGCCTACGAGAGGAAGACCTCCCGTGCCAGCCACCCGTACGTTCCTGGGCCGCGGCCTCGCCGCCGCAGCCGCGCTGCCGCTCCTCGCCGTGGTCCTCACGGCCTGCGGCTACGGCTCCCAGGCCGTGAAGGCACCCGTCGCCCACGCGGCGGAGGGTCCGAAGGTCGGGGGTCTGGACACCGTGCGGATCGGGTACTTCCCCAACCTCACCCATGCCACGGCGCTCGTGGGCGACCGGGAGGGCATCCTGCAGCGGGAGCTGGGCGGCACCAAGGTGTCGACCGCGAGCTTCAACGCCGGCCCCTCCGAGATCGAGGCCCTGAACGCGGGCTCGATCGACATCGGGTTCATCGGCCCCTCCCCCGCCGTCAACGCCTATGTGAAGTCGGGCGGTGAGAGCCTGCGGATCATCGGCGGTTCCGCGTCCGGCGGGGTGAAGCTCGTCGTGAACCCGGAGAGGATCACGTCCCCGGCCGACGTCGAGGGCAAGCGGATCGCCACCCCGCAGCTCGGCAACACGCAGGACGTGGCGTTCCTCAACTGGGCCGCGGAGCAGGGCTGGAAGATCGACCCCCAGAGCGGCAAGGGCGACGTCTCGGCCGTCCGGATGCAGCCCAAGGTGACGCCGGGCGCCTACCGGTCCGGGGCGATCGACGGGGCGTGGATGCCGGAGCCCGCCGCCTCCAGGCTGGTGGCCGCGGGCGCGAAGGTGCTGGTCGACGAGGCGGACCTGTGGCCGGACGGGAAGTTCGTGATCACGAACATCGTCGTGTCGCAGAAGTTCCTCAAGGAGCACCCGGCCGTCGTCGAGGCGGTACTGCGCGGCACGGTGAAGACGAACGAGTGGATCGCCGCCAACCCCGAGCAGGCCAGGGCCTCGGCCAACGCCAAGCTCGAGGAGCTGACCGGCAAGCCGCTGCCGCCGGAGGTGATCGACCCGGCGTGGAAGTCCCTCCGGTTCACCGACGACCCGCTCGCCGCGACGCTCGACACGCAGGCCGACCACGCGGTGCGGGCGGGCCTGCTGGAGCGGCCCGACCTCGCCGGGATCTACGACCTGAAGCCACTGAACAAGGTCCTCGGCGCCGCGGGCGCGCCCGAGGTCTCCGACGCCGGACTCGGCGTCAAGTGATCCGTACCAGCCGAGTTCCCCAGGAGGTGACGACCATGGCCACTGCCATCGCCAAGGCCGAGGACCGCGTGAGTGTCGAGCAGACGTACGCGGCCCGTATCGGGCATGTCTCCAAGTCCTTCAACGGGCCCGCCGGGCCGCAGCTCGTGCTGGACGACATCACGCTCGATGTCGCGCCGGGCGAGTTCGTCACTCTGCTGGGAGCGTCCGGCTGCGGCAAGTCGACGCTGCTGAACCTGGTCGCGGGGCTCGACCGGCCGACCGCGGGCTCCATCGAGACGCCCGGCGGCCGGCCCGCCCTGATGTTCCAGGAACACGCCCTGTTCCCGTGGCTGACCGCGGGCAAGAACATCGAACTGGCGCTCAGGCTGCGCGGCGTGCCGAAGAGCGTACGGCGCGGCGAGGCCGAGCGGCTGCTGGAGCTGGTGCGGCTCGGCGGCGCGTACCGCAAGCGGGTGCACGAGCTGTCGGGCGGGATGCGGCAGCGGGTCGCCATGGCCCGCGCGCTGGCGCAGGACAGTCAGCTGCTGCTGATGGACGAGCCGTTCGCGGCGCTCGACGCCATCACCCGGGACGTGCTGCACGACGAGCTGACCCGGATCTGGCGGGAGACGAACGTCTCCGTCCTGTTCGTCACCCACAACGTCCGTGAGGCGGTGCGGCTCGCGCAGCGGGTGGTGCTGCTGTCGTCACGGCCGGGGCGGGTGGCGCGGGAGTGGAGCGTCGACATCGAGCAGCCGCGGCGTATCGAGGACACCGAGGTGGCGGAGCTGTCCGTCGAGATCACCGAAGAACTGCGTGGGGAGATCCGCCGACATGGCCAGCACTGACACGACCGGGACCGCCGGGAAGGGCGCGGGCCGGGCCGACGACCTGGCGGGTCTCGAGGCGGGGCTCGACGCGCTGGACGCGGTGCAGGTGAGCCGCACGCCGGTGCGCGAGGTGCTGCTGAAGAAGGTGCTGCCGCCGCTCACCGCCGTGGCGCTGGTGCTCCTCGCCTGGCAGGTGCTGGTGTGGGCGGAGGTCACCGAGGACTACAAGCTGCCCGCGCCGTCCGCGGTGTGGGACAGCGTGTCCGGCATGTGGCTGCAGGGCACGCTGTTCGAGGTCATCTGGACCAGCGTCTCCCGCGGTCTGCTCGGCTTCCTGCTGGCCCTCGCCATCGGCACCCCGCTCGGACTGCTGGTGGCCCGGGTCAGGTTCGTCCGTGCCGCGATCGGGCCGATCCTGTCGGGCCTGCAGTCGCTGCCGTCCGTCGCCTGGGTGCCGCCGGCCGTGATCTGGCTCGGGCTGAACGACAAGATGATGTTCGCCGTGATCCTGCTGGGCGCGGTCCCGTCGATCGCGAACGGCCTGGTCTCCGGCGTCGACCAGGTACCGCCGCTGTTCCTGCGGGCCGGCCGCACACTGGGCGCGACCGGGCTGCGGGGCGCCTGGCACATCGTGATGCCGGCGGCGCTGCCCGGTTATGTGGCGGGGCTGAAGCAGGGCTGGGCGTTCTCCTGGCGTTCGCTGATGGCCGCGGAGATCATCGCATCCTCCCCCGACCTGGGCCTCGGCCTCGGCCAGTTGCTGGAGAACGGCCGCAACAACGCCGACATGCCCGGCGTGTTCCTCGCCATCCTGCTGATCCTGATCGTCGGCATCGCGATCGACCTGCTGATCTTCAGTCCGCTGGAGCGGTGGGTCCTGCGCAGCCGCGGTCTGCTCGTGCGGAGCTGAGCCGATGACCCACGGACCGGCCCTCCTCGTCATGGCGCACGGCAGCCGCGACCCGCGGCACGCCGCGACCGTCGACGCCCTGGTGCGGCGGGTGCGCGCCATGCGGCCGGGCCTGCGCGTCGAGACCGCGTTCCTCGACTTCGACGCCCCCTCGGTGCCGCGGGTCCTCAACCGGCTGGCGGCCGACGGCGTACGGGACGTGGTGGCGCTGCCGCTGCTGCTGACGCGCGCCTTCCACGCCAAGGCGGACATCCCGGCCGTGCTGCGCCAGGCGCCGCCCACGCTGCGCGTCCGCCGGGCCGCGGTCCTCGGCCCGTCGCCGCTGCTGCTCGCCGCGGTCGAACGGCGGCTGTACGAGGCGGGCCTCACCCCCGCCGACAAGAGCTCGACCGGCCTGGTACTGGCCGCCGCGGGCTCCACAGACCCGGAGGCGATCGCAGTGATCGCTCACACAGCGCGGGAGCTGCGGCACACCGGTTGGTGCGCCGTGCGGCCTGCGTTCGCCTCCGCATCCCTTCCGCGCACCGAGGACGCGGTCCGCGCCCTGCGCGCCGACGGCGCCGCCCGCGTCGCCGTGGCCCCGTACGTGATCGCCCCGGGCCGCCTCCCCGACCGCATCGCGGCTGGCGCCGCCGACGCGGACACCGTGTCCGACGTCCTGGGCGCCGCGCCGGAACTGGCACGGCTGCTGCTGCGGCGCTACGAGGAGTCGCCGGCGGAACACCTGCTGGCGGTGGGCGCGTAGCCCTGCGGGCGGCGTCAGTCGAAGACGAGGCTGCCCGTACGGGCGCGCTTCAGTTCGAAGAGGTCCGGGTGGTCGGCGAGGACCCGGAAGCTGTCGAAGAGGCGTACGGCCTCCGCGCCCCGCGGGACCGAGTTGAGAACCGGACCGAACCAGACGGTGCCGTCGACGTGGATCGTCGGGGTGCCGACATAGGCGTCGGCACCGGGGTCCTTGCCCGCGTCGTGGCTGCGGCGGACGGCGTCGTCGTACGCGGGGTCGTGCGCGGCGGCCGCCAGGGACGCTGGCAGGCCGAGCTCGGCGAGGGACTGGGCGACGACCTCGTCGAAGTCCTCGTTCTTCTCCCGGTGGATGCGGGTGCCGAAGGCGGTGTAGAGGTCGCGCAGCACGTCGTCGCCGTGCTGCTCGGCCGTGGCGGCCGCGACACGCACCGGGCCGATCGACTTGTCGACCAGTTCGCGGTACCAGTCGGGGAGCTCGTTGCCGAGGTTGTGGAAGTACAGGCTCATCACGCGGAAGCGGAGGTCGAGCGCGCGTTCGCTTTCGACCTCCAGCAGCCAGCGCGAGGTGATCCAGGCGAAGGGGCAGGCGGGGTCGAAGTAGAAGTCGACGGCGGTCCGGCGGTCGGTGTCCGTGGTGGTCATGCCGACGACGCTAGCCGTCAAGTCGCCTGCGTCCCTGGGCCATTGACCATCCGCTTCGCCGGGCCACTTCGACGCCGGGCCGCTTCCGCCCGTGGCCGTTCGCGCGGCCGCTTCCGCCCGAGCCGCTCGCGTCAGCCGCGGGTCATCTCCACGAGCTTGACGACGGTGTTCCAGTTGCGGCTGGTGCCGACGAGGTCCTTGAGCAGACCGGGCCGGGAGAGCGTGGCCGCGAGCTTCGAGCGACCGAGGCCGTCCGGCGCGTACAGATACAGGACGCGGTCGCCCAGCCGGAACTCCTCCGGCAGATGGGCCGCCGCGTCGACGGACGCGAAGCGGTCGGCGGTGACGGGCCCGGAGAAGAACGTGACGTGCAGCTGCTTGCCTTCGAGGGAGGCCGCCGGGAAGGGGCATGCCTCGGCGACCGCGCGGAGATACCCGGCGCCGCGCACCAGGGTGTCGACCCGGAAGCCGAACTCCTTCTCGATCGCCTGCTCCAGCGCGGCGGCGAGGACGTTCTCGTCCGTCTCCTCGCTGCTGAACACCGCGTTGCCGCTCTGCAGGTAGGTGGCGACGTCCGCGTACCCCAAACCGTCGAGGACGGCGCGCAGTTGTGCCATGGGGACCTTCTTGGCGCCGCCGACGTTGATCCCGCGCAGGAGGGCCGCATACTTCGTCGTCATGCCGGAACGATAGGCGGTCGCCGCGCCCCGTGGGGGAGGGCACGGCGACCGCCGGTTTCAGCGGCGTGGGCCGTCGGTCACTCGACGATCTTCAGCAGCTTGTTGGGCGTTCCCGCGCTGGGGTTGGTGATCTTGTCGGCCGTCGCGCCCTCGGTGAGGGCGGTGGCGACCTCCTCCGGGGTGGCCTCCTGGTGGCCGGCGAGGTAGACCGCGGCGGCGCCGACGACGTGCGGGGTCGCCATCGAGGTACCGGAGATGGTCTTGGTGCCCTCGTCGCTGTCGTTCCACGCGGAGGTGATGTCGGAGCCGGGGGCGTAGATGTCCACGATCTCCCCGAAGTTGGAGAAGTCCGACTGGGCGTCGTCCTTGGTGGAGGAGGCGACGGTGATGGCCTCCTGCACGCGTGACGGGGAGCCCTGGCCCGCGTCGGAGGACTCGTTGCCGGCCGCGACACCGAAGGTGACACCGGCGGCGACGGCCTTGCGCACGGCCTCGTCGAGGGCCTCGTCGGCGCTGCCGCCGAGGCTCATGTTGGCGACCGACGGGCCCTCGTGGTTTTGGGTGACCCAGTCGATGCCGGCGACGACCTGCTCGGTGGTGCCGGAGCCGTTGTCGTCCAGCACCCGGACGGCGACGATCTTCGCCTTCTTGGCGACGCCGTGCGCCGCACCGGCGATGGTGCCCGCGACATGGGTGCCGTGGCCGTTGCCGTCGTCGGCGGAGTCGTCGTCGTCCACGGCGTCGAAGCCGTGCGTGGCGCGGCCCTCGAAGTCCTTGTGGGAGACGCGGACTCCAGTGTCGATGACGTACGCGGTCACACCCTCGCCGGCACTGTCCGGGTAGGTGTACGCGCTGTCGCCCGCCGTGTCGGTCTGGTCGACCCGGTCGAGACCCCAGGACGGCGGGTCGGTCTGGGTGGCGTCGATGGTGAACTTCTTGTTCTGGACGACCTTGGCGACGGCCGGGTCGGCGGCGAGGCGCTTGGCCTCGGTCTCCGAAAGGCCGCTGGCGGAGAAGCCGTTGATGGCGGAGCTGTAGTTGCGACGCAGCGTGCCGCCGTACTCCTCGGCCAGTCCCTTCTTGTCGGCCTTCTCGTCCAGCATGACGATGTAGCTGCCGGCGACGGCGCCTTCGGCGTTCGCGCCGTAGATCTTGCCCTCGGCGGGAGCGGCCGCTCCGGCGAAGGACGTGTTGATCAGTGTGACGCCTGCTGCGGCGGCCACTGCGGTTATGGCGGCGGTGAGCTTGATCCGGCTCGCGCGCTTGTGAGTTGCCATGAAGAGGGGGCTCCTCGTCATCTTTTTGTGGGGGGATGGCCCCGTGGACGGAAGATCTCCCGGGGCTGGCTCGAAACCCTGACCGATTGACGGGCTCATATCAAGACCTTCATGAAGCTGTGACTTACTCAACAAGGTTTCTTAATAAGAAATCGGCCATCGCTCTCCAAGTCGGGCCGGAGGGCCAACGGCCTTTAGCTGTAGGGGGCTTCCATCCCTCGCATCAGGGACGCCCACCGTCCTGGAGAAGGAGCGGCCGCGCCCCGAGTCACCGTGCGGCAGAACGAGACGACCGGATAACGCCCATGGCTCCGAAGCAAGCAGAAGGGCTGTGTACAGACACCGCGCACATGCGCCCCACGCTCCGACCACGTGTACGACCATTCATGCACGCAATTCACACACGTCCGCACATATTCCGGGACCGTGACGACGGACGACCGGGAAAGCCGGGACGGCCGTACGCAGTGTGGGGGCCCCAGCCCCCGTACCGCCCTCCCGGCGGTGGGCCGGGCTTCGCCCGGGCCGGTACCGCGCTTCGCGCGGTGGCCTCAAACTCGCCCTACGGCCTGGCGGCCGTGGGTGGGGGCACCCCACGCCGCCAGGCGTAGGGGGAGCACTCCAGGCCGGGCCGGAGCCGCCCGGGCCACCTCAGCCCCGCGGGACGCCCCGCCTGCCGGGCTTGAGTTGCCCGGCAACTCAAGCCCCGCCTGGGGGCACCTCCCACGGCCGCCAGGCCATAGGGGGAGATTGAGGCGCGGGGCCCGGGGGCGGAGCCCCGACGAGACCGGCCAACCCAGCCCCGCCTGGGGGCACCTCCCACGGCCGCCAGGCCGTAGGGGGCGATTGAGGCGCGGGTCCGGGCAGAGCCGGGACAGGGCAGGTGGGGGTCCGCCGGCCGCCGGGCCGGAGGGTGGGGGCAGGGGAACACGCTCCGCGCAGTCCCCAGGCGTCCGGCTCGTCCTCGGTGGGCAGTGTCGACTTGTAGACGACCGGCTCCGCGCCGGTCTCCGCGATCCGGTCGGCGAACGACTCGGGGATCGCGTAGCCGACGCGGTGTCCGCGGGCGACGAGCTCGCGGATCACTTCGAGGCTCGGGTTCACATGCCCCGGGGCCGCGATGGAGAACATGGCGAGGTGGGCCCGCTGCGGTTCGGTCAGGCGACGACGATAGACGAGACGTCTCGTGCGATCGCCTGGATATTCCGCTCCGAAACTTTCGAGGTCCCGACGACCTCCATAGGCGAAATTCGGCCGACCTTCCGCGCCAACTCCGCTTGCGGCATAGACCTTTACCGCAGCTCAAAGAATTTGAGGGCTCTGACCGGCCAGGAAAATATTTCGAGAAGTTTCGAGAAATTTTCCGTTGACGACACCTCAGAACCACTCGCATACTCTCCACCGATCGCACCTCCCCGCCCGAGCGCCTCCGGCGCCCGGCGGGTGCACACGGCACCACGAAAGGTCCACCTACCGCGCCCCGGCACGATTTTCCGCTGCCCGGGCACCGGAAGAAGAGGTCGCAATGATCGGCAGTTCGTCACGTCGGCGTGCCCGCGGGGCACTCGTCGTCACAGCCGCGGTGGCCATGGCCGCCGCCGGAACGGTCGCCCTGCAGGGCACCGCCCACGCCGCAACCACACTCGGCGCCTCGGCGGCGGAGAAGGGCCGCTACTTCGGTACGGCCGTGGCCGCCAACCGTCTGGGAGAGTCCGACTACGTCTCCACGCTGAACACCGAGTTCAACTCGGTCACCCCGGAGAACGAGATGAAATGGGACGCGCTGGAGAGCTCCCGCAACTCGTTCAGCTTCGGTGCCGCCGACCAGATCGTCAACCACGCCCGGAGCCGGGGCATGGACGTCCGCGGCCACACCCTGGTCTGGCACTCCCAACTGCCCGGCTGGGTGGGCGGACTGAACGCGACCGAGTTGCGTTCCGCGATGAACAACCACATCACTCAGGTGATGCAGCACTACCGCGGCAAGATCCACTCCTGGGACGTGGTCAACGAGGCATTCCAGGACGGCGGCAGCGGAGCCCGTCGCAGCTCGCCCTTCCAGGACAAGCTGGGCAACGGGTTCATCGAGGAGGCGTTCCGCACCGCCCGCACCGTCGATCCCGCGGCGAAGCTCTGCTACAACGACTACAACACCGACGGTGTGAACGCGAAGAGCAACGCCGTCTACAACATGGTGAAGGACTTCAAGCAGCGCGGTGTCCCGATCGACTGCGTCGGCTTCCAGTCCCACTTCAACAGCGCCTCGCCGGTGCCCAGCGACTACCGGGCCAACCTCCAGCGCTTCGCCGACCTCGGTGTCGACGTGCAGATCACCGAGCTGGACATCGAGGGCTCCGGCTCCTCGCAGGCCGACAGCTACAGCCGCGCCGTGAACGCCTGTCTGGCCGTCACCCGCTGCACCGGCATCACCGTCTGGGGCGTCACCGACAAGTACTCGTGGCGCAGCAGCGGCACCCCGCTCCTGTTCGACGGCAACTACACCAAGAAGGCTGCCTACCACTCGGTGCTGGCCGCACTCGGCGGCACGTCCGGTGGCGGCGGCGGGGGCGGCGGTGGCGGCGCCGCCACCTGCACCGTGCGCTACGCGGAGACCACCCGCTGGGGCGACCGCTTCAACGGCCAGGTGACCGTCACGGCCGGCAGCACCCCGATCAGCAACTGGTCCGTCAACGTGACGGTCTCCTCGCCCCAGAAGATCTCCGCCACCTGGAACGGCAGCCCGACCTGGGACAGCAGCGGCAATGTGATGACGATGCGGCCGAACGGCAACGGCAACCTCGCGGCCGGAAGCTCCACGAGCTTCGGCTTCACGGTCATGGCGAACGGCAACTGGAACGCGCCGAGCGTCGGCTCCTGCACCGCTTCCTGACGCCTCCCGACCGCCTCCTGTCCGCCTGACGGCAAGCACCCGCGCGGCGCGGCGACCCTCCCGGTCGTCGCGCCGTCGTCCATGCCTCGTCAGCGCCGGGGCCGGACCCCGCGCTGCCCGTACCACCCCGGGATCGCCGCCGGCGACCTGCGGCAGCGGTCCGTCGTGCCGCGTCGCCGTACCGGGCGACCTGCGCTGATGCGAGACTCTGTCGGGTTCACCAACGGTGCTGGGAGCGGGCGATGGACGAGACACGGGCACGCGAGGTGCTGGCGGCGGCCGGCTTCCCGAGGGAAGCGGCGCTGCTGGCGCTCGGCGAGAACGCCGTGTTCGCGACGGACCAGGTGGTCGTGAAGGTCGGCAGGGACGCCGGCCTGCTGGCGCGTGCGGAGCGGGAACTGGCCGTCGCCGGCTGGCTGGAGGCGGCCGGGGTGCCCGCGGTACGGGCCGCCGCCGGGACCGGCCCGCGGCTGGTCGACGGCCACCCCGTGACGGTGTGGCACCGGTTGCCCGACGCCGTACGCCCGGCGGAGCCCGCCGACCTGGCCCAGCTGCTGCGCCTTGTCCACGCGCTCGCTCCTCCTTCCTTCACCCTCCCCCGACGGGAGCTGCTCGGCGGTGTCGAACGCTGGCTGCGGCTGGCGGGCGACGCGATCGACCCGGCCGACGCCGACTATCTGCGGGCCCGCCGTGACGGTTTCGCGACGGCCGCCGCCGGGCTCGCTCCACACCTGCCGCCGGGGCCGATCCACGGCGACGCCCTCCCCCGCAACGTCCATGTGGGCCCGGACGGCCCGGTCCTGGTCGACCTCGAGACCGTCTCGTCGGATCTGCGCGAGCACGATCTGGTGGTCATGGCCCTGTCCCGCGACCGCTACGGCCTCGCCCCCCGGGCGTACGACGCCTTCACCGAGACCTACGGCTGGGACGTACGCGAGTGGGACGGCTGCCCCGTCCTGCGCGGCGCCCGCGAGACGGCAAGCTGCGCATGGGTCGCCCAGCACGCGCCGTCCAACCCCAAGGCGCTGGCCGAGTTCCGCCGCAGAGTGGGCTCACTGCGCGACGGGGACCCCGAGGTGCGCTGGTACCCCTTCTGACGGGACCCGGCCGGACCGGACCGGCCTCCCGTGTCGGCCCACCTGTCAGCCCGCGACCGGGGCCAGCTCGCGCATCGGCCAGGATGTGTCGACCACCGCGTCCACCGTGCCCTTGCGGCGCAGGAAGCTCTGGAAGTCGGTCGCCCACTGGGCGTACCACTCCACCTGCCGGTCGTGCAGCTCCGCCACGGCGAGGGTGGCGACCATGGCGTGCCGTTCGGCTATCGCGCACGCCACCAGGACCGCCGCGCGGGCGTCCGCGTCGGCGTGGTGGGCGCTGGCGAGCACCACCCCGTACTCGACGCAGACCGCTTCGAGGGTGCGCTTGCCCTTGCGGTACCGGTCGACGGCCCGGTCGATCGTGTACGGATCGATCACGGGGCCGACCGGCCGGCCGTGCAGCCGCTCCGCCAGGGAGGGCAGGCCGTGCCGCTGCAACTCGGCCGCCAGCAGCGTCAGGTCGAACGCGGCGTTGTACGCGACGACCGGGACGCCCCGGCGCCAGTGCCCGCACACGAGGGTGGCGATCTCGTCGACCACCTCGCGCGGGGGCCGGCCCTCGGCCGACGCCCGTTCGTTGCTGATGCCGTGGATGGCGGAGGCCTGTGCCGGGATGCTTATCCCCGGGTCCGCCATCCAGCCGTGGCTCCGCACCGGCTCGCCCGCGCGCAGCTCGACGACGGCTGCCGTCACGATGCGCGCGTCGAGCGGATCGGTCCCCGTCGTCTCCAGATCGAAGCCGACCAGCAGCTCGCGGTGCCAGGACATGATGCCCCCTTCTCGGTGGTGCGGTGGTACTTCCCCCAGTTGACGACCACTCTCGCACGCGCCACTGACAGCGGGTCCGGCGGCGAACGCTGAAGGACACTCAGGAGGCTCAGGACACAGGGCGCGAATCGACCCAGACCGACTCGAACTCCTCGCGATATGTCTGGAAAAGTCCCGTTTCGCTGTCCTGTCCCGCCCGCACCACGGAGCGTCCTCCGCCCCGCAGCACCAGCACCGGCGCCTCCATGCCGCGGGCCCGGCGGAGGTAGGACTGGATGACGGCGAGGCCGTCGGGGCCGTCGCCGTCCACGAGGTAGGCGGTGAAGCGGGGCGTCTCGTCGAAGACCTGGATCTCGAAGGCGCCTGGGTCGCGCAGCCGGGAGCGGACGCGGCGCATATGGAGGATGTTCATCTCCACCGTGCGGCTCAGCTCGCCCTTCTTGAGACCGAGTTCCCGCTCGCGGCGTTTGACGGCGCTGCTCGCCGGGTTCAGGAAGAGCAGCCGGACCCGGCATCCCGACTCGGCGAGCCGGACGAGCCTGCGGCCGGAGAAGTTCTGGACCAGCAGGTTCAGTCCTATGCCGATCGCGTCGAGGCGGCGGGCGCCGCCGAAGAGGTCCTCGGCGGGCAGCTGGCGCTGCAGCCTGACGCGGTCGGAGTGGACGGAGACGACGTCCGCGTACCGGTCGCCGACCAGGTCCTCCACCGCGTCGACACGGAGCCGGTCGGCCGAGGGGACGCCGGCGCCGTTGCCGAGTATCTCCAGCAGCCGTGACGAGGCCCGCTCGGCCTGGGCGAGCACCGCCTCGTTGAGCGCGCGGTTGCGGGAGACCACGTTCCGGGCCACCTCGAGCTCGTCGAGCGCCAGCTCCACGTCGCGCCGGTCGTCGAAGTACGGCTCGAAGCAGGGCCAGTGCTGGACCATCAGCTCGCGCAGCTGCGGCAGGGTCAGGAAGGAGAGGACGTTGTCGTCCGCCGGGTCCAGCAGATAGCCCTTGCGGCGGGAGACCTCCCGTACCGCGACGGCCCGCTGCACCCACTCCTGGCCGGCCGGGCCGGCGGCTGCGACCACCCAGTCGTCGCCGTGCACCGGCTCGTAGACCGGGCGCAGCACGGCGGCCACGACCGCCCGCAGCCGCTGTTCGACCAGATTCAGCCAGATGTAGGCGCGGCCGGCCCGCTGGGCGCGTGTCCGCACCTCGCTCCAGGCGTCCGCGCCCCAGTCCAGCTCCGCCCCTATCTCCATCGGCCGCGCGAGCGAGACCGCTCCTGGCGGGACCTCGGTGGAGTCTCCCCCCTCGTGACCCGTGTCACCGGGGGGTAGCTCCAGCCCTCCCGAGCTCACCCGCGCACCGCCTTCTTCCGCGTATCTGACGCCCGTCTCCAACGATCAAGGAAGGGTACTCCGGCTGCGGGAGGCGGTGCACCAGGATCGTCCGGGGAATCTATCCAACTCGCCTGCTGATGCGCTCCGTTACGGCAACGGCACTCTTCGTGGAGTGAGGGGATTCATAGAATTGACGCCGCCCCCGGCCGGTCGGCCCCCGGCCACGGCGCCGCCCAGCGCGCGGGGGCGCGCCGGGCCGATCCGTACACGCGCGCGGTCGGCTCCGGCGCAGTCACCCGGTAGGACGGCGCGAAGTCCTAGGAGCTTGCCCCACTTTGCGGGAGGATCTTGTCCGAGTAGCTCCCATTACCCGGATCAGAATGGAAGAGTCGAATCTATGCAGGTCTGGCCGGGACAGGCGTACCCCCTCGGCGCCACGTACGACGGCGCCGGCACCAACTTCGCGGTGCATTCGGAGGCCGCACACCGGATCGAGCTGTGTCTGCTCCACGACGACGGCTCGGAGACAGCGGTGGAGCTGCGCGAGACCGACGCGTTCGTGCGGCACGCCTATCTGCCGGGCATCATGCCCGGCCAACGCTACGGCTTCCGGGTGCACGGCCCGTACGAGCCCGCCCGCGGGCAGCGCTGCAACTCCGCAAAGTTACTGCTTGATCCGTACGCGCGTGCGATCAGTGGCTCGATCGAGTGGAACGAGTCGGTCTACGGCTACCACTTCGGCAGACCGGACTCCCGCAACGACCTGGACTCCGCGCCGCACACCATGACGTCGGTGGTCGTGAACCCCTACTTCGACTGGGGCGACGACCGGCTGCCGCGCACCGACTACCACCGCACGGTGATCTACGAGGCCCATGTGAAGGGCCTGACCATGCTGCACCCGGAACTGCCGCCCGAGCTCCGCGGCACCTACGCCGGGCTGGCCCACCCCGCCGTCATCTCCCACCTGACGGAACTGGGCGTCACCGCGCTCGAATTGATGCCGGTGCACCAGTTCGTCAACGACCACCGGCTGGTCGACGCCGGGCTGAACAACTACTGGGGCTACAACACCATCGGCTTCTTCGCCCCGCACAACTCCTACGCGTCCTGGGGCGACCGCGGCGAGCAGGTGCTCGAGTTCAAGCAGGCGGTGCGGGCCCTGCACCAGGCGGGCATCGAGGTCATCCTCGACGTGGTCTACAACCACACCGCCGAGGGCAACCATCTCGGCCCCACGCTCTCCTTCCGCGGCCTGGACAACGAGTCGTACTACAGGCTCACCGAGGACCGCCGGTACTACATGGACACCACCGGCACCGGGAACTCCCTGCTGATGCGCAGCCCCCATGTGCTGCAACTGATCATGGACTCGCTGCGCTACTGGGTGACCGAGATGCACGTGGACGGATTCCGCTTCGACCTCGCGGCGACGCTCGCCCGCCAGTTCCACGAGGTGGACCGGCTGTCGTCCTTCTTCGACCTGGTGCAGCAGGACCCGGTGGTCAGCCAGGTCAAGCTGATCGCGGAGCCGTGGGACGTCGGCGAGGGCGGTTACCAGGTGGGCAACTTCCCGCCGCTGTGGACCGAGTGGAACGGCAAGTACCGCGACTGCGTACGGGACCTGTGGCGGGGCGAGCCGCGCACCCTCGCCGAGTTCGCGTCCCGGCTGACCGGCTCCTCCGACCTGTACCAGGACGACGGCCGCCGCCCCCTGGCCTCGATCAACTTCACCACCTGCCACGACGGCTTCACCCTGCACGACCTCGTCTCCTACAACGACAAGCACAACGAGGCCAACGGCGAGAACAACCGCGACGGCGAGAGCCACAACCGTTCGTGGAACTGCGGCGCGGAGGGCGACACCGACGACGAGGGCGTGCTGGAGCTGCGCGAGCGCCAGATGCGCAACTTCATCGCCACGCTGATGCTCTCGCAGGGCGTGCCGATGCTCAGCCACGGCGACGAGTTCGGCCGCACCCAGGGCGGCAACAACAACGCGTACTGCCAGGACAACGAGATCGCCTGGGTGCACTGGCCCGACCCCGGCGACGACGAGGAGGGGTCGCTGCTGGCGTTCACCAAGACGATGGTGTGGCTGCGGCGTGACCACCCCGTCTTCCGGCGGCGGCGGTTCTTCCACGGCCGGCCGGTGGAAGGGACGCACGACGAGCTGACGGACATCGCCTGGTTCACCCCGCAGGGTGACGAGATGGTCGCCAGGGACTGGCAGGCCGCGCACGCCAAGGCGCTGTCGGTCTTCCTCAACGGCCACGCGATCTCCGAGCCGGGGCCCCGGGGCGAGCGGATCTCGGACGACTCGTTCCTGCTGATGTTCAACGCCAGCGCGGAGGAGCTCGACTTCACCGTGCCGGTGAGCCACGGCGAACAGTGGCAGGTGGTCGTGGACACGGCCTGCAAGGAAGGTGTCCCGCCGGGCCGGGGACCGATGGTCTCCGCCGGGGACGAGCTGCGGCTGGTGGGCCGCAGCATGACGGTGCTGCGGCGCCCCGCGTAACACCCGCCCGGTGACGGCCGGGCAGCCGGCGGCCGGGCTGCCACGACGGTCGGACTTCCGCGGGCCGGCTCGATGCACATCGGGCCGGCCCCCGCCAGGGCGCACAGCCGCACGTGCCTCCGGTTCACCCGATCGGCCGACGCCGCCCCCGGGGCCGGGCGCAGGAACCTCTCCGGCCGGGTACGTATGTTCGCATGACGCCCACCTCCACATACCGGCTCCAGCTCCAGCCCGGCTTCCCCTTCGCGGCGGCCGCGGCCGCCGTGCCCCACGCGGCCGCACTCGGTGTCTCCCATCTGCATCTGTCACCGGTGCTGGAGGCCGTCCCCGGTTCGACGCACGGCTACGACGTGGTCGACCACGGCCGCGTCCGCGAGGAGCTCGGCGGCGAGGCGGGGCTGCGGGAGCTGTCCCGTACGGCACGGGAGCACGGCATGGGGCTGGTCCTCGACATCGTCCCCAACCACATGGCCGCCGTGCCGCGCCACAACCGCGCGCTGTGGGAAGTGCTGCGCGAGGGGCCCGAGTCCCCGTACGCCCGCTGGTTCGACATCGACTGGGAGGCGGGCGACGGGAGGATCCTGCTGCCGGTGCTCGCCGGACGCGTCGGCGACGAGATGGACAAGATGCATGTCGAGGGGGACGTCCTGCACTACGGCGAGCAGCGCTTCCCCGTGCGCGACTCGACGGCCGGTCCGCCGATGGCGGAGCTGCTGGACGCCCAGTGGTACCGCCTCTGCTGGTGGCGGCTGGCCCGCACCGAGCTGAACTACCGCCGGTTCTTCACCGTCTCGGAGCTGATAGGGCTGCGCGTCGAGGACCCGGTCGTCTTCGACGCGACCCACGCCAAGATTCTGGAGCTGGTACGGGACGGAGTCGTCGAGGGCCTGCGCGTCGACCATCCGGACGGGGTGGCCGACCCCGAGGGGTATCTGCGCCGGCTGCACGAGGCGACCGGCGGGGACTGCTGGATCGTCGTGGAGAAGATACTCACCGGTGAGGAGCCGCTGCCGGACGCCTGGCCCGTCGCCGGCACCACCGGGTACGACGCGCTGCGCCGGATCGACGGCCTGTTCACCGACCCCGCCGGAGTGGCCGGACTCGACGCGGACCACCGCCAGTTCACCGAGGCGGCGGCGGGACTGGGCGGCCGCTGGGAGGAGACGGCGCGGCACGCCGCGTACGAGGTGGTGGACCGCGAACTGGCCGCAGAGACCACGGCGCTCGTCCGGCTCGCCGAGCGGGTCTGCGCCGCCGGCCCGCGGCTGCGCGACCACGCGCCGTGGGCACTGCGGGCCGCGCTGCGGGAGCTGCTGGTCCGCGTCCCCGTCTACCGTCCCTACCGGCCGGGCGACGAGACGGCGCTGCCGCGGGAGGCCGCCCGCGAGGCGAAGGAGACCTTCGCCGTGCCCGCCGAGGCGGCCGCCGTCGACCTGGTCCGCGACCTGGCCCTCGGCCGCCTCGGCAGCGGGCCCGACCACGAGGCGTTCCGCGCCCGCTTCGCCCAGACCGCGTCCGCGCTGCGGGCCAAGTCCGTGGAGGACAAGGCGTTCTACCGGTACGCGCCGCTGGTCTCCGGATGCGAGGTCGGCGGCGAGCCGGGCGAACCGGCCGTCGCTCCGGAGGCGTTCCACGCGTACTGCGCCCGGCTCGCCCGCGACTGGCCCACCACCGGGACCGTCCTGACCACGCACGACACCAAACGCAGCGCCGACGTGCGGGCGCGGATCGCGGTGCTCTCCGAATGCCCGGAACGCTGGGCGGACTTCCTCACCCGGATCACCGAGGAGGCGGAGACCGTGCCCGGCGGCGCCGCGCCCGACCCGCAGGTGGCCTGGACCGCGTGGCAGACGGCCCTCGGCTTCGGCCCGCCCGACGCGGGCCGGCTGGACACCGCGCTGCTGAAGGCCGTACGGGAGGCGGGGCTGCGCACGAGCTGGACCGAGCCGGACGCGGCGTACGAGAAGGCGGTCTCGGCCTTCGTCGACGCCGGCCCGGCGGGGCCGCCACAGCACTCAGTGGCGCGGTTCGCCCACGAACTCGCCCCGTACGCGCGGGCCAACGTGCTCGGAGCGACACTGCTCCAGCTGACGATGCCGGGGGTGCCGGACGTGTACCAGGGCTGCGAGCGCGAGTTCCTCGCGCTGGTCGACCCGGACAACCGCCGGCCGCTCTCCCTCGCGGCCGCGCCCGCGGAGGGCCTGAGCGCGGAAAAGCAGGCGCTCACCACGGCGGCGCTGCGGCTGCGCCGGGCGTCGCCGGAGCTGTTCGGCCCGGCGGCCACGTACGCCCCGCTCGCGGCTGCCGGCCCGGCGGCCGGCCACTGCGTGGCCTTCTGCCGCTCCGGCGAGGTGGTCACGGCGGTGACCCGGCTGTCCCTGCGGCTGGAACGCGGTGGCGGCTGGCGCGACACGGAGCTTCGCCTCCCGGCGGGCCGTTGGGTGGACGTGCTGTGCCCCGAACGGGAGTTCGCCGGAGGGCGGGTGGGGGTGGCGGAGCTGTTCGCGCGGAGGCCGGTGGGGTTGTTGCGGCGGGCGTGACGGTCCGCTGCGCGGAGCCGCTTCCCCAACCCCGCCCCTTCCCGACCGGGCTCCGCCCGGGCCCGCGCCGCAATCTCCCCCGACGGCCTGGCGGCCGTGGGAGGTGCCCCCAGGCGGGGCCGGGTGCGGCCGGTCCCGTCGGGGCGCTGCCCCGAACCCCGCGCCTCAATCGCCGGCGAGGCTCGAACGTGCGGGTCCCGTCGGGGCTGCGCCCCGAAGCCCCACGTCTCAAACTGGTGGGCGACCTGCTGCCCCCGCCGTTCCCGGGCCTGGCCCACGCGTCGTTCGCGGAGGGCCTGTTGGTGGCGGAGTCGCTGGCGGGGCTCGCGACCCGCCCGGTCGACTACGCGGCCGTGCCCCGGGTCACGTACTCCTCGCCGCAGACCGCCGCCGTGGGTCTGAGCGAGGCGGAGGCGCGGGCCGGCGGCCTGGACGTGCGGGTCAACAGGATGCCGCTGACGGCGGTCGCCAAGGGCATGGTGCACGGGCAGGGCGGGATGGTGAAGGTCGTCGCCGAGCGGGACGGCCGGGTGCTGGGCGTGCATCTGGTGGGGCCGCATGTCTCGGAGATGATCGCCGAGAGCCGGCTGATCGTCAGCTGGGACGCGGAGCCCGCGGACGTCGCGGGGCATGTGCCCCGCATCCGACGCTGTCGGAGGCGGTCGGCGAGGCGTTCCTGACGCTCGCCGGGCGCGGCCTGCACCAGCAATGAGGCGCCGGTACGGGCCCGGTGGTGTCAGCGGGCCGTGAGACGGAAGGTCATGCTGCCGAAGCCGACCATGTCGCCGTCGGCGACGACGATCGAGCCCGTCACCCGGCGGCCGTTGACCGTCGTTCCGTTGGTCGAGCCGAGGTCGCGCAGCACCCACAGCCGGCCGTGGTGGCTCAGCTCCGCGTGCAGACGGGAGACCGTGTCGTGGCTGAGCCGCAGGCCGTTGGCCGGGTCACGGCCGATGCGCAGGGGGTGCGGGCCCGGCTCGGGGAGGAGCAGCGGGGGGAGTTTCTCCGCCTGCCAGGCCCTGCGCAGCCGGACCGAGAAGGCGGAGATCCGGCCGACCGCGCCGTAGAGCCGGCGCGACCAGCGGGGCTCGCCCGTCAGATCGGCGGTGAGCGCCGCCAGCTCCTCCGAGCGGCGTGCGGCGAGGACCAGTTCCATCCGGTGCACAAACGTCTCGTGCGACAGCTTGCCCTGGGCCGCGCCCTCTTTCAGCACGTCGAGGACACGCTCGCGCTCGGCGTCGGACAGCCGCGCGGGATACGTGTGGGACTCGTAGGAGGACGTCACGCTCCAGATTGTCGGGCCGAAAGGGCCGAGGTGTCCAGAAGGGGCGCCGGAAGGGGCGACTCCTCCGCCGTCGCTGACCTGCACGGAAGCGCGGGTTCCGCCCCCACCGGCACGGAAGGCCGCCCGGGAATACCGATGGACGGCCCACCGCCCGGACCTCTACTCTGAGCGCTACGCCGAACACGACGGAAGGAGGCGAGTGCCGTGTACACCACACCGTTCCCGCGCTCCCGCCCCGTCCGCCCGGCGTCCGCAGTCTGACCGGGAGCGCAACGCACTTTCTCCCGGAGGACCGTCCTCATGACCGATCTGGTCATCCGCGCGCTCGACGAGAGCGACGCGCACCTTTTCGACACCCTGCCCGACCCGCTCGGCGTGGGCCGCGCACTGGCCCGTGCCACGCACCGCCCCGACTGGAAGCGGGTGGCGCTGCGCGACGGCAGGCTCGTCGCCCGGGCCGCCTGGTGGGGCGGCCCCGACGACGAGGCCCCCGTCAACGTCAACTGGTTCGACATCGCGGAGGGCGAGGAGGAAGCGGGCGCCGAACTGCTGCGCACCTCACCGTTCCAGGTCGAGTACGAGCTGATCCTGCCTGCCGGCTGGCGGGACGATCCCCGTGCCCGGGCGGCCGGTGAGGCCCGCATCCGGGCGGCGAAGGCGGCCGGTATGGAGGTGCTGGTGGAGCGCTACCAGTACCGGTGGACGCCCGACTGCGGACTGCCCGAGCGACCGGGACGGCTGGTGTTCCGGCCGGAGCCGGACGACGCCGTGTTCTTCGACGCCCTGCGCCGCATCCACTCCGTGACCCTGGACGCGCACGCGCTCCGCGCCGTCGCCGAGGGCGGTCTCGACCGGGCCGCCCAGGAGGAGCTGGACTTCTTCAACTGGTGCCCGTCGCCCCGCGACTGGTGGCAGCTCGCCCACACGCGAGACGGTGAGCTGGTCGGCATCCACATCCCCGCACGCAACCCGTCGGGCCCGTGCGTCGGCTTCATCGGCGTCGTCCCGGAGCAGCGGGGCCGGGGATACGCGTACGATCTGCTGGCCGAGTGCACGCACCGACTGGCCGAGCAGGGCGCCGAGTTCATCGCGGGCGCCACCGATCAGGGAAACTTCCCCATGGCCGCGAACTTCGCCAAGGCCGGTCACCCGGTCGTCCAGGAACGCGTCCACCTCGTGCCGCCGTCAGGGCACTGACGCGCCGAGCGGCCGGGGGCACCCGTACCGCGGGCGTCCCCGGCCGCGGTCACGCACTGGCGGCCCGCTTCTGCGCGGCGATCACGTCCCGGTACCAGGCGTACGACGCCTTGGGCGTGCGCCGGAGCGTGTCGTAGTCGACGTGGACGAGGCCGAAGCGCTGCGACGCGCCCTCGACCCACTCGATGTTGTCGGTGAGGGACCAGGTGAAGTAGCCCCGCACGTCGGCGCCTTCGCCGATCGCCCGGTGCAGCGCGCGCAGATGCGCGTCGAGGAAGGCGATACGGCGTCGGTCGTCGAGCCCGCCGTACGAGCAGCCGTTCTCGGTGATGACGACGGGCGGCAGCCGGTCGCCGTAGCGTGAGCCGAGCGAGCCGAGCAGTTCGCGCAGCCCGTCGGGGACGACGGGCCAGCCGAAGTGGGTGCGTTCGGCCGTTTCGATCTCCCGCAGCCCGAACGGCAGTTCGTCGGGCATGTCCACGCCGGCGAAGCCGTCGAGGGCGTCGTCGGCGGGGGCGCCGACGAGCATGGGGCAGTAGTAGTTCACGCCGTAGAAGTCGAGCGGCTGGGAGATGACCGCCAGGTCGTCGGCGACGGGGCCGGGCATCAGGGCGGCGAAGTTCTCGTCCGGGTAGGCGCCGGTCAGCAGCGGGTCGGCGAACAGGTGGTTGGTGACCGTGTCGTACAGCTCCGCCGCGAGCCGGTCCTCGTCGCTGTCCCCGGCCGTCCACACCGGGGAGTGGGAGACGGCGATCCCCACCCGCTCGGCGCCGGCCGCCCGCAGGGCCTGGACGGCGAGGCCGTGGGCGAGCAGCTGGTGGTGGGCGGCGGGCAGCGCGTCGAAGAGCAGCCGCCGGCCGGGGGCGTGCTCGCCCAGCGCGTAACCGAGGAGGGTGACCTCGGCCGGCTCGTTGACGGTCATCCACATCGGGACCCGGTCGGCGAGCCGCTCCGCGACGACGGACGCGTACTCGGCGAACCGCAGAGCCGTCTCGCGGCGCAGCCAGCCGCCGGCCTCGTCCAGCGGGAGCGGGGTGTCCCAGTGGTAGAGGGTCGGCGCGGGCGTGATGCCGTGGGCGCACAGCTCGTCGACGAGCCGGTCGTAGAAGTCGAGCCCCCGGGCGTTGACCGGGCCGCTGCCGCCGGGCACGACCCGCGGCCAGCTGACGGAGAAGCGGAACGCGTCCGCACCGAGCCCCGCGAGCAGCGCGACGTCCTCCCGGTAGCGCTCGTGGAAGCCCGTGCCGCGCGCGGCGTCGGCGCCGTCCTTGATACGGCCCCGGGCGGCGAAGGCGTCCCAGCCGGAGGGGCCCTTGCCCTCGGCGTCGGCCGCGCCCTCGGTCTGGAAGGCGGAGGCGGACGCTCCCCACAGGAAGCCGGGCGGGAAGGCGGGCAGCGGCTCGGGCGGCGTCGACATGCTCCGTGACCTTAATGGCCCAAGCGCCCCGCCTGAAGAGCGCGTTGTTGCCAGGATGTGTGGACAGAACATGGGTGGATAGGGCATCGACGACGAGGGGACGCCAGTGCTGCTGTTCGAGGTGTGGGCGCCGAACGCCGAGGAGCGGGTCACCCTGTGGCTCGAGGGTGCCGAGCATCCGATGGAGCGTGCCCAGGGCCGGGAGGGGTGGTGGGTCACCGAGGCGGCGGCCGAGGACGGCGCCCGGTACGGCTTCGCCCTGGACGGCGGCCCGGTACGGCCGGACCCGCGCTCCCGCCGGCAGCCGGACGGCCCCGACGGCGCCAGCGCCGTCGTCAGCCAGGACGCCTACACCTGGCGGCAGGACTGGCCGGGCCGCGGCCTGAGGGGCGCCGTCGTCTACGAGCTCCACATCGGCACGTACACGACGGAGGGCACGCTCGACGCGGCGGCGGCGCGCCTGGGCGAGCTGGCGGAGCTCGGCATCACCCATGTGGAGCTGATGCCGCTCTGCTCCTTCCCCGGCGTGCACGGCTGGGGTTACGACGGGGTGTCCCCCTGGTCGGTCCACGAGCCGTACGGCGGCCCGATGGCGCTGAAGCGCTTTGTCGACATGGCGCACGGGCACGGCCTGGGCGTGGTGCTCGACGTGGTCCACAACCACCTGGGTCCGTCCGGCAACCATCTGCCCGCCTACGGGCCGTACTTCACCGACACGCACCACACGCCGTGGGGCTCCGCGGTCAATCTCGACGCCCCCGGCTCCGACGAGGTGCGCGCCTATCTGATCGGCAGCGCGCTGGCCTGGCTGCGCGACTACCGGCTCGACGGGCTGCGGCTGGACGCGGTGCACGCGCTGGTGGACGACCGCGCGCTGACGTTCCTGGAGGAGCTGTCGGCAGCCGTCGACTCCCTCGCCGGCGACCTGGGCCGCCCGCTGTTCCTGATCGCCGAGTCCGACCGGTGCGACCCCCGGACGACGACCCCCCGCGAGCAGGGCGGCCTCGGGCTGCACGCCCAGTGGAACGACGACTTCCACCACGCCCTGCACACCGCTCTGACCGGCGAGTCCCAGGGATACTACGAGGACTTCGCCCGCGCCCCGATGGCGGCGCTGGCCAAGACGCTGACCCGCGGCTTCTTCCACGACGGCACGTACTCGTCGTTCCGCGGCCGGACGCACGGCCGCCCCGTCGACGTGGCGAACACCCCCGCGCACCGCTTCCTCGGCTACGCGCAGACCCACGACCAGATCGGCAACCGGGCGCTCGGCGACCGGCTCTCCGCCACCCTCTCCCCCGGCCTGCTGGCGTGCGCGGCGGCGCTCGTGCTCACGGGCCCGTACACGCCGATGCTCTTCATGGGCGAGGAGTGGGGCGCCGGCACCCCCTGGCAGTACTTCACCGACCACACCGACCCCGGCCTCGCGGAGGCGGTACGGGCGGGCCGGCGCCGGGAGTTCACCGCACACGGCTGGTCCGAGGACCAGGTGCCCGACCCGCAGGACCCGGCGACCCGGGAGCGTTCGTGCCTGGACCGGTCGGAACGGGAGCGCGAGCCGCACGCCGCGCTGCTGGCGTGGCATCGCGAACTGATCGCGCTGCGCCGCGCGCTGCCGGACCTCGCCGACCCGGACCTGGCGGCGGTGAAGGTCGCCTTCGACGAGCAGGCCCGCTGGCTGGCGTACCGGCGCGGTGATCTGCGGGTCGCGGTCAACCTCGCCAAGGAGCCGGCCGAGATCGCGCTGGGCGGCGGCGGGCGGGTCGCGGCGGCGTGGGGTGAGGTGTCGCCGCCCGACCGCGACGGGGTGCTGCGGCTGCCGCCGCAGAGCTGCGCGGTGCTCGCCGACTCCTGACGCGTACGGGACCGCCGAGTCGGGTGGTCGGTCAGCTTCGTCCGGAGCCGTAGCTGTCGCGGCACATCGCGGTGATGTCCCGGTTCGTCAGCCCGTCGGACGCCTCGCACAGCCCGCGCATGTCGTGCCCCGTACGCGGCTGCGGCGGGCGCGGCTGCTGGGGCCGGGGGCGGGGCGGCTTCACCCGGCGGTCCGGCTCCGGGACCGCCCGGCGGTTGGGCGGGGCCGCCGTGGGGCGGTGCTGCCGGACCGGTCCGCTCCGCCTCTTCGGGGCGGGGCCCTCGGCGACCGCCTTCTCCTTCGCCTCCGGCCGCGTTTTCGGCTGCTTCCTGGGGCCGGTGGGTGCGAGGGTCTGGCTCGGCGACGGCTGGATGGCGTCCCTCGGTTCGAGGGGCGCCGACGAGCGGTCCCCCGCCGGGGCCAGGCTCGGGGCCGGTGCGGCCGGTGGCGTCGAGGGGACGGACACGCAGCCGGTCACACCGGTCAGGAGCAGCGAGGCGAGGGCCAGGGTCCGGGAAGTGCGCATCCACCCAGCCTGCCGCAGAGGACGCCTCCGACCTGCGCCGACACCGCGTAACCACCGACACGGGTGACCCCGGTCAACCACGCGCCCCGACCCGTGTCACCCTCGGTCCGAACCCCGGGCCGGCCCGCTCAGCCCTGGTCGTCGTCGCCCCGGTGCCGCTCCTCCTCGGCGACCAGTCGTTCCAGCAGCGCCTGGAACTCCTCGCCGATCAGGATCTGCAGGCCGTCGCCGTCGTCGACCCGCTCACTGAGCTGGGTGAGCCTGCCGTCGTGCCACCAGTAGACGAACGGGCTGATGGCACCCGGGGTGTCCTCGAAGCCCGTGGCCGCGAAGGCCGCCATCCCGTTGAGCGCGGGAAGGATGCCGGTGTCGTGGATGGCGTGGAACGCGATCTGGTGCCGGAAGGGCATCGCCACCAGCGCGCCGTCTGCGGTCAACTCCTCGCCGGTGACCTGCCGTACGAGCGTCTCCAGCGCCAGGACCCGGCTCGCCGTGTAGAAGGAGTCGCCGAGCACGACCTCGAAGCGCATGCCCTCGGCGTCCCTGATGGACTCGTGCGCCTCGATGGGCAGGCCGCGGAGGTTGTAGAGCGCCTGGTCACGCAGGTACGGCAGGTCGCCGAGCGGTTCGAGGGCGTCGTCCGTGAGCATCATGACGCTCTCCGGCAGGTCCAGCGCGAGGATCTCGTACAGGCCGGGGGCGACGGTGCGGGCGTAGGCGAAGTCGCGCGGGTCCAGGCCCTCCGCGCCGACGACGCGCGGGTAGAGCTGGGCGCGGATCTGCTCGGGGGGCAGGGTCTCCAGGGCGGAGGGCGCGTCCATGGTGCGCAGCACCATGCCGACGTGCTGGCGGACCAGTTCGGACCAGACGCGCGGTCCCCGTTCGTCGTTGTGGCAGACGGCGGCGAGATTGCCGAGCCCGAACTGCCGGCCGGCGCTGTCGGAGACCATGTCGGCGTAGACGGTCACCTCGAGGCCCTTTTCCGCGAACGCCTCGCGGACCTGGGAGCGGAACCGGGTGCCTTCGTCGGCGGAGAAGAAGGAGAACTCGGGGTCCCGGGGCGCATCGCGTCCGTCACGCTTCGGCCCTCGCCGGAACAACCCCACGTCAACCGCCCTCCGCTCGAACATGTCAGTGATTCGAGCGTACCGATCCGAGGTGAACGGCGGGGCCCGCCCCTCGGTGGGCCGGCCCGTCGGTCCCGCGTCGGCCCGTCCTCAGGTCTGCTCGACCACGAGGTCGGCCCGGTCCCGGCCGCGTGCGACCAGCCGCGCGTTGGCCTCGTCGGAGTCGTGGACCCAGCGCTCGGCGAAGGGCCGTTCCTTCCCGAAACGCACATGCCGGTCGACGAGTCGGCGCACCCGCACATCCTGGCGGAGCTCCAGGAACCACGTCTCGTCGAGGAGCGGACGGACGCGGGCCCAGTCGCCCTCGTCGTGCAGCAGGTAGTTCCCCTCGGTGACGACGAGCGGCACACCGGCCGCGACCGGGATGCAACCGGCGACCGGCTCCTCCAGCGCCCGGTCGAAGGCGGGCGCGTAGACGGTGACCGCCGGGTCGGGGTCGCGCAGCCGGGCCAGCAGGGCGGCGTATCCGGCGGCGTCGAAGGTGTCGGGCGCGCCTTTCCGGCCGGCGCGCCCGAGGCGGGCCAGCTCCCGCTGGGCGAGGTGGAAGCCGTCCATGGGGACGAGGACCGCCAGGCCGTCCAGCGCGCCTACGAGCCCCTCCGCGAGAGTGGACTTCCCGGCTCCGGGGGCGCCCGCGATCCCGAGGACGCGGCGGCGCCCGGGCACGGCGAGCCGGCGGGCGCGCTCGATCAGGTGGTCAGGGACGGCCATGGCGAGCATTGTCGCACTCACGTACTACGTATAACGTGCCCTGCATGTCCTACATCGCCCTGGTCACCCTCGTCGTCCGCGACTACGACGAGGCCATCGCCTTCTACACCGACGCCCTCGGTTTCGACCTGGTCGAGGACACCGACCGCGCCGGGGGTACCTCCCATGCCGAAGGCCATGGGGGAGGCGGCCGCTGGGTCGTGGTCCGCCCGCCGGGCTCCGACCCGGGGACGGGCCTGCTCCTGGCCCGTGCCAAGGACGAGGGCCAGCGCGGCTGTGTGGGCGCGCAGACCGGCGGCCGGGTCGGATTCTTCCTCCACACCGACGACTTCGCCCGCGACCACGCCCGGATGACGGCGGCGGGGGTCCGTTTCCTGGAGGAACCGCGGCACGAGCCGTACGGCTCGGTGGCGGTCTTCGAGGACCTGTACGGCAACCGGTGGGACCTGCTGCAGCCCAAGTAGCCCTCGGCGTATGACGGATCAGGCGCTGGAGATCGTCCTCGGCCTGCCCGCCTGGCAGGACCTGGCCCACCCGGGCGCCGGTCCCGCCCTGGCACATGTGCTCCGACGAGTTGACGGCGTACGAGCCGCTCGACACGCTGCCGCGCACCGCGCTGCGGGACGTGGGTGCCGGTGCTCCCCCGGCGCGCTCCCGGCAGCCCGGCCCGCGGCTCCGCTCAGCGGTCCGAGCCGGGCACCACGCTGAAGCGGACGCAGACCACGTCCGTGTCGTCGTCCACCGCGTGCCCCACGCTCCGCCAGTAGTCGAGGTGCACCTCGCGCCAGTGCGCGAGGCTCGTGCAGCCCTCGCCCTCGGCCTGCGCGAAGTCCCACGTCACCGACCGGAACGGGACGGTCTCGACCGACTCGACGTCGACCTCCGCGACACGCTCTCCCATGCTGCCGACGAGCACCAGCCGCTCGCCCACGGTCTCCGGTGCTCAGGTCAAGGGTGCGCAGTCCGTCGATACGTGGCCACATGACCGCCACTTCACGACCGGCCGTCCCCTACAGCGGCAGCGCGCACACGGCGACCGGGGACCTGAACGCCGGTCCGGCCGGGCGGAGTCCACCGGTGCGGCGGTCGACGTGGAAGACGGTGACCGTGCCGGAGCGCTGGTTCGCCGCGAAGAGCAGACCGCCGGGCGGCGAGAGCGCGATGTGGCGGGGGAACTCGCCGCCCGCGGGCACGGTGTCCAGCAGCCGCAGCCGCGAGCCGCCGGCCTCGACGGCGTAGCGGGTCAGGCTGTCGTGGCCGCGGTTGGCGAGGTACGCGTACCGGCCGTCGCCCGTGACGACGAGCTGGGCGGGGTGGTTGATGCCCGGCCCGGTGCCGGTGGGCTGCGGCGCGGCGGGGCGCAGCCGGCCGGTCGCGGGGTCGTAGGCGCAGACCTGGACGGTGTTGTCGAGTTCGTTGGCGAGATACGCGTACCGGCCCGAGGGGTGGAAGGACAGGTGCCGCGGTCCGGCGCCGGGGCGCACGGTCGCGCGGGAGACCTCGTGCAGCGTCCCGGCCCCGGTGTCGAGGCGGTACGTGTAGACCGTGTCGGTGCCGAGATCGACGGCGAGCACATGGCCTCCGTCCGGGCTGGTGACGATCTGGTGCGCGTGCGGGCCGTCCTGCCCGGGTCCGGGCGGCGGGCTGTCGTGGCTGACCTTGTCCGTACGCCCGCCGAGCGCGCCGGACGCCTCCAGCGGGTGCACGGCCACGGTCCCGGAGCCGTAGTCGGCGCTGAGCAGCCAGCGCCCGGACGGGTGCACGGAGAGGTGGCAGGGCGCGGCCCCGCCGGTGGGACGGCTGCCGAGGACGTCGGCCGTGCCGCCCTCGGCGATCCGTACGGCGGTCACCGAGCCGTTCTCGCGCTCGTTGACGGCGTACAGGGTGTGCCCGGAGGGGTGCGCCGCGAGGTACGAGGGGTCGGCGACGCCTTCGACGACACCGGTCCCGGTGATCCGCCCGGTCCGTTCGTCGTACGTCGCCAGCCCGATGCCGGACCCGCCGCCTTCGGCCGAGGTGTACGTCCCCAGGAACAGGGGGCGGGTGCGCTGCCGGGGAGCGGACGAGGCGGGGGCGGGCGCCGGCTGCGAGCGGGGCCGGGTGGTGGCGGAGTCCTGGGCCGTTCCGCAGCCGGGCAGCGCGGCGGCCGCGGCCAGCGCCGGCAGCCCGGTGAGGAAGCGGCGCCGGCCGGGCCCCGTGACCGTGTCCGTACTCATGTCCCTGCCCATGCCCATGCAGCGTAGGGCAGCGGGCGCGGCGGGGGTCATCGGCGCGGTTCGGCCTCCTCGTCGTCGTACTCCGCGTCCTCGTCCTCGTCCTCGTCCTCGTCCGCTTCGTCTTCCTCGTCCTCGTCCGCTTCGTCTTCCTCGTCCTCGTCCGCTTCGTCTTCGTCTTCCTCGTCTTCCTCGCCCTCGTCCCGGCCCTCGCGTTCCGCGTCCTCCTCGTCGTGCTCGTCCTCGCGCGACGCTTCCTCTTCCTCGATCGCGTCCTCGTGGCTGACCACGACCTCACCGTCGCGGATCTCACCGCGCCAGCCGTCGGGCTCCTCTTCCGTCAGGGTCGCGTGGCGCTGGAAGTTCTTGAAGTCCAGCCGCAGCCGACGTCCTTGGGCACGCCACAGGTTGCCCGTCTTCTCGAAGAAGCCGGAGGGGTAGTACTCGACAACGAGCACGATGCGGGTGAGGGACGGAGCCAGTTCGTGGAAGCTCACGCATCCCCGGGTGCTTCCCTTTGCGCCCTCCGACGTCCAGACGATCCGGTCGTCGGGTATCTGTTCCTGGACCGTCGCCGACCAGCCGCGCGTGGACGGCCCCACCTTGACCTTCCAGTCGCTGGAGATCTCGTCCTTCTGCGAGACGCTTCGTACACCCTTGGTGAAGCCGCTGAATGCCTCGTACTGGGTCCAGTGGTCGTACGCGGTACGGATCGGCACCCCCACGTCGAGCGTCTCGATGATGTTCATGACCTTGGTCTCACCGGACTTGCGCCCGCCGCCTTTGCCGCCCACTGCGTCCTTCACCTTGCCCACGACGTTGTCCTTGATGCTCCCGGCCTTGGCTGCCACCACCTTCTTCATCAGCCCGCCGGCGAGCTTTCCGCCGGGGTTCCCGCCACCGAGGTTCAGGCCGCCGCCTTCTGCGACGTCGAGAAGCCTGTCCGTGAGGCCGGTCAGCTTGTCCCCGGCCGAGTCGGCCAGGCGGTCGGCCCGGGCCCCGAGATAGTCGACGACCTCCTCACGGAGCTGGTCCATGCCGGAACTCTTCCCCTTGCCCGGGATTCGCGTGTCTGTGCCGGTCATGGCGCTACCTCTGCCGTGAGTCGGAGCTTGACGGCGGGCTCTTCGCGGCGGATCCCTTCCCGCCTGCCGCTTTCTTGGCGGGTGCCTTGGCTTGGGCCGCCTTCTTGCCAGGGGCCTTCTTCGCCGACGTCTTCTTGACGGGCCCCTTTCCTACGAGGGCCCGGTCGCCGGCGCGGTTCTTCGAGGGCCGGGCACTCTTTCCGGCGGGCGCGCCACCGCGCCGCTGCCGCGGCTCGTCGCCCTCGTCCCGGTCCTGGTCCTCCCCCTCGCCCTTCTCCTCGTCCCGCTCTTCGTCCTCGTCCCGCTGTTGCTCCTCGTCCTCGTCCCGCTGTTGCTCCTCGTCCCGCCCTTCGTCCTCGCCCTGCTCCTCCTCGTCCCGCTTCCCGCGTCCCTCCAGCCTCCGCGTGCGCTCGTGGAGAGAGTCGGCCAGCCCTGCCAGGCTGCGGTCCGCGGAGGCGGTCAGCGCCTGGCGGCCCGCTTCCATCAGCTCGCCACGGACCTGGTCGCCCAGCTCGGCGAACTGCGGCGCGTCCTTCAGCTTCTGCAAGCCCCCGGCGACCAGCTCCTGCGGATCGAGCCCGAGGCGACGGCCCGTGAGGTAGGTGGCCACTGCGAAGGCGAGGCGCCCCTTCTTCGCGCGCCCGAGGACGTAGCCGCCGGCGACGGCGGCCCCCAGCGCGACTTTGGTCGTGTCCTTCATGAACTGCTCCCTCTGCCTGGGCGGCAAGCCCTTCATCCCAACGCCGTTACTCCAGCGAGCCGTTGCGGCCGCCCGAGTCCCAGGCCACGTGACGATCGATGCAGCGGAGATATGCCTATATGCTGAAATTGTACGTTTGGGTAGCAATCGACACGAGACAGGGCGAACGGCACCCCTCAGACCGACGAGAAGGGCCGATGACTTCCTCAGAACCCGCCCGGCGGCGGTCCAAGACCAAGCCCGCCCACATCATTCGGTCAGCGGCCGACCAGCTGTCGGAGCTGCTCGGCCGCGCCCCGGAGTCCGTTTCGGCACTGAAGCCGACCGAGGACGGCGGCTGGGAAGCGGACGTGGAGGTGCTGGAACTGGAACGGATCCCCGACACCACGAGTGTGCTGGCCAGCTACAAGGTCACGCTGGACGACGAGGGCGATCTCGTGGAGTACCGGCGGACCCGGCGCTACACACGCGGCCAGCTCGACCGGCCGACCTGAGCGGAACCGCCACCGACGAAGGGAGGCACCATGACCGTGGTGCCGCAAGGCGGAGGCAACGTCTCCCGAGGGGGAGGCGCCGGCTCCGGAAATCTCTACGACGTCCTCGAGCTCATCCTCGACCGCGGATTGGTCATCGACGTCTTCGTGCGCGTCTCGCTGGTCGGCATCGAGATCCTGAAGATCGACGCCCGGGTCGTGGTGGCCAGTGTGGACACGTATCTGCGCTTCGCGGAGGCGTGCAACCGGCTCGACCTCGAGTCCGGCAGAAAGGCGCCGACCCAGCTGACCGACATCGTCGGCGACTCGGTCGAGAGCGGTGCCCGCGGCAAGTCGAAGGGCGCCCTCAGCGGAGCGGTGGAAGCGGTCACCGATTCGCTGACGGGGGGCGGAGAGAACAGGCGCGCCGACGAGGGCGAGGAGGAACGCGCGGAGGCCGCGGAGAAGGAGCCGGTGGAGAGGCAGAGGCCGGCCCGGCGGTCCAGCCGGCGGGAAAGGGAACGCGGGAGGGAGTGACCCCCGCAGTGAGGAGTGACCATGGCCGTGTACGTCTACTCGATCACCAGCGACCGGCACCCTCTGCGCATCGATGACGTCGAGGGCGTCGGCGATCCGCCCGCGTCCGTGCGGAAGGTGGCCGCGGGGCCACTGTGCGCGGTCGTCAGTGACGCACCGGAAGGCCTGCGTCCCAAGCGCCGGGATGTGGCCGCGCACCAGGCGGTACAGGAGCGCCTCATGGCGGACGGCCCCATCCTCCCCCTCCGCTTCGGCCTCACCGCTGCCGACGACGAAGCGGTCCGGGAGGCTGTGGAGAAGCGGACCGCCGAGTACGCGGAACGTCTGGACGCGCTGCGCGGCTGTACCGAGTACAACCTGAAGGCACGGCAGGAGGAAGAGGCGCTGCTGCGCGAGATCCTGCAGGAGTCGGAGACCGCCCGGCAGCTCAACGACGAGATCCGCGGCGGCAACGCCTCTCCGGATCTACCGGTGCGACTCGGTGAGTTGGTGGCCGCTGAGGTCCAGGCACGGCAGGAGGCCCTGGCCTCCGGAATCGTGGAGGCGCTCCGCCCCTTCGCCCGGGAACTGAGCGTCTCCCAGCCGGCGGGCGAGGACTTCGTCAATGTGTCGTTCCTCGTGGCGGAGGACCAGGAGGAAGCCTTCCTGACCACCGAACTGAGTGTCGCCAATCAGCTGGGCGACGGTTTCGAGTTCCGGCTCAACGGGCCGCTGCCGCCGTACAGCTTCGTCTGAAAGGCCGGTCGTCATGGGCTTGTTCACCCAGATCGTCACGCTGCCGCTGGCGCCCGTGCGGGGTGTCGTGTGGGTGGTGGACCGCGTGCGGGAGGCGGCGGAGGAGGAGTACTACGACCCCGCGCCCGTCCACCGTGCCCTGGCGGAGCTGGAGGCTCGGCTCACCGCGGGCGAGATCGACGAGGAGACCTTCGACCGGAGGGAGGACGAACTGCTGGACCGCCTGGAAGAGATCATGGCGCACCGGTCGGAGATCCGGCAGTGACGCCGACACGGCATGCACAGTGACGCAGCGCGAGACGCGAGGTCCCGATCGTGACCGAACCCCTGGCCGGCCGGACCGGCTCCTACCCTTCCCGAGCAGCGCCGCAGTACGCGCAGGGCTCGTCGGCGAACCTCGCCGACATCCTGGAACGGGTCCTTGACAAGGGCATCGTGATCGCGGGCGACATCCAGATCAATCTGCTCGACATCGAGCTGCTGACCATCAAGCTCCGGCTGATCGTCGCCTCGGTCGACAAGGCGAAGGAGATGGGCATCGACTGGTGGGAGCACGACCCCTCCCTGTCGTCCCGTGCCACTCCCGAGCGCTCGCTCGCCGCGGAGAACCGGCGCCTGCGCGCCGAGATCGACGCACTTCGGCGCAGCGAGGCGCTGACCGACCCCGGCACGGAGGCCGATGAGGTGCCTCCCGCCGCAGAGGCCGATGAAGCACCCGCCCGCCGCGGAGGAAACCGGAGGAACACGAACCGATGACCGCTGAGGACACCGCGTACGTCACCTACGTCTACGCCGTCGCCCGCTGCGGCGACGCCCTGCGCGGGCCCGTGACGGAGCTGGAGGGCGTGGCGGGCGCGCCCGTACGGCTCCTCCCGGGCACGGGTGACGGGGCTCCGGCCTTCGTGGCGAGTTCGGTGCGCGCGGATGACTTCGACGAGGCCGCCCTGCGCCGGCACCTGGAGGACCTCGAATGGCTGGAGACGGTCGCACGGGCCCACCACGCGGTGATCGAGGCGCTCGGTGCCGCGACGACGGTCCTGCCGCTGCGGCTCGCGACCGTGTACCTGGACGACGATCGCGCCCGTGCGGCGCTCGCCGAGGGCCGCACGGCGTTCGAGCGGCTGCTGGCGCGACTGGAGGGGCATGTCGAATGGGGCGTCAAGATCTATGTGGACTCCTCCGACGAGGCCGTGGAGCCGCCGGCACCCGATCCCGCCGCCTCCACGGGAGTCGGGCCAGGACGGTCCTATCTGCGCAACCGCCGCGCCCAGTACAGCGTCCGGGAGAGCGCGCACCGGGCCGCACAAACGGCGGCGGACCGCGTCGAGGCGGCGGGGCGGGCGCTCGCCGGCGACCGGGCGCGTCACCGGGTCCAGCAGGGCGAGCTCGCGGGTGCGGCGGGCTCACGGGGCGAGAACGTCGTCAACGACGCGTATCTGCTGTCCGAAGACCGCTCGGACGCGTTCCGCGCCGAGGTGGCGCGGGCCGCCGACGACCTGCCCGGTGTACGGGTGGAGATCACGGGCCCCTGGGTGCCGTACTCCTTCACGACCCCTCCGGAGACGGCCCACGCCGAAGGCGCCGAGGGCGGCCGGTCATGACGGAGCCCGCCGCACCCGCTGCGCGGGACCCTCTCCCCCAGCGGCAGGTCGCCCTGATCGATCTGCTGGACCGGCTGCTCAGCGGCGGGGTCGTCATCACCGGCGACGTACTGCTCTCCATCGCGGACATCGACCTCGTCCGCGTCTCGCTGCGGGCCATCGTCGTGTCCGTCAACGCCGAGACCAGGCCGCTCTGGGCGCGGTCGTTGCCGGAGGGCGAGCCGGATGTCCGATGACGCCCCTCGTTCCCCCGGACGGCTGGAGGAGGTCGCCGACGCCGCCGCCCGCGCGTTCCGGCTCCTCCCGGCGCCTCCGCAGGACCTGCCGGCGGACGGGGGACGGACGCCCGCGCCGGCCCGCAGGATCCGCGCCGATCCGGACACCGTCGAACGCGATCTGATGAAGCTGGTCCTCACCCTGGTGGAGCTGCTGCGCCAGCTCATGGAGCGACAGGCACTGCACCGCGTCGATCAGGGTGATCTCACGGAGGAAGAGGAGGAGCGGCTGGGGGCGACGCTGCTCCTGCTGCACGACCGCATGACCGGCCTGTGCGCCCAGTACGGGCTGAGCATGAAGGACCTCAACCTCGACCTCGGCCCCCTGGGGACTCTGCTGCCGCCCGGCGACTGACCGCCGGCGACCGCGGCCCGGATCACGGACCCGGAGTACGGGGCAGGGAGCACAGGCCAGGCGTTCGGCCCGGAGTACGGCTTCGGAGTGCGGGTGGGCAGTGCCGGTCCGGTGTGCGGCGCCGATGCGGGCGCTGACCGCGCGGCACGGACTGCGGCGGCACGCGGCCGGGTACGTGCTGACGACGACACGGACAGCGAAAGGCGGACCCGGATGACCACGCTCCGCCACGAGAACGCCTTCCCCGGCGCGGACGCCCTCGTCGAGGGCGCCCCCGGTCTGCGCGCGACCGGGCGTGGGCTGCGGGCCGCGCGGCTGCCCGAGTGGACGCGGCGGCAGGTGCTCGACCCGTTCTTCGGGCTGGAGGCCGAACTGTCCGCCGGTGCGCGGCTCGCGCTGCGCACCGAGTCCACCTCGCTGGAGCTGACGCTGCACGCCGTCCGTGTGCCGGGCCCCGACGGGGAGCCGGCGCCCGCCGCGGTCGATCTGGTCGCCGACGGCCGCCTGCTCCGCCGTGAGCGGCTCACCGGCGGGGATCTGATGCTGCCCGCCACGGCGGAGAGCGAGGCGACGCTCGTCCCCGGCCGGCCGGAGACGATCCGCTTCGCCGGTCTCCCCCCGGGACCGAAGGAGGTCCGGATCTGGCTGCCGCACACCGCCGTCTGCGATCTGGTCTCGCTCCGCGGCGACCGGCCGGTGCTGCCGTCGCCGCGGGCCGCGTCCCTGCCGCGCTGGGTCCACCACGGCTCGTCCATCAGTCACTGCGTGGAGGCCGAGGGCCCGGCGGGCATGTGGCCCGCCGTCGCGGCGACGGCCCGTGACCTGCATCTGACGAACCTCGGGCTGTCCGGCAACGCGATGCTGGACCCCTGCGTGGCGCGCACGATCCGGGACCTGCCCGCCGATTTCATCAGCCTGGAGATCGGCGTCAACATCGTGGGCGCGGGGGCCATGCGGCTGCGGACCTTCTGGCCCGCCGTCCACGGCTTCCTCGACACGATCCGGGAGCGCCACCCCGACGTCCCGCTGGTGGTCCTCTCCCCCATCCCGTGCCCGGCCCTGGAGGAGTGCCCCGGCCCCCTCGCCGTCGACCCGGTCACCGGGCGGGTCCGCGCCGTGGGAGACCCGCGGGACATCCCGCTCGGCGCGCTCACCCTCTCCGCCGCACGGGACCTCCTCGCGCGTCTCGTCCGGGAGCGGCAGCGCGACGACCCGGCCCTCGTCCATCTCGACGGACGGACCCTGCTGACGCCGGACGAGACTGCGGACCTGCACGACGGGCTGCATCCGGACGCGGCGGCCTGTCTGCGTATGGGGACACGTTTCGCCGATTTCCTCGGATCGCACGGTGAAGCGTCGCGAATTCTTCACAGGACGAATACGCGGTGAATTCTCAGAGCCGGCGCATGCGCGCGGCAATACCGTGGCCGTCCAGCAGATAGATCACGGCGGGCAGGCCGTAGTCGAGGAGGACCCGAAGCCCGCGTTACACGGCACCTGTCGCCGCGAATACGGGAGATTCACGTGAGCGCGGTTTCCGCCGACCACCGCGTCACGTCAGCCGGAAGACCGGACCCCGGGGCGTGAACGGCAGCGCGCGGCCCTGGGGCACCAGAAACGCGTGCTCGCGCCGGATGCGCAGGACGTCGCACCATCCGTCGGTGATGACCAGGACGGGGGCCGTCGCCGGGAAGTCGTCGGCGCGCTGCAACAGGTCGATGCCCGGCTGCAGTTCGGTCCCGCCGCGCCCGCGCACCCGGACCCGGCCGGCGATCTCGGCCGGCGGCAGACAGCCGGCGTCGTACGCCGCCGCGTCGCAGAACACCACGCGCGCGGCGGGTACGTCGCGCGCCTGGGCGTACGAGGCGATGGCGCCCAGCGCCTTGCCGAGCAGCGCGGTGTCCATCGAGCCCGAGGTGTCGAGGACGACGCCGAAGGTGCAGCGCGGCGTCTCCTCGGGCGGGAACCAGCGCCCCGCGCGCGGAATGTCCGGCGTGGACGCCTGCCGGCGGGCGGGGCGGGCGTAGGTCCGTACGGGCTCGGGCCGGGGCACGTACTCGTCGAACCAGCGGGCGAGCCGCGCGTCCCACGGCACGGGCGGGTGGGCCAGCGCCCGTATCTCCTGGACCAGTCCGGCGGGCAGCAGCCCGCGCTCGCCGTGCTGGTGCAGGTCGAAGCCCTGCATGAGACCGCGCCGGTAGAACTCGTCCAGGTCGGTGTACGGGCGGGCCGCCGGGTGGGGCAGCGGCTCGCCGAGGATGTCCCCGGCGCCCTTGCCCCGCAGGGTCGCGAGCCGCCGCTTGCGCCGCAGGTCCGTGGCGATGCGGTCGTAGACCTCCTCCACGGACAGGTCCTTCAGCGCCGGGTCGTACAGCAGCCCCACCGGCATGTCGCCGACCCGCATCTGTACGAGCCAGTCGTTGACGACGTAGTCGGCGGCGACGTTGAAGAGGTACGGGTCGCGGGCGCCGCGGCGTTCGCCGTGGCGCAGGGCGGCGTGCAGCATCTCGTGGGCGAGGATGAAGCGCCATTCCTCGTCGGTGAAGGTGCGCAGCGGGTTGACGTAGATCTCACCGGCGACGGAGCTCACGGCGGCGATCGCGATGCCCTGCGTCCGGGCGAGTTCCGCGTCGGCGACGACGGTGAGACCCGCGGCGAGGCCGCCGAGCAGCGGGTACGAGGAGACGAACCAGTTCAGCGCCCGGTTCCAGGGCCGCTGCGGCACACGCTCGCCGGTGATCCGGTCGCGGCGGCCGCCCGCCACGTCCATGGCGGCGGACATGCTGCGGGTCAGCGCGTGCGCGAAGGCGGTCTCCCAGTCGGGGACGTAGCCGTTCCACCCCCGGTGCCACGTCGTCAGCACCTGGTCGGGGTGGTCACCCGCGGTGCCGCACTGTGCGTAGGCGGCCGGGATGCCGTCGCGGCGCCAGCGGGCCGCGAGCTGCTCCTCGTCGCCTCCCGGATACGTCTCCGGGAGGTGCGCGGGAGGGCTGCCGACGGGGAAGGTGAGCAGGAAGCGGTTGACGACGGTGCAGCGCGCCGCGAGGTCGAACCGGTCGGGCTGCTCACGCCGCTTGCCCTCGGACGCGGGCACATGGCCGAAGCCCAGGTGCAGCAGGCAGTGCGCCAGGGTCCACGCCCAGTCGGACGGCTCGGCCCGTTTGGTCGGGTGGACGTGGACAACGCCGTTCGAGTCGACCGCCGCAAGGCCGCCGACCGGGTTCGCGGCGCACTTGTGCTGCCGGCAGAAGTCGGCCTCGACAGCGGCGAAGGCCGGGTTCCGTTTGACCAGGGCGAGCCCGGCGGCGAAGGCCTCCATGGCCGGGTCCGGCCTGCCCTTCTTCCCGCCCGGCGTGGCCTTCACCGCCGGGCCTCGACCAGCCGGGGCATGTCCCGTGCGGCCTCGACCAGGAACCAGGCGGGCAGCACCGGCTGCCCGTCGGCGTCGTCCGCGATGACGGTCTGCGCGACCTCGACGGAGATCTCCGCGAGCTGGACGAGCAGCGACTTGGCACGGTGGACGGTCTGGCGCAGGGACGGCGAGACGTGTTCCTTCTGCCGGGGCAGGTCCTTCAGGAGCCGTCCCCGGAACGCGTCGGCGAGGTAGTAGAGCAGGTCCCGGTCCTCGAGCCGGGTGGGCCACGAGGCGTCGCCCTTGAGGATCGCCTCGATGCCGAAGGTGTGGCGCACGATCTTCGCGTAGCCGCAGAAGGAGACGGCGTGCGCGGGCGTGAGCGTGCCGTGCACGACCACCTTCAGCGTCTCCTCGTCCAGGGTCGGCCCGAAGGAGTGCAGGGCGTCGGAGAGCATGTGCCAGGAGCGGGGCGTGGAGAACGGCTCCTCGGTCTTCGGCGGCTGCGACCAGAGGTGGTCGGGGCGGTCGGTGAGGTAGTCCGTCACCCAGGGGTGGATGCCGTGCTCTCCCGCCCACACCAGCCAGTCCGTCGCCGACGCCCGCAGATGGACATGGGTGAGCCGGTTGACCAGCGCGGACGCGATCGGCCGCGCCAGCGCGTTGTCCGTGGCGCGATTGCCCGCGCCGATGACGATCGACCCGGCGGGCAGCTCGTACGAACCGATCCGCCGGTCGAGGATCAGCGAGTAGAACGCCTTCTGGACGTCGGGGGTGGCGGCGTTCAGCTCGTCCAGGAAGAGGCAGTACGGCTCGTCGCGGGCGATGGCCTCCGGCGGGCAGAACACCGACCGCCCGTCGCGGATCTGCGGCACGCCGATCAGGTCCTCCGGCGCGAGCTGCGTCCCCAGCATGCTGACGCACTCCAGCCCCAGCGACTCCGCGAACCTCCGCACCAGCGACGACTTCCCGATCCCGGGCGCTCCCCACAGGAACACGGGCCGCACGGTGGCGAGTCCCAGGAGCAGTTCGGGGATCTGGGCGGGAGTGACGGTGACGGCAGCCTGCACGCGGAGGTTCCTTCGGGCTCGGGAGATCGGGCCTGCCCGGAGCGGGCGGCCCGCCCAGTGTGGGCGCGGCCGACGCCCGCGCGCAGCCCAATTTCGCTCGCCCCGCGGCTACATGTCGAGCTCCACGCGCACGGTCTTGCCCACCGGCACGCGGTCGAGCACCGCCCACCGGTCGGCCAGCGCCTCGACGAGCAGCAGACCCCGACCACCGTCGGCGAGCGGCGGCTGCCCCGGCCTTCCACGTGCGGTGGGCGCATGGGCGGTCCCGCATTTCGCCAGGATGCCTGTACCGGGGCGGAGTTGGAAATCCTGAGGCTGCCGGTGCAGCAGTCTGCTTTGTGATCGACTGGAGGCGTGGAAGCTATCTGGACAAGTGCAGTGGCGGTCGCCGGTACGTTGCTGGGTTCGGTGATGACGCACACCTTCCAGCGCCTCTCTGCCAGGCGCAACGAGCTGTTCACGCGGGCTGAAGCGCTACGTCAGGAGCGCATAGCCACGTACAGCGCGTTCGCTGCGGCAGCGGAGGACTACCGCCACGGCCAGGCGTACCGCTGGTACCGCAAGCAGGAGGACCCGGACGGAGAGACGTTCATCCTGGCGCGGGACGAAGCGCACCGCCGCCGGACGGAGACCCGGCAAGCGCTCTACCGGGTCAAGCTGCTCACCGACGACCGCGAGGTGATCCTCGCGGCCGAGCGGACCTACCGGCGCACCCGGGAGGTGTCGGAGGCAGCTGACCAGGCGGACAGGGACGCACGAGATTCCGCAGCGAGACGAGCGATCGAGGCGTTCGTCTCCAGCGCCTCCCTGCTGCTTCGCTGAGCCGGTGGGCGGTTCCCGGCATCTGGCACAGCACCTCGGGCTCAGCCCTCCACGAACAGGTCCTCGGCCTCGGTGACGGTGAGCGCCCGGTCCAGCCACCGGTCCAGCCTATCGAGGTCGGTGCAGGCGGCGATGCGGTCGCGGGTACTCTCCAGGGTCGGGATCTGACGCTTCTCGAGAACGCGGAGAACCATCTCCGCCCGCGCCTCCACCCGCCCTTCCTCACGTCCCTCTTCGACGCCCTTGAGGTACGACTCCTCGACGATGGTGCCCCGGCCGGGAAAGAAGGTTCCCCTGCTCATCAACGTCCTCCAGATGGTTCGGGCCGGGCTGTCGCCCAGGCCGATCTCCAGCAGCTCGGTGAAGTAGTCGGCGGATGCGCCGTCGGCGGATCCGATCGCGGAGGCCAGCGCCTCCAGTATTGCAGTGACGTTCGGGTCGGCGGCGTGTGTCATCGCCGAGAACGCGGCAAGTGCGAGATCCCGCGCCGCGTCCTCGGCGTCTTTGATCACGGGGATGTTGTCCGGCCCCAGAACCAGCGGATGCACCGCGAGCGCCGTCCGCCAGCCCTCGGGCCCCAGCTCGAAGGGCCCTGCGGCCCAGCGTGCCGTGGCCGGGTCCTGGCACGTCACAAGCAGCAGAACGGGGCACTCGTATTTCGCGCCGAGGTGGGCGAGGTAGTACGCCCAGCTCTGCGGCTTGACCTTGTCCCGCCGCCCTTGGGCCTCGATGGCGAGGAGGAAGCCGCCGGCTCTGCCCGCCGCCGGCTGGATGCGGAGCACGCTGTCGACCCTGCGTTCGAGCGGGCGGATCTCCGTCGCGTCGGGCGACAGAATCTCCACCGTCGCCGGCGCCGGAAGCGGGACACCCAGGATCCGGAAGACCGGCGCCAGGAGTTCCGGGCGGTCCTGGAAGATCCGGTGTGACGCCTCGTGTGAGGAAGTGACCATGATCGGAACGTAGGGGCCGCCGACACACCGGAATGCGCCTTTGGCATATGACCACCCGCCAGTGTGACAGTCGGGTGGTCACCTTGACGGGCCAGGCGTGCGCGTCAGACGTGTGCGACGCCCCCGTCCCTCGTCATCGCCGCGGCGATGTGGCGGTTGGTGGGCCTGCCAGACATCCTTCGGGACCTTCGGCAGCACGTCGTCCCAGAGCGGCAGACAGCTGCCGCGCAGCTGCATCATGCCCTCCGGCCTGGCGATCAGGAACATGTGCAGATGCGCGCCGCCGTCACCCCACTTGTTGACGTGGACGCGGGCGACACCGCCCAGCGACGTGATCGCGCGCTCCACCCGCTGGAGCATCCCGCCCAGCTCGACGGCACGCTCCGGCGGGAGTTCGTGCAGGTCGTAGTGGCCGCGCGGCTGGAGCAGGACCATCGCGGGAAGCGCGCCCGGTTCCGGGTCGGCGGTGAGCCGCCAGTGTTCGTCCGTCCACAGGAACTCGCTGTCGGGACTGCCGCAGGCCCCGCACTCCTCTGGACCGGCCTCGCCTTGCCGCCCGGGCTCCGGCAGCGTCGGCTCGTCCAGGATCTTGACCCGGAGGTCTCCCTCGTAGGGGAAGACCTCCCAGAACGGGATGCCGTCGGCGGGAAACGGTATCCGCTCCCCGATGGGCAACCGCCTTACGTACGGGCTCGGTTCAACAGTCATGGCCGCAGCCTCGCACAGGGGCGCGACCGCGGAACCCACCGCTCACCGCTCACGGCCGTGGCACGCCGGCCCGCCCGGCTCCGGCCGGGAACCGGGCCGTATCGCCGACCGCGGACCCCGCGTGCTGACGCTGATCATCGCCTGCGAGGCGCGTCTGGTGTCGGTATCGGGGTGAACCGGGCCGCCCGGGGACGGGGCGGATGTGCGTCCGGGGGACCTCGGATGTCAGGATGAGCCAATGAGTAGCAACGTCTTCTTCGACATCACCATCAACGACGAGCCGGCCGGCCGGATCGTCTTCGCGCTCTTCGACGACGTGGTCCCCAAGACCGCCAAGAACTTCCGCGAGCTGGCCACGGGCGAGCACGGCTTCGGCTACGAGGGCTCCTCGTTCCACCGCATCATCCCCAACTTCATGCTGCAGGGCGGCGACTTCACCGCCGGCAACGGCACCGGTGGCCGCAGCATCTACGGTGAGAAGTTCGCCGACGAGAACTTCCAGCTCAAGCACACCAAGCCGGGTCAGCTCTCGATGGCCAACGCCGGGAAGAACACCAACGGCTCGCAGTTCTTCATCACGACCATCGTCACCGACTGGCTCGACAACAAGCACGTCGTCTTCGGTGAGGTCGTCGAGGGCATGGACCTCGTGAAGCGGATCGAGGGCCTCGGTTCGGGCTCCGGCACCCCCTCGGCGAAGGTCACCATCGCCAAGTCGGGCGTCGTCGAGGGCTGACCCCTCCCCCAGGACTCTCCCGCGAAACGCGACAGGGCCCGTCGGCGAGTGCCGGCGGGCCCTGGGCGTTCGTGTCACGTCTCGTCGGGCTCCAGCCGCAGCGAGATGGAGTTGATGCAGTACCGCTGGTCCGTGGGGGTCGGGTAGCCCTCGCCCTCGAAGACATGGCCCAGGTGGGAGCCGCACCGCGCGCAGCGCACCTCGGTGCGGACCATGCCGTGGGAGGTGTCGGAGACCAGTTCGACCGCGTCGCTGTCCTTCGGGTCGTAGAAGGACGGCCAGCCGCAGTGGGACGCGAACTTGGTGTCGGAGCGGAACAGTTCGGCCCCGCACGCCCGGCAGGAGTAGACGCCGGCGGTCTTCGTGTCCGTGTACTCGCCGACGAACGCGGGCTCCGTGCCGGCCTGGCGCAGGACCGCGTACTCGGCGGGGGTCAGCTCCGCCCGCCACTGCTCGTCGGGCTTCTCCACGTCGTACGCCATTCGGTGCGCCTCCCTCAGTTCGACAGCCGGGCCCGGCTGAGTCGTTCCAGGATCCGCGGACCGAGATCCGTGACGTCTCCCGCGCCCATGGTGAGAACGTAATCGCCGGGCTTGGCCATTCCCGCGATCACGTCCGGCACGGTCGCCTTGTCGTGGACGGCCGTGACCTCCGCGCCGGCCGCCTGCGCCGCGTCGATGATCAGTTCGCTGGTGACGCCGGGGACCGGGTCCTCGCGGGCCGGGTAGATGTCGAGGACGACCGAGGCGTCCGCGAAGGCCAGGGCCTGACCCATCTCGGCACCCAGCTCCTGCGTGCGGGAGAAGAGGTGCGGCTGGAAGACGACCAGCAGCCGGGAGCCCTCCGCCGCGCCGCGCATGGCCTCCAGGTCGGCGGTCATCTCGGTCGGGTGGTGCGCGTACGAGTCGATGACCTGGACGCCGGCGGCCTCGCCCTTGAGCTGGAGGCGGCGCTTGACACCGGTGTACGCGCCGATCGCGGAGGCCAGGTTGTGCGCGGGGATGCCGAGGGCGGTGCCGGCGGCGAGCGCGGCGACCGCGTTCAGCGCGTAGTGGCGGCCGGGGACGGACACCGTGAAGGTCAGCAGCCTGCCGTTCAGCAGGACGGTGACCTCGCTGGTCAGGCCGCGCGGCGTGATCTTGTGCACACGGACGTCGGCCCCCTCCGACTCGCCGTAGGTGACGACCTGCACCGAGGACACGTCGCGCACCCGGCGGGTGAGCTCGGCGGCGCCCGCCTGGTCGGCGGAGATCACCAGCGTGCCGCCCGGCACGACCTTGCCGACGAAGGTCTGGAAGGACTCGTAGATCTCGTCCATCGAGGCGTAGTTGGCGTGGTGGTCCAGCTCCACGTTGAGGACGATCGCGACCTCGGGGTCGTACTTGTGGAAGCTGCGGTCGCTTTCGTCCGCCTCGGCGACGAAGATGTCGCCGGCGCCGTGCCGCGCGTTGGTGCCCGGGCCCTCGAGGTCGCCGCCGATCGCGTACGACGGGTCGAGGCCCAGTTCGGTCAGTGCGACGGCCAGCATCGAGGTCGTCGTGGTCTTGCCGTGCGTGCCGGCGACGGCGATGGAGCGCAGCCCGGTCATCAGGGAGGCGAGCGCATCGGAGCGGTGGACGACCGGGACGGACAGCTCGGCGGCGCGCACGAGTTCCGGATTGTCGGCGCGGATGGCGCTGGAGACGACGACGCTCGTGGCGTCGTCGGCCAGGTGCCCGGCCGCGTGGCCGATGTGCACCGTGACGCCGAGGGCGCGCAGGGCCTCGGCGGTCGCCGAGTCCCTGGCGTCGCTGCCCGCGACCTTCGCGCCGCGCTGGGCGAGGATCTTCGCGATGCCCGACATGCCGGCTCCGCCGATGCCGATGAAGTGCGGGCGCTCCATCGCGCCGGGAACGGCGGCGGGAACGGCGGGTGCCATGGTCTTCTCCCCAAGCTGTACGACTACGTGCGGCTGCCCACCCTATTGCCTGTGGGACTACTCGCTGTGCGCGAAGAGTTTCAGGACCGGGACGCCGACCTTGTGGCGGGCCCTGGAGGCCCAGTCACGGTGGAAGAACTCCTCGACGTAGTGCGGCTCGGTCAGGACGATCACCTCGTCGGCGTCCGCCTCGTCGACCACGGACTTCAGCTTGTTCAGCGGATGGTCCTCGACGAGATGGCCGACCGCCTCGCAGCCGGCCGCGCGCAGGGCGTCGAGCGAGTGTTCCAGTGCCCGCTGGGCGGGTGCCTTCGCCTCGGCCCCCGCGGGCTCCTCGCCCTCGCGGACCGCGTCCTTCAGATCACCGACGGCGACGTCGTCGATGGCGCGCAGCAGTACATCGGCCTGGTCCCCGCGCGGCTGCATGAGGACGACGAAGGCGACACCCTCCTCGCCGTGCAGCGTGGTGACGAACTCCACGTCCTCCGAGGTCAGGGGCTTCTCGATCATCAATACGCTTGTGAACACCTCAGGAGCCCTTCTGCGGAAACTGCGGATAGTGCGGTACTGCGGAGACCAGCCGTCCTTCCCCCGTGCCCGCACGGGGAGCGTGCGCAATCAAGTGTGCCCGCCGCAGGCTAAGCGGAACGGCCAATTCCGCTAATTGCCGAACGTGGCCGTCAGACGCGCCGGTAGCGCGTGAACAGGAATCCGGCCTCCTCCAGTACGGAATCCAGGGCGAACCGCGCCGGGTCGGGCAGCCCCGGCCCGCCCGCGATGCGCTGCGCGTCCCCCACGGTCATCGTCGGCGACACGGTCAGGCACAGCTCGTCCAGTACCCCGGCGGCCGCGAACTGACCCAGCATCCTCGGGCCGCCCTCGGTCAGCAGCCGCACCAGCCCGCGCTCCGCGAGCGCGTGCACCGCCCTGGCGGGCTCGACACCGGGCCCGTCGCCCGCGACGACCACCTCCGCGCCGGCCTTCTCCGCCGCGTGGATCCGCTCCGGCGAGGCGGCCGCGCCGGTCAGCACCAGGGTCGGCACCAGCGGCTCGGTGAACAGCGGGAGCGAGAAGTCCAGGTTCAGCGAGGCACTGACCACGGCGATCGCGGGGGCGGGCCCCTGTCCTGCGGCGGCCCTGCGCTCCGCGAAGGCGTCGCGGGCACGAGCGGGGCGGTAGCCCTCCAGCCGGACCGTCTCGGCCCCCACCACCACGGCGTCGGCCAGCCCCCGCAGGGTGCCGAAGATCCGCATGTCGGCGGCGGAGGAGATCGGCTGCGAGCGGCCGTCGTGCTGGGCCGCCCCGTCGAGCGAGGAGACCATGTTGGCGCGCAGCCACACACCGCCGCCCGCGCTGCGGGCCTCGGCCGCCCCGCGGCCGGGGGTGCCGCCGCCGCCCGTCTCACCGCCCGCGGCCATGCCCCGCTCGGGGTACGCGTAGGCCGCGGCCAGCTCGTCCAGCGACCACTCCCGGTCGTCGGCTGCCGCTGTCTGGTCGGTCACAGGGAACAGGCGTCGCATACGGTGCAGTCTGGCACGCCCCTTACAGTGGAGTACTGTGCCGACCAGTCCGATAACCGAAGCCGCTCCCCTGTCGCTCTGCGCCCGCGAGCCGCACGTCCCCGCCGACCACTTGGTCGCGGAGATGGTGCCGCCGCCGCGTTTCGACTCGGTCCGCTTCGACACCTACGTGCCCGACCCGAAGCAGCCCAGCCAGGTCGAGGCCGTCAAGGTGCTGAGCGACTTCGCCGCCGGCCTCGGCGGGGCGCACGCCACCGGCGGCGGCCGGCGGCGCTGGTTCGCCAGAACCCCTAAGAAAGCAGCCCCCGCCGGCCCCCGCGGCGTCTATCTCGACGGCGGTTACGGCGTCGGCAAGACCCACCTGCTCGCGTCGCTCTGGCACGCCACCCCCGCGGAACCGTCGCTCAAGGCGTTCGGCACCTTCGTGGAGCTGACGAACCTGGTCGGCGCGCTGGGCTTCCAGCAGACGGTGCAGACGCTGAGCGGGCACCGGCTGCTGTGCATCGACGAGTTCGAGCTCGACGACCCCGGCGACACCGTCCTCGTCTCCTCGCTGCTCCGCCGGCTCGTCGACGCCGGCGTGGCGCTCGCGGCCACCTCCAACACACTGCCCGGCAAGCTCGGCGAGGGCCGCTTCGCCGCCGCCGACTTCCTGCGCGAGATCCAGGGCCTGTCCGCCCACTTCCGCCCACTGCGGATCGACGGCGACGACTACCGCCACCGCGGGCTGCCCGAGGCCCCTCCTCCGTACTCGGACGAGCAGGTCACCAGGGCCGCGTACGCCGCGGAGGGGGCGTCCCTCGACGACTTCCCGCACCTGCTGGAGCACCTCGCGAAGGTGCACCCCAGCCGGTACGGGGCGCTCACCGACGGGGTGCGGGCCGTGTGCCTCACCGATGTCCGGCCGGTGCCCGACCAGTCGACCGCACTGCGGCTGGTCGTGCTCGCGGACCGGCTGTACGACCGGGAGGTGCCGGTGCTCGCCTCCGGCCTGCCGTTCGATCAGTTGTTCAGTGACGAGATGCTGAACGGCGGCTACCGGAAGAAGTACTTCCGGGCGATCTCGCGGCTCACCGCGCTGGCACGCGACGCGAAGCCCTTGGTGGCGCAGTAGGTTTGGGGCCGTAACCCGATCTGAAGGGAACCATCATGGCCACCACCCGCCAGGCCCACACCGTCTGGGAAGGCAGCCTGCTCGAGGGCAAGGGCGTCGTCACCCTCGACTCCTCCGGCATCGGCGAGTACCCGGTCACCTGGGCGGCTCGGACCGAGCCCGCGGAGAGCGGCAGGACGAGCCCCGAGGAACTGATCGCAGCCGCGCACTCCAGCTGCTTCAACATGGCCTTCTCGCACGCCCTCGCCGGTGCGGGGACTCCGCCGGCCCGCCTGGAGACCAAGGCCGAGGTGACCTTCCAGCCAGGTGAGGGCATCACCGGCATCCACCTCACCGTCGTCGGCGAGGTCCCGGGCATGGACGAGGCGGACTTCGTCAAGACCGCCGAGGTCGCCAAGGAGAACTGCCCGGTCAGCCAGGCGCTGAAGGCAACGAAGATCACCCTCAGCGCGTCGCTCGCCTAGCACACGGGCACCTCGAGGCACAGTGGCCCGCACGGTTACGTCTCGCGTTCTCTGCGTGATACACCGTGCGGGTCCCATCTCCTGTCCTCCAACAGGAAGTTGCCTCACATGTCCGCATCACGACGTGAAGTTCTCGCCCGTACCGGCGCGCTCGGCGCGGGGATCGCCTTCACCGGCGCCTTCTCCGAACTCTTCGCCGGCACGGCGGCCGCCCGCGGTCACCGCGGGTACGGCCCGCTGGTCCCCGACCCGGACGGGCTGCTCGACCTGCCGAAAGGTTTCCGCTATCGGGTCCTGTCCCGCGAGGGCGACCCACTGCGCTCCGGCGAAGGCCCGGTCCCGTCCAATCACGACGGCATGGCCGCTCTCCCCGGCCGCCGCGGCCGGATCCACCTCGTCCGCAACCACGAGAACCGCCCCACCGCCAAAATCGGCGTTCCGACCGTCCAGGGCCTGACCTACGACCCCGCGGCCAAGGGCGGCTGCACGGCCCTCGAACTCGACGGCCGGGGCGAGGTCCTCGGCGAGCGGGTCGCCATCGCCGGCACCGCCGTCAACTGCGCGGGCGGTCCCACCCCTTGGAATACCTGGCTGACCTGCGAGGAGAACGAGGACCGGGCCGGCACCAACGGTTATACCAAGGACCACGGCTTCATCTTCGAGGTCGACGGAGCCGACCCGCACCGCACCGGAGCCGTGCCGCTCACCGCGATGGGCCGCTTCCAGCACGAGGCGATCGCCGTCGACCCCGAGAGCGGGATCGTGTACGAGACGGAGGACGCGTTCGACCGCCCCTTCGGTCTCTTCTACCGGTTCCTGCCCGACAAGCCGCTGGGCGGCACCGGTTCACTCCGCGCGGGCGGCGAACTGGAGGCCATGCGGGTACCGGGGGTGCCGGACCTGTCGGAGATCAAGGACATCGGCGCGTCGTTCGACCGGATCGAATGGGTGCCCGTACCGGACAGTCAGGCGAAGCAAACCCCCATCAGACTCCAGGACTTCGGCCCGAAGGGCATCACCCACGCCCAGAAGCTGGAGGGCTGCTACTGGGGCGGCAGATCGGTGTACTTCGTCTCCAGCTACGCCCGCAGCTCGGAGGGCTCCGCCGGCGACCACTTCGGCCAGGTGTGGAAGTACGAGCCGCAGCGCCGGCGCCTCACTCTGGTCGTCGTCTTCGGCCCCGGCACCGGGATCGACATGCCCGGCGAGTCCCCGGACAACATCTGCCTGGCGCCCAGCGGCGGCCTGATGGTCTGCGAGGACGGCAACGGCGCCCAGCACGTGTACGGGCTGACCAAGCGCGGCGAGGTGTATCCGGCGGCAAGGAATGCCCAGAACATTGGCACACCGGAGGAGCCCGAGTGGGGCGAGTTCGCCGGCGTCGCGTTCTCGCCGGACGGCGACACGATGTACGTGAACTGCTACCGGCCCGGCACGACGTTCGCGGTCACGGGGCCGTGGTGCTGAGCGGCTGCGACAGCTGAGCGCTTCGGGCGAGGGCTCGCCGCCGCGGTACCGGCCGGGAGCCCTCTTGCCGGGCGGGACCGTCGGACGGTTCCACCCGGCAGGGGCCGGCTGCTCGGCGGCTGCCCGAACGACTACTCGACGACGATCTCGATCGGGAGGTTGCCGCGGGTCGCCTTGGAGTAGGGGCAGTACTCGTGCGTCTTCTTCAGCAGGTCCTGGCCCGCCTCGCCCTGCAGGTGGTCGGGGAGCTCGACCCGCATGATCACGGAGAGCGCGAAGCCGCCGTCGGCGGCGTCCTTGCCGATGCTGACCTCCGCGGTCACCGAGGCGTCCTTGACGTCGATCCTCTCCTGGCGGCCGATGGCGCCCATGGCGCTGGCGAAGCAGGCGGCGTACCCGGCGGCGAAGAGCTGCTCGGGGTTGGTGCCCTGGCCGTTGCCGCCGAGGGAGGCGGGGAAGGCGAGCGGCAGGTCGATCTGGCCGTCCGAGCTGACGGCACGGCCTTCGCGGCCGTTGGCGGTGGCGACAGCGGTGTACAGGGCGTCCATGGGTGAATCCCTCTTCGTCTCGACGGGGTCGTGGCCGGGTCGTGGTCAGGAACCGGCTCCACAAATAGAAGCACACGATTAAGTTGCGCACAACTCAATGGAGCGCAGCTTGGTATGGTGGTGGCATGGAGAAGAAGACGCTGCGGGACGTGCCGGACGATGAGTTCCTTCGCCTCGAGCACCAGATCTGCTTCTCGCTGCACGCCGCGTCGCGTGCCTTCAACGGCGTGTACCGGGCAGCACTGAAGGAGCTGGGGCTCACCTACCCCCAGTACCTGGTGATGCTGGTCCTCTGGGAGCACGGCGAACTGCCGGTCAAGCAGATCGGCGAACATCTGCGGCTGGACTCGGGGACGCTGTCACCGCTGCTGAAGCGCCTGGAGGCGGCGGGTTACGTGGAGCGCCGGCGCAGCGCGGCGGACGAACGCTCGGTCACGGCCCGGCCGACCGCGGCGGGGCGCGCGCTGCGGGAGCGCGCGCTCGGCACGCCGCGGCGGATCGCGGAGGCGACGGGGCTGACGCTGGAGCGGATCCGGGCGCTGCGGGAGGAACTGGACGCGCTGACGACGACGCTGGACGCGCACGCGTAGCGCCTGGGCGGCGGGCCTTCCCGGAACCGGGGGCTCCGCCCCCGGTTCCGGGGCGGTGCCCCCCGACACCGCCCCGGCCTCCGCCCGGCCCCGGTACCGCGCTCCGCACGGTGTTCCGGGAGGCTCCGCCACCGAACCCCCGCGCCTCACCCCCTACGGCCTGGCGGCCGTGGGTACCTCCACGCCGCCAGGCGTAGGGGGAGGGTCCCAGGGGAGCTGGAACTTGCCGGTCCTGTCGGGCTCCGCCCAACCCCGCGCCTCAATCTCCCCCTACGGCCTGGCGGCCGTGGGTGGAGGTACCTCCCATGCCGCCAGGCGTAGGCGGAGCGCCCCCAGCGGGACTGGAACTTGCCGGTCCTGTCGGGCTCCGCCCCGAACCCCGCGCCTCAATCTCCCCCTACGGCCTGGCGGCCGTGGGTGGAGGTACCTCCCATGCCGCCAGGCGTAGGCGGAGCGCCCCCAGCGAGGCTGGATGCGCCCGGTTCCGTGCCGGGTCGGGGCCTCGGGCGCGGGCGGGGCTGGATGTGCCCCCGTGGGCGCCCCTGCTTGCGCGCAGCGAAGTCAGGCTTGCCCGGCGGGCTGGTTGCCGCGCAGCGGCATTTCCAGCCCGGCCTGGGGGTACTCCCCTACGCCTGGCGGCGTGGGAGGCGCCCCCGCCCACGGCCGCCAGGTCGTAAGGGGAGATTGAGGCCACCGCCCGAAGGGCGGTACCGGGACCGGGCGAAGCCCGGCCCGCCCGCCCGGAGGGCGGTCAGGGGCCCGGGGGCGGAGGCCCCGGTTCGGGAAGGGGCGGGTAGGGGAACACGCCCCGCACAGCGGACCCCACCCCGCACGCGCCCCTACTTCACCGACCCCGCCATCACGCCCTGCACAAAGTGCCGCTGGAAGGCGAAGAAGACCACCAGCGGGACCACCAGCGACAGGAACGCCCCCGGCGCCAGGACGCCGATGTTGCTGCCGAACTGGCGCATCTGGGACTGGAGGGCCACCGTCAGCGGCTGGGACTCGCTGTCCGCGAAGAGGAGCGCGACGAGCATGTCGTTCCACACCCACAGGAACTGGAAGATCGCCAGGCTCGCGAGGGCCGGGCGGCCGAGGGGGAGGACCAGTTGGGAGAAGATGCGCCACTCCGAGCCGCCGTCCATCCGCGCGGCCTCCAGCATCTCCCGCGGGATCTCGGCGAAGTAGTTCCGGAGCAGAAAGACCGCGAACGGCAGACCGTAGGCGACGTGGAAGAGCACGACGCCCGCGACCGTCCCGAACAGGCCGATCGTGCCGAACAGTTTGGCGACCGGCAGCAGGCCGATCTGGACGGGCACGACCAGCAGACCGACGACGACCAGGAAGATCCCGTCGCGGAAGGGGAAGTCCAGCCAGGCGAAGGCGTATCCGGCGAGGGCCGCGATGCCGACGACCAGGAGGGTCGTGGGCACCGAGATGAGGACCGTGTTCCAGAAGGCCTCGCCGATGCCGGAGTCCTCGAAGAGCGCCGTGTAGTTGTCCAGGGACAGCTGCGAGGGGTCGGTCAGCGCCGTCCACCAGCCGTCGGACGCGTTGTCCCGCTCGGAGCGCATCGAGGAGAGGAACAGGCCCGCCAGCGGTGTGATCCAGACAAGCGCGACCAGGACGAGCACGGCCTGGACCGCTCCGTTGCCCAGCCAGGCGGTGAGCCGGCTCTTGCGGCGGCGGGCGGTGGGCGGCGGCAGGGGGACGGGCCGGACGGCGGCGGCCCGGTCGGCCGGCCGGCGCTCGACGGTGGTGCGGCCGCTCATGATCGGCTCCTTCGGAAGCGCCGGACGTTGAAGATCATGGCCGGGACGACCAGCAGGAGCAGCAGCACGCTCAGGGCGCTGCCGAGTCCCTGGTCGTTGCCGCCGCCGAAGGACACCAGCCACATGCGGGTGGCGAGGACGTTGGCCTCTTCCTGGACCGGTCCGGGCGCGATGATGTAGACGAGGTCGAAGACCTTCATCACGTTGATGACCAGTGTCACGAAGACGACCGTGAGCACGGGCGCCAGCAGCGGCACGGTGATCTTGCGGAAGATCTGGCCCTCGGAGGCGCCGTCCATCCGGGCCGCCTCCAGCGCGTCGCGCGGGATCGCGGCGAGTCCGGCGCCGATGAGCACCATCGCGAAGCCGGTCCACACCCACAGATACGCGCCGATGATGGCCGGGGTGACCAGCGCCGGCCCGAGCCAGTTCACGCCCTGGTAGGGCGCGGCGAAGTTCGAGGCGGGCAGCCGGACGGTGTATGCGCCGTCGGCGAGGCCCGTGAAGCTGAACGAGCCGTCGGCGGCGGTGGTCGTGGTGGCCGCGGCCTTCCCGTCGCGTACGGCCTCGACGGTCATGCCGGGCAGGCCCTTCTCCGCCGGGTCGACCTTGCCCTGGGTGCCGCTGCCGCCCGGGGCGAAGTCGAGGTAGGCGACGCCGCCGATCTCGTCCGCCGCGGGGCTCGGCGCGGCGGCGGCCCGCGCCTGCGACGGAATCGCGTCGGGTGCCACGCCGACGAAGCCGAGGGTGACCGAGCCGCCGGGGCGGACGGCCTCCGTCGTGGTGTACGGGCCGCCGGCCGTTCCGGCCAGCCCCTGGTTCTCGCGGACGCGGGCCGTCGGGTAGGCGGCGGGGTCCTCGAAGGAGTCGTGGACGGCGACCACGGCCGCGTTGATCACACCGCGGTCGGGGTCCTGCTCGTAGGCGAGGCGGAAGATGATGCCCGCGGCGAGGAAGGAGACCGCCATGGGCAGGAAGAGCACCAGCTTGAAGGCGGTCGCCCAGCGCACCTTCTCCGTGAGGACGGCCAGCATCAGGCCGAGGCCGGTCAGCAGGACGGGTGCGACGACGACCCAGATGGTGCTGTTGCGGATGGCTTTGAGGGTGGCGGGGTCCTGGAAGATCTCGGTGTAGTTCGCCGCGCCGACGAACTGCTCGCCGCTGGCGTCGAACAGGCTGCGCCCGACGGAGAAGACGACGGGGTAGACGACGAGCGCCCCGAGGAGCAGCAGCGCCGGCAGGACGAAGAGGACCGCGAGGCGGCGTTTTCTGCGCTGGGCCCGGCGCCGCGGGTCGGGCGCGGCGCCGGAGTGGGGGGTGCGGGTCCCGGGGGCCCGCGCCTTGAGTGTGTCGGCCATGGCGGTGTGCCTCAGTTCCCGTACGCCTTGGCGGCCGCGGCCTCGAGCTTGGCGGCGGTGGCCTTCGGGTCGGACGGGTCGCGCAGGAAGTCCTGGAGGAGCTTCCACTCGCCCGCGCCCTTGGTGCCGCCGAACGCGGCCGGCGCCTGGTCGGACATGTCGAAGCGGACCGAGTTGCCCGCGGCGATGAGGGATTCGGCGGTGGAGCGGGTGGTGTCGTCGCCGTACGCGTCGAGGCTGACGTTCTTGTTGGGCGACAGGAACCCGCCGGCGCCGGCCCAGATCTCGGCCGCCTCCGGGGTGGCGAGGAACTCGAGGAGCTTCATGCCGGCCTCGCTGTTCTTGCCGTCCTTGAGGACGGCGGCCGCGTCTCCGCCGCTGACCACGGGGGCCTTGCCGCCGTCGACCGCGGGGAACGGGAAGAAGTCGGCGTCCTCGCCGAGCTTGCGGCCGAACTCGTCCTTGGCTATGCCGCCGACGAAGTCGCCTTCATAGACCATGCCCGCCTTGGGCTCGGGGCCGAAGACCTGCTCGACGGAGGCCGGGAAGTCGGTCTGCAGCGCGGACTTCGCGCCGCCCGCGACGAGCTGGTCGTCCTTGAACAGTTCACCCAGGGTGGTCAGCGCCTTGACGACGCTCTCGTCGGTCCACTTCAGTTCGTGCTGGGCGAGCTGGTCGTACTTCTCGGGGCCGGCCTGGGAGAGGTAGATGTTCTCGAACCAGTCGGTGAGCGTCCAGCCGTCCTCACCGGCCACCGCGAAGGCGGGACGGCCGGAGTCGGCGAGGGTGTGGCCGGTCTTGAGGAGGTCGGCGTACGTCTTGGGCGCGCTGACGCCGGCCTGGGTGAACGCCTCGGGGCTGTACCAGACGGTCGACTTGTGGGCGGCCTTGAAGTAGAGGCCGTAGTAGGTGTCGTCGACGGTGCCGTAGTTCTTCCACACGGGGGCGAGCCCGGCGGTGGCCGTCTTGGCGGTCTCGTCGGACAGCGGCTTGAGCCAGCCCTCCTTGGCGAACTGCTGGAGGACGCCGACCTGGGGCACCATCACGACGTCGGGGGCGTTGCCGCCCTCGATCTTGCTGCCGACGAAGGTGGAGACGTTGTCACCGGAGGGGACGAAGACGGTCTTGGCGCCGGTCTTCTCGCTGAAGGCGTCGAGCACCTTCTTGAAGTTCTTCTGCTCGCTGCCGGTCCACACGCCGGCGACGGTCACGGTCTTGCCGCTGAGTTCGCCGCCGCTCGCGGGTCCGGTGGTGCTGCCGCCGCAGGCGGTGGCGCCGAGGGTGAGGCCGAGTACGGCGGAGGCCGCGGCCGTCGTGCGCAGGGTGGTCCTTCTGCTGGTGCTTCGCATGGTGAGGGTCCTTCCAGGGGTGAGGGTCAGGAGACGGGGTGGTCGCCGGTCCACCAGGCGGCGGTCGCTCCGGGGAGCACACCGTCGGGGCAGGGGCCGCTGGCGAGCAGGGGGGTTCCGGTCACAGGGGCGGGCACCGGGTCCGTGCCGAAGTTGACGGCGCAGATCAGCCCGTCGCCGCGGGCCATGGCCAGCACCTGTGCGGGCGCGTCCAGCCAGCGCAGGGTGCCTTCGCCGAGCTGCGGCAGGCTGCGGCGCAGTTGCAGACCGTCGCGGTAGAGGTGCCAGAAGGAGCGGGTGTCGGCCAGGGCCCGGTCGGTGGCGTGTTCCGCGAACCACTCGGGCTGCGGGAGCCACGGCCGGGCCCCGGCCGCGCCCTGGCTGAAGCCGAACGGGGAAGCGTGGCCGGACCAGGGCAGTGGAACGCGGCAGCCGTCGCGGATGCGCTTGCGGCTGCCGGTGCGGTGGAAGATCGGGTCGGTCAGCACCTCGTCCGGCAGGTCGAGGACCTCGGGGAGGCCGAGCTCCTCGCCCTGGTAGACGTAGGCGGCGCCGGGGAGAGCGAGCATCAGGAGGGCGGCGGCGCGGGCGCGGGCGGCGCCGAGGCCGCTGCCCTCCACGCCGGGCTCGCCCGCGTACCGGGTGACGGTGCGGACCTGGTCGTGGTTGTTGAGGACCCAGGTGACGGTCGAGCCGGTGCCGGCGATGTCGCGTATCGCCTCGTCGATCGTCGAGCGGAAGGCGTCCGCGTCCCAGGGGGCGGAGAGCAGGTCGAAGAAGAAGGCCTGGTGCAGTTCGTCGGGGCGGACGTAGTCGGCGTGTTCGCGTGCGGTGGGTACGGAGACCTCTCCGACGAGGAGCCGGTCCCTGCCGTCCCGTTCGGCGTACTCGTCGCACACCGCGCGCCAGCGGCGCCACACGTCGTGGACCTCTGGCTGGTTCCAGGCGAGCGGGTTGACCGAGTCGCGGGACCGCTCGTCGGCCTCCGGGTCGTCGGAGTCGGGCAGCGCGGGGTGCTTGAAGAGGCCGGCGGCGACGTCGATGCGGAAGCCGTCGACGCCGCGGTCCAGCCAGAAGCGCAGCACCTGCTCGAAGTCGTCGCCGACGGCCGGGTCGCGCCAGTTGAGGTCCGGCTGCTCCGGGGTGAACAGGTGGAGGTACCACTCTCCGGGGGTGCCGTCGGGCTCGGTGACGCGGCTCCAGGCGGAGCCGCCGAACATGGCGCGCCAGTTGTTGGGGGGCTCGTCCCCGCCGGGGCCGCGGCCGGGCGCGAAGTGGAAGCGGGAGCGGGCGGCGCCGCCGGGACCGGCGGCGAGCGCCGCGCGGAACCACGGGTGCTCGCTGGAGCAGTGGTTGGGGACGATGTCGAGCAGCAGCCGGAGCCCGAGGCGGCGGGCGTCGGCCATCAGCCGGTCGAATTCGGCGAGGTCGCCGTATACGGGGTCGACACCGGTGTAGTCGGCGACGTCGTAGCCGTGGTCGTGCTGCGGGGACGGGTAGAACGGGCTGAGCCAGATGCCGTCGACGCCGAGCTTCCGGAGATAGGGAAGCCCGGCCCGTACGCCTGCCAGGTCGCCGATGCCGTCCCCGGTGCTGTCGAGGAAACTGCGGACGTAGACCTGGTAGATCACCGCATCGCGCCACCAGGGATCGGGAGCGGTGGCGGGGCGGGAGGGGTCGCCGATGGCGGCCGGAAGCGTGCTGAGCATCTCGCGTCGACCTGTTTCTGCTGGATGCGAGGGCGCCCCGGATCGGGTGCGCTGTTATGCATGCATGTTAAGTAGCAGCGACTGGAAGGTGTCAACGGTGTGTCCGGAAACTGCCATCAGGTTGGGGGGTTTGTCCCGTAATGCAGGGATCAAAAGCAGAAGCTCCTACCTAACATGTAGGTAGGAGCTCTGAGGAGAGGACGAAGTGACCGGGTCAGCCCCCGCGGGAGATCGCGGCGAGTTCCCGCGCGAGCCGCGCCACCGCCTCTTCGGGCGTCTGGCGCAGCGCCATGACGTCCTGCGCCACCGCCTGCACGGCCAGGCTCACCTGGTCGTAGCGCGGGCTCTTGGGGCGCGGCACCGCCGACAGCACGCTCTGGCGCAGCGTCGGCAGATAGGGATGGGCCCGCACCAGCTCCGGGTCCTCGTACAGCTCGGCACGGACCGGCGGCAGGGAGCCCTCGGTGAGGACCTGGCGCTGGACGGGCTCGCTGGTGAGGTAGGCGATCAGGTCGGCGGCGGAGGCCGGATGGCGGGAGTGGCTGCTCACGGCCAGGTTGGAGCCGCCCAGCACGCTGGTGCCCGGCCCGTCCGGTCCGGGCAGCGGCACCACGCCGAACTTTCCCGCGACCTTCGAGCCCTCGGCGCTCGCGTCGGAGTAGACGTACGGCCAGTTGCGCAGGAAGAGCAGCCTCCCGTCCTGGAACGCCTGCCGGGACTCCTCCTCCTTGTAGCGCAGCGCCTCGCGGGGAATCCAGCCCTCCCGCACTCCGTCCGCCAGGAAGGTGAGCGCCTCGCGGGCGGCGGCGGAGTCCACCGTGACCCGGTCGCCGTCGTCCCGCAGGATCGACCCGCCGGCCGAGTGCACGGCCTCCGCGACGTTGACGGTCAGTCCCTCGTATGGCAGGAACTGGCCCGCGTAGCCGTCGAGACCTTGCCGGGGAGCGATGGTGCGTGCCTGGCGGGCCAGTTCGGCCCAGGTGCGCGGCGGCTTCTCGCCCGCCCGGTCGAGGACGTCCTTGCGGTAGTAGAGCAGTCCGGCGTTGGTGACGTACGGGACCGCGTACAGCCGCCCGTCGAAGGTGGCGGTGTCGACCACCGGCCGCAGGAAGCTCTTCAGCGGGAAGCGGTCGCGCTGCAGCGGGGAGATCCAGCCCGCCGCGGCGAATTCGGACGTCCACGCCACATCGATGTTCAGCACGTCGAACCGGTCGCTGCCGGAGCGCAGCTCGCTGATCATCTGCGCCCGGGTCTCGTCCGCCGAGTCCGGCAGTTCGACCAGGGTCACCCGCTCGTCGGGGTGGCCGCGGTTCCAGTCGTCGAGCAGCGGCGAGAGATAGTCGGTCAGATCGCCCGCCGTCACGAGCGTCATGGGCCCGCGCCCCTCCGGGTCCGCGCCCCGGCCGGTGGAGCCGGAACCCGCGTAGCCGGCCAGTACCACCGCCGCGACCAGGAGTCCCCTACCCGCGGCACGCATCCACCGCATAGGTTCCTCCCAGTGCACGATCCGGCTGCGCTGCCGAGTATCGCGGCCTATATATACCCGTTAGGCATGGGCGATACTAGACGTCCAGGCGGACGAGGCGCGTGCCACAGAACACACGCCGCGGCCAGGGCAACAGGAAACCATGTCAGCGGGAGGGAGGGGAGCGCGTGCGGCTGCCGCTCCTGGCACTCCTGACCCGTGGCCCCGCGCACGGCTACGAGCTGAAGCAGGACCTTGAACAGCTCCTCGGCGCCGCGTACCCTCAGCCGAACGTCGGCCAGATCTACGTGACCCTGGGCCGACTGGAGAAGAGCGGTCTGATCGACGGCGAGGACGTCGAGCAGTCGGGCCGGCCCAACAAGCGCACGTACCGGCTCACCGACGCCGGCCGTGAGGCGGTGCAGGCCTGGTTCGAGGAGACCACGGACGAGCCGCGGGTACGGGACGAGTTCTTCATGAAACTCGCACTCGCCCCCCGGTCGGGACTGGCCGATCCGGTCGCCCTGATCAACAACCAGCGGCGGCAGTACCTCAACACCATGCGGGACCTGTCCAAACTGGCCGCCGCGGAGGACCGTGACAACAGGATCTCCCAGCTGCTGATCGAGGGAGCCATGCTGCATCTGCAGGCCGACCTCGACTGGCTGGAGCGCTGCCAGGAGGAGCTGGAATGAGCGACACCGCGGCCCTTCCGGGCGACGCCGGCGCCGCGCCGATCGTCCGGGCCGAGGGTCTGACCAAGACGCACCACGGCGAAGGCGCCCCGGTGCACGCCGTGCGCGGCGTCGACCTGACCGTCCGGCCCGGCGAGTTCGTCGCCGTCACCGGCCCCTCCGGCGCGGGCAAGTCGACGCTGCTCCATCTCATCGGCGGCCTCCAGCGGGCCGACAGCGGGAAGCTGTGGCTCGACGGCCGGCGGGTCGACGAGTACCGCGAGGCCCGCTGGGCGGTGCTGCGGCGGCGCCACATCGGCGTCGTCTTCCAGTTCTTCAACCTGGTCTCCAACCTCACCGTCGCCGACAACGTCGAACTGCCCGCGCTGCTCGCCGGCGCCTCCCCCAGGGCCGCCCGCGACTCCCGTGCCGAACTCCTCGCCGAGCTCGGCCTCGAGGGCCGCGAGAAGTCCATGCCCGGCGAGCTCTCCGGCGGAGAGCAGCAGCGCGTCGCGCTCGCCCGGGCCCTGGTCAACCACCCCGCGCTGCTGCTCGCCGACGAACCCGCCGGCAGCCTCGACAGCAAGGGCACCCGGGAGGTGCTCCGGCTGCTCTCCCGCTTCCACCAGCGCGGCCAGACGATCGTGATGGTCACCCACGACGCCCGGATGGCCAGCGCCGCCGACCGTGTCATCAGCTTCTTCGACGGGCGGATCGCGGACGACGCCGAGCTCGGCGCCGGACGCCGCGGCCCGGGCGGCGGGGTGTCCGGCGTGCTCGAACTGAAGGACTGACCGTGCGGGCCACTCTGCGCTGGGCGCACGCCGACTTCCGCGCACACCGCGGCGAGGCCCTGTTCGTCGTCCTCGCCAGCGCCGGGATCATCGCCTCGCTGCTGCTCGCGGGCGCGCTGTTCAGCTACGCCGCCAACCCGTGGCAGCGGATCTTCAACCAGTCCCAGGGCGCGCACATCTGGCTGCAGACCCGGGCCGGCGCCGACACCGCCGCCCTCGCGGACCTCGACGGCGTCGCCGGTCTCTCCGGCCCGTTCCCGACCGCCGCCACCACCGTCGAGTCGCAGGGCGCGCGGGCCGCGGTGACGCTGCGCGCCGCGGAGACCCGCCCGCCGGAGGTGGCACGGCCGCTCGTGACCGCCGGGAGCTGGCTCGCGCCGCCCGACGGCGGCCGCGCGACGGGCACCGTCGTACTGGAGAGCTCGGTCGCCCGGGCGCTGTGGGCCGAGCCCGGCGACGCCGTACGGGTCACGGGGCAGGACGGCGCGCCGCGCACCCTGCGCGTGACCGGCGTCGCCGAGGCGGCGGAACCCGCCTACCGGCCGGGCGGCGGTCCCGGCATCGGCTGGGTGCTGCCGGACACCCTCGACTCCCTCGCGCCCGGCGGCGCCGGGCAGAGCGTGGGACTGCGGCTGGACGACGCCGGCGACACCGACTTCATGGTCCAGCGGGCGGTGACCCTGCTCGGCGCCGACCGGGTCGACCAGGTCACCAAATGGCAGCAGGCGCGGGCGGAGGCCGGCGGCGACGACCGGCTGCTCGGCCAGCTCTTCGCCGTCTTCGGGCTCGGCGCGCTGCTGGCGGCCGCCCTCGCCGCGTCCGGGGCGATCGGCGCCCGGGTCCGCGGACAGCTGCGGGACATCGCCGTCCTCAAGGCGGTGGGCTTCACCCCGGGGCAGGTGGTGCGCGGCTTCCTGGTGCAGCATCTGGCGTTCGCCCTGCTCGGCGTCGCCCTCGGGACGGCGGCGATCGCCCTCCTCGGGGCACGGATACCGGGGCGGATCGGCGACGCGGCGGCCCTCTGGCAGGACCTGCCCGGATACGCGGCGCTCATGATCGGTGTGCCGTGCGGCGCGGTCCTGCTGATCGCGGCCGCGACCGGGCTCGCGGCCTGGCGCGCCGGCCGCGTCCCGCCGGTCCCGGTGGCCCGGGCCGCCCAGCCGTCGGCCGCGCCGATGACCGTGCTCGGCCGGCGGGCCCTGGGGATGCGGGTGCCGCCGGCCCTGGTCCTCGGCTGGCGCTCGGCCTTCTCCCGCCGGGGGCGTACGGCCGTCGCCGTGGGACGTCTCGCGCTGCCGCTGGTGCTGATCACGGTCGCGCTGGTGGCCTGGTCCACACTCGACCAGTTCCGCTCCAGGCCCGCCGAGATGGGACTGCCCGCGGCACTGACCGTACGGGCGCAGCAGCCCGGCGGGCCCACGGAGGACGAGCTGCTGCGGACCCTGGCCGGGGTGCCGGAGGTGGCCGCCGTCCATCCCGGCGCCGAGATGGCCGCCCTGGTCCCCGGGCAGACCGGCACCATCACCCTGCGCGGGCTCGGCACCACCGAGGACCCGTATCCGTCCGCGGTCGCCGAGGGCCGCACGGCCCGCGGCGCGGACGAGGCGGTCGCCGGACAGGGACTGCTGGACCTGCTGGGCGTGCGGGTCGGGGACTGGGTGCGGATGACGGTCGAGGGCCGGCCGCAGATCCTGCACATCGTGGGCCGCAGCATCGAACCCGAGTCCGGCGGACGGGTCGTCTCCACCACCCTCGACGCCCTGCGGGACCGCGATCCGCAGCTGCGCCCCGACTTCCACGCGCTGGTTCTGGCCGGCGACGCGGACCCGCGGGCGGTACGGGCCGCGCTCGACGAGGCGGCGGGCGGCACGCTGGAGATCCGTGAGACGCCGAACCCCGCGGACCGGCTGGAACCGGCGCGCGGGGTGATCGCGGCCCTGATCGCCGTACTGGCCCTGATCGGGCTGACCGAGCTGCTGACACTGATCGGCACCGGGGTGCGCGACCGGGGCCGGGACCTGCTCGCGCTGAAGGCGATCGGGCTGACGCCCCGCCAGATCGGCTCGGTCATCGTCATCGGCGCCGGGCTGACGGCGCTGGTGGCGGCCGTCGCGGGGACCACACTCGGCGCACTGACCGGGGTGTGGCTGGTGGACGCCCAGGGCAGCTCCAGCGGAATGGGAGCGGGCATCGCCCACCTGCCGCCGTGGCCGGTGCTGGTGGGGGTCGTGGCCGGCGCCGTGGTGGGGGCGGTGGCGGCGGCCTCGCTGCCGGCGACGCGGACGGCGCGGCGGCGGCTGGCGGACTCGCTGGGCGAGACGCTCTGAGCACGCGTCGGGGGGCGTGCGGAGTGCCGCACGCCCCCGGACGGGTGGGGGGAGACGCCGGGGCTCAGTTGCCGCCGAAGCCGTCCCGGTCCTGGCCCTGATCCTGATCCTGGCCGTCCTGGTTCTGACCGCCTTGCCCCTGATCCTGCCCCTGGTCGCCGCCGTCGGTCTCGCCGAGCCGCGCGCCGACCGCCGCCAGGGCCGTCGTCACCGGCTGGAAGAACGTCTCGCCGCCCGACGCGCAGTCACCGCTGCCGCCCGAGGTCAGCCCGATCGCGCTGCCGTCGCGGGTGAACAGGGCACCGCCGCTGTCACCGCCCTCCGCGCACACGTCGGTCTGGATGAGACCGGTGACCGTGCCCTCCGGGTAGTTCACCGTGGCGTTCAGACCGATGACCTGACCGCTCCTCAGGCCGGTGGTGCTGCCCATGCGGAACACTTCCTGGCCGACCGCCGCGTCGTCCGCGCGCCCGATGTCCAGCGTCTGTCCGTTGCCGAGGTCGACGGTGCCGGGGGCCTCGGTGGCGGGGTCGTCGTAGGTGACGAGGGCGAAGTCGCCCTCGCCGGGGAAGGTCGCCGCCTGCACCGTGCCGATCGGGGCGCCGTTCTGCTCCTCGGACCACTGGTCGTCGGCGACGGCGCAGTGTCCGGCGGTGAGGAAGCCGGGCCGTCCGTCGCCGGTGGTCACGTTGAAGCCGACGGAACAGCGCGATCCGCCGCCGAAGATGGCGTCGCCGCCCTCCAGGAAGGGCTTGAACTCGCCCGCCGTCTTCTGGATACGGGCCATGCCGTCGCCCAGGGACGTGACCGCGGACCGCAGCTGGTTCCAGCCGTCACCGGTGACCGTGCGGTCCGCGGTGACCAGCAGCCGGTTGGTCCTGGGGTCGACGGCCCAGGCCGTGCCCGGGACGGTGGCCTCGCGGGCCAGGGCGTCCGCCGCGGACTTCAGCTCGCTCATGCTGTTCTCGACGGGCCGCGCGACGGCGCCGGCCTCGTTGACCTGGACGATCACGCTGTTGCTGTCGCCGCTGACGTTGACGACGACCTGCTGCTTCTGTGCGTCGTAGTACGCACCCGCATACGCGTCACCGAGCTCGGGACCGAGCTGCGAGACCAGGTCCTGGGCCGCCGCGGCGCTCAGGGTTCTCGCCGTGGCCTTCGACTCGGGACCGGAGCCGGACTGCGATGCGTTGGCGTGGGGCAGCAGCACGGCGGCCGCGGCGACGCCCACCGCCCCCGCCCCTGCAAGCACAGCCTTTCGCTTGGGTATTCGCCTGTGACTCAACTCGCCGCCTCCTGCGGGGATACGGAATCCGGTTGCCGACGACAGACCGGGGGACGCGTCCGACCGTTGATACGGAAGAGGCGGTGAGTTGTACTCATCGCGGCTGCGGAATTCGCCCCTGACGTGATGTCAGCGGCGTTGCGGAGAGAGGCTCATGCGGTGGGCAGCCGGGCGCCGCACCGGCTGCAGTACCGCGCCCCGGTGTCCTCGGCCGGATGGTCGCACTCCGGGCAGACACGGCTGAGCATGCAGGCCGGCTCCCCGCCGCCGGCCGCCGCACGGGCGGCGGAGGACGGGGCGGAGGCGTTGCCGATGGTCATGCCGGGGCGGCGGCGGTGGGCCGTGACGTAGGCGAGGCCGTCGGGGCCGGCGGACACGGCGCGCTCCATGCCGTGCGGCAGCCAGGCCACGCATCCCGGTTCCAGGGGCTGCCGCTCTCCGCCGATCGCCAGTTCCCCGCTGCCGTCGACGACACAGACCAGGACATCCAGGTCGGGTTCGACATGCGCGGCGCCCCGGGTGCCGGGCAGGAGCCGGACGAGGTTGGCGTCCAGCTGCCGGGCGACCGGGTCCAGCCGCCAGACGGCGCCGCTCCGGCCGTCCCCAGCCGCGGGCAGATCCGCCTTGCCGGCGAGCACTCCGGCCTTCGGGGACACTGCCATGCCGTTCCTCCAGAACACGTGGACCACAGAACCGACCGCATCATTGCACGGTGCAATCCACCGGCCCGGCCTGGCGTCGAACCCGGGCGGGAGAAGACAACCCTGACGCGGGAGCGTCCCGCACTTCTCCCGGCCGCATGATCACATATTTTCCATCAGTGACCACATACGCCCGGAAGTTGATCGCTTTGACGGTGTGCGCTGTCGCGCTGGCCGGCTGCGCCGCCGTTCCAGACCGTGCCGACACCGCGCCCCGGCCCTCACCGCCGACGGCCGACCCCTCCCCCGCCGCGGCCGCGCCGACCATGGCTCCCGGACCGGGCGGTCTGGCACCGGTGTTCACGCGCGCCGCCGGTGACGGGAGCACCGGGCCGAAGACCGTCGCCCTCACCTTCGACGCCGACATGACCGCCGATCAGGGCCCTCGGGCCGCACGTGGCGAACGGTTCGACAACCCGGCGCTGATCGACGCCCTGCGCACGCTGGAGGTCCCGTCGACCGTCTTCATGACGGGCCGGTGGGCCGAGGAGTACCCGGCCCAGGCGAAGGCCATCGGCGCCGATCCCCTCTTCGAGATCGCGAACCACTCCTACAGCCACCACGCCTTCAGCTCGCCCTGCTACGGCCTCCCCGAGATCGGCGCCGAGGACATGACCGCCGACGTACGCCGGGCGTTCGCCGCGATCGAGCGGGCCGGGGCGCGCAATGTGGTGCCGTACTTCCGCTTCCCCGGCGGCTGCTACGACGACGACGCCCTGCGGGCCGTGGCGCGGGCCGAGGTCACCGCCGTGCAGTGGGACGTCGTCAGCGGGGACGCGTTCGCCACCGACGCCCGGGCCGTGGCCCGTCAGGTGCTCGACGGGGTGAGGCCCGGGTCGCTGGTCGTCCTGCACTGCACCCGCAGCGCCGCCCCCGTCACCGAGGAGGTGGTCCGCCGGATCGTCCCCGAGCTGCGCCGGCGCGGCTACCGGTTCGTCAAGGTCTCCGACCTGATGCGGCAGTCGCAGCCCTGAACGACGGCACGCCCACGGCCACGGCGGAGGCGTAGAGCAGGACGGGCGGCAGCCAGCGCTGGGAGCGCAGCAGGAGGGCGAGGTGGTAGCGGAAGAGCGCGGTCATGCGGTGGTGCCTGATCCTGTCGGGCGGGGTTTCGTCGTTGCTGTCACCGGGTCACGGTCTCCGTCAGCTGCCGTACGTGCCACGGCGGCCGGGCGGTGAGCAGCGTGCGCAGCAGCGCGTCGGAGTACACGGCGGCGACGGTCAGCACGGTGCTGCCGTCCTCGCCCGGGCTCCGCTCGGGATCCCCCGGCAGTCCGCCGGGCAGTGCCGCGCCGGGCGGGCCGACCGCCACGATCCGGGCCGCGGGGCCCGGCCGCGGACCGCCGCCGGGCGGCAAGGGTTCCGCCGGCCGCCCGTCCAGCCGCCCGTCCCGTACGGAGAGGACGGTGTGCACCGCTCCGGCCAGCCGGCGCGGGTCGTGGTCGACGTACACGACGCTCGCTCCTGCCGTGACCCGTTCCGCGACCGCCAGGTCGAGCTGGTCGCGGGCCGCGGTGTCCAGGCCGGTCCACGCCTCGTCGAGCACCAGCAGCTCCGGACCGGCCAGCAGCGCCTGGGCGACGGCGACCTTCTGGCTGGTGCCCTTGGACAGTTCGCCGAGCGGTGTACGGGCGTGGGCCGCGGCCCCGAAACGTTCCAGCCATTCCGTGGCGCCGGTGGCCGCCTCCCGCCGCCCCAGGCCGTGGACGCGGCCGAGATGCGTCAGATAGCCGGCCGCGGTGAACGGCAGGGCGGCGGGGAAGCGCTCGGAGACGTACCCCGTACGGGGGCGCCGGTGATCCGGCCCTCGGTCGGCGCGTCGATGCCGGCCAGCAGCCGCAGCAGCGTCGACTTGCCGCTGCCGTTGGCGCCCTGCACCCGGACCAGAGCGCCCGGGCGCAGACCGAGGTCGACCCCGCGCAGCACCCATGGGCCGCCGAGGCCGTAACGGCGGCCCACCTGCCGGAGCCTCAGTTCTGCGACGCCTTCTGCTGGGTGAGCTCGCTGGGCCGGACGATCACGAAGCCCTCGCCCTCCAGCTTGAGCTGGACCGCTTCGCCGGAGCCGCCGCGGATCATCGAGCCGACGGACTGCGAACGGTGCAGCGACGTGTGGAGCTGCGCGCTCCAGCCGACGACCGCGTCCGTGTCGACGAACACCGGCTGCTGGTGGCTGACGGGGATGACGATGGGGCTGCCCTCGCACATGACCGCGAGCTTGCCGTAGCCGGTGAAGACGCTGTTGAAGAGACCGCCGCCGGCCATGCCGGCGCCCTTGACCGTCTTGATCTCGTAGGACAGCGTCGCGTCGAAGCACAGCACGTTGCGGCCGTTTATGGTCAGCGCGTCGCCCTGCTCGATGTCGACGATGAAGCAGTTGGCCGCCTCGTGCGCGAACCATGCCTCGCCCTGGCCGCGTACTGCCATCAGCGCCAGGCCCTCGCCGGTGACGGCGCGCTTGAGCATGCCGCCGATCCCCTGGCCCTTGCGCTCGAACTGGAGATTGCCCCGGAAGGCGATCATCGAGCCCTGTCGCGCGTGCATCTCGCCGTTGACCGCGTACTTGACGGACTTGGCGTTCTGCAGCGTCATGCCGGGCACCGTGGCCTGCTGTGCCATGTTCTCAGTGGAGAAAAGATCGCTCTTCATGCCATGCATCGTCGCCCGGAGGCGCCCATTCCGCCAACAACCCCGCGCGTGACGGCTGGCAGACTGGCCGGTGTGAGCAGCGAAGACACCCGTGAAATCCGACCCGACAGCACCCTGGGCCACGAGATCTCCAGCCGCGACGCGGCCCCGCAGTTCGTCCTGCCGCTGGTGGTGCGCATCGAGAAGACCGCGCCGCCGGCCCGCACGGACGCCCTGGAGACCGCCGCGCGGGCCGTGCTCGCGATCCTCGCCGACGAGCGCTCCACCGGCGACGGCGAATGGGCCGCGGCCGTGCGGGACTGGCAGGACGCCCGTATCCGCAAGGTCGTACGGCGGGCGCGGGGCGCCGAGTGGCGCAAGGCCGGCACGCTGCCGGGCATCACGGTGACCGGCACGGACCCGGATGCGGAGGCGGAGGTGCGGGTCTTCCCGCCCGTACCGCTCGACGGCTGGCCCAGGGAACTGGCCAAGCTCCAGGTGTCCGGTACCGAGCTCGACGACCCGCGGCCGCCCGCCGCCCCGGACCCGGCCCACCCGGTGCTGTGGCTCAGCCCGACGCTCGAGATGTCGGCGGGCAAGGCCATGGCACAGGCCGGTCACGGCGCCCAACTCGCCTGGCTCCGGCTCTCGGAGGCGCAGCGCGAGGCGTGGCGCGCATCGGGCTTCGCACTGTCCGTGCGCACCGCGGACCCGGCGGACTGGCGCGCACTCACGGCGAGCGGGCTGCCGGTCGTACGGGACGCGGGGTTCACGGAGATCGCCCCCGGCTCGTGCACGGTGGTCGCCGACCATCCGGCGCTGCGGGAGCGGGCCGGCCGTTGGACGGGCCGTCGGCCGACGGGGCGTTGAACAGTTCGAGCCCCGGTTGCGTACTCCCCGGTACCGCCCAGTAGTTTGACCGGCTAGGTTCGACCGGCGGTCGGCCGCCGGTCGACCGGTGAGCTGACCGGCCATTCAGCAGGGCTATTGGTTGCCGTGTAACGCATCGGCTCTGGAGGCACATTGTTGCGGCGCATCAACGGGACAGCACTCATCATCGCGGCTCTGGTCGTCACAGTCGGCGCACTCGCCTTCCCCGTGTGGTCCTACGCCGACCGTTCCGGCACCGGTCAGGACAATCTCAACGCCTCGAGCGTGGCAACCCAGTGGGGACCGCTGTCGGCCACCGACCGCGACTTCCTGGTCAAGGTGCGGCTGGCGGGGCTGTGGGAGCTGCCCGCCGGACAGCAGGCGATCGAGCGCGCGCCCACCGAAGCGATCAAGGCCGCCGGCGACCACCTCGTCGTCGGCCACACCGACCTCGACGAGCGGGCACGCAGAGTCGCCGCGCAGCTCGGGGTCGAACTGCCCAACCAGCCGACCGAGCAGCAGCAGGGCTGGCTGCGGGAGCTGTCCGCGGCGCAGGGCGAGGAGTACGAGCGCAAGTTCGCGCAGATCCTGCGGACCGCGCACGGCAAGGTGTTCGCGCTGATCGCCGAGGTCAGGCACACCACCCGCAACACGCTGATCCGGCAGCTCGCGACGGACGCCAACCAGACGGTGCTCGACCACATCACCATGCTGGAGCAGACGGGCCGCGTCGACTTCGACGAGATCGCCAACGATGCGGCCGCGACCGCGACGGCCAGCCCGAGCGGGCCGCCGCCGCCGGACGGCAACCTGCCCCCGTCGCCGCCGGCGGCCTCGCCGACGGGCGACCAGTCGTTCACCTCCCGCCCGACGCCGCAGCCGGGTGCGCCCACCGCGGTCAACACCGACCGTCCGGCGCCGCAGGATCCGCCCGCGCCGCAGGAGCCCGAGCCGGCGGGGTGACCGGGCCCGGCGGACCGGGCGGACCGGGCGGGAACCTCAAATGAAGCTCTGAACGTCCCCTCCTTCGGGTTCACCTTGCCGTGACGGGGTCATGACCCCAGCACCGCCACACCTGGGCGTGGGCGGAGGAGGGGGACCAACCATGGAACTCGGCATCGGCATCGGCTGGCGGCCGGAGATCGCGGAAACGGTGGAGCGGCTGCCGGGACTCGACTGGGTCGAGGTGGTCGCGGAGAACGTCTGCCCCGGCCATCTGCCGTCCTCTCTGCTCCGGCTGCGCTCGCGGGGCGTCCGCGTCGTCCCGCACGGCGTCTCGCTCGGTCTGGGCGGCGCGGACCGGCCGTCGCGGCGACGACTGGCCGACCTGGCCGAGCGGGCCCAGGCCCTGGGTGCGCCGCTGGTCAGCGAGCACATCGCGTTCGTACGGGCGGGCGGCGCGCTCACCGCCTCCGCTGCCCTGGAGGCGGGCCATCTGCTGCCCGTGCCCCGCACCTGGGACGCGCTGGACGTCGTCTGCGAGAACGTGCGCATCGCCCAGGACTCGCTGCCGGTGCCGCTGGCGCTGGAGAACATCGCGGCGCTGATCTCCTGGCCGGACGAGCAGCTCACCGAGGGCCAGTTCCTCGCGGAGCTGGTCGAACGGACCGGGGTACGGCTGCTGATCGACGTGGCCAACCTCCACACGAACCTCGTCAACCGCGGCGAGGACCCGTGCCGGGCGCTGGACGAACTCCCGGTCGAGGCCATCGCCTACGTCCATGTCGCGGGCGGCGTCGAACGCGACGGCGTCTGGCACGACACGCACGCGCACCCGGTGACGCAGCCGGTCCTGGACGTCCTGTCGGCCCTCCGGGCGAGGGTGGAGCCGCCGGGGGTGCTGCTGGAGCGCGACGACGACTTTCCGGCGGGGGCGGACCTGGAGGGGGAACTGGCGACGATCCGGGCGGTGGTGGGTGCGGGTCCGCCTGCGGCGGGCGTGTTCCCCGGGGCAGGCCCCCGACCCCGTACTGCGCTCCGCGCGGTGGCCTCAATCGCCGGCCGGGCCGAAGTCGCCCGGCCACACCCGGCCCCGCCCGCGGGGGCAACCCCAGCCCCGCCGGCGATTGAGGCGCGGGGCTCGGAGCGGAGCCCCGACGAGACCGCCACGCCCACACCCCCGGGCGCGGAGGCAACCCCAGCCCCGCCGGCGATTGAGGCGCGGGTCCGGGCGGAGCCCGGTTCGGGGAGGGGCGGGGTGGGGAAACGGCAGCGGGTCGCGCTGGCGCAGGCCGCGGTGCTGTCCGCGCTCGTCGCCGGCACCCCCGCCCCCGAGGGCTTCGACGCACGCCGGCTGCGCGTCCAGAGCCGCGCGCTCGCCGCCAAGCGCGCGGACGTCGTCGCGAAGGTCGCGCCCGAGCTGCCGGAGATCCTCGGCGCGGACTACCGGCCGGCGTTCCTCGCGTACACCAGGAACCGCCCCCTGCGCGCCGGCCACCGGCGCGACGCGCTGGACTTCGCCGAGCATCTGCTCGCCGCCGGCCGCGTCGCGGACGACGGCGTGCGCCGGCGGCTGGCGCTGTGGTGGCGGGAGCGGGCCGCCGCGCGGCCGCCGCGCCGGGCGGCCCGGCTGGTGCGGGCGGCGCGGGCCGCGCTCGGGGGGAGGCGGGCGGCATGACACTGCTCGCGCTCGCCGTGTATCTCGCCGTCGGCGTCTCGTCCGTCCTGCTGATCGTCCGGGTCCCCGCGGCCCGGCCCGCCGCCCGGGCCACCGGGGCGCAGGTGCACGACGTGTACGAGGCGGCCTTCCTCTCCGGCGGCCCGGCACGTGTCGTCGACGCCGCGCTGGTCGCGCTGCACGCGGACGGGCGGCTCGCCGTGGGCTGGCCCGGTGTCCTGTCCGTGCTGCGGCCGGCCGCCCACGACCCGGTGGAGCGCGCGGTCTTCGCCGAGCTGGCGTCCGCGCCGGACGGCGCGCTGCACACGGTGCGGCTCCGGACGATGCGCAATGCCGCCGTGCAGGAGGTCGGTGACGTGCTCGCCGCACGCGGGCTGATGGTGCCGCCCTCGCCGCCCGCCGTCGCACGACTCGCCACCTGGGGCCTGGTCCAGGCCGTGGTCTGTGTGATCGGCGTGCCGGTCTCGATCGTCGTCACGGTCGTCCAGTACGTCGGGGACCCGTTCCTCGAGCCGGGTACGCCGTTCGTCTTCCTGGTCTTCCCGGTCCTGGTGGCCGGTGCCGTGATCGGCGGTCTGCAGGCCGGCCGGGTGCGGCGGCGCCTCACCCCGGCCGGGCTCGGGGCGCTGCGCTCGTACCGGGCCGGGCACGCGCGGCCGGGGACGCCGGCCGAGGCGGTGGCGCTGCGGGGGCTGCGCGGGGTGTCGGACCCGGTGCTGCGGACGGCGCTGACCGGCGCTCCCCGGTACCGTGCGGCGTCGGCGGACCACGGCAGCGGCACGGCGCCGGGGACGTACTACGTCGTCGACGACGGCGCGTGGTGCGCCGGTTCGTCGCCCGGCTCCGGGGGCTCAGGGAGCTGCGCGAGCTCGAGCAGCTGCGGCAGTTCCGGCGGGTCGAGCTCCAGTTGCGGCGGGTCCTCCGGTTCCGGCTGCGGCGGCGGCAGCTCCTGACACACCGGCATCGGGGTCATCGACCACGACACCTCCGTACGGTGCTTTACTTCGCGAACCGACCCCGCCGAAGATCCCTTTCGTCCCATGGCCGTCGCCGGCCGCCCGCGCACGAAGGGAACGCGATGCGAACATCCGCGAAGTACGGGGCTGTGGCGGGCCTCAGTTCCTTGGTCCTCACCTCTCTCTCCGTCGCCCCCGCCGGCGCGGCGGCCACCACCGGCGCCGAGTCCCGCGGCGCCGTGGTGGCCGCCGAGCGCGCCGCCGCGGCCGGTGTCGACTTCGGCCGCTGCCCCGCGGCCGAGAAGCTGCCGGACCCGGTCCGGTGCGGCACCGTGAAGGTCCCGCTCGACTACGCGGACCCGTCGGGGCGTCAGATCGAACTGACCGTCAGCCGCGTGGCGGCGAGCGGCAAGAGCTCCGAGCGGCAGGGCGCCCTCGTCTACAACCCCGGCGGCCCCGGCGCCTCGAGCATGACGTTCCCGCTGGCGGCCGAACTGCCCGAGTGGAAGCGGATCGCCGGGGCGTACGACATCGTGGGCTACGCGCCCCGCGGCGTCGGCCGGTCCGCGCCGCTGTCGTGCCAGGATTCGCGGGACTTCCTCAAGGCGCCCACCCAGGCCCCGACCCACCCCTCCCTCGCGTACAAGAAGGAGCGCATCGCGCAGGCGCGGGCGTACGCCGACGGCTGCGCGAAGCGCAACGGCGCGGCGCTGCGCCACTACACCTCGCTGAACAACGCCCGCGACCTCGACGTGCTGCGGGCGGCGCTGGGCGAAAAGAAGCTGACCTTCATGGGCGCCTCGTACGGCACCTACTTCGGCGCCCTGTACGCGACGATGTTCCCGTCCCATGTGCGGCGCATGGTCTTCGACTCCGCGGTCGACCCCGACCCGGAGCAGGTCTGGTACGGCAACAACCTGAGGCAGTCGGAGGCGTTCGAGAGCAGGTGGGCCGACTTCCGTACCTGGGTGGCCAAGCACCATGAGACGTACGGGCTGGGCACGACGGCCGAGGACGTGGCGCACAGTTACGAGCAGGCGCGGGCCCGGCTCGCCGAGGAGCCCGCGGGCGGCACGGTCGGCCCGGGCCAGTTGCACGCGGCCTTCCTCGGCACCGGCTACTACGACGGCTACTGGCCGCTGCGCGCCACCGCGCTGTCGGAGTATCTGAAGGGCAACCCCGAGCCGCTGATCGCCCAGGCCGCGCCGGACGAGAGGAGTGCGAAGGCCGCGGAGAACGGCACCGCGGTCTACACGGCGGTCGAGTGCAACGACGCCCCGTGGCCGGAGGACTGGCTGACGTGGGACCTCGACAACTCAGCTCTCGCACAGCGCGCGCCGTTCGAGACGTGGGACAACGTCTGGATGAATCTGCCGTGCGCCTTCTGGTCCGCGCCGCGGCAGCGGCCGCTGGACGTGCGCACCGCGCCGGGAGAGCTGCCGCCCACGCTGATCCTGGCCGCCGAACGGGACGCGGCCACTCCGTACGCCGGGGCGCTGGAGTTGCAGCGGCGGCTGGCGGGCTCGGTGCTGATCACGGAGGAGGACGCGGGCACGCACGGCATCGGCGGCGGCGAGAACTCCTGCGTCAACCAGCACCTGGAGGACTACTTGCTGCTGGGGAAGACGCCGGTGCGGCGCGCATCATGCGCGCCGCACCCGGAGCCGGACCCGGTGTCGCTGGACCGGCGGGCGGAGCAGCGAACGCTGCCGCACACCGTCTGATCTTCCGGGTCACATGGACGGCTGGGTATCCGCACCGGTGGTGCGGAAACCCGGCCGTCAGGTTTTCACGGGCCCGGACGAGGTTACGCGAACCCGCCCGTAGGTTTCCGGCCCTGGGGAAGGCTACGCGAGCCCGGCCACCAGATCCGCCACGTCCTTGCGGCGGCCGGTGTAGAACGGCACCTCCTCGCGCACGTGCATCCGGGCCTCGGAGGCGCGCAGGTGACGCATCAGGTCGACGATGCGGTACAGCTCGTCCGCCTCGAAGGCCAGGATCCACTCGTAGTCGCCGAGCGAGAACGACGCGACCGTGTTGGCACGCACGTCCGGGTAGCCGCGGGCCATCTTGCCGTGGTCGGCGAGCATCCGGCGGCGGTCCTCGTCGGGCAGCAGGTACCAGTCGTACGAGCGCACGAAGGGATAGACGGAGATGTAGTCGCGCGGCGTCTCGTCGGCCAGGAACGCCGGGATGTGCGCCTTGTTGAACTCGGCCGGGCGGTGCAGCGCCATGTTCGACCAGACCGGCTCGAGAGCGCGGCCGAGGCGGGTGCGGCGGAAGCGGTTGTACGCGTCCTGGAGCTCGTCGGCGGTCTCCGCGTGCCACCAGATCATCACGTCCGCGTCGGCGCGCAGCCCGGAGACGTCGTACGTGCCGCGCACGGTGACGTCCTCGGCGGCGAGCTGGTCGAACAGCTCCTGGACCTCCTCCGCGTAACCGGAGCGGTCCTCGGGCAGCACATCGCGCAGCTTGAAGACGGACCACAGCGTGTACCGGATGACCTCGTTGAGGTCCTTGGCCTTCTTGCCCGCGTTCGGAATCTTTTCTGGCGCACTCATACGGCTATTGTCCCGCCTCTGTTTCCGTGCCCCGCGCCAGGGTCGGCGTGGCGAGGATCTCGTCGGCCGCGCGCTGCCCGCTCGCGATGCAGGCGGGGATGCCGACCCCGTCGTACACCGCGCCGCAGACCCGCAGGCCGGGCGCCTTGGCGACCTCGTCGCGGATCCGGGCGATCCGGGCGAGGTGTCCGACCGGGTACTGGGGCAGGCCGCCGGTCCACCGGGTGACCTCGGTGGCCACGGGCCGGGCGGTGAGGCCGACGGCGGCGCCGAGGTCGGTCAGGGAGACGTCGACCAGTTCGGCGTCCTCGCGTTCGAGGGCCTGCTCCTCGCCGTGCCGCCCGACGGAGGTGCGCAGCACGAACAGGTCGCCCGCGCCCCGGCCGGTCCAGCCCCACTTGGCGGACGAGAACGTGGACGCCTTGATGGTGCGGCCGTCCACGGGCGGGACGAGGAACCCGCTGCCGGGCGGCAGAGCGGCCACGTCGGCGCGCCGGAACGCCAGGGTGACCAGCGCCATCGAGGCGTACTCGACGCGCCCGAGCTCGGCCGCCGCGGCCGGTGACTCGGCGGCGAGGAGCGCCGACGCGGACCAGGCGGGCGTCGCGAGCACGACGGCGTCGGCGTCGAACGTCTCCCGGTCGCCGCGGATCCGCCAGCCGGCGGCGGTGCGGGCCAGACCGAGGACGGGCGTCTCGGTGCGGATGTCGCCGCCCTGCGCGCGTACGGCGTCGGCGACGGCGCCCGGCAGCGTGCCGATGCCGCCGTCGAGGCCCATGAAGACCGGCCCGCCGGGCTGCGACGCGGCGGCTCTGGCCTGGATGTCGCGTACGCCGTCGAGCAGCGAGCCGTGGGTCCTGGCCGCCTCGAACAGCTGGGGCACGGCCGCGCGCATGGAGATGCGGTACGCGTCGCCCGCGTACACCCCGCCGAGCAGCGGCTCCACGAGCCGGTCGACGACCTCCCGGCCGAGGCGCTCGGCGACGTACGCGCCGACGGCCACGTCGTCGCCGATCTCGGCCGGCGGGAGGTCCTTCTCGCGTTCGATACGGGCGAGGCCCTCGGGCGACAGCAGCCCGGCCAGGGCCGACGCGTCGCCGGGGACGCCCATCACATGGCCCTTGGGCATGGGCCGCAGGGCGTCGCGGGTCCACACCGCGGAGGTGGCGGTGGCCGGCGGTTCGAGGCGGTCGCCGAGGCCGACCGCGCGGGCGAGGCCGGTGCCCTCGGGGCGGCGGGCGAGCATCGACTCGGCGCCCAGGTCGACGCGTACGCCCTCGATCTCCCCCGACAGCAGCTTGCCGCCGACCCGTTCGGTGGCCTCGAGGAGGGTGACGCGCACGCCGGAGCCGAGCAGCCGGTGCGCGGCGGCGAGACCGGCGATGCCGCCCCCGACGATCACGACATGGCGCGCAGGTGTGTCCACGTTCATGGTCCAACTCTCTCAAACGCCGTTCCGAGTCCTGACCGTGACCGCTTCGGGACCGGAATCCGGCAACCCGCGGCAGGGGTCGTACGTCGAACCTGCAACTCTTCTTCACATCCCCCGGGGGGCCGGTCATGCGTTCACGACGCCTATTCGCGGTACTGCTTCTCTCCGCCTCGCTCGGCCTCGCCGGGTGCGCCGCCGACGCTTCCGACTCCGGCGACGCGCAGAGCGCGGCGAAACCCGCCGCCCGGGACGCGGGGGAAGGCGCGGCGGGCCCCGGCTACGCGGCGGACGAGGCCGCCGGGCAGCCGGAGCAGGCCGACACGGACCAGAAGGCCCCCGCGAAGCAGGCCCCGGCGCAGGCCCATGTCATCCGGACCGCCGCGCTGGAGGTGGAGGTCGAGAACGCCACGAAGGCGCTCGCCGCCGCCCGCACGACGGCGCTGAACGCCGGCGGCCACGTGGAGAACGAGACCACGGAACGGATCGACGACACCCACGTCGCCTCCCACGTCGTGATCCGCGTGCCCCAGGAGCAGTACGACTCCGTGCTGACCGAACTGGCTGGCGCCGGAAAGCTGTTGGCCCGCAAGGCCGATGCCAAGGACGTCACCGACCAGGTGGTCGACGTGCAGAGCCGTATCGCGACGCAGCGGGCGAGCGTGGCGAGGGTGCGGGAGCTGATGGACCGGGCGACGAAGCTGGCCGACGTCGTCACCCTGGAAGGGGAGTTGAGCAGCCGTCAGGCCGACCTGGAGTCGCTGCTGGCGCAGCAGTCCGCGTTGAAGGACCGCACCTCGATGGCGACGATCACGCTGTCGCTGTCGGAGCAGGAGCGGCCGAAGGCCGGCAAGGACGACGACCCGGGCTTCCTGGACGCGCTCGGCGGCGGCTGGGACGCGCTGATGGCGACGCTGCGCTGGAGCGCGGTGGTCATCGGCGCGGTGGCGCCGTTCGCGGCGGTGGCGGTGGTGCTGTACGCGGTGTGGCGGTGGCTGGTACGGCCCCGGCTGCCCCGGCGCCCGGACGCCGCTGCCCCGGCCGTGTCCCCTGCCGTTTCCCCGGCCACGGAGGACTGAACAGCCGGTTCCCCGTAGCGTGTTCCCCATGACAGCGACCGAACGCCTGGTGATCATCGGGGGCGACGCGGCGGGCATGTCCGCCGCGTCGCAGGCACGCAGGATGAAAGGCCCGGACGAGCTGGAGATCGTCGCGTTCGAACGCGGCCGCTTCAGCTCGTTCTCGGCGTGCGGCATCCCGTACTGGGTGAGCGGCGACGTCGGCGACCGCGACCGGTTGATCGCGCGCACGCCGCAGGAGCACCGCGAGCGCGCCATCGATCTGCGGATGCGCACCGAGGTGACGGAGATCGACGTCGCGGGCGGCCGGGTGCGCTCCCGCGAGGTGGACACCGGCGCGGAGTCCTGGACCGGCTACGACAAGCTGGTCATCGCCACCGGCGCGCGGCCGATCCGCCCCGCGCTGCCCGGCATCGACGCGCCCGGCGTGCACGGCGTGCAGACCCTCGACGACGGCCAGGCCCTGCTGGACACCCTCAACCGCACCGACGGGCGGCGCGCGGTCGTCGTCGGCGCCGGGTACATCGGCGTCGAGATGGCGGAGGCGCTGCTGAAACACGGCTACGAGGTCACGGTCGTCAACCGCGGCGAGCAGCCGATGGCCACCCTGGACCCGGACATGGGCCGCCTGGTCCACGAGGCGATGTCGGGCATGGGCATCACGACGGTCTCCGGCGCGGCCGTCACCGGAATTCTGACCGGTGACGGCGGCCGCGTCCGCGCGGTGGCGACCGACGGCGCCGAGTACCCGGCGGACGTGGTCGTCCTCGGCATCGGCGTAGAGCCGGAGACCACGCTCGCCCGCGCGGCCGGCCTGCCGCTCGGCCGCTACGGCGGCCTGCTCACCGATCTGGCCATGCGGGTGCGCGGCCAGGACGCCGTCTGGGCGGGCGGCGACTGCGTCGAGGTCCTCGACCTCGTCTCCGGCCGCGAACGCCACATCGCGCTGGGCACCCACGCCAACAAGCACGGCCAGATCATCGGCGCGAACGCGGGCGGCGGCTACGGCACGTTCCCCGGCGTGGTCGGCACGGCAGTCAGCAAGGTCTGCGAACTGGAGATCGCCCGCACGGGTCTGCGAGAGAAGGACGCCCGGGCGGTGGGCCTCCAGTACGTCACCGCGACGATCGAGTCGACCAGCCGCTCCGGCTACTTCCCCGGCGCGGCCCCGATGACGGTCAAAATGCTCGCGGAACGCCGCACGGGCCGGCTGCTGGGCGTCCAGATCGTGGGCCGCGAGGGCGCGGCGAAACGCGTCGACATCGCGGCGGTGGCCCTGACGGCGGGCATGACGGTCGAACAACTGACCATGCTCGACCTCGGCTACGCCCCGCCCTTCTCGCCCGTCTGGGACCCGGTCCAGGTGGCGGCGCGCAAGGCGACGGCGGCGGTTCGCACGGCGGGACCGTGACCTCCGCCCCGTGTCCCGTGTCCGCCCGGCGGGCGGGCCGGGCTCCGCGCGGTGGCCTCAATCTCCCCTACGGCCTGGCGGCAGTGGGTGGGGGCACCCTCCCACTGCCGCCAGGCCGTAGGCGAAGTGCCCCCAGGCCGGGCTTGATGTGACGCTGCGCGGCCGGCCCGCCCGCTGGGCACCGCTGGCCTCGCTGCGCGAAACGGAGACACCCACGCGGGTAACTCAAGCCCCGCCTGGGGGTTCCTCCCGCGGCCGCCAGGCCGTAGGGGGAGATTGAGGCTCGGGGCGGAGCCCCGACGCGACCGGGGCCCGCCTCGCCGGCGAGTGAGGCGCAGGGCCTCGGGGCGCGGCGCCCCCGGAAACGGCCCGCCGCGGCGGCTAGCGCGCAGTCGACTCGTGCACGTCCGCCACCAGCCGCGTCAGCGCGTCCGGCGCGGTCGTCGGCAGCACGCCGTGCCCCAGGTTGAAGATGTGGCCCTCGAGACCCGCCGCCGCGTCCAGCACCTCGCGGGTCTTGGCCCGCACCGCCTCCGGCGTGGAGAACAGCACGGCCGGGTCCAGGTTCCCCTGGAGCGCCTTGCCGGGGCCGACCCGGCGTACGGCCTCGTCCAGCGGGACGCGCCAGTCGACGCCCACCACGTCCGCGCCCGCCTCGCCCATGAGGCCCAGCAGTTCGCCCGTACCGACGCCGAAGTGGATGCGCGGCACGCCGTAGGGGGCGACGGACTCGAAGACCTTCGACGACGCCGGCATCACCGAGCGCCGGTAGTCCGCGGGGGCCAGCGCGCCGACCCACGAGTCGAAGAGCTGCACGGCGGACGCGCCCGCCTCGATCTGGACCTTCAGGAAGGCGGAGGTGATCTCCGCGAGCCGGTCCAGCAGGTCGGCCCAGAGCTGCGGGTCGCCGTACATCAGGGCCTTGGTGTTCTCGTGGTTGCGCGACGGCCCGCCCTCCACGAGGTAGCTCGCGAGAGTGAACGGCGCGCCGGCGAAGCCGATCAGCGGGGTGGACCCCAGCTCGCCGGTGAGCATCCCGATCGCCTCGGTGACGTACGCGACGTCGTCCGGCGTCAGGTCCCGCAGCCGCTCGAGGTCCGCGCGGGTGCGGACCGGCTCCGCGACGACGGGGCCGACGCCCGGCTTGATGTCGAGGTCGATGCCGATCGCCTTCAGCGGTACCACGATGTCGCTGAAGAAGATCGCCGCGTCGACCTTGTGCCGCCGCACGGGCTGCAGCGTGATCTCCGTGACGAGCTCGGGCCGCATGCAGGACTCGAGCATCGGGATGCCCTCGCGCACCTTCAGATACTCGGGCAGTGAGCGCCCGGCCTGCCGCATGAACCAGACCGGCGTGTGCGGCACCGGCTCGCGGCGGCACGCCTTGAGAAATGCGGAGTTGTACGTCTTCGTCCGGTGGCCCGCGGGGCTGTGGTTGGCGCTCACGCGTTGAATCTTCGCATGTGCGCGGGAAGTGCCTGCCCCGGCATGGGTGTCCCTCCCTGCGCGGAGCTCCCGTTCCGCCTACTCTTCCCCGCATGGCTGCGGCTCAGGGACACTTTTCCGATCATTCCAACGGCGCTGACGACAAGGGGAGCGCGGAACCGGACGCCGAACCGAGCGCCGTCCCGCGGGCGTTCCGTCAGGCGGTCGAGGCGCTGCGGTCGGCCCGGCTGCGGCCGGAGATCGAGATCGATCCGACGCGGCCTCCGCAGCGGCTCGCGCCGCACGCGTACGCGCTGGAGGCGGCGGTCGTCGTCGGCGAGGACGATCTCGCGGACGGGCGTCTCGTGCTGCTGCACGAACCGGCCGGCCACGACGCGTGGCAGGGCACCTTCCGGCTGGTGACCCTGGTGCGGGCGGAGCTGGAGCCGGAGATGGCGGCCGATCCCCTGTTGCCCGAGGTGTGCTGGTCGTGGCTGACGGGTGCGATGGACGCGCGCGGGCTGTCGTACGGGGAGGCGAGCGGCACGGTCACCCGTGCGGGGTCTCACTATTTCGGTGGACTTGCCGAACGCCGTCCGGCGACGCAGATCGAGATCCGGGCGTCGTGGACCCCGAGGGAGGGGCCCGGTGGTGTGCCGGACACCGCCGCACACCTGGTGGCCTGGTGCGATCTGCTCTGCCAGGTCGCGGGCCTGCCGCCGTCGCCGGCCGGTCCCGCGGACAACGCGACGGGCGTGGTGACCCTGCCGCAGCGCCGCGGGCCGCAGCAGGCGTGAATCGGGGCGCGGTCGCGGCACGGGAGACTGGTCCGCGGGCGTACGCGGGAACGACGCCCGGGAGCGGTCGCTCGTAGGATGATCGATCGCCTGTCCGAATTGCCCCGATTATTACTCACCAAATCGTGATCATTCTCTAAAGGCGGACGGGTTTGCTGCCGAAGAGGTCAATGACCTAACTGCACGGTTCGCCCCGGCTTCACTCCCCGAGCCGGCTCCGTCCCGCACCTTTCCAGGAGGCCTGGTGTCCGTTCTTCTCGAGCAGCCCGCAAGCCTGGTCGCCTACCGCCCGAACAAGCCGACGGCCATGGTCGTCGTAGCCGACCCGCGCGTCCGTTCCACCGTCACCCGCCACCTGTGGGCGCTCGGGGTCCGTGACGTCATCGAGGCGTCGTCCATCGCGGAGGCCCGTCCCCGCGTCGGCAATCCGCGCGACATCTGCGTTGCCGACGTCCACCTGCCCGACGGTTCCGGGCTGACCCTGCTGTCCGAGACCCGCGCGGCAGGCTGGCCCAACGGGCTGGCGCTGTCGGCCGCCGACGACATCGGCGCCGTTCGCAACGCGCTGGCCGGCGGCGTCAAGGGATACGTCGTCACCGGCACCCGTACCAACATCGGCCACCCGACCCGCCCCGGCGCCGCCCCCATCGGCGCCGCGGCGAACCGTATGCACCGCCGCCCCCCGGGTGCCCCGAGCCACCCGGGCGGCTACCGGGAACTGTCCGGCCGCGAGGTCGAGGTCCTGCGCCTCGTCGCGGAGGGCCAGTCCAACAAGGCCATCGGCGTCTCCATGGGACTGTCCGCGCTGACCGTCAAGAGCCACCTGGCCCGTATCGCCCGCAAACTGGGCACGGGCGACCGCGCGGGAATGGTCGCGGTCGCCCTGCGCACCGGAATCATCCACTGAATCACCCTTCCCCGCCCCGCGCCCGTCGACGGAACGTTCCGTCGACGGGCGCGCTCCGTCATGGGCCGTGTGACCACGAACCACGGCGGGGCCGGCAGGCCGCCCCCCGCGCCCCGACGGGCGGCCCCCTGAGCGTGTCCGGGGCCCGCCCGAGCCACTCGCGAGCAGCAATCTCCGCCCGTGACGCCGTGTACTGAGAGCCGTTTTCCCAGGTCAGGCGATTCTTCGTACGAAGGTGCAGGTCAGGCCGCCGTGGGGGCGGATACCCTTGACAGGTGACCGACGCCCAAGAGACCGCAGCAGAGACCGCACTGCGAACCACCGGGGGCGCCCCCTCGGACGACGACGTCCCTGCCGCAGGGTTGCCGATCCCCTTGCTGGAGCCCAGGGAGGGCATCCCGCCGGTGGTCGCCGACGAGGAGGCACTCGCCGAGGTGATCGCCGCCTTCGCGGCCGGCACCGGCCCCGTGGCCGTCGACGCCGAGCGGGCGTCCGGCTACCGGTACGGCCAACGGGCGTACCTCGTACAGCTGCGCCGTGAGGGCGCCGGCACCGCGCTCGTCGACCCCGTCGGCTGCCCCGACCTGACGGCGCTCGGCGACGCGCTCGCCGACGCCGAATGGATCCTGCACGCCGCCACCCAGGACCTGCCGTGCCTGCGGGAAATAGGCATGGTGCCCAGCCGGATCTTCGACACCGAGCTGGCCGGGCGGCTCGGCGGCCATCCGCGGGTCGGGCTCGGCGCGATGGTGGAGAGCGTCCTCGGCTACGCCCTGGAGAAGGGCCACTCGGCCGTCGACTGGTCCACCCGCCCGCTGCCGGAGCCCTGGCTGCGGTACGCGGCCCTCGACGTGGAGCTGCTGGTCGATCTGCGCGACGCGCTGGAGAAGGACCTCGACCGGCAGGGCAAGCTCGAGTGGGCCCGCCAGGAGTTCGACGCGATCGCGTCCGCCCCGCCGCCGCCCCCGCGCCGTGACCCCTGGCGCCGCACGTCCGGGATGCACAAGGTGCGCCGCCGCCGGCAGATGGCGGTCGTACGGGAGATGTGGACGGTCCGCGACCGGGTCGCCCAGCGGCGTGACGTGTCGCCCGGCAAGGTCCTCGGCGACGCCGCGATCATCGAGGCCGCGCTCGCGCTGCCCGCGAACGTGCACGCGCTGACCGCGCTGCCCGGCTTCGGCCACCGGATGGGCAGGCGCCAGCTCGAGCAGTGGCAGGCCGCGGTCGAGCGGGCGAAGGCCCTGCCCGACGCCGAGCTGCCGCAGCCCGGCCAGCCGCTGAACGGCCCCCCGCCGCCGCGTTCGTGGGCGGACAAGGACCCGGCCGCCGCGGCCCGGCTGTCCGCCGCCCGCGCGGGGGTCTCCGCGCTGGCGGAGGAGCTGAACATGCCGCAGGAGAACCTGATCACGCCGGACACGGTGCGGCGGGTCTGCTGGGAGCCGCCGTCCGAGGTGACGGTGGCGGCCGTCGCCGACGCCCTGACCGAGCTGGCCGCCCGCCCCTGGCAGGTGGAGCTGGTCGCGCCCGTGCTGGCACAGGCGCTGACCGCCGAGGCGGCGTAGGCGGGGGCGGCTCCGACGTGTGACGTTCGACGCTCCGGCCTCCGGGGGTGTGCAGCTTGGTTACCCACAAGTAGCATGGGGCAAGCAAGCGCACGCTCAGGCGTGCGTGCCGCAGCAGTGCAACCCCGCACCCTGGAGGAGAGCCATCGTGCCTCGTACCGTCAGGGACGTCGTCTTCGTCGACGGCGTCCGCACCCCGTTCGGCAAGGCGGGCCCGAAGGGCATCTACCACGAGACCCGCGCCGACGATCTCGTCGTGAAGGCCATCCGGGAGCTGCTGCGCCGCAACCCGGCTCTCGACCCCGCGAAGATCGACGAGGTCGCGATCGCCGCGACCACGCAGATCGGTGACCAGGGCATGACTCTCGGCCGCACCGCCGGCATGCTCGCCGGTCTGCCGCAGTCCGTGCCGGGCTACTCGATCGACCGCATGTGCGCGGGCGCGCTCACCGCCGTCACCGCGACCGCCGGTTCGATCGCGTTCGGCGCGTACGACGCCGTCATCGCCGGTGGTGTCGAGCACATGGGACGCCACCCGATGGGCGAGGGCGTCGACCCGAACCCGCGCTTCGTCAGCGAGAAGCTCGTCGACGAGTCGGCCCTGTTCATGGGCATGACCGCGGAGAACCTGCACGACCGGTACCCGCAGATCACCAAGCAGCGCGCCGACGAGTACGCCGTGCGTTCGCAGGAGAAGGCCGCCAAGGCGTACGCCGACGGCAAGATCCAGCAGGACCTGGTGCCCATCTCCGTCCGCCGCACCAACCCCGAAGCGGGCGAGACGGGCTGGGGCCTGGTCACCGCCGACGAGCCGATGCGCCCGGGCACCTCGCTCGAGTCCCTCGCGGGTCTGAAGACGCCGTTCCGCGTCCACGGCCGCGTCACCGCCGGCAACGCCGCGGGCCTGAACGACGGCGCCACCGCCTCGATCATCGCCTCCGAGGAGTTCGCCCGGGAGCACAACCTTCCGGTCAAGATGCGCCTGGTCTCGTACGCCTTCGCCGGCGTCGAGCCCGAGGTCATGGGCTACGGCCCGATCCCCGCGACCGAGAAGGCCCTCGCCAAGGCCGGCCTGTCGATCGAGGACATCAACCTCTTCGAGATCAACGAGGCCTTCGCCGTCCAGGTGCTGGCGTTCCTCGAGCACTACGGGATCGCCGACGACGACGCCCGCGTCAACCAGTACGGCGGCGCCATCGCGTACGGTCACCCGCTCGCCTCCTCCGGTGTGCGTCTGATGACCCAGCTGGCCCGCCAGTTCGAGGAGCAGCCCGAGGTCCGCTACGGCCTGACCACGATGTGCGTCGGCTTCGGCATGGGCGCCACGGTCATCTGGGAGAACCCGAACCACAAGGACGCCGGAGGCGACAAGTGAGCACCACCACCGAACTCCTGAAGGGCGCGGCCGAGCTGTTCCCGGACGAGGTCGTCACGCAGGCGCACGTACGCCACCTCGAGCTCCCCGCCGGCGCCGGGCGCTTCGCGCTCATCACGCTGGACAACGGCCTGGACCACACCAAGCCGACCACCTTCGGCCCGCAGTCGCTCGCGAACCTGAACACCGCGATCGACCAGGTCGAGGCAGAGGCGGCGGACGGCGGCATCGTCGGCGTCGGCATCACCGGCAAGCCGTTCATCTTCGCCGTCGGCGCCGACCTCAAGGGCGTCGAGCTGCTGAAGGAGAAGTCCGACGCGCTGGCGATCGGCAAGGGCGGCCACGACGTCTTCAAGCGTCTCGCGGGCCTCGCCGTCCCGACCTTCGCCTACTACAACGGCGCGGCCATGGGCGGCGGCGTCGAGGTCGGTCTGCACTGCTCGTACCGCACCGTCTCGAAGGCGATCCCGGCGTTCTCGCTGCCCGAGGTCTTCCTCGGTCTCGTCCCGGGCTGGGGCGGCTGCGTGCTCCTGCCGAACCTGATCGGCGCGGACCGCGCGGTCTCGGTCGTCATCGAGAACTCGCTCAGCCAGAACAAGCAGCTCAAGGGCGCGCAGGTCTTCGAGCTGGGCATCGCCGACGCGATCTTCGAGGGCGCCGACTTCCTCGAGCAGTCCCTCGTCTGGACGGCCTCCGTCCTCAAGGGCGAGACCGTCGTCGAGCGCGCCGAGATCGACCGCGGCGAGGCCTGGGACCAGGCCGTCGCCAAGGGCCGGTTCATCGCCGACTCCAAGGTGCACGGCGCGGCCCCGGCCGCGTACCGCGCCCTCGACATCATCGAGGCCGCCAAGGACGGCGACCTGCAGAAGGGCTTCGACGCCGAGGACGAGGCGCTGGCCGACCTCATCATGGGCGGCGAGCTGCGCAGCGGGATCTACGCCTTCAACCTCGTCCAGAAGCGCGCCAAGCGTCCGGCCGGCGCGCCGGACAAGAGCCTGGCCCGCCCGGTCACCAAGGTCGGCGTCGTCGGCGCCGGTCTGATGGCCTCCCAGCTCGCGCTGCTGTTCCTGCGCCGCCTCGAGGTCCCGGTCGTGCTGACCGACATCGACCAGGAGCGCGTCGACAAGGGTGTGGGCTACGTCCACGCCGAGATCGAGAAGCTGCTGGGCAAGGGCCGCATCAACCAGGACAAGGCCAACCGCCTCAAGGCCCTGGTGACCGGTGTGCTGGACAAGGCCGAGGGCTTCGCGGACGCGGACTTCATCATCGAGGCCGTGTTCGAGGAGATGGGCGTCAAGCAGACGGTGTTCGCGGAGGTCGAGGCGGTCGCCCCGGCGCACGCGATCCTCGCCACCAACACCTCGTCGCTGTCGGTCTCCGAGATGGCGTCCAAGCTGAAGCACCCCGAGCGGGTCGTCGGCTTCCACTTCTTCAACCCGGTCGCGGTCCTGCCGCTGCTGGAGATCGTCCGCGGCGAGCAGACAGACGACGCGTCGCTGGCCACCGCGTTCGGTGTCGCGAAGAAGCTGAAGAAGACCGCGGTCCTCACCAAGGACGCTCCGGCGTTCGTCGTGAACCGCATCCTGACCCGCTTCATGGGCGAGATCCAGAACGTCATCGACGAGGGCACCCCGGTCGCCACCGCCGAGAAGGCCATCGAGCCGCTGGGCCTCCCGATGTCGCCGCTGGTCCTGCTGGAGCTCGTCGGCCCGGCCATCGGCCTCCACGTCTCCGAGACCCTGAACCGCGCCTTCCCGGAGCGCTTCACGGTCTCCGAGAACCTGGCCGCGGTCGTCAAGGCCGGCAAGCGCGGCTTCTACGTCTACGACTCCGGCAAGCCGGAGCTGGACCCGGAGGTCGCCGCGCTGCTGAAGCAGGGCGACACCGTCCTGACGGAGGAGCAGGTCCGCGACCGCGTCCTCGACGCCGTCGCCCAGGAGATCGGCCTGATGCTCGACGAGGGCGTCGTCGCCGAGGCCCAGGACATCGACCTCTGCCTGATCACCGGCGCCGGCTGGCCCTTCCACCTGGGCGGCATCACGCCGTACCTGGACCGCGAAGGCGTCTCGGAGCGCGTGAACGGCAAGCCGTTCCTGGCCCCGGGCGTGGCGAGCGTCCCGGCGTAACCTCCGGGCGCGCAGCGCAGACTGCCCCGGCACCGCGTGAAGCGGTGCCGGGGCAGTGTCGTTCTACGGGCACGCGAAGGCGCGGAGACGCTCGCTCAGCCCGCCATGACGCCGGGAGTGCGGCCCAGGTCTCCGACGAAGACCGTGACCTGGCCCTTGACGAGGCGTCCGGAGCCGTCATCGAGTACGTAACTGAACCAGTCGTAACCCGCGTACCCCTGGAACGGGCTGTAGACCACCGTCCCGTCCGGCTCGGCGCTCGTCGCGCCGTGCCGGGCCGGGCCGACGCCGACGAGGCCGGCTCCCGCCGGTAGCCCTTCGGCGAGGTTCTTCACCATGCCGCGGTAGCCCGGCATCACGTCCAGCCGGCGGCCCTGGGGCGGCAGCGGCGCGATGCGGTAGCCCATGTCCTTGAGCGAGAGAGTGGTGGAGGTCAGGCTGGAACCGCCGTGGGCGATGATGCCCGCCCGGAGTTGCGGGATGAAGAACGCGTCGGGCCGGACATTGTCGTGTACCCGGAGCGTGAACTTCGCCAGTCGCTCGACACCTGCATCCGTGGAGGTGGCGTAGCGGTCGCCTGACGGCAACAGGCTCATGCCCGCGACACCTTCTATGGTTGCGACTCTTTCGAACGACTCCACCATGAGATAGCCGTAGTAGCGCGACCCGTCCCCTTCTGGCGTCAGGCGCAGCTCGAAGTCGACCGTGTCACCAGGGCGGACAGGAAGCTCGGGGTCCGCAACGGACGTCAGCTCCAGGTGGCAGACGATGTGCGGGGAACCTTCTTGGATACTGCGCATGCGCGCGACGGTAAATTTCTTCATGACAGCGTCGCTCTCAGTACGTCAGTTCCGTGGTCGCCGCTCGCGTGCGGGTCAGGGCGGCATGCTCTTCGTCGTCGGGCCAGACCACCCACTCCGGTGGGAAGCTCTGGCGATCGAGATTGATGGTCCAGTGCGGAGGGATGATCCGCTGTGCTGCGAGCGAGTAGGCGATATAGCGTGCGCAGGCGATCGCACCAGCAGGAACCATGTGCCCCGGGTCGTGGAAACCCTCCGGGTAGTTGGGGTGCTCCCCCGGCTCCAGGTGAAGGAAGAAGGGGCGAGTCCCTACTGGTCCCAGCTCCGTCCACCAGCGAACGCTCTGGTCGTAAAGATTGACGTACGGGGTGCTCGTCTCGACGGCGAGGTCACGCATGGCCATCGCGTATTCAGTGATCTTCCTGGAGACATTGCCGTGCACGTCATGAGTGTCGTGCTCGTGAGGACTCACCAGGACGGGGTGTGCATTACGTTCCCGGGCGCCGTCAACATACTGACGCAGGTAGTGGCTGAAGGTTCCGTAGGCCTCAGTGCGGAGCCACTCCTCCGGCTTCGCGTCGTTGATGCCGAACGACGTCAACAGGTAATCGCCCGGACGGATGTTCCGCAGAATCCACTCAAGGCGCCCACGCTCGCTGAAAGTGCGTGCGCTGGCACCTGCGCGAGCACAATTGACGAGCTCCACGTCCGGGGTGAGGAAGAAGTTCAGCACCTGGCCCCAGCCGGTCATGGGGGCCTTGCTGCGCTCCCTGGTAACCGCAATGGAATCGCCCGCCAGGAAGATCCTCACCGGCGCACCGCTGTTGTCGGCGTCAAGCAGCACTGCCCCACACTCCTTCGTCACCGCGTGCGGGCACCCACTCCGGGACGACGGGTCCCCGGGGTGCGAGCGCCGAAGCGCCGTCCTTGCCCAGATTGTCGACGGCCTCGAACACCCGGGCGCAGTTCTCCTGGTCGCGGTACGCGAAGAACGTCTCCGCCCGCATCCGGTAGCGGCTGTCGACGGGGAAGCCACGTGCCATCAGGTCGATCACCTCGTCGACGGCCTGGTCCACCGTCCGGCACACCGGACCAAAGCCGTCTCGCTCAAGGTTGAAGTGGCCACGCTTGTAGTGCCGACCGTAGAAGTCGTCCTCGTCGAAGGGGACGTAGACCAGGGGCGTTCCCATGTAGGCCACGTCGAAGAAGACGGAGGAGTAGTCGGTGACCAGCAGCGAACATTCCTTCATTGCCTGCTGGACGTTCCTGCCCTTGGGATCGGCGATCTGTATCGACGGGGAATCGATGTTGAACAGGTGGAGGTGGGGCCGTATCTCGTAGTGCGGGAAAAACTCCAGGTCCACACCGAACCGGTCCAGCGCGGCGAGAAGCCGCGGGTCGCCGAGCAGCGATCGGTAGAAGCGGAAGTACTCGGACTGGTTGAACGGAGTCTTCGCCGGCCCGGACTGCCGCTTGTACGAAGCCGTCACGATCCACTGCCGCCAAGTGGGCATCAGCAGAATCCGCGGCCGGCCGGTACGGTCCTGCTGCAACGCGTCGAACCGGGGGAACCCGGCGAGGGCGGCGCGGTCTCCGTAGCCGGCCTCCACGGCCAGCCAGTTCCGCTCCTGGGGGCTGCTGGTGATGATCAGGTCGTAGCTCGTGACGGCCTGTGCGACGCCGGCCGAGACATCGTTGTAGGTGACTCCGTGCTGGAGGAAGACCCGCTGATACTTGAGCAGTTCGCCGAACCGGTGCAGGAAGAGCACCTTCCGGTACCCCTCCGGAACCAGATACGACTCGGAGTCGTAGGAGCCGATCAGCTTGGTCGCGTGCAGCAGGTAGAGCCGATGCTTCAATGAGTTGAGCTTGAGCACGTGCCCGTACGGCTTCAGCTTCGCGTAGTCGGCTGACGCGCCGTCGATCACGTAGTAGACGTTGCGGCGGCGCTTGTTCTTCCGAACCCACTTGAAGAAGTGGTACGAGTTGTCCTGCGCGGTGTCGGAGCGCTCCCCGATGAGCCAGAGCTCACGGCGGTTGAGCAGTGGGTACGCCAGCCAGTACAGCAGCCGCATCCGCCACCCGGGGTTGCGCTGGCGCATGATCCGCACCTCTCGGGCCGCTCGCCAGAGCTTCTGGCGCACCTTGGCCACCGGCGACTTGCCAACCAGGCGGAAGTGCAGGGAATCCGAGCCGCCGATCGTCAGCATGTAGCGGTGACGGCCCACGCGGCCCGCACCCTTGAACCGGTGGAGCGGCAGCCGGGCCTTCATCACCACGTTTCGCTGGCGTCGCCCGTCGACGCTGTGGACCCGCAGCCGGAAGTCGCCCGGGAGGCACCCTCCTTCGGCGAGCGAGCTCGCCGGTATCTCCGCGTACCAGCCTGCGTAGAGGTCGCGCTCCTTGCGGGAGTTGTAGAGGTCCCTGCGGTACACCTGTCGCAGCGGTACGGCGATCTTGGCTTCGCGGGTCTGATGCACGAACTCGAGCTGATTGACCAGCTCACCGGATATGTCCATGCCGGGGAACGCCATGCAGCCCTCCACTACAAGGACGTCACCGCGGGCGCGTACCGACTCCACGACGACATTGGGGTCCTTGACCCGTGCGACCGAGCTGCCGGTGGCGCCGCCGTCGAAGACCCGGTAGAACCCGTCGTCGTCGATGTGGACCTGACGCGCCGCTTGGGCGGTGATCCGTGTCGGGTCGGCAAAGAGCTCGAAGTTGCCCGTCTTCGCCGCGTAGTGGTCGATCTGCTGCACGGCAGTGGTCGCGTACTCCAGGATCACATCGTCCGGGATGCCGGCGTAGTGGGCGGTCATCTGCGGGAAGATCTCGGCGAGTCTGCCTCTGCCCATGACATTGCGCGCGTTGCAGAGGAAACCCTTGTAGGTGCGCACGACATAGCGCTGGAAGAGCCTCTTGACCGGGCCCGGCGCGTCCTTGGAGACCGAGAGGAGAAACTGGTTCAGCTTGAGGTGGTCCCAGTAATTCTTCGGACGGCTCCAGAGGGAATCCATGATCGAAGTGCCGTCCGGGCGGCCCCGGTAGTAGTAGACAGGCCGGTCCAGGAGGCTGATACGGCGCGCACGGAGCATCGCCGGCAGCGTCACCCACGCGTCCTCGAAGTGGACTCCCTCGCCGAACCGGAGACCGAGTTCCCGCAGCAGCCGAGTGCTGAACAGCTTGTTGCACGCGGATCCGCTGAAGATGAGGTCCGGTGTCTCTGCCAGGTCGGTGACGACTCTGTCACCCTTGCCGAAGTGCTGCTTCCACGGTCCGTAGGGCCGCGCCGGGAAATTGACCAGGTCGCCGATCACGACGTCGGAGGCGTCCCGGCGCGCGGTCTCCAGCATGGCCTGCAGCGCGCCCTCGGCGAGGATGTCGTCCGAGTCGAGGAAGGTGACGTACGGGGCGGTCACCTGGTCGAACCCGTTGTTGCGGGCGTTGCCAAGGCCGCCGTTCTTCTGATGCAGGACGGTGACGTTCGCGTAGAACTGGGCGAAGATATCCAGCAGATACGGAGTCCTGTCTGTCGCGCCGTCGTCGACGAGAATCACCTGGACGGACTCGAAGCCCCGCTGCGCGGCAAGTGACGCCAGGCAGTCGTGGAGGTACTTCTCCACGTTGTAGCAAGGGACGACGACGGCGAGGTCGTACCGGCCGTCGGATGCGCTGGTGGGGTCGCTGGGCCGTCCGCGCCACCACATCCACGGCGCCTTGGGATCGCTCTGCAGCGACTCGAAGCTCGCGGCCGTCCTGGCATGGCGGAAGGCGAGGTTGCCGCTGACCGTGCGGTACGCCTCGATCCGGGAGCCGCCCGCAGTCAGGGCCAGGTCCACGAGATTCAGGTCGCGTACGTTCAGTGCCGACTTGGAACGGGTGCCCTTCCAGTCCACGACGACGCTGACGTTCCACACCGTGGCGTCATCGGTGTCGCCGTCGAACGGACCCTTCAGATCCATCTCCGCGCTGAACGGAATGATCCGCTCGTCGACGGAGAATCCCTTGATCTCGGCCGTGGTCTCCTGCTTCGTGCGCCGGTTCCTGACCGCGAGCCGCAGGGTGGGCTGGTCGTCCGCCGTGATACGACCGAAGCGATTCACCAGCTCTGCGTCGAGCTTCAGCACACCGTCTTCCATACGGCAGCTGTTCAGTTGCGCAAACAGCGGCATCCGGGAGATCGGCGTGGCGTCCAGACCGAGTTCCGTCACGTCGAGCAGGCGCCGGGCCTTCGGCAGATGCAAGTGGTCGACCGACCAGTAGACCCGCCCCTCGTCCTCTACGAGATGCGAGGAGACGACACTGTGCCGCTGTGCGTAGTCGAGGGTCGTGAGAGCCGCCTCGACGTCCTGGTACATCAGGAAGAAGGCACGGACCCGGTCGACCGGGCCGCACATGTCGAACGCGTCGTCCGCGATCTGTGCCAGATAGCCGCTCGCCACCTCGGCGAACCCCTGCTGGAACTCGGCGTCGCCCTGCGCGAGAGCCTTCATATACAGGCGGAGATCGTGCGCGAGGAACTTCGCGTCCTTCTGCACCTTCAGATCCCACAGGCCACGCTCGAGCAGGAAGTCGTCCGTGGCCCTGTGCACGGCGACCCGGTCCAGGATGCTGCGTAGCTCGCCGGTCCGACCTGTGATCGAGGACCCTTCCCGCTCCCACATCCAGCGGTAGACGGGCTCGGTGATCACGGTGATCCCGTTGGCCGAGCAACCCGCCACCGTGGAGAAGTACGTGTCCTCGTAGAAGACACCTTCGGGGAAGTAGACCCCCTGATCACGCAGAAAGTCCGTGCGATACAGCTTGGCAGCCGCGATCGGGTCGAAGAGCATCTGCGGGAAGTCCTGCAAACTCTGCACGGTCCGGGCCATGGCGTAGATCTCCGGCGCCCACGGCTCGGTGTCCCCGGTCTCCTTGTTCACCCGGACGGCCCGACCGGCGGTGATGTCGCTGCCCGTTTCAAGGGCACTCGCCAGCAGCAACTCGACCGCGCGCGGAGGGAGCTCGTCGTCGGCATCCAGAAACATGACGTAACTGCCCGAGGCCCCGACGATACCGTCGTTGCGGGGCGCGCCCACACCGCCGCTGTTCTCGGCACGTCGCAGAACACGGACCCTCGGGTCGCTGGCCGCGAAATCCGTCACGACCTCGAGGGTGCCGTCCGTGGACGCGTCGTCGACGATGAGGACTTCCACGTGCTCGTGGGTCTGGCTCCTCGCAGAGGTCACGGCCCGGCCCACGGTGGTCGCCGCGTTGTACGCGGGCACGACCACAGTCACCCAGATGTCGTCCGTGTCGTAGTCGTAGGTCATCGTCCGAGTCCTTCTGTGCCGGCCGGAGTGTGTGCGTCACTCGGGGGCCACGGGTCCTGCCGGGCGCTCTGATGCGGGTGGGGATCGAGCTGCCGCACGGGAAGGCGGAGCAGCTGCATGGTCTCCCGCACATCCGCGGGCGAGTCGCCGTACGGCTCCGGATAGGGCTGGAAGCCGGGATCCTCGTACGACTCCAGATCGGACAGCAGCCTCTGCGACGGCTCGGCCTCCGACACCTGCGCACCCTTACGTCGATGCCGCCCCGCGTGCAGATGCGGGGCGATGGTGCCGGCCGTCGACGGCTCGATGGTCAGTCGTTCGACGGTGCGCGTGAAGTCCCGGGTCGACAGCCAGAACTTGAACATGATCACGAGCTCGAAGAGGCCCAGCAGCACCGCGGAAACCGCCGTCGTCCACAGGATGCGGTTGACCAGGGGCCCGACGATGAATATGAACATCTGGAACTCGATGCCGCTGATGAGGTGCGGCCGGATACGGCTCTTGAAAAGTGCGTGCCGCACGCGTGAGTACCAGGGGAACCGGTTCCTGAACTGGGCGTGGAGGTCGACGACGGCGACATCCGTGACGACCTTGTCCTTGACGACATCGGCCTCCATGCCCGGGTTCTCGCGCAGGAGGTCTTCCATGAAGACGACCTTCTGGTCCTCCTCGGCGACGCCCTCGGCGGCCTGCCGCTGGAGGGTGAGCTTCTCGATCTTGGTACGCATGGACATGCGCATCTTGTAGATCTGGAGCGCGTCGACGTACCGGAGCATGTCCAGGAACACCACGACCAGTGCCGCAAGCAGGAACATCTCACTGCCTGTACGGAGGAACTGGCCGCCCATCAGTGCGAGCGCGCAGAACAGCACCCTGATGCGGTCGAAGACGTAGTCGAGCCATCCGCCGAAGACCGAGCCGTTGCCCTTGAGGCGTGCGAGCTTGCCGTCGATGCAGTCGAGAATGAAGCTGACGTGATAGAGGCCGGCGCCGATGGCGAGCGACGCGTAGTCGCCCTTGAGGAAGAAGACCGCAGAACCGAGACCGACGAAGAGGGCCGCCCACGTCACACGGTTGGGGGTCACAAAGTTGAATCGGGCGAGCCAGCACACCAGTCGGGTGGCCACCGGATCAACCAGCAGGACGGTCCACCATGCGTCACGCTTCTTGCATGTGAGCTTCTGGACAGCCCTCAGTGACAGCTTGTGCATGACCCCTCAGTCTTGGAACACACGGTACGGCGGTCTTGGCTGGGCCCCTTCGACCTTCGTGCCGCGCGAGATGGGGCTGCACACCCTGTGCGCGCACAACATTCACTTGTGGTTCACATAAGGTGCCAGAGGACCTTAACAAGTGGTTCATCTTTACACGGCCGCCAGTTGATGACGATCATGTATCGAAAGCTGGAGGACCTGCTCCTGGCCCCGGTCAGAGACTGTCCCACGCTGTGAACTCCAGCCCCTCACTGCAGAGTTGCTGCCGGCAGATCCGAACGCGCCCGTCGGCGCCGAGTGTGGCGATCACCACACGGCCCTGAGCGTCGAACGTCGCCGCAGGCGGAACGAGCGAGCGGTCCCCCGACTCGGACCACCACACCCCGAGGTCCGGGCGCCCGTCCGCATGAGCGCCGATCGCACACGCCCCCGTACCACCGGAGCGGATCAGGACCGTGTACCCCCAGCCCTGCACGTCAGCCCCGGCAAGGCCCATGACCTGGCCCGCCCCGTCTGCGCCACCCAACCCCAACGGCGTCCGGCCGCCCGGCTGCCACAGGCAGATCTCATTTGTCCGAGCGTACCGGTAACGCACTGCCCGCACTTCTGGTGCCGCCGAGAGGCTACCCGGAAGCGGACTGACCGGAACAGCACGGTCCTCGCTCCACTCGCCGCCCGGAACGGGCAGCTCCCAGCGCACGGCGGCAACCGAGTCGCGGGCTCTGGCGAAGAGTTCCACACCACCGTTCCATCCCTGGTAGGCGACTGCTTCGTCAGCGACGCGCAACCCGCTCAGATGCTTCCACGGGGTCCACTTGCCGGAGGACGGGTCCTGGCTGCGGGTGCTCAGACTGTGCCCGAAGTTCCGCACGAACACATGGAGCCGGCCCTCCCCGTCGAGCACCGCCACCGGGAAGCCGACTTCACGGCCCCTCGCCCAGTCCCCCGCGTTCGGGTTCCCGAGCGAATGCCAGGGTCCGATCGGGCGCCCGGTCTGGTACTGGATGGCGCAGACCACATCGACGTCGAAGTCGCCGTCCGTTCGCTCCCGCCGGCGCAGCGCGAAGAGCCGCGTATAGCCGTCCGCGTCCTGGACCACCGTGAGGCCCGGCATCAGCCGGGGGCCTTCCAGCAGTTCGGGTCCGCTCCACCCGGAGCCTGTCGCCCCCTCCGTCCAGCGGACGACTCCGGCCGCGGAGGGAAGGTACGCGGATATCCTGCCGTCCTTGGCCCGCACCAGCCACCGAGCCGGAGTCGGGTAGCGGCTCGCGGCACCCTGTTCCGGCCTGCCGTCGGTCCCCTCGCGGCGGCACTCCACGAATACGGGCGTTCCGTAAGCCAGTTGGTGCTCGCGTGCCGCCTTCAGCGCCGCCCGCGCCGCGCTGCCGCGCCGTAGCGCGGACTCGTTGATCACGACCATGCTCTTCTCACGGTCGAAGGAATCGTGGACGGGGTCGGGGTCGTGGGTGCGCAGGCGTGTGGGCCGGATCTCACGCAGGGCTTCGCGGATGAGGCGGGGCGCGCTCCGCTCATCGGCCTCGATGACGCAGGGGTCCTCCGGAATCCGGCAACCCCGCGCCCTGATGGCGGACAACTCGGCACGAAGCATGTCCAGATCACCGGAATCGCCGGACCGCAGGCAGACAATGTGGACAACCGCGTCCCCGTGCTCGGCCTCGAGCAACGACACCGCGTCCGCCGGGGTGGCCGCGACGACCGCCACTCCGCCGTTGTGAAGCGGTTCCGCACGCCGCGTGCCACGACCGTCTCTCCGCGCCATGCTCCTGCCAGCCCTCTCCACTTTGGAACCGAGAATTCCGCCCGCTCTCGGCAGTACGAAGATATGCGCTCTCCCCGTGAGCGAAAAATCTGTCTATAGTGCTCAAGATCCGGCTGATCATTGCAGCTGACGCTCACGCTCGCCAGCAATGAACTTCGCCACACCTGGCGCTCCGGGTCCGTTGATCCATTCGGAACCTCCTCGCAGGCAGCGCCCTGCGTCCGCACTGGCCCACGCCCAGGGGGATTCCGAGACGTATCAGTGACTTCACTGACCGGCCCGGGGCTCACGAGGGAACAGACAGCATGACGAGTGACACCACCACGCGCAGCGATCGACGCAGGTCCAAGGGCATCGAGGGAGAGCAGGGCGAGGGCCGCAAGAAGCAGCGCACCCGGGGACAGCGTATCCGCAGGGCGATCCTGTGGACGTTGCTGGTCGTGGTGCTCGCTACGGCCGGCACCGGCTACTGGCTCTACAGCCGCCTCGACGACAACATCGAGTCGTTCGACATCGACGACGCCGTCAACGGCGAACGCCCCGAGAAGCTCGCCACCGGCGCCCGGGACATCCTTGTCCTCGGTTCCGACTCCCGCTCGGGAGACAACAAGGACCTGGCCGGAGGCAACGTCGGCGGGACCGCCCGCTCGGACACCGCGATGGTGGTCCATATACCGGAAGGCCGGCAGAAGGCCGTCGCCATCAGCATTCCTCGCGACACCCTGGTGTCCCGTCCCGAATGCACCAAGAAGGACGGCACCAAGCTCCCGGCCGCCGAGCGGGTCATGTTCAACTCCGTGTACACCAGCGCCGGTCCGGGCTGTGTGATCAATACCGTGGAAAAGATGTCCGGCGTCCGGATCGACCACTACATGGAGATCGACTTCTCCGGGTTCAAGGAACTGGTCGACGCCATCGGCGGAGTGACCGTCACCGTCGACCAACCGATTCGCGACAAGGAGTCCGGCCTCGACCTCACGGCCGGGTCCCACAAGCTCGACGGCACCGAGTCACTGGCATTCGTCCGGACCCGGCACGGCATCGGCGACGGCAGCGACCTGGGCCGGATCGGCCTGCAGCAGGAGTTCATGATCGCGCTGCTCAAGGAGGTCAAGTCGCAGGACCTGCTGGGCAGCCCCGCCAAGTCGTTCAAGATCGCGGACTCCCTCACCCAGTCGCTGACGACCGACTCCGGACTCGACTCACTGACGAAGCTTGCCGAGTTCGCGCGCAGCATGGACGGTGTCAACCCCGCTTCAATGGAAACCGTCATGCTCCCGGTCGCCTACGACAAGATCGACCCGAATCGGGTCGTGGCCGCCGAGCCGCAGGCGACGGAGTTGTGGAAGGCCATCCGCAACGACTCCGAGATCCCCGCCTCCGCGAAGAAGTCGCCCGCCACCGGGGGCTGACGAGACACCCGTCCGGCATCCGGCGTACGGCGGCATCGGGGACTCAACGTGCCGGGCGCAGACAGTGACTTCTGCGCCCGGTACCCGGCTCTCCGGAATTGGGCTTCCCGTTGAGGTGCGGCCTCGGGCGTGTCCCTTTCCCGAAGCCGTCGCTTCATCGCGGCGGGGTGGCGGTGGCCGCGGTACGCCGCGCCCCCGGGTACCGGAGGCACCAGCCGTCCCATGCCGAGACGACCATGTCACGCAACTCATGCCGCGCCGACCAGCCGAGTTCGTCGCGGATCCGGTCCGCGGACGCCACCACCTTCGCGGGGTCGCCCGGTCGGCGTGGCGCGACGACGGGCTCCGCCGCAGGTCCGTAGCCGGTGACCTCGCCGATCAGCCGTATCATCTCCCGGACGGAAACACCCGTGCCCCGGCCGATGTTGACGGTGATGTCGCTGCCCGGAGCCCGGTCGGCGAGGACCCGGGCGGCCGCCACGTGTGCGGACGCGATGTCGTCGACATGGATGAAGTCCCTCACGCATGTGCCGTCTCCGGTCGCGTAATCGTCGCCGAACACAACAGGGGCGGACCCCTCGGTGAGCTTCTCGAAGACCATCGGGATCAGGTTGAACACCCCGGTGTCCGCCAGCCGGGGCGAGGCCGCGCCGGCAACGTTGAAGTAACGCAGTGACGCGGTGGACAGACCGTGTGCCCTGCCGGCGGCGCGCACCATCCACTCCCCGACCAGCTTCGTCTCGCCGTAGGGGTTGATCGGTGCGCACGGCGTGTCCTCCGTGACGAGGTCGACGTCAGGAAGACCGTAGACCGCCGCGGAGGAGGAGAAGAGGAAACGCCGTACCCCGCCGTCGACGACCGCGTCCAGGACGGTCTGGAGGCCCTGGACGTTCTCCCGGTAGTAGTGGAGCGGCCGCTCCACGGATTCGCCGACCTGTTTCTTGGCGGCGAGGTGCACGAGGCCGACGACACCGTGCTCCCGGATCGCCCGGCGAAGCGCGTCCCCGTCGAGAATCGAGGCCCGCACGAGCGGCACCTCCGCCGGCAGTCGGTCGGTGGAGCCGGTCGACAAATCGTCGTAGACGACTACGCGTTCGTTCGCCCCGAGCATCGACCGGACGACATGCGCCCCAATGAAACCGGCACCACCGGTGATCAACCACGTCATGCGCACGAGTGTACGGGGGCGTGTGCCCTTCATTGCCGCAGGTCACCGCAGTGTGGCAGCGCCGATCTGCCTCAGCACAGGCCGCGTCCCGCCCCGCCACCTGCCACCCTGACCCCATGGACAGTCTCCCCGTGCTCCTCGTCGTCGACGGCGCCAATGTCGTCGGTTCCGTGCCCGACAAATGGTGGCGTGACCGGCGGGGGGCCGCCGAGCGGTTGCGGGACGGGCTGGTGGGGGTGGCGCGGGACGGGGTGGAGGGGTGGCCCGGGCCGCTGGAGGTGGTGCTCGTGGTGGAGGGCGCGGCCCGGGGCGTGGCGTCCGTGCCGGAGGTGGCGGTGGAGTCCGCGGCCGGGAGCGGTGACGACAGGATCGTTCAGGTCGTGGAGGCGGCGGCGGGCCGGGAGTGCGTCGTCGCCACCGCCGACCGGGAGCTGCGGCGGCGCGTCGAGGCGTACGGCGCGCGGTGCGTGGGCCCGCGTACCGTACGGCGGCCGGCGGTCTAGGCACTGTTTCTCGGATCATTTGGCTCCGCACACGATCCGAGAAACAGTGCCTAATACTTCGCGTCGGGGCCCGTGCGGCCGAGGCGGCTGTGGCCGCGGCCGTAGAGCGCGTACACGACGAGGCCGAGCGCCATCCAGACGGCGAAGCGGAACCAGGTCTCGCCGGGCAGGTTGAGCATCAGCCACACCGAGGCGGCGACCGACAGGATCGGCACCAGCGGCACCAGCGGGGTGCGGAACGCGCGGTGCAGATCGGGGCGGGTACGGCGCAGGATGATCACGCCGAGGGCGACGACGACGAACGCGAAGAGCGTGCCGATGTTCACCAGGGTCGCCAGCTCGTTGATGCTGGTGAAGCCGGCGACGACGGCGATGATCACACCGAGCAGGATGGTCGGCCGGTACGGGGTGCGGAACCGCGGGTGGGTCTTGGAGAAGAACCGCGGCAGCAGACCGTCGCGGCTCATGGCGAAGAACACCCGGGTCTGGCCGAGGAGCAGGATCATGCACACCGTGGTCAGACCGACGGCGGCGCCGAAGCTGATGACGCCGGCGAAGAACGGCTTGCCGACGGACTTGAAGGCGTCGGCGAGCGGGGCGCTGGTCGACAGCTCGGTGTAGTGCTGCATGCCGGTCACCACGAGGGAGACGGCGACGTAGAGCACGGTGCAGATCAGCAGCGACCCGAGGATGCCGCGCGGCATGTCGCGCTGCGGCACCTTGGTCTCCTCTGCGGCGGTCGCCACCACGTCGAAGCCGATGAAGGCGAAGAAGACGACGGACGCGGCCGTGAAGATGCCCATGACGCCGAAGTTGGTGGGCTCGTAGCCGAAGAGCAGCTGGACCAGGGGCGCGTCCCAGCCGGAGCCCTCGGTCTGGCCACGGGACTCGGGGATGAACGGGTCGTAGTTGGCGGCCTTGACGAAGAACAGGCCCGCCACGATCACGATGAGCACGACGCCGACCTTGATGGCCACGACGACCGCGGTGATCCGTGCGGAGAGCTTCATGCCCACGACGAGTACGGCGGTCAGCGCGAGGATGAGCAGGAACGCCAGGAGGTCGAAGGCGCCGCCGTCCACGTCGGGGCCCTGCAGCGCCGCGGGCAGATGCCAGTCGACGTTGTCCATCAGCGAGCGCACATAGCCGGACCAGCCGACCGCGACGACCGCGGTGCCGAGCGCGAACTCCAGCACCAGGTCCCAGCCGATGATCCAGGCGGGCAGTTCGCCGAGCGAGGCGTACGAGAAGGTGTACGCGGAGCCGGCCACCGGGACGGTCGAGGCGAACTCGGCGTAGCAGAGGGCGGCGAGGGCGCAGACCACACCGGCGGCGACGAACGCGAGCGCGGTGGCGGGGCCGGCGGTCTCCTTGGCGACCTTGCCGGTGAGGACGAAGATCCCGGTGCCGATGATGACGCCCACGCCGAAGACCGTGAGGTCCAGCGCCGAGAGCGACTTCTTGAGCGCGTGCTCCGGTTCCTCCGTGTCCCTGATCGACTGCTCGATCGACTTGGTACGGAGGACGCCGCTCCCGCCGCCCGCGGGGTCTGTCTCTGTACTCACCGCTGTACCTCCACGCTCGTCGTCCCGACCATGATCGGGAGGCCGGGTGGCCGGTACGGCGCCGGACGGGGTGGAGTTCAACCGAATGGGCCGGGGGGACCACCCGTACAGGGGGTTTCTCCGGCCGGGAAACGGCACTTGCGCAGACATCGGCCCCTTCCACGGCGGCGTGCGCGCGCCGTGGAAGGGGCCGGTGCGGGTCAGTCGCGGGCGGGTTCGACCGCTTCGCTGTCGAGGCGGCCGTCGAGCTTGGAGACCAGTCCGGTGACCTGCCGGGCGATGTCCGGCGCGGTCAGGCCGATCTCCGCCAGCACCTCGGCGCGGGAGGCGTGGTCGAGGAAGCGCGGCGGGATGCCGAAGTCCCGCAGCGGTACGTCCACGCCCGCGTCGCGCAGCGCCTGGGCGATGGTCGAGCCGACGCCGCCGACCCTGCTGTTGTCCTCGACGGTGACGACCACCCGGTGCCGCTCGGCGAGGGGCGGCAGCGCCTCGTCGACCGGCTTGACCCAGCGCGGGTCGACGACGGTGGTGGAGATGCCCTGGGCGTCGAGCAGGTCGGCGATCTCCAGGCACATCGGGGCGAGGGCGCCCACGGAGACCAGCAGCACGTCGGGCCGCTCGGTCTCGGGGCGGCGCAGTACGTCCATGCCGCCGGCCTTGCCGACGGCCTTGACGGCGGGGCCGACCGCGCCCTTGGAGAAGCGGACCACGGTCGGCGCGTCGTCGACGTCTACGGCCTCGCGCAGCTGGGCGCGGACCTGGTCGGCGTCGCGCGGGGCGGCGATCCGCAGACCGGGCACCACCTGGAGGATCGACATGTCCCACATGCCGTTGTGGGAGGCGCCGTCGGTGCCGGTGACACCGGCCCGGTCCAGTACGAAGGTCACACCGCACTTGTGGAGGGCGACGTCCATGAGGACCTGGTCGAAGGCACGATTGAGGAAGGTGGCGTAAACGGCGAAGACGGGGTGCACACCGCCGGTCGCCAGGCCCGCCGCGGAGACCGCGCCGTGCTGCTCTGCGATGCCGACGTCGTAGACCCGGTCGGGGAAGGCCTTGGCGAACTTGTCGAGGCCGACGGGCTGGAGCATCGCGGCCGTGATGGCGACGACGTCCTCGCGCTCCTTGCCGAGCTTGACCATCTCCTCGCCGAAGACGGAGGTCCAGTCGAGCCCGGAGCTGGAGATGGGCAGGCCGGTGTCGGGATGGATCTTGCCGACGGCGTGGAAGCGGTCCGCCTCGTCCGCCAGGGCGGGCTGGTAGCCGCGGCCCTTCTCGGTGAGGCAGTGCACGATGACGGGCCCGCCGAAGCGCTTGGCCCGGGCGAGGGCCGACTCGAGCGCCTCGATGTCGTGGCCGTCGATGGGACCGACGTACTTCAGACCGAGGTCCTCGAACATGCCCTGCGGGGCGATGAAGTCCTTGAGGCCCTTCTTGGCGCCGTGCAGCGTGCCGTAGAGCGGCTTGCCGACGACGGGGGTGCGCTCGAGGAGGTCCTTGCCGCGGGCGAGGAAGCGCTCGTAGCCGTCGGTGGTGCGCAGGGTGGCCAGGTGGTTGGCGAGGCCGCCGATGGTCGGGGCGTACGAGCGCTCGTTGTCGTTGACGACGATGACGAGCGGGCGGTCCTTGGCGGCGGCGATGTTGTTGAGCGCCTCCCAGGCCATGCCGCCGGTCAGGGCCCCGTCGCCGATGACGGCGACGACGTGGTCGTCCTTCCTCAGCACCTCATTGGCCTTGGCGAGGCCGTCGGCCCAGCCGAGCACGGTGGAGGCGTGCGAGTTCTCGATGACGTCGTGGGCGGACTCGGCCTGCGAGGGGTAGCCGGACAGGCCGCCCTTCATCTTGAGCCGGGAGAAGTCCTGGCGTCCGGTCAGCAGCTTGTGGACGTAGCTCTGGTGGCCCGTGTCCCAGAGGACCTTGTCCTTCGGGGAATCGAAGACACGGTGGAGGGCGATGGTCAGCTCGACCACGCCGAGGTTGGGTCCCAGGTGTCCGCCGGTCTTGGAGACGGCGTCCACCAGGAAGGTCCGGATCTCTGCGGCGAGCTGCTCCAGCTGCTCCGGGCCGAGCCGGTCGAGGTCACGCGGTCCCCCGATACGGGACAGCAGATTCCCCCCGTCGCCCACCACCCTTGCAGGACGCGCTGCGCGCGGCTGTGTCACCGTGCCTCCTTGCATTCGAGCTGCCTTCGAGCTGATCGAGATCGAAGCTGATCGTCCGTACCGATTGACCGAGTCTAGTGTTCCGTGCCGCCGCTCCGTCACAGGGCGGTGCGTTCCGTGTCACGCCTATGACGTACACGCGGAGGTGCGCGCGGACGTAGACGCAGCAGTGCCCGGCACCGCGGTGCGGTGCCGGGCACTCGGGGTCGTACTAGGCGCGACCTGCGGTGCGCTGGGTCTTGCGGGTGATCGAGTCGATCACCACGGTCGCCAGCAGAACACCACCGGTGATCATGTAGACCACCGGGGTCCTGATGCCTTCCAGTGCCAGGCCGTACTGGATGGAGACGATCACCATCGCGCCGAGCAGCGCGTTCCAGGTGCGGCCCCGGCCGCCGAAGAGGCTGGTGCCGCCGATGACGGCCGCCGCGATGACGTTCATCAGCAGCTCACCGGCACCGGCGCTCTGGTTGGCCGCCGCGATCTTGGACGCCCAGAACAGACCGCCGACGCCCGCGAAGAAGCCCGCGATGGAGAAGACGGAGATCCGGACGGCGGTGACGTTGATGCCGGCGCGCCGCGAGGCCTCGACGCTGCCGCCGAGAGCGAAGATCTTGCGTCCGTACGAGGTGCGGCGGAGCACGAAGTCCGTGATGACCAGGGCGGCGAGGAAGAGCACCAGGGCCAGCGGCAGACCGCGGTACTGGTTGAAGACCGCCGCGGCCGCGAAGGCCACGATCGCCAGCAGCACCGTACGCAGCAGCGTGTCGGAGAGCGGCCGGGACGGCACGCCCGCGGCGTCACGGCGGCGGTTGTCGAAGAACGACGAGAGGAAGAACACGGCCACGGCGACCGCGGCGAGCCCGTAGGCGGCCGCCACGTCGGAGAAGAAGTGCGTGGTCATGCTGCCGACCACGCCCTCCGAGTCGAGGTTGATCGTGCCGGTGTCACCGAGCATCTGGAGCATGAAGCCCTGCCAGAACAGCAGGCCCGCCAGGGTGACGGCGAACGCGGGCGCGCCGATCTTGGCGAAGAAGAAGCCGTGCAGGGCTCCGATGACCGCACCGCCGACGAGGGCGATGAGGACGGCGAGCCACTCGTTCATGCCGTTGCTGACGCTCAGGACGGCCGCGAGAGCGCCGGAGACGCCGCTGACGGCGCCGACGGAGAGGTCGATCTCGCCGAGCAGCAGCACGAAGATGATGCCGACGGCCATCATGCCGGTGCCGACCATCGTGACCGAGATGTCGGTGAGGTTCTTCGCCGAGAGGAACTGCGAGTTCATGCTCTGGAAGATGACGGCGATGATGATCAGACCGATGACGACCGGGATGGACCCCAGGTCGCCGGCGTGCATCTTGCGCTTGAACTCCGACCAGTAGCCCTTGACGCCCTGCTCGCGCACCAGCAGCCGCGGGTCGACGGCCGTCAGCGCGTCGTGCGCGGCGTCCGGGTTGACGACCGGCGCGTCGGTGGTCTTTTCCGTGGTCACTTCTGAACCTCCGCGTTGCGCGCCGCACGGCGGGTCACGGCGTTGTCCGTGGCACCGGTGATGGCGGAGATGATCTCTTCCTGCGAGGTCGACTTGACCTCGAAGATCCCGTTGTTGCGGCCCAGACGCAGTACGGCGACCTTGTCGGCGACGGCCTTGACGTCGGCCATGTTGTGGCTGATGAGGATCACGGCGTGGCCGCGCTCCCGCAGCCGCTCCACCAGGTCGAGCACCTGTGCGGTCTGCTCAACGCCGAGGGCGGCGGTGGGCTCGTCGAGGATGACGAGCTTGGGCTCGCCGAGCATCGAACGGGCGATGGCCACGGTCTGGCGCTGACCGCCGGAGAGCGAGGCGATCGGGATACGGACGCTGGGGATGCGGATCGACAGCGTCTTGAGGAGCTCCAGGGCCCGGCGCTCCATCTCGACCTCGTCGAGGACGCCGCGCTTGTGCAGCTCCCGGCCCAGGTAGAGGTTGCCGACGACGTCGATGTTGTCGCAGAGCGCGAGGTCCTGGTAGACGGTCGCGATGCCGAGGCTCTGGGCGTCGTGCGGCCGGTTGATCGACACGCCCCTGCCCTCCCATTCGATGAAGCCTTCATCGATGGGGTGCACGCCGGCGATCGTCTTGACCAGCGTGGACTTTCCGGCGCCGTTGTCGCCGACGAGCGCGACCACCTCACCGGCGTGGACCTCAAGCTCTACGTCGGTGAGCGCCTGGACGGCACCGAACCGCTTGGAGACCCCGCGCAACGCCAACACGGGCGTAGCGGACACGTGAACCATCTCCTTCGCCGCCTGACCGGCGGGGATGCCGCACCGCCGGGGTGAGGCGGTGCGGAGGCTGAGCAGTATGGGCTGGCTGTGACTGAGAAGAAACGGGTGAGCGTTCCGACCGGTGCCCCGCCCCCCGGCGGGGGCTGGATAGGAGGGGCGGGGCACCGGAGGGTTCATGGCGGGACGTCGCCGCCCCGGCGGGACATCCGTCCCGGCGGCGGGGGCTCGCGCGTCCCGGCGAGCGGCCGGAGCGCCCCGGTCGGACCGGGGGCTCCGGCGAGCTCGAGCGTGGCCTACTTCAGGCCGAGCTTGTCACACGCGGCCTGGAGCTTCGCGGTGCAGATCTCCTGGATCGTGTAGACGCCGTCCTTGACGACGGTGTCCTTGATGTTGTCCTGGGTCAGCGACACGACCGGGACGAGCACGGCCGGGACACCCTGGGTGGTGGGGCTGTCGACCTTCTCCTTGGCGATCGAGTCGAGCTTCTCGCCCTTGGCCAGGGCCACGGCCATCTCGGCGGCGGCGGACGCCTCGGGGGCGTACGGCTTGTAGACGCTCATGAACTGCTCGCCCGCGACGATGCGCTGCACACCGGAGATCTCGGCGTCCTGGCCGGTCACCGGCGGGAGCGGGGAGACACCGGCGGCCTTGAGGGCGGTGATGATGCCGCCCGCCATGCCGTCGTTCGCGGAGTAGACGCCGACGATCTTGTCCTTGCCGATGGCCGAGATCGCGGCCTCCATGTTGGCGTTGGCGTTCTCCGGCTTCCACTCCTTGGTGTCGTACTCCTTGCCGATGTTCACCTTGCCGTCGAGCTCGGCGTGGGCGCCCTTCTTGAAGAGCGCGGCGTTCGGGTCGGTGACCGAGCCGTTCATCATGACGATCTGGCCGGACTTGGCCTTGTCGCCCAGGGCCTCCAGGAGGGCCTTGCCCTGCACGCGGCCGACCTCTTCGTTGTCGAAGGAGGTGTAGGCGTCGATCGGGCCCTCGGCGAGGCGGTCGTAGGCGACGACCGGGATGCCGGCGTCCTTGGCCTTCTTCACGCTGTTGGCGATGGCCTTGGAGTCCACGGCGTCCAGGATCAGGGCGTCGACCTTGTTGGTGATCATGGTCTCGACCTGCTGGGACTGCTGCGTGGCGTCCTGCTTGGCGTTGGCGTAGACGACCTTCGCCTTGTCGTTCGTGAGCTCGCTGATCTTCTTCTCGATGAGCGGCTTGTCGAACTTCTCGTAACGAGCGGTCTGGTTCTCCGGAAGGAGCAGACCGATCGTGATGTCGTCGCCCTTCTTCGGGCTCGACTCGCCCGAGCCTTCGCTCGAGTCGCCGGCCTGACCGCAAGCGGCCAGCGATACGGCCATCGCGGAAGCGGCGACAGCAACAGCGGCACGACGCAGATGTGCGTTCACGATGAGAAACCTCCCTGACGAGGCCGCGTCGCTGCGGCCGAGGTGGCTGGAAGTCAACTCGGCCCCGCCGCCGTCGTCAAGGAGTAAATCCTTAACGAGAAGACAACGGTGCCATTCGTTATCTAAGTGAAGGCGGGCGTCCCGACCGGCAACGCGCCGTCAGACCCTTGCAAAAGCGTTGAATCACCCATTTCGCTGAGCACGAGCGCCAGCGCGCCGAGCACCTCGGCACGCCCGCCGAGGGCTCCCGGAGCCACCGAGAGCTGCCTCGCCGCACTGGGAATGGCGTAACGGGAGACGGACTCGCGGATCGGTCCCAGTACCAACTCTCCAGCCTCCGCCAGATCTCCGCCGAGCACCACTCGGCTGGGGTTGAGGAGGTTGCACAGGTTGGCCACGCCGCTGCCGATGTGCCGGCCCACGTCCGCCACGACGCGGCGGCAGCCCGGATCCCCCTCACGGGCGAGCTGCACCACGCGCTCCATGGTCAGATCGGTGCCGTGGCTCGGCTGCAGCAGCGGCAGCACGTAACGCGCGGCCGCGAACGTCTCCAGACAGCCGCGGTTGCCGCAACGGCACACCGGGCCGGCCTCGTCCAGCGTGATGTGCCCGATCTCCCCGGCCGTACCGCCCGGCCCGCGGTAGATCTGGCCGTCTATCACCAGCCCGGCGCCGACACCGCTCGCCACCTTGATGTACGCCAGGTCCCTGACCCCGCGGCCGCTGCCCCAGACCAGCTCGCCGAGCGCGCCCAGGTTGGCGTCGTTGTCCACGTACACCGGCACGCCCAGGCGGGCCGACAGCTCCTCGCTGGGGTTGATGCCCGTCCAGCCCGGCAGGATCGCCGTCGAGCCCAGCGTGCCCGACTCCACGTCGATGGGGCCCGGCACGCCGAGCCCCACGCCGACCACCTTGCCCGGGGCGATCCCCGTCGCCTCGATCAGCCGGTTGACCAGCACCTCCGCCCGGCCGAAGCCCTGCGCGGACGACGCGTCGACGTCGAGCGGCTCGGCCTCCTCGGCGAGCACCTGGTGCGCGAGGTTGCCGATGGCCACGCGCAGATGCGTATGGCCGAAGTCGACGCCGATCACGATGCCGGCGTCCCCGCTGAGCGAGACGCTGCGGGCCCTGCGGCCGCCGGCCGAGGTGGGCGTCACCTCGACCGTGCCGCCGTCCTTGAGCTCACGGACGATGTTGGAGACGGTGGCCGCGGAGAGGCCGGTGCTCCTCGCGATCTCCGCCTGCGTCAGCGAGCCCGCCATGCGGACGGCACGCACGACGCGCTCGAGATTGGCCCGGTGCAGAGATGTCTGCGATCCCGGAGTCTCCATTGACTCATCCACTCCTGCCCCCGGTGGGCGGCGCGACGACCGCCCCCGGCCGGGGCGGCGCGATGTCGACCCCGGCTTCTCTCCAACTTGTGAACTCTGAGTTCAACCTTTTGGGGCTTATCCCGTCAAGACCTTGAGCATGCGGATCCACAGATGAGCGGGTTCCCGTGGCGGGCCGGGTCGGGGGGGTGCGGTGCCCACGGCGGGCGGGCCCGGCCGGCGGTGGGGCGTGCCCCGGCGGGGGGCCGGGTCGGGGGGGTGCGGCGTGCCCCGGTTCAGCCCCACAGGCATACGGGCGAGGCCCATGACGAGACCGGTATGGCTGCCGTTCGCACGGGTGCGTCCGCCTGGAGGCCCAGGTTCGGAAGCCCGCAGGGGACCGGCCGCCGGGGGCGGCGCGTCCGCACGGGGCATGGGGCGGAGCCCCGTTCGAGACCCGCGCGGGCGGTCCGGGCGCGCCTCGCTCGGCGTCTGGGGCGGAGCCCCAGGTTCGGGAAGGGGCGGGGTGGGGGACTTCTCCCGCCTGGCACCCGGCCCACGGCGCGGGGCGACACCGTCGGCGTCGGGCAGGGGAACGCGCAGGGGGTCGTGTCCGGGACGTAGAGCGTCGCAACTCGCGCGAAGCGTGGTGAGGACAGCAGTCCCGGACATGACCACCGGAGCGGCACCCGGACGCCAACGACCCGACCGGGCCAGGACCAGGCACGTAACCGGGACCCACCGGACCCCGCCCGGATGCGCGGCACCCGGACGCAAAACGCACCGCACCGGGCCATGCCCGAGGAACGCAGCCCGGACCCACCGGGCCACGCCCGGACCCGGCCCCGCCCGGAGACGTGACCCGGGCCCCCTACTTCAGCGCGCCCGCCGTCAGGCCCGACTGGACCTGGCGCTGGAAGATCGCGTAGACGACCAGGACCGGGAGCATCGCGATCATCATGCCGGCCATCAGCGCGCCCCAGTCGTTCTCGTAGCCCTGCTGCAGCGCGAGCGTCGCCAGGCCCTGCGTCAGGACGTACTTGTCCTCCTGCTGGTTGAGCACCATCGGCAGCAGGTACTGGTTCCACTGGCCGAGGAAGTTGAAGATGCCGATGCTGATCAGGCCCGGCTTGGCCATCGGCAGCATCACCTGGAAGAACGTCCGGCTGTGGGACGCGCCGTCGATCATCGCGGCCTCGGCGATGGAGACCGGGAGCGTGCGGAAGAACGAGGTCATGAAGAAGACGGTGAACGGCAGCGAGTACGCGATGTAGACCAGGATCAAGCCGTGGTACGTCGCGAGGAGCGAGCTGCCGGGGAAGTCCCGCATGACGAAGAAGAGCGGGATGACCAGCATGAAGACCGGGAAGGACATGCCGGCGACGAACAGGTAGTAGATGAACCGGTTGCCCGGGAACTCGAAGCGGGCCAGTACGTACGCGGCCATCGAGCCGAGGACCATCGTGCCGACGACGCTGCCGCCCACGATGATGGCGGTGTTGATGAAGTACTGGCCCATGTTCGCGTCCTCCCACGCGTTGGACCAGTTCTCCCAGTGCAGGACCGTCGGCAGGCCCCAGGGGTCGGTGAGGATGCCGTTGCTGTCCTTGAAGGCGCTCCAGGCGACCCACAGCAGCGGCACGCCGACCATCAGGCCCCAGAGGATCAGGATCCCGTGGGAGAAGACGTTGAGCACGCCGCCTTCGGAGGAGCCGTTCTTGGCGGGCGGCCGGGCCACCGGGGGCTCGCCGGGCGCGTCCTGCTTGGCCACCGTTTCGATCTCTTCGGTCGTCATCCGCGCTACCCCTAGTACTCGATCCGCTCACGCCGCGCGAAGCGCATGGTGAGCACTGCGAAGGTCATCGTGACAATGAGCATCGCGACGCCCATGGCGGAGGCGTAGCCGAACTGGCTGTCCCGGAAGGCCGTCAGATACAGCCGCAGCGGCATGACGTCCGTGGCGCCGTCGGGGCCTCCCATGTTCACCGACATGATCTGGACCAGGGCGAAGGCGTCCAGCGCGATGATGCCCATGTAGACCCAGCCGGTCTGGACGGTGTCCCACAGCAGCGGGAGGGTGATCCGGAAGAAGGTGTGGAAGCGGTTGGCGCCGTCCAGCAGCGCCGCTTCGTAGACGTCCCGCGGGACGGAGGCCATGGCCGCGGAGAAGAGGACCACGAAGAAGCCGACGTGTCCCCAGACCATGACGGCGCTGATGCACCACAGGGCGAGGCTCTTCTCGCCGAGCCAGGCGTTCTGCAGGAAGTCGAGCCCGATCGCGCCGAGGAGGGAGTTGAGCATTCCGTCCTGCGGGTCGGGGTTGTAGATGTTGAACCAGATGACCGCGATGATCGCGATGGAGATGACCTGCGGGAAGAAGAAGACGAACTTGTACGTCTTCGAGCCGCCCACGCCGGCGATGACCTCGTTCTTCCGGCGCTTTCCGCCGACGTTCAGCATGAAGGCGAAGAACAGCCCGAGGCCGAGGGTGACGACGGGGACGAGCGCCAGCATGTAGACGTTGTGGCGCAGCGCGTTCCAGAAGTCGGCGTTGTCCCAGAGCCGCTGGAAGTTCTCCAGGCCGATGAACTCGGCGGTCCCCACGAGCCCCGACCAGTCGGTCATCGAGATCTGGAACGCCTGGACGAAGGGTGAGATGACGAAGATCGCGTAGATGATCAGGGGCAGGGCCAGGAAGCCCACGATGAATCGGTACTTGCCGTGTTGCACTGTTGCTTCCCGGCCCTTCCCTCGGAAGCCGAACTGGTCAGGTCAGGCGGTGCGCTTGAACTTGGTCACCGAGTCGTCCTTGGCGACCCTGTCGGCCTCCGCCTGGGTCTTCTTGATCCAGTCTGCGGCCTTCAGCTCACCGGTGAGGAGCTGGCCGGTGAGGCCGCCGATCTTCTCGTCGGTCAGCGCCGGGTACCACTCCTGGAGCTGAAGGCTGATGAGGTTGTCGCCGGCTTCCCCGAAGACCTTGCTGGCCGAGGCCAGGCCGGGCGAGAGGGGCATGCCCTCGGTGGCGTCCATGACACAGGTCAGGGACTTGACCTTGGTGGCGAAGTTCTGCGCGTGCTTCTTGGAGAGCATGATGCGCAGCAGCTCCATGCCGCCGACCGGGTTCTTGCCCTTGGAGGCGACGATGTACGGCTCGCTGGGCTCGCCGCGCAGGGTGCCGTGGGGCATCTTGTCGCCGGTGCCGTCGAAGAGCGGCCCGACCGCCATGCCGAAGTCCTTGGGCGTGGTGGGTGCGGACTCGTTCTCCACCCAGGAGCCGTTCGGGAGGAAGACGGCCTTGCCCTTGTTCCACGCGGTCTGGGACTGGATGTGGGTCAGGCCCTGGCTGCCGTCGAGGAAGTACTTCTTGGCGGCGAGCTCCTCGTAGTGCTCGATGACCTCCTTGACCGCGTCGTTGGAGGTCCAGGCGTTGGGCTCCAGGTTGTCGATCGCGATCCACTTCTCCATGCCGCCGATCTTGGCGATCTGGGCGAAGAGGTTGAAGTGCACGTAGTACGGATACTTGCCGGGGTACGTCCAGGGGGCGATGCCGGCCTTCTTGATCTCGCCGCAGAGCTTGACCATCTCGTCGAGGGACTTGGGATAGGCCCAGCCCTTGTCGTCGAGCAGCTTCTGCGAGTACCAGGTGCCGTAGATGGTGAAGGCGTAGTAGAGCACGTCGAACTTGTCGCCGTGCTTGCCCTTCTCGATGGTGCTGGGGTGGATCGTGTCCCGGACCTTCTTGGCCGGGTCGTCCATCGAGGGGGCGTCCAGCAGCACGGTCAGGTCCTGGAGCTGGCCCTGGGTGGAGAGCTGGTTCATGTTGAGGTGGTCGGCGCCGGAGTTGTCGATGACGTCCGGCGGGTTGCCGCCCGCGAAGCGCGGGGTCAGCTTGGGGCCGACCTGCTGGGTGCCGGTGTGCTTGACCTCGGCGCCGTAGGTGGCCTTGTAGTCGGCTTCCGCGTCCTTGGCGTACTGGTCGCCGAGGCCGCCCTTGAAGATGAAGGCCTCGAGTGCGGCGCCCTGCTTGACGCCGAGCGGGTTCTTCTCTGACTTCTCGCCGGCGGGGGCCTTGGTCTCCTTGTCGCTGCCGCCGCCTCCGGTGGCACATGCGGAAAGGAAGCTCATCGTCGGAATCGTGAGCAGGCCGAGCGCGGCAGAACGCTTGATCAGATCGCGACGGCCGACGCCCTCGTTGTCGTGGGCGGAGGTGGATCCCATGCTCAAGTCCTCGCCTTCTCCAGGACTCAGGCGGTGTACCGGTCACCCGTCCGTCTCGCCTCAGGCGAAGGGCCCCGCCACCGCAGTCAGTTGCTGTGTTCTCCCGTGAGGGAAACTCAAGTCGAAGCTCGGGTCGTGCACGTCTGACAGCGGGAACTGCTTCGGTCGGCGGTCGCGTGCTGCGCACGTTCCCGTCGTCCACGTCCCCCCTGGCCCGCCACAGGAAACGGCTGTGCGGACGCCGACAGGTATAGTCCACTTCCCGCCAAGTGAGCAAGATCGAACGCAGCGTGGGTGGCCATCTTTCCCGAGTTGAGACCTCGGAGACGAAGAACGCCGGGATTCGACCCGGCGGCCACGGCATTCTTCGCGGAACGTCTGATTCCGTCCGGCTCGGCCCGCCAACACCCTTGACACCGTATGGCACTTGCCTCCCTACTGGTGCCTGCGCCTCGCGCCTGACAACGTTGTCCAACGCGACTTTCCCCTGGAGGACGATCCGGGATGCAGCCCAGAACCAGACCCTGGCACCGACAGATCAATCCGGTCGCCCTGGTGGTGACCGCTTCCATGCTGGTGTTGACGGCTCCTTCCGCCGCCATCGCCCTCCCCTCCGAGCCCGGGCAATCGTCGTCGGCCGACCGGGAATTCCGGTCATCATTCGAATCGGATGAAGCCCAGCCGGACTGGCGCAATACCGTCGAAATCACTGCCGACGGCCGCAAACGGTCCTCCGGCGTCGACGGGGGCTTCGCCGGCGGAATCCCCGGCAATGTCACCGACAAGGTGATCGAGCTGCGCGCCAGCGACGAGAACACCGGCGCCGGTGAGACCAAGGAGAATCTGGTCGACCTGCTGCCGAGCAGCAAATGGCTGGGGTTCGAACCGACCGCCTGGATCGAGTTCGACATGGACCAGCCGGTCAAGCTCGCCGCCTACGCGCTGACGTCGGCCAACGACTTCGCCAACCGCGACCCGCGGGACTGGACGCTCAAGGGCTCCGCCGACGGCCAGACCTGGACCGTCCTCGACACGCGCTCGGACGAGACCTTCGCCAAGCGCTTCGAGACCAGGACGTTCGACATCGGCGACCCGTCGCAGGTCACGGCGTACGCCCACTACCGCCTGGAGATCAGCAGGAACAACGGCGCGTCCGACGCCACCCAGCTGGCGGACGTTCAGTTCTCGAACGGAGACACGAGCGCGCCCACCCCCGACGACATGCGCACCCAGGTCGACCGCGGCCCGAGCGGCTCCCCCACCGCGAAGGCCGGCGCCGGCTTCACCGGCAAGCGCGCCCTGAAGTACGCGGGCACCCACCAGCCGGACGGCCGGGCCTACTCGTACAACAAGGTCTTCGACGTCGACATCGACGTCCGGCGCGACACCGAGCTGTCCTACAAGATCTTCCCCGCGATGGCGGAGACCGATCTGAACTACCCCGCGACCAACGTCTCGGTCGACCTCGCCTTCACCGACGGCACCTATCTGAGCGATCTGTTGGCCACCGACTCCCACGGCGGCCCGCTGACCCCCCAGGGCCAGGGCGCCGCCAAGCGGCTGTACGTCAACCAGTGGAACGCCGTCGCCTCCGGCATCGGCACGGTCGCCGCGGGCAGGACGGTCGACCGGATCCTGGTGGCGTACGACTCCCCCAAGGGCCCGGCGAAGTTCCAGGGCTGGATCGACGACGTCACGATCGCGCCCGCGGCGCCCGAGCCGCGGTTCGAGCATCTGTCGGACTACGCCTCCACGACCCGCGGCACCAACTCCAGCGGCGGGTTCTCCCGGGGCAACACCTTCCCCGCCACCGCCGTCCCGCACGGCTTCAACTTCTGGACGCCGGTCACCAACGCCGGCTCCCGGAGCTGGCTCTACGAGTACGCCCGTGGGAACAACGCGGACAACCTGCCCACCGTGCAGGCGTTCAGCACCAGCCACGAGCCGAGTCCCTGGATGGGCGACCGCCAGACCTTCCAGGTGATGCCCTCCGCCGCGGCCGGCGCCCCGGACACCTCGCGCTCGGCCAGGGCGCTGCCCTTCCGGCACGAGAACGAGACCGCCCGCCCGCACTACTACGGCGTCACGTTCGAGAACGGCCTCAAGGCCGAGATGGCGCCCACCGACCACGCGGCGATGATGCGTTTCACCTACCCGGGTGAGGACGCGAGCGTCCTCTTCGACAACGTCACCCAGCAGGGCGGCCTCACCCTCGACCCGGCGACCCGCTCGTTCACCGGCTACTCGGACGTCAAGAGCGGCCTGTCCACGGGTGCCACCCGGCTGTTCGTGTACGGCGTCTTCGACGCGCCCGTGACCGACTCGGCGTCCGAGGGCGTCACCGGCCGGCTCCGCTTCGACGCGGGCGAGGACCGCACCGTCAACCTGCGGACAGCCACCTCGCTGATCGGCGTGGACCGGGCGAAGAAGAACCTCGCCGACGAGATCCCGGCCGGCACCCGTTTCGAGACGGTGCGCGGCAGGGCGCAGGGCGCCTGGGACGACATCCTCGGCAAGGTCGAGGTCGAGGGCGCCACCCACGACCAGCTCGTCACCCTCTACTCCAGCCTCTACCGGCTCTACCTCTATCCGAACTCGGGCTTCGAGAACACCGGCACCAGGCGGAAGCCCGAGTACCGCTACGCCAGCCCGTTCTCGCCGATGACAGGTCCCGACACCCCGACCCGTACCGGCGCGAAGATCGTCGACGGCAAGGTGTACGTCAACAACGGCTTCTGGGACACCTACCGGACGACCTGGCCCGCGTACTCCTTCCTCACCCCGAAGAAGGCGGGCGAGCTGGTCGACGGCTTCGTCCAGCAGTACAAGGACGGCGGCTGGGTCTCCCGCTGGTCCTCCCCCGGCTACGCCGACCTGATGACCGGTACCAGCTCCGACGTGGCCTTCGCCGACGCGTACGTGAAGGGCGTCGACTTCGACGCCGAGGCGGCGTACGAGGCGGCGCTGAAGAACGCCACCGTCGTGCCGCCGTCCTCGGGCGTCGGCCGCAAGGGCATGGAGACCTCGCCGTTCCTCGGCTACGCCTCCACCTCGACCCATGAGGGCCTGTCCTGGTCGCTGGAGGGCTACCTCAACGACTACGGCATCGCCGAGATGGGCCAGGCGCTCTACGAGAAGACCAAGAACCCCCGCTACCGGGAGGAGTCGGAGTACTTCCGGAACCGGGCCCGCAACTACGTCACCCTCTTCGACTCCGAGGCCGGCTTCTTCCAGGGCCGGAACCTGAAGGGCGACTGGCGGGTGCCGAGCGGGCAGTACGACCCGCGGGTGTGGGGCTACGACTACACCGAGACCAACGGCTGGGGCTACGCCTTCACCGCCCCGCAGGACAGCCGCGGTCTCGCCAACCTCTACGGCGGCCGCACCGGGCTCGGCGAGAAGCTCGACACCTACTTCGCCACGCCGGAGACGGCGTCGCCCGAGTTCGTCGGCTCGTACGGCTCCGTCATCCACGAGATGACCGAGGCGCGTGACGTCCGGATGGGCATGTACGGCCACTCCAACCAGGTCGCCCACCACGTCACCTACATGTACAACGCGGCCTCGCAGCCGTGGAAGACGCAGGAGAAGGTCCGCGAGGTCCTCTCCCGCCTCTACACCGGCAGCGAGATCGGACAGGGCTACCACGGCGACGAGGACAACGGCGAGCAGTCGGCCTGGTACCTGTTCTCCGCGCTCGGCTTCTACCCGCTGGTCATGGGCAGCGGCGAATACACCATCGGCTCCCCGCTGTTCACCCGGGCGACCGTGCACCTGGAGAACGGCCGCGACCTGGTCGTGAAGGCCCCGAAGAACAGCGCCAAGAACATCTATGTGCAGGGGCTGAAGGTCAACGGCAAGAAGTGGAACTCCACCTCGCTGCCGCACGACGTCATCGCCGGGGGCGGCACGCTGCAGTTCGACATGGGCCCCGAGCCGTCCACCTGGGGCACGGGCGAGAAGGCGGCCCCGGTCTCCATCACCCAGGACGACGAGAAGCCCGCGCCGCGCCGCGACGTGCTCCGCGCGGAGGGTCTGCTCTTCGACAACACCTCGGGCACGTCGGCCGCGTTCACCTCGGTCGAGCTGCCGGCCGCCTCTGCGGCGAAGGCGGTGCAGTACACGCTCACCTCGGCCGCGAAGGGCAAGGCCCCCTCGGGCTGGGTACTGCAGGGTTCCGCCGACGGGACGTCGTGGACGGACCTGGACGAGCGGTCGGGCGAGTCCTTCGACTGGGACCGGCAGACCCGCGTCTTCAGCGTGGCGGAGCCGGGCTCGTACCCGCACTACCGGCTGGTGGCCACAGGAGAGGCGACGCTCGCGGAGGTGGAGCTGATCGGCTGACGGCGGCCGTCCGCACGTCCGGCCGCAGCGATTTCGGCCGCTTCCGAGTGGACGCACCGCGCCAAGGGACCGCACTCCCCCAGGGAGTGCGGTCCCCGCGTTTCCGGCCGGGGCCGGACGTCACCCACTCGTGTCGACTTTCGCGGAGTCGCGCGCGACGAGCCACCGGCTGGCTACGCTCGCTCCCATGTCCCAGCCGAAGGAACTGGACCCCTAAAACAACCCGCGGGCAGCGGACAGCTGATCGAGGGTCCGGCCCTGGTCGAGCACAGCGCACGGACATACGATCTCGCCAGGGCCGCCGCCCTGTCACCGGCGGCGACCTTGGAGTTGCTCGCATCGATGGCGAAGGACTACGAGAACCCATGAGCTCCACACAGGATCTGAGTCAGGCGGTCTGGCGGAAGTCGTCCTACAGCGACGGAACCGGCGGCAGCTGCGTCGAGGTCGCGGACGGGTTCCCCGGTGTGCTGCCGGTGCGGGACAGCAAGGTGCCCGACGGGCCCGCCCTGTTCTTCTGCCGGGCGGGCTGGGACACCTTCGTCACCGCCGTCCGGCACGACGAGTTCTGACGCACCGCACCGCACCGGCCGTCGGCCACGCCGAAGGGGCCGCACTCCCTTGCAGGGAGTGCGGCCCCTTGGCGTTGCGTCCGACCCGTCAGCCGCGGCTGTGCCTAGCCACGAATGAGGTTCCGCAGCACGTACTGCATGATGCCGCCGTTGCGGTAGTAGTCCGCCTCGCCCGGGGTGTCGATGCGGACGACCGCGTCGAACTCCACACCGGTGTCGGTGGTCACCTTGACGGTGGCCGGCGTGCCGCCCTCGTTCAGCGCCGTGACGCCGGTGATGGAGAAGGTCTCCTCACCGGTCAGGCCGAGGCCCTCGGCAGAGCCGCCCTCCGGGAACTGCAGCGGCAGGACGCCCATGCCGATGAGGTTCGAGCGGTGGATGCGCTCGTACGACTCGGCGATGACGGCCTTGACGCCGAGCAGCGCGGTGCCCTTGGCCGCCCAGTCGCGGGACGAGCCGGAGCCGTACTCCTTGCCCGCCAGGATCACCAGCGGGGTGCCGGCGGCCTGGTAGTTCTGCGAGGCGTCGTAGATGAACGACACCGGCCCGCCGTCCTGGGTGAAGTCGCGGGTGTAGCCGCCCTCGGTGCCCGGCGCGATCTGGTTGCGCAGGCGGATGTTGGCGAAGGTACCCCGGATCATGACCTCGTGGTTGCCCCGGCGCGAGCCGTAGCTGTTGAAGTCGCGGCGCTCGACGCCGTGCTCCGTGAGGTACTTGCCGGCCGGGGTGTCGGCCTTGATCGCACCGGCCGGGGAGATGTGGTCGGTGGTGACCGAGTCGCCCAGCTTGGCCAGCACACGGGCGCCGGAGATGTCGCCGACCGGGGTCGTCTCCATCGTCATGCCCTCGAAGTACGGGGGCTTGCGCACGTAGGTGGACTGCGGGTCCCACTCGAAGGTGTTGCCGGTCGGGATCGACAGCGCCTGCCACTGGGCGTCGCCCGCGAAGACGTCGGCGTAGGACTTGTTGAACATGTCCTCGCCGATGGCGTTGGCGACGACGTCGTTGACCTCGGCCTCGGTCGGCCAGATGTCCGTCAGGTAGACCGGCTTGCCGTCCTGGTCGACGCCCAGGGCGTCCTTGGTGATGTCCACCTTCATGGAGCCGGCGAGGGCGTACGCGACGACCAGCGGCGGCGAGGCCAGGTAGTTCATCTTGACGTCGGGGTTGATCCGGCCCTCGAAGTTGCGGTTGCCGGAGAGCACCGAGGTGACCGCGAGGTCGTGGTCGTTGACGGCCTTGGAGACCTCGTCCGGCAGCGGGCCGGAGTTGCCGATGCAGGTGGTGCAGCCGTAACCGACCAGGTTGAAGCCGACCTTGTCGAGGTACGGGGTCAGGCCCGCCTTGTCGAAGTAGTCGGTGACGACCTTGGAGCCCGGGGCGAGGGTGGTCTTGACCCACGGCTTGCGGGTCAGGCCCTTCTCGACCGCCTTCTTGGCCACCAGCGCGGCGGCGACCATGACGTACGGGTTCGAGGTGTTGGTGCAGGAGGTGATCGCGGCGACGGTGACGGCGCCGTGGTCGATCTCGTAGGTCGAACCGTCGGGGGCGGTGACGGTGACCGGCTTCGACGGTCCGCCGTTGGGCGTGTTCGCCGGGGCGTCGGAGGCCGGGAAGGACTCCTTGCTCGCCTCCATGTCGTCGGTGACGTAGTTGCGTACGTCCACGGCGAACTGCTGGGCGGCGTTCGCGAGGACGATGCGGTCCTGCGGGCGCTTCGGGCCGGCGATGGAGGGGACGACCGTGGAGAGGTCGAGCTCCAGCTTCTCGGAGAAGTCGGGCTCGGCGGCCGGGTCGAGCCAGAGGCCCTGCTCCTTGGCGTACGCCTCGACCAGCGCGACCTGCTGCTCGTCGCGGCCGGTCAGGCGCAGGTACTTCAGGGTCTCGTCGTCGATCGGGAAGATGGCCGCGGTGGAGCCGAACTCCGGCGACATGTTGCCGATGGTGGCGCGGTTGGCGAGGCTCGTCGCCGCCACGCCCTCGCCGTAGAACTCGACGAACTTGCCGACGACGCCGTGCTTGCGCAGCATCTCGGTGATCGTGAGGACCAGGTCGGTCGCGGTGGTGCCGGGCTTGAGCTCACCGGTGAGCTTGAAGCCGACGACCCGCGGGATGAGCATGGAGACCGGCTGGCCGAGCATCGCGGCCTCGGCCTCGATGCCGCCGACGCCCCAGCCGAGCACGCCGAGGCCGTTGACCATGGTGGTGTGCGAGTCGGTGCCGACGAGGGTGTCGGGGTACGCCTGACCGCCGCGGACCATGACCGTACGGGCCAGGTGCTCGATGTTCACCTGGTGGACGATGCCGGTGCCGGGCGGGACGACCTTGAACTCGTCGAAGGCGGTCTGGCCCCAGCGCAGGAACTGGTAGCGCTCCTTGTTGCGGCCGTACTCCAGCTCCACGTTCTGGCCGAAGGCCTCCGCGGTGCCGAACTTGTCGGCGATGACGGAGTGGTCGATGACCAGCTCGGCCGGGGCCAGCGGGTTGATCTTCGCCGGGTCACCGCCGAGCTCCTTGACGGCCTCGCGCATGGTGGCGAGGTCGACGACACAGGGAACGCCGGTGAAGTCCTGCATGATCACGCGGGCCGGCGTGAACTGGATCTCCTGGCTGGGCTGCGCCTGGGAGTCCCAGCCGCCGAGCGCCCGGATGTGGTCGGCGGTGATGTTCGCGCCGTCCTCGGTGCGGAGCAGGTTCTCCAGCAGAACCTTGAGGCTGTAGGGGAGGCGCGCGGCGCCTTCGACCTTGTCCAGCCTGAAGATCTCGTACGACTCGTCGCCCACGCGCAGCGTGCTGCGGGCGTCGAAGCTGTTCGCCGACACGACAGTCTCCTTCATCAATGTGCGCGTACTACCTCAATGCTGCCGCCACGGCTGCTCGCCGATCCGCTAAGGTAAGGCTTAGTTAGGTAACCCTTACCGATTGGCGGCTTGCGGTACGCCTTCGGCAGATATCTCGATGTCGAGATAACTCTAGTACATGACCGCTTCGGGGTCATGCCCGGACACCCCTGTTCCGTCCCTGGGGGACGTCGGCTGATTCATCGCCGGCGCACCCGGCGTTACGAGGTGACGCGCTGGGCCGGGCGGCCGCACCGGTCGGCGTGGATCTTGCGGAGCCGTACATCGAGCCGAGGCGGCAACGGCCGGCTCGCGTTGGCCGACGATGCCCATACTGACGAGCGGATCGAACCGAAGGGTGCCAAGGCGGTTCGGCGGTGACGCGATCCGCCGGTGCTCGGGCGGGGCGGGGGTGCCGGAGGCGGTGCACGGGCGGGGCGGGGGTGCCGGAGGCGGTGCTCGCGAATGTCCGGTGGCTGTCGCGCTACCGGCGTCCCCGATGCCTGCGCGGGGCGGTCCGGTACCGGCTCCGGGAAGCTGTCGCGGCCCGGTCGGCCCGGTCCCGTTGATGGCCGGCCCCCGATGCGGCCGGTGGCCGGCTTGAGGCGCACCCCGCCTTGTCCATCCCCTCCGGCGGGGCCGGGGCTACCGGCGCGACGGGCCGCTCGGCCCGGCCGGCGGCCGGTTCGGCCAAGCAGATGCCGTCGTTCGGCCGGCGGCCCCGGCGGTGGTCGAAGCGATGCGGCAGGCAATCGCAAACCACGCGCCGTTCGGTGCATGCGCGCCCGTGAAGGGATGGCCGCCCGGACCGAGCTCAACCGGACGGCGTGACCGGGGACCACACGCCGAACCACTGCTCGGCGCCCCACTCCTCGAACCGCTCCACCTCGGTGAACCCCAGCTTCGCCGCGAGGCGCATCGCGCGATCGTTCGCGGTCCTGGTGCAGAGCACCACGGGCTCGCCGGGAAGCACCCCGGCGAACCAGTCGAGTGCCGCCGCGCATGCTTCGGCGGCGTATCCGCATCCCCATGCCGCCGGCAGGAACAGGTAGCCGAGCTCGGCCTCCCGTGCATCCGGGCGGACGTGCCCCGGACGCTCCGCGTCGCGCGGATCAAGCGTGATCATGCCGATCATCGCTCCGTCGAGATCGATCACGAAAAGGCCGGGGCGCCGCCCGGGCACCTCAGGCACCGCGCGGTCGAGCTCGTCGCGCGGTCGAGCGCCACCGATGCAGGCGCCCACCTCGGGCGATGCGAACAGCTCGACGAACGCGGCACGGTCCCGGGCCTCGGACTCGCGGAGCACAAGCCGTTCGGTCTTCAACGGAGCAGGTGGCCAGACGGCGGGTCCGAGTTCGGTCATGGCGGCAACCTATCGTGGCGGACGGTCCGCCTACAGGCTCGCGTCGCGGTGGGTGGGGAGGCCGTCGAGGACGGTGAGGAGCACGGGGAGGTCCGGCAGGTCGGTGGCGGCGGTGGTCAGCGGGTCGTCGGCGAGGGCCGTGAGGTCGGCGCGGTGGCCGACGGCGATCCGGCCCGCCTCGTGCTCCTCGCCCGCCGCGTGGGCGGCGCCCGTGGTCATGGCCTGCAGGGCCTGCAGAGCGGTGAGCGCCTGCTCGGGGCCGTGCGGCGGCCGGCCGAGGTCGCGGCTGGGGCGGCGGTGACGGGCGCCGGCCATGACGCCCAGCGGCGGGTACGGGGCGATGGGCCAGTCAGAACCGAGGACGACCGTGGCGCCGGACTCCCACAGGTCCCGGCAGCGCCAGGCGCGCGCGGCGCGCTCCTCGCCGAGCCGGCGCGACCAGTTGTCGGTGTGGTCGGCCCGGGTGAAGTCGCAGCAGTGGGTCGGCTGCATGGACGCGACGACGCCGAGCTCGGCGAAACGGCGCAGGGTGTCGTCGGGCACGGTCTCGATGTGCTCGATCCGGTGGCGCACTTCCGGCCCCCCGGCGGCCATGGCCTTCTCGACGGAGTCGAGGGCGTGCCGTACGGCCGCGTCCCCGATGGCATGGGTCGCGGTCGGCACACCGGCACGGTGGAGTTCCGCGATGACGCGGGTGTACGCCTCGGGGTCCGGCCAGAAGGCGTGGGCCGACTCACCGTGACAGTCGGGGCGCTCCAGCCAGGCCGTGCCGTTGTCGATGGTGCCGTCCATGAAGAGCTTGACGCCCTGCGTGCGCCACAGCGCCCCGCAGGCCCCCTGCTGTTCGACCAGCGCGCGCAGCGCGTCGGCGTCCGCGCCGGGCTGGCACCACGGGGCGACGCGCAGCCTGAGCGGCAGCTCTCCGGCCGCGTCGAGTTCCGCGTAGAGCTCGAGGCTGTCGCCGTTCGCGTCCATGACGTGCCCGCCGGTGAGACCGGCGGCGGCCATGCCGCGCAGGGCGGCGGCGAGCCGCTCGCGGCGTTCGGCCCGGGTGGTCCGCGGGGCGACCTGCTCCACGAGGTCGCAGGCGGCGTCCTCCAGGAGCAGCCCGGTGGGCCGGCCGGCGTCGTCGCACACGACCTCGGCGGAGGCCTGCGCGAAGCTGCGCGGCCCGTCGACGCCCGCGAGTTCGAGGGCGCGGCGGCTGGCCAGCATGGAGTGGGCGTCGAAGAGCAGGAGGAGGGCCGGTACGCCGTCGAGCACCTCGTCGAAGGGCGCGGTCCCGACCGGCCGGTCGCCGAAGACGTTCGGGTCGAGGCCCCAGCCCTGCAGCCAGGCGCCGGGCGCCAGGGCCCGCACCTCGCGGGCCAGCGCCTCGCGTACCGCAGCCAGGTCGGCGCAGCCGGACAGGTCCAGGCCGTGGGTCAGTTCGGCGCCCGTGACGGGGTGGAGGTGCCCGTCGGTCAGGCCGGGGGTGACCACGGCCCCCTTGAGGTCGATCACCGTCGTGGCGGAGCCGGCGAGAGCGCGCACCTCCGCGTCGTCCCCCAGGGCGGAGATCCGGCCGCCGGACACGGCCAGCGCCGTCTGGGGCAGGGTCGTGCCGGTGACCGGGTCGAGCAGGCGGGCGGAGAGCAGGACGAGAGGGATGGGCACAGCGGCTCCTCGGTGGGGCGGGTGACTCGCACGGGCGGACGAGGCGGCGGGGCGGCCGGGACGGGCGATTCGGTGGCGGGTCAGTCGGTGGCGGCTGGGCTCTCGGGGTCCGCGTCGCCGGGTCGGGTGAGCGTGCCGGCCGCGAGGCCGAGTTCGCGTTCCGCCGTCGTGACGGCCATCCGTGTCACCGCCTCTGGGCGGTCGCCGGTCGCGGTGTTGGCGTGGGCGCCGAGGCCGTCGAGCACGACGAGGATCTGGATGGCCGTCACCTCCGGGTCGTCCGTACGGAACTCTCCCTCCTCCACCCCGCTGCGGATCAGGTCCACCAGGCGGCCGCGCCACGCGGCCTCCTGCTCGCGGACCCGGTCGCGCAGCACGGGCCGGTAGCGGCTGAGGTGCCGCGCGTTGATCCAGAGCCGGCTGATGTCGTCGTACGCCTCACCCGTCGCGTGTGCGAAGAACCGCGCCAGGTGCCGCGTCGGCGCCCCCTCGGGCCTCGCGGCCGGTACGAGGCCGTCGAGCTCGGCGCTCGCGGCGCTGCCGAACGCCTCCGCCACGAGGTCCTCGGCCGACGGGAAGTAGTGGGAGATGAGCCCCGGGCGGACGTCGAGCTCCTCGCCGATCCGCCGCAGAGTGACGCACTCCAGCCCCTCGGTCAGGGCGACCGCGGCGGCTGCGGCAACGATTTCCGCACGTCGGGCGGCCGGAGATTTCCGAATTCGCTTGCGCTGAACGCTTGACGACATACCTCGGATGCTATTGAGTGTGCGACCAATAAGCAAGCAGGCGGCCAGTGACCAGCACCCCGGAGGGGCCCCATGGCGTCCACGATTCCCGACCCGCAGCCGGACACGTACGGCGATGCGCAACAGGCGCCGCCCGCGGACCGGATGGGCCGGATCGAGGCACACGGCATCGACCGCATTCCCGACCGGGAACGCCACGGCCGTCCCCGTGAACTCTTCGCCGTCTGGGCCGCGGCCAACGTCAACTATCTGAGCCTGGTGGTCGGCGGCGCCCTGATACTCATGGGCCTCAGCCTGTGGCAGGCTCTCGCCGTGATCGTGGTGGGCAACCTGTTCTGGGTGCTCACGGGCCTGCTCGCCGTCTCCGGCCCGGCATCGGGCACTCCGAGCGAAGTGATCACCCGCGCGGTCTACGGCATCCGGGGCAACCGCGTGAACAACGCGATCACCGGCTGGACCATCTCCGTCTGCTACTTCGCCCTCAATCTCGCCGCCGCCGCGACAGCCGCCTTCTCCCTCGTCGAGCGGGCCGGCATCACCGCGGACACGGCCGTGAAGACCGTCGTCATCGTGGCCATCGCCGCGCTCACCCTGACCATCAGCGTCTACGGACACGCCACGATCGTGCGGCTCTACCTCCCGATCACCCTGGCCCTGACCGCGGTCTTCGCCGTCGTCGCCGTCAGCGTGCTCGGCCACACCGACTTCGGCCACACGCCCGCGCAGCCGCTCAGCGGCACCGCCCTGTGGGCGACCCTGGCCGCCGGTGTCACGCTCATCGCCTCGGGACCGCTCTCGTACACCACCAGCGCCGACTTCTCCCGCTACCTGCCGCGCACCACCTCGCCGAAGGCGGTCGCCGGCTGGACCGCACTCGGCAGCTTCGTCCCCAGCGTGCTCGTCTGCTCCCTCGGCGCGTTCGCGGCGACCGCGGTCGACATGAGCGACCCGCAGGCCGCGCTGGAGCAGATCCTGCCCGGCTGGTTCACGCCCGCCTTCCTGCTCGCCCTGGTGCTCGGCACCATTTCCATCAACGCCCTGACCGCCTACAGCGCAGGCCTCGCCCTCCAGGCCGTCGGCCTGCGCATCCGCCGCTCCTACAGCGTCCTCGTCGACGGCGCCGTAGCCGTCGCCCTGACCCTGTACGGGCTGCTCGTCTCCAACTTCCTCGACACCGTCAGCAACGTGCTCCAGCTGACCGTCGTCCTGCTCGGCCCCAGCATGGCCGTCTACGCCACCGACATCCTGCTGCGCCGCAACCGCTACGACGGCCTCGCGCTCACGGACGAGAGCCGCACCAGCCCCTTCTGGTACACCGCCGGAGTCAATCCGGCCGGAGCCCTGGCGCTCGGCGCGGGCGTCACCACGGCCGCGCTGTGCGTCGGCACCCTCTACACGGGCCCGTTCGCCCGGGCCCTGGGCGGCGTGGACCTCGCCCTGCCCGCCGGCATGGTCGTCGCCTCCGCCGTCTACGCCCTCCTGATGCGGCGCTCGCTCCCGGCCACCGGCACGGTGTGAGGAACGGGACCTGCCCGAAACGCGGTTGCCGGAGGCCGCGTCCTTCCCTGCGGTCCGCGCGGGAGCCGGCGCGCTTCACCGCGGCGCCGCACCGGTGCGACGCGGCCGCCTGACTCGTACGGAGCGAGGCGATCGCGGACCGCCGTCGATCCGCTGCCGGCGTCGTACGCGCTCCCCGCGACGGCGACGGTCGCACGGCATGTCCTCGACGAGGCGGTGGGCGGCCGGCGGGGCGCTGAACCCCGGCCGGTGGGGCTCACGCCCGGAGACAGGCCAGTACCGCAAGGACCCGGCGATGGGTCCCCTCCCCCGGGGGCAGATCCAGCTTGGCGAGGACGGAGCCGATGTGCTTGCCCACCGCCGCCTCGGAGACGACCAGTTGGCGGGCGATCGCGCTGTTGGACTTGCCCTCCGCGACCAGCCCCAGCACCTCCCGCTCACGCGGCGTCAGACGCTCCAGCGGATCGCGGCGCGCCCAGGCGTTCGGTCCCGGCGCCGCCGGGTCGGCGTGCGGCGTCGGCGCCGGCCTGCGGTCGACGAGCCGGAGTCTGCGGCGTTCCAGCGCGGCCACTGGCAGCCCGGAGAGCACCAGCAGCGCGAGCAGCGGCAGCCCCACGAGAAACACGGAGAGGGCGCCGCCCACCACCATGCCGGTGAGCAGCAGCACGAGCACCAGGATGCCGACGGGCGCGCTGCTGAGCAGATATCCGGCCGCCCGCCAGGGCCAGGCGGAGAGAAGGAAGCCGGGCCGCGACAGAGCCTGCCGGAGGTGGAGGGGACGCATACGGGCCACGGTAGAAGCCGGGTGCTCCCGGGGGCCATCGGCCAGGGCGTAGGAACGGGGGTAGGGCGAGCCCTACCGCCCCAATACGCCTATTGTGCTCTTAAATGCGGCATTTGACCGTTCATCGTGCGACGGGCGGCCGCCCTCCGGCCGCGCTCCGGTTGCCGGGTGCGCACGGTTCACCGAACATCGGGAGCGGAGTGTGCGCAGGTCCCGGCGTACGGGCGGGCACATGACAGGGTGTCACCCTGATGGAGCACCTCGATGCGACCCCATCTCATATGTGAGATAGCCTCCTCGTCATGGCAGACGACTACCTCGTACGCATCGGCAAGCTCATCCGTGACGCCCGTCAGCATCGAGGCTGGACACAGACGCAGCTCGCCGAAGCGCTGGGAACCAGCCAGAGTGCGGTCAACCGCATCGAGCGCGGCAATCAGAACATCAGTCTTGAGATGATCGCCCGAATCGGCGAGGCACTCGACAGCGAAATCGTCGCTCTGGGTTACTCCGGCCCCATGCATCTGCGGGTCGTCGGCGGCCGCCGGCTCTCCGGCTCCATCGACGTCAAGACGAGCAAGAACGCATGCGTGGCCCTGCTCTGCGGCTCGCTGCTCAACAAGGGGCGTACGGTCCTGCGCCGCGTCGCCCGCATCGAAGAGGTCTACCGGCTGCTGGAGGTCCTCGGCTCCATCGGGGTCCGCACCCGCTGGATCAACGACGGCCGCGACCTCGAGATCGTGCCGCCGGCCGGGCTCGACATGGAGTCCATGGACGCGGAGGCCGCCCGCCGGACCCGCTCCATCATCATGTTCCTCGGCCCGCTGCTGCACCGGATGGACACCTTCCGGCTGCCGTACGCCGGCGGCTGCGACCTCGGCACGCGCACCATCGAGCCCCACATGATCGCGCTGCGCCGCTTCGGCCTGGACATCACGGCGACGGAGGGCATCTACCACGCCGTGGTGGACCGTTCGGTCTCCCCCGGCCGCCCGATCGTGCTGACCGAGCGCGGCGACACCGTGACCGAGAACGCGCTGCTGGCCGCCGCCCGGTACGACGGCGTCACCGTCATCCGCAACGCGTCGTCCAACTACATGGTCCAGGACCTGTGCTTCTTCCTGGAGGCGCTCGGCGTCAAGGTGGAGGGCGTCGGGACGACGACGCTGACCGTCCACGGCGTCCCGAACATCGACGTCGACGTCGACTACTCGCCCTCCGAGGACCCGGTCGAGGCGATGAGCCTGCTGGCCGCCGCCGTCGTCACCGAGTCGGAACTGACGATCCGACGGGTGCCGATCGAGTTCCTCGAGATCGAGTTGTCGGTCCTCGAGGAGATGGGCCTCGACCACGACCGCACCCCCGAGTACACGGCGGACAACGGGCGGACCCGGCTGGTGGACCTGACGGTGCGCCCCTCCAAACTGGAGGCGCCCATCGACAAGATCCACCCGATGCCGTTCCCCGGCCTGAACATCGACAACGTGCCGTTCTTCGCGGCGATCGCAGCCGTCGCCCAGGGCCAGACCTTGATCCACGACTGGGTCTACGACAACCGCGCGATCTACCTGACGGACCTCAACCGTCTCGGCGGCCGCCTCCAGCTCCTCGACCCGCACCGCGTCCTCGTCGAGGGCCCGACCCGCTGGCGCGCCGCCGAGATGATGTGCCCCCCGGCCCTGCGCCCGGCGGTGGTCGTCCTCCTGGCGATGATGGCGGCGGAGGGCACGTCGGTGCTGCGCAACGTGTACGTGATCAACCGCGGCTACGAGGACCTGGCGGAGCGGCTGAACTCGGTGGGGGCGCAGATCGAGATCTTCCGCGACATCTGACGCGACGGGGCCGCCGTCCCCTTCTTGCCCGCGCTGCGGGCCTGAGGGGACGGCGGCCCTTGCCGCTCCCCGGGGGCTTCGGCCGGCCCGCCTACCGTGAAGCGGTGAAGCGGGCCCGCCACAGGTCGCGGGGCAGGGCGGTCTCGGCCATGTGGTGGATGAATTCGAGGTTGGACCCGCCAGTACGGAGATGAACGGGTCGTCGGGGTCGGAGCCGTACGGGTACTGCGAGAAGCCGACCGTGTCGAGCTGCTCCTCGGTCACGGTGGCGACGCTGTCGCGTCAGCGGTCGATCAGGGCCCGCACCGCTCGAGCGCCAGGGCGGCGGAGGGGGTGAAGTCGACCAGCAGCTTCGGGTCCTGGCGGTGTTCGCCGAAGGTCCACTCCCATTGTCCCGCGAAGCAGGAGTGCAAGTGCCCGAGCCGCCACGCGATGGTGGTGACCGGCACTTCGCCGGGCTCCGGCGTACCCGTGGGCGAGGATCTGCTCGACCCGCTCGACGCTCACGCTCCAGTCGTCGGCGATCTTGGCGACGGTCATACCGCCGGCGGCCTGCCGGGCCACCTCGGCGTACTCGTTCGCCGGGATGTCCGGGGCGCCCTTGTCGATCACCCACTCCCCCGGCCCGGGCGCCCTGGGCGTCGCCGCCTCGTCCCGGCGGCGGATCGACCAGCTGCCGGGCACCGGCTCCCACAGGTACTCCTCGTCGCCGAGCCCCGTCAGCCGCACCTCGGCCATCTCCCTGACCTGGTCGAACTGGTCGAGCAGCAGGCCCAGTCGGTCCGTCCGCGCCGCGCAGGTCTCCATGACCGCCCCTGTGTCGTCGCGCCTCGTACCTCGCTGCGCTCAGGCGGAGGCCAACGGCTCGCCTCACGGGGCGCGATCGATTTCCCCGTCCGCGAAGCGGTACGGAGCGCGGGCGCCCCACCGGCACGGTGACCGGGGATCCGGGCTCCGCTGTCGGTCTTCGGCGGCAGCCGGCGGCGTGGCCCGAACCGGCGGGTTTGGAGGTTCGGTGAAGCTCACCGTCGCAGGTAGCGGTCGATGCACGCCTATGGCCATCAATGATGGATCATGGCCAGCTTTGGGATCGAAATTGCGCCAAAGTGCCCTAGAAGAGTCGTCAATTCCCCCCAAACCTTTCGGATCCGAAGACGGCGACGACCGCCCTAGGTTGTAGGTCGGCCGGGGTGGGCAAGTTTGGAGCGCCACAGGAAGGGAACTGCCCGACGTTTTGACGGCCGTTGCCATGGCAGGAGGCCGGGGCGGGCGCGAGGCACCGCTCCGGTGTGACGTGCGCGCCGTGCTCATGCTCCCGAGGCGAGGTGCGAACGACAGGAGCGTGCTGCCCTATCACCGGCAGGCCGCTCGGGGTTGTGGTCCGCACACCGATGCGGGCCGAGAGGGAGGAGAAGTCCCATGACAGTGCAGGCCGTCAAGCTCCCCGGACTGTGGATGCCGTACCCGGCGAAGATGAATCCGTATCTGCCGGCCCTGCACGAGGAGGCCGAGACATGGGCGCGGGACATGGGCATGCTGGGCGACGGCGAAGGACCGCCGCACCGCCGGCCGATCTGGACCCGGTCCCAGTTCCACGCCATGACCGTCGACCAGTTGACCGCCCGCACCCTCCCCGATGCCTCACTCGCCGATCTCCGGATCAACCACCGGTTCAACATCTGGGCGCTGGCCTGGGACGACTACTTCGCCTCCGCCTTCAAACGGACGGGGGACCTATCGGGCGCGAGTGTCTTCACCGCCCGGCTCCATGCCTTCCTGCGGCCGGAGCCGGGCGCCCGGCTGCCGGAACCGGAGAACGCGGTCGAGAGAGGCATCGCCGATCTGCAGCCCCGGCTGTTCCCCCCGCGGCTCGCGCACTGGCGGCACGGGTTCAACCGTGCCCTGGCCGGATACATCGACGCGGGAGTCCAGGAGTTGGCCAACAGCCGCACCCGCCGGGTTCCGGACCTGATCGAGTACGCCCAGTTCCGCCGTGAAAGCTTCGCCGCCTACACCGCCCCGTACTCCGTCGAGCTTGCCACCGGCGCGCGGATACCTGATCGGATCCGGCACAGCCGGACCGTCCGTGCCCTGCTCGACTCCTTCATGGACTACATGGGGCTGGCGAACGACATAGCCTCCTACCAGCGGGAGGTCCATGAAGAGCACGACGTCAACAACCTCGTCGTCGTGCTCGCGACGTCCCTGGGCGTCACCATCCACGAGGCGGTGCATGCCGCCGTCGACCTGGTGAACGCCCGGCTGCGCCACTTCGACCACCTCAGACGGAGTGAACTGCCCCTGCTCGCCGAACGAGCCGGGCTGCAGGCCGGCGAGCGAGCCGAGCTGGAGACGTGGCTCCGGGGAGCCGCCGGCTTCCTGTCCGGCCTCCACTCCTGGTACACCGGGGCCCCCCGCTACGCCGCCGCGGACGACCTGTCGCTCCCCGGGCAACGCACCTCCGCCCCGGCCGCGTCCACATGAGAATCGCGCGAGGGGGCCGACCCCAGCTCCGGGGCAGCCCCCTCGGCCGTCATGCGAATCAGCGTCCGCGCAGGAAGCGGCTCAGTCGCGCCCGCCACGAGACGCGGGGTCCAGGTGCGCGCTCCGGCCGGGGGCCGGCCTGCGGCCGCGGGGGCGTGGAGGGCAGCGTGCTGGTCGGCGGAGGCGGGGCCGGCAGCGAGTCCGGGATGTCACGGGTCCTCGGCGCGCGGGAGGCGAAACTCACCGGCAGCGCCGTCAGGTGCCGGGCCCAGGTGGAGGAACGCCAGGAGAGTTCGGACTCCGGGACGGCCAGCGTGATGTCCGGAAGCCGGGTCAGCAGGATGTCGATGCCGGTGTCGGCGATGACACGGCCGATGTCCTGACCGGGACACTCGTGGGCGCCCGCACTGAAGGACAGGTGCGCGCGGTTGTGGTGCACGGGGGTCGAGGGATCGGGGCGGATCGCCTGATCGACGTTCCCCGCGGCCAGCCCCAGCAGGAGCATGTCGCCCGCCTTGATCTGCTGCCCGCCGAGGGTGGTGTCGCCCTTGGCCCAGCGACCCGGGCACACCATCAGCGGCGGCTCGTCCCAGAGGACCTGTTCCACGGCTTCCGGCAAGGTCATCTGGCCGCCGGCCAGGGACCCGCGGAACCGCGGGTCGGTGACCACCATCCGCAGGACGTTGGACATGAGGTTGGCGGTCGTCTCGTAGCCGGCGAGCAGGATGAGCCGCAGGTGGTGCAGCACCTCCTCGTCGGTGAGGCCGGCCGGATGGGCCATCAGCACGGATGCGATGTCCTGCCCGGGACGGGCGCGCTTTTCGACGACCAGCTGCTCCAGGGTCTCCAGTACATAGGCGTTGCTGGCGAGCGACGTCTCCGTGCCCTTGAAGAGGTCGCGGGCGGCGTGCACCAGCTTGGGGCCGTACTCGTCCGGCATTCCGAGCAGGTGGGTGAGCGCGAGCATGGGCAGGTGCTCGGTGAACTCGCCGACCAGTTCCGCCTTGCCGCCCTGGCAGAATCCGTCGATCAACTGGTGTGCGAGGCGGGTGATGTGGCGGCGGACTCCGCGCTGGTCGAACTGGTCGAGGCTGGCCGTGACCGCGCCGCGCAGGCGCTGGTGCTCCTCGCCGTCGGCGCACACGCAGTCCGGACGCCAGCCGATCATCGGCACGAGCGGCGAGGTGGCGGCGTCGATCTCGCCGCTCTCCCAGCCGTGCCAGACGCGGGGGTCGCGGGAGAACTGGGTGGAGCGGGCGGCCACGTCGCGGTTCTCGAGATACCCGAGGACGAGCCAGGCGCGTACGTCGCCGTCGAGCAGGACGGGCGCCACCGGGCCATGGGCGGCGCGCAGCTCCTCGTACAGGCCCATGGGGTCGGTCACCGCGGCGGCGCTGTCGAGCCGGGTGGCTCCGCCGGCTCCTGCGGTGGCGTGCGCCGGGCAGCCCGGGGGCGGGGTGAGCCCGTGCTGCTGGGTGGTGTGTTCGGCCGGTGGGACGGTCATACGGGCTCCTGGGCGGCGGCGAGGGTGCGCAGGTAGACCATCAACGAGAGCAGGGCGTCGCGGCAGGACGCCCGGTCACGTGCGTCACAGGTGACGATGGGCACGGATTCGCTGAGGGCCAGTGCAGTGCGCAGGGCGGGTATGGGGTGCTGCGGGGCCTCGGGGAAGGTGTTGACGGCCACGACGAAGGGGACGCGGCGGTCTTCGAGGCGGGTGATGACCTCGAAGCAGACGTCGATCCGCCGCGTGTCCACGAGGACGACGGCGCCGAACGCGCCTTCGAAGATGCCGTTCCACAGGAACCAGAAGCGCTCCTGTCCCGGCGTCCCGAAGAGATAGAGGATCAGCTCCCGGTTGATGCTGATACGGCCGAAGTCCAGGGCGACGGTCGTGGTGTTCTTGCCTTCGGCTCCGGGATTGTTGTCGATCCCGACGCCGGCCTGGGTCATGGTCTCTTCGGTGGTCAGCGGCGGGATCTCGCTCACCGACCCGACCATGGTGGTCTTGCCGACGCCGAAACCGCCGACGATCACCACCTTCACTCCCCTGGCGCCGTGGGGCAGCAGCACGTCGGTGCCGCGGGGGCCGGCGGAGGGTGCTTCAGAGCTTACGTAGTCCATGGATCACCGCCTCCAGAAGGCCGAGTTCGGGGTAGGACGCGACAGGGACGGGAGCGGTGGCCTCGACCCGTTCGCCTTCGACGAGTTCGGAGAGCAGCACCGTGACGACGCTGAACGGAAGGCTGAGGTACGCCGAGATCTCGGCCACCGAGAGCGGGTAGCGGCACATGGAGAGGATCGCGGCCTGCTCGGGCTGCATACCGGGCTCCGGTGCGGACCTCGCCGCGACGAGGGTGACCAGATTGAACGTCTTCGCCGCGGAACCCTGGCCACCGGTGATGACGAAGAGCGGCACGGGACTGCCTTCGTCCCATCTGTCCTGGTTCTCCGACGTCACATCGCCCGCCCGACGTCATCGCGGGGCGGGCTGGTCATGTGCTGGCCGATCCGGACCACCAGTGTCCGCATACGGTCGCCCAGAAGCCCGGCGTCCACCTCCTCGTCGGCCAGCACCGCGAGATAGGCCCCGGGTCCGGCCGCCATCAGGGAGAAGTAGCCGCCGTCGACCTCGATGCCGACCATCCGCGTCGAGCCGTCCCCGTGCGGGAATCTCTGCGCGATGGCCTTCGCCAGGCTCTGGATGCCCGAGCAGGCGGCGGCGATCGCGTCGGCGGTGTCGGGATCCGTCTCCGCCTGGCCGATGCTCAGACCGTCCGACGACAGGACGACCACGTGCCGCACGTACGGGACGCTGGACGCGAGCTCCTTGAGCATCCAGTCAATGTTGGGCAGTGGCTGCATGTTACTCACCCTCGTCTGATGGCTCGCTGTTTTCCGTGGCAGGTTCGGCGACCGATCTCTTCTCGCCGCTGAACGCCTCCCACATCAGGCCCGGTTGCCTGCGCGTTCCGTTGGTTCCCGGGGAGGTGGCCGGAGCAGCGGGGGGATGGGGGGTGGCGCGGACGACCGGTTTCGGGACCGGTGACTCGCGTCGGCGTTGCGGGAGGCCGTTGAGGGTCGCCTTGACCTCGACGGGCTCGTCCGGCACGGCGGGGGCCGGCGGCGTCGGCCGCGGCAGGACCGGTCCGGCCGTGTGCTGCCGCGCGAGCGGCTGGGCGTTCGGGACAGGCTGCTGCACCGTGGTGATCAGGCTCCTCGGAACGAGCACGACCGCCCGGACGCCCCCGTAGGCGGAGGTGCGCAGGTCGACGTCGAGGCCGTGCTCACGGGCCAGCCGGCTGACGACGGCGAGGCCGAGTTGTGTCACCTCGCCGAGGCCGGCCAGCTGCATGCCCGACGAGGCCTGGGCCATGACGCGGTCGACGCGCTGCCGGACCTCTTCGGTGAGTCCGACCCCCCGGTCCTCGATCTCGATCGCGATGCCGGAGGGCACCTCGCTCGCGGTCACGTCGACGGGGGTGTCCGGCGGGGAGAACGTCGTGGCGTTGTCGAGCAGTTCGGCGAGCAGGTGGATCAGGGGCTCGGCTCCGGGACCGACCACGGCCACCTCTGTCACCGACCGCAGTTTCACGCGGGGGTAGTCGACGATGCGCGACATGGCGCCCCGCAGGACGTCGTAGAGCGGAATCGCCTTCGACCACTGACGCCCGGGGCGGGCGTCGCCCAGTACCGCGATGCTCGCCGCGAGGCGGCCGATCAGGGCGTTGCGGTGGTCGATGTCCTGCAGGCCGTGGGAGACCACGACGTCCGTGCCGTGGAGGATCTGCATGGCGCGGAGGTCCTTGGCGAGTTGGTGCACGATCGCCTGGACTCTCCGTGCGATGGCCACCAGTGCCCGCTGCGCTGAGTCCCGGGTGTCCTCCTCGGCCTCCACGGCCTCCAGGAGTGTCCGCAGAGCCGCCCGGAGCGCTTCGGTGAACTCGCTGTCGAGGTGTTCCCCGAGCCTGACGGAGTGCAGGATCTCCGACGCGGGGTCGCCCTTCTTCAGCCGGGCCACTGCCGCGGGAAGGAGCTCCTCGGCCAGCCACACGGTGGTCGCCCGCTGGTCGGACAGGCGCCCGAGCAGCGCGGCTTCACGTTGCGCGTAGTACGCCTGCGCCGCGGCGCCCGCCTGTGCGTAGCGGGCCGCCTCCGCCGCGCGGCTCCGGCGCGCGATCTCAGCCGAGGTGATGACCGTCAGAACGACCGCGGCGAGGCCGCACCAGGCGACGGCTGTCCGTGTGTGCGCAGGGACGAAGATCAGCGCCATGGCGAAAGCCCCGGCCAGAGCGCCAGGAGGTATGAGCCACTCCAGAGCCACTGCACGTGGCCGGGCTCCGGAAGATGAACCTGCACGAACCATCGAGGGGTCCTAAACAGTCTGGAATGAGTGGGCCGAGGTGATGCGGTGCGCCGACGGGAACGGGGTGGGATTCACTCGGCTCGACACACGTTTCCGGCGAATTCCCCCGACGGTCGCTTCGAGATCGCGTCAATGGTCACGCCTCTTCGCGGGGTCGGTTCCGTCCGCACGCACACAGCATTCGATTACTCGCTGTGAGCGCAGCGCGACATGTGGAGGGAGCATAGTCAGTCGGGGTTCGCCATGTGACCTTGCTGAAAGCAGGACCTGCATTGACCGACCTGGGCCCGCAATTTGATCGGCTGCGCAATCACATGGACTGAAAATGCCGGGAATTGATCACATCGAACAGCCCACCGGTCACGACACTCTCCGGCCCGGCGGCGCCGCATCGCCGGGGCGGATTTCCTTCGGCATTTCATCGGCAATGCGAAACCATGTTCGGGTTTTCGTCCCGTGCCGCCGACGTCGGCCGGAAGCCGGTGACCATGGCGACGGCAACGGGGGTGCGGCCACTGGGCCGCACCCCCGTTGCCGCGGTGCCGCTTCGGGGTCAGCCCGTGCGTACCGCCGTGACCGTGAAGCGTTCGACCTCGGCGACGTGGCCGCCGGTGGACGCGACGACCGTCAGCACCGGGTCGGCCGCGCCGGTGAACGAGACGGACGACTGCCAGGGCTGCCCCTGGCCGCCCGCCGACAGGCAGCAGGTGGCGCCCAACGGCCGTGCGGCGGAAGGCTGTCGCACCTCGACACGGACACTCTCGTCCACGCCGGTGATCCGCCCGCCGACCGTGGCCGGTGAGCGCACGACCGATCCGTACGCGGGCTCGGTCAGGGAGAAGGTGGTGTCGTCGGTGCCCACCACCTCCCAGGGGGCGTCGCGTCCGGTGCCGTAGCGCACGAGGTGGATGACCGCCGCGGTGCCGGTGGACTCCGTCCCGCTCAGCCCGACGCCGATCCGCGCCTCCCTCCCCTTGACGGACCGTGAGGTGATCCGGTCGATGTCCTGGAAGCCCAGGTACTGCTGGGTGAAGGAGAGAGCGGTCTGTTCGGCGTCGAGATGCCAGGGCTGGTGGCCGCCGGCGCGGTACTCGCTCTCCCAGCCCTCGGCCTGGGACAGCGTGGCGAACGGCCACATCGGCTGGAGGCCGGGGAAGCCCGGCAGCGGCTCGCCGCGACCGGTCGCGGAAGCGGACGGGGTCGCGGACGGCGACGCACCGGTGGTCGGGCCGGTGGGCGCGTCGGACGTGGGGACGCCCGGCGACGGTGAGGAGGCCCCCGGCCCGCCGGACGGCGACGCCGAGGCGTCGGTGGAGCCTCCGGAGCCGGTGCAGCCGGTCAGTACGAGGGCGGTCGTGGCGGCCACGGCGACGAGCCGGGATGCGAGCCAGATGTTCATCGATCCCCCAGGGAGCAGGTGACGGCCGTCACACAGGCCGTACCGGACATCGTGCCACTCCGCCGGCCGGTGGTGCCGGGCGCCCGTGGGCCGCCCCCGCCCGAAACGCGGGCCCCACCAGGGCTCGGGGCCGTCGCGGCCACGGACATCGGAAGGGGTCTACCCATTGACCTGACAGCCCAAAGGGGCGTTCTATGGATATAAAGGACACATAAGGCTGCTGACAGGAGGCGGCCCACCATGACCACTCACGCAGACATCGATCAACACCCGGACCTGGCCGAGATGCGTTCCCGCTTCGAGCGGGCCACCACCACGCCGCGTGCCCAGGCCGTTGAGACACTGGCCCTCATCACGGGCCTCTACCTGGCGGCCTCGCCATGGATCGCCGGCTTCAGCGGGTTGACCAGCCTGGCCGTGACCAATCTGATCACCGGAATCGCCTTCGCCCTGTGCATGGGCGGCTTCAGCTCGGCGTACGAACGCACCCACGCCATGGCATGGACGGCATGCGCCATCGGCGCGTGGACGATCGTGTCGCCCTGGGTCATCGCCGGCGAGATGGACACGACGCGCAGCATCGTCAGCAACATCATCGTCGGTGCGGTCGCGTTGCTCTGCGGCCTGGCCATGGCCGCCACGGCCGGTGCGGGGGGCGGCACAGGCCGCCGTCGCGGCCCCGGACCCGTCACCTGACGGGACGGCCGCCGCTCACTCACAGGCCCTCTCACACTGACAGGCCCCGGCGAAGGAGCGCCGGGGCCTCGTCCTGCCCGCCGCGCGAACCTGCCCGCCGCACGAAAGGGACCGGTCACCCGCCGGGACCGATGCCGCCCTTGAGGCGCTCCAGGTCGGCGGGGCGGACCTGGATGACCAGGAGCGCGATCAGGGCGGCCACCACGGCGAAGATCGCGGCCATGATGAAGGCGGCGGAGACGCCGGAGGTGAGCACCTGGTCGCCCCAGGGCGGCGGCAGCTCACCGGTGCGCTGGAAGAAGAGCCGCTCGGCCGGGGTGGCCTCGGCCATGAAGTGCGGGATCTGGTTCCTCGCCTCGTTGCCGCTGACGGTGCCGAAGACCGTGACCAGGATCGACAGCCCCAGTGAACCCCCCACCTGCTGGGTGGCGTTCAGCAGGCCGGACGCCGCACCCGACTCGTGCGCGGGCACCCCGGAGAGCGCCATCAGCGTCAGCGACACGAACTGCATCCCCATGCCGAGGCTGAAGACCAGCATCGGCCCGAGGAGGCTGCCCGCATAGGTGGAGTGGATGTCGGTCAGGGTGAGCCAGGCCAGTCCGGCGGCGGCCAGTCCGGCGCCGGTCACCATGAACGGCTTCGGGCCGTACTTCGGCAGGAACTGGGACGCCAGGCCGGCCCCGACGGCGATGACCGCGCTGACCGGGAGGAAGGCCAGGCCGGCCCGCAGCGGGCCGAAGCCCAGCACGTTCTGGACGAAGAGGGTCAGGAAGAAGAACATGCCGAACATGGCGGCGGCGAGCCCGAGCATCATGCCGTAGGTGCCCGCACGGTTGCGGTCGGCGAACATGTGCAGCGGTGTGATCGGCTGCTTGGAGCGCCGCTCGACCGTGAGGAAGGCCGCGAGCAGTACGAGCGCCGCGCCGAACGAGGCCAGGGTGTACGTGTCGCGCCAGCCCTCCTGGGCGGCGCGGATGAACCCGTAGACCAGCGCGACCATGCCGAGTGTGGAGAACAGCGCGCCGGTGACGTCGAAGCGGCCGGGGCGGCGCTCCGACTCCTTGATCCAGCGGGGCGCGGCGACGGCGATGAGCAGACCGATCGGCACGTTGACGAAGAACACCCAGCGCCAGTCGAGCCATTCGACGAGCATTCCGCCGGCCAGCAGCCCGATCGCGCCACCGCCGGCGGACACGGCCGCGAACACGCCGAACGCCCGGTTGCGCTGCGGGCCCTCGGTAAAGGTGGTGGTGATCAGCGCCAGTGAGGTCGGTGAGGCGATCGCGCCGCCCACGCCCTGCAGGGCGCGCGCGGCCAGCAGTTGGCCGGAGTTCTGCGCGAGTCCGCCGAGCAGCGACGCCACCACGAAGAGCAGCACGCCGAACATGAAGACGCGCCGCCTGCCGAGGATGTCGCCGATCCGCCCGCCGAGCAGCAGCAGGCCCCCGAAGGTGAGCGTGTAGGCGTTGACCACCCAGGACAGGCTCGTGGTGGAGAAGTGCAGCGAGTTCTGGATGTGCGGCAGCGCGATGTTCACGATGGTGATGTCGAGGACCACCATCAGCTGGCACGAGGCGATGACGAAGAGCGCCATTCCGTTCCCGCCGCCCCGGTCGGGGGCTGACGTCTGCACTGCGGGAGTCGGCTGCGGGGTCGTCATGGCGCATCGTGCCTCGGGGAGGAACGCCCTGTTCGGGGCCTTGGGACCGGATGGCGGACGGTGCCGTCCACCGTTCGACGTTAAGCCCGACGGGTGAAGGGTCACCAGTCGATCAAGCGGCGGTCGGGCGTCGGTCCGGCCGGCGGGCCGGTTCAGGGCAGGACCGCCACCCCGTCCACCTCGACCAGGCACTGCTCGTCCCAGAGCCGTACGACCCCGACGACCGCCATCGCCGGGTAGTCCCGGCCCGCCGCGCGGCGCCAGATCCGGCCCAGCTCGGCGGCGTGGGCGCGATAGTCGGCGACGTCGGTGGCGTAGACGGTGACGCGGGCCAGGTCGTGGGGGGTGCCGCCGGCCGCGGCGAGGGCGGTGAGGAGGTTGCTCAGGGCGGTCTCGAACTGCTCGGGGAGCGTCTCGCCGACGACCTTGCCGCCGGTGTCGAGGGCGGTCTGGCCGGCGAGGAAGACCAGCCGGGAGCCGGTGGCGGTGACGGCGTGGGAGAAGCCGGTGGGCGGGGACAGCTCGGCCGGGTTGTGGCGGGACAGCGTCATGCGGACCTCTCCTCGGGACGGGGCTCCTCGGCGCGTTCCTCAGGGGGGCGTTCCCCGGGCCGGTGCTCCTGCGGGTGGCGTTCCTCGGCGTAGAGCTCCTTGGCGATGATCGTGCGCTGGACCTCGGTGGCGCCCTCGTAGATGCGGGGCGCACGGACCTCGCGGTAGAGGTGTTCGAGGAGGTGACCGCGCTGGAGGGCCCGGGCACCGTGCAGTTGTACGGCCGAGTCGACGACGTACTGGGCGGTCTCCGTGGCGAGCAGTTTGGCCATCGCGGAGCGCTTGGGCACATCGGCGGCCCCGGCGTCGTACGCGGCGGCCGCCGCGTACACGAGCAGCCGGGCGGCCTCCGTGCGGGTGGCCATCTCGGCGACGCGGTGGGCGACGGACTGGAGGTCGCCGAGCGGGCCGCCGAAGGCCCGGCGGCTCGACGTGTGGGTGACGGTCGCGTCCAGGGCGGCCTGCGCCATGCCGACGGCGAAGGCGCCGACGCTGGGGCGGAAGCGGTTGAGGGTGTTCATGGCGACGCGGAAGCCGCGGTCCGGCTCACCGAGCAGGTCGTCGGCGCCGACCGGCACGTCGTCGAAGGTGAGCGCGCCGATCGGGTGCGGCGAGAGCATCTCCAGCGCGCTGCCGGACAGGCCGGGGCGGTCGGCGGGGACGAGGAAGGCGGTGATTCCGCGGGCCCCGGCGCCTTCGGTCGTACGGGCGAAGACGGTGTAGAAGTCGGCCTCCGGGGCGTTGGAGATCCACCGCTTCTCGCCGCTCAGCCGCCAGCCCCGGCCGTCGGGTACGGCTTTCAGGGCGAGGGCGGCGGCGTCGGAGCCCGCGTCGGGCTCGCTGAGGGCGAAGGCGGCGACGGCCCGGCCCGCGACGACGTCGGGGAGCCAGCGTCCGCGCTGCTCCTCGGTACCCGCCTGGACCAGCGGCGAGGTGCCGAGGCCCTGGAGGGCGAGAGCGGTCTCGGCCTCGGTGCAGCCGTGGGCCAGGGACTCGCGGAGCAGGCACAGTTCGAGCGCCCCGGCGGTGAACAGCTGTTCCAGCAGGCCCAGCTCGCCGAGGGCCGCCACCATGGGGCGGTTGACGCGGCCCGCCTCGCCCTTCTCCGCGAGGGGGCGCAGCCGCTGGGCGGCCAGGGTGCGCAGTTCGGCACACCGGGCGGTCTGTACCGGATCGAGCGAGAATACGGGCATTCGTGCCCCCACTGAAGTCGGCGTGACGGCGGCCGGGTGACTCTGCCGGGCACCCCCGAAAAGCACGGTATCGCGAACTGTTGACTGTCGTCACCATCACGATACGCTCGTCTGGCGACGCCGACCCGACAGGGGGCGAACCATGGAGCTGACACCCTCGGCCCACACCGACACCTTCGCGCGCGACCATCTGCCGCCCGCGGACCAGTGGCCGGAACTACTCTTCGACCTGCCTTCGCTGCACTACCCGCAGCGGCTCAACTGCGGCACGGAACTGCTGGACCGCACGATCGAGCGCTTCGGCGCGGACCGCCCCGTCCTCCGCTCCGGCGGCGGCGAGGTCTGGTCGTACGGGGAGCTGCGCGGACGGGTCGACCGGATCGCCCACGTGCTCACCGCGGAGCTCGGGGTCGTCCCCGGCAACCGGGTGCTGCTGCGCGGGCCGACGACCCCGTATCTCGCGGCGTGCTGGCTGGCGGTGATGAAGACGGGCGCCGTGGCGGTCACCGTGCTGGCGCAGCACCGGGCCAAGGAGCTGGCGACGGTGTGCCGGATCGCCGCCGTCACGCACGCGCTCTGCGATGTGCGGGCGGTCGACGACCTGGTCAAGGCGGAGGTGCCGGGACTGCGGATCACCACGTACGGCGGGGACGCGCCCGGCGATCTGGTCCGTGTCGCGGACGCGCGGGCGGCGGAGCCGTACGAGGCGGTGGCGACCGCGGCCGACGACGTCGCGCTGATCGCGTTCACCTCGGGCACCACCGGCCGCCCCAAGGGGTGCATGCACTTCCACCGGGACGTGCTGGCGATCGCCGACACCTTCTCCGAGCATGTGCTGCGGCCCGAGCCGGACGACGTGTTCGCGGGCAGCCCGCCGCTCGGCTTCACCTTCGGACTCGGCGGTCTTATCGTCTTCCCGCTGCGCGCCGGCGCCAGCGCCCTGCTGCTCGAACAGGCGGGCCCCGGGCAGCTGCTGCCGGCGATCGCGGAGCACCGGGTGTCGGTTCTGTTCACCGCGCCCACCGCGTACCGGGTGATGCTGGACCAGCTCGACGGGCACGACACCGGCTCCCTGCGGCGCTGTGTCTCCGCCGGTGAGAACCTGCCCGCCGCGACCTGGCAGGCGTGGCACGAGCGGACCGGGCTGCGGATCATCAACGGCATCGGCGCGACCGAGCTGCTGCACATCTTCATCTCCGCGGCGGACGAGGCGATCCGGCCCGGCACCACCGGCGTCGCGGTCCCCGGCTGGCAGGCGCGTGTGGTGGACGGCGAGGGGCTGCCGGTGCCGGACGGGGAATCGGGGCTGCTCGCTGTCCGGGGCCCCGTGGGCTGCCGCTATCTGGCCGACGACCGGCAGACCCAGTACGTGCGGGACGGCTGGAACCTCACCGGCGACACCTACGTCCGCGAGCCCGACGGCCGGTTCCGTTACGTCGCCCGCGCCGACGACATGATCATCTCGGCCGGATACAACATCGCCGGGCCCGAGGTCGAGGAGGCGCTGCTGCACCACCCCGATGTGACCGAGGCCGCGGTCGTCGGCAGACCCGACGCGCTGCGGGGCCAGATCGCGGTGGCGTACGTGGTGCTGCGCGACGGCGCCGCGGGCGGGGAGGCGGCCGCCGAGGAGCTGCGGGACTTCGTCAAGCAGCGGCTCACGCCGTTCAAGTGCCCGCGGCGGATCGTCTTCCTGGACGCCCTGCCGCGTACGCCGACCGGCAAGCTTCAGCGGTTCCGGCTGCGAGCCCTAGAGTGATCACGTGGCCGAGCAGCACACCCCCAGATCCCTGATCGTCACCCTGTACGGCGCGTACGGACGCGAACGGCCGGGTCCCCTCGCCGTGGCCGAGCTGATCCGGCTGCTGGGCGCCCTCGGCGTCGACGCGCCGTCCGTGCGCTCCTCCGTGTCCCGGCTCAAACGGCGCGGGCTGCTCGTCCCGGAGCGCACACCCGACGGCGCGGCCGGCTACGCCCTGTCCGAGGACGCCCGCCAGCTGCTCGACGACGGCGACCGGCGCATCTACGCCCCGTCGTCCGCCGACCTCTCCGACGGCTGGGTCATCGCCGTCTTCTCCGTGCCGGAGGCCGAGCGGCACAAGCGCCATCTGCTGCGCTCGCGGCTGGTCAGACTCGGCTTCGGCGCGGCCGCGCCGGGGGTGTGGATCGCGCCCGCCCGGCTCTGCGAGGAGACCCGGCACACGCTGCGACGGCTCCAGCTCGACGCGTACGTGGACCTGTTCCGGGGGGAGCACCTCGGCTTCGCGGCGACGGCGGAGTCGGTCTCGCGCTGGTGGGACCTGGCGGCCATCGCCAAACAGCACGAGGAGTTCCTCGACCTGCACGAGCCGGTGCTGCGCTCCTGGGAGGCCCGGGAGGACACCCCGGCGGGGGACGCGTACCGGGACTATCTGCCGGCCCTGGACTCGTGGCGGCGCCTGCCGTACGCCGATCCGGGCCTGCCCGGCGAGCTGCTGCCGCAGGGCTGGCCGGGCGGACGCTCCGCCGAGGTCTTCGGACGGCTGCACACGCGGCTGCGGGACGCCGGGGCGGCGTTCGTGACGGCGGCGGGCGAGGGGTGACGGCGCCGGCGCCGCGGTGGCGCGAGCGCCTCAGCCGAGAGTGAGCCTCGGCTTCGGGGCGTCGGTGCGGCCGGTGGGCGGCTTGCGGCTGCCCGCCCGGTACGGGAGGGGCCAGGGCGCGGCGTCGCCGGAGTAGCCCTGGTCGGCGGCCGCGTGGAGCGTCCAGTGGGGGTCGTAGAGGTGGGGGCGGGCCAGCGCGCAGAGGTCGGCGCGGCCGGCCAGCAGGATCGAGTTGACGTCGTCCCAGGACGAGATCGCCCCGACCGCGATGACCGGCACACGGGCCTCGTTGCGGATCCGGTCGGCGTACGGCGTCTGGTACGAGCGGCCGTACTCGGGGCGCTCGTCGGCGACGACCTGGCCGGTGGAGACGTCGATGGCGTCGGCGCCGTGCGCGGCGAAGGCGCGGGCGACGTCCACGGAGTCCTCGGCCGTGGTACCGCCGTCGGCCCAGTCGGTGGCCGAGATACGGACGGTCATCGGCTTGTCGTCCGGCCAGACGGCGCGCATCGCGTCGAACACCTCGAGGGGGAAGCGGAGCCGTCGCTGCAGGGAACCCCCGTAGGCGTCGGTGCGTTGGTTGGTCAGCGGGGAGAGGAAGCCCGACAGCAGGTAGCCGTGGGCGCAGTGGAGTTCGAGGAGGTCGAAGCCGCTGCGGGCGGCTCGCCGGGTGGCGGCGGCGAACTGGCGGCGGATCTCGGTGAGTCCGGCGTGGTCGAGCGCGTGGGGGACCTGGTTGACCCCGGGGCGGTAGGGGAGCGGGGAGGCGGCGGACACGGGCCAGTTGCCGGTGTCGAGCGGCTGGTCGATGCCTTCCCACATGAGCCGGGTGGAGCCCTTGCGGCCGGAGTGGCCGAGCTGGACGCCGATCGCGGTGCCGGGCGAGCTGGTGTGGACGAAGTCGGTGACGCGGCGCCAGGCGGCGGCCTGTTCGGGGGTGTAGAGGCCGGTGCAGCCGGGCGTGATGCGGCCCTCTGGGCTGACGCACACCATCTCGGTCATGACCAGGCCCGCCCCGCCGAGGGCGCGGGCGCCGAGGTGGACGAGGTGGAAGTCGCCGGGCACGCCGTCGTGGGAGGAGTACATGTCCATGGGTGAGACGACGACGCGGTTGCGCAGGGTCAGTCCGCGCAGCCGGAAGGGGGTGAACATCGGCGGGGTGTCCGGCGGGCAGCCGAACTCCCGCTCGACGGCGTCGGTGAAGGCGGGGTCGCGCAGCCGCAGGTTGTCATGGGTGACACGGCGGCTGCGGGTGAGGAGGTTGAAGGCGAACCGGCGGGGCGGCTGGTCCGTGTGGACGGCGAGCTCCTCGAACCAGCGCAGGCTGGCGGCGGCCGCGCGCTGCGTCGACTCGACGACCGGGCGGCGCTCGTTCTCGTAGGCGGCGAGGGCGGTGGGCAGGTCGGGCTGCTCCTCGATGCAGGCGGCGAGGGCGAGGGCGTCCTCGACGGCGAGCTTGGTGCCGGAGCCGATGGAGAAGTGCGCGGTGTGCGCGGCGTCGCCGAGGAGCACGGTGCTGCCGTGCGACCAGCGGTCGTTGACGACGGTGCGGAAGACGGTCCAGGCGGAGGAGTTGCCCCGCAGGGGACGGCCGCCGAGGGCTTCGGCGAAGACCTTGGCGCAGCGCTCGGTCGACTGCTGCTCGTCGCAGGCGTCGAGCCCGGCGGCGCGCCAGACCTCCTCGCGCATCTCGACGATGACGGTGGAGGCGTCGGGCGAGAAGGGGTAGCCGTGGAGCTGCATCACGCCGTGCTCGGTCTCGGCGATCTCGAAACGGAAGGAGTCGAAGGCGAAGTCGGCGGCGAGCCAGATGTACCGGCAGCGGTGTGTGGTGACGCGGGGCCGGAAGACGTCGGCGTGTGCCTCGCGGGTGGCGCTGTGGACGCCGTCCGCGGCGATGACGAGGTCGTGGCCGGCGGCCAGTTCGGCGGCGGGCGGGGCGGGGGTGCGGAAGCGGAGACGCACGCCGAGGGACTCGCAGCGCTCGTGGAGGATCTCCAGGAGCCGGCGCCGGCCGAGGGCGGCGAAGCCGTGTCCGCCGGACGTCAGGGTCTGCCCCCGGTGGGTGATGTCGATGTCGTCCCAGCGAACGAACTCGTCCTGGAGCGACCGGTACACGACGGGGTCGGCATGTTCGATCCCGCCGAGGGTCTCGTCGGAGAGGACGACGCCGAAGCCGAAGGTGTCGTCGGGTGCGTTCCGCTCCCAGACGGTGATCTCGCGGGCCGTATCGAGCCGCTTGAGCAGCGCGGCGGCGTACAGCCCGCCGGGGCCGCCGCCGATGACGGCGACGCGGAGGTGGCGGGCGGGAGGTGCGGCGCGCTCGGGCGTGGCGCTCAGGTCGCGGCGGGCGCGGCCGACCCCGAGCGCCCCTTGTGCCGGGCCCGCGGCGGTCACCGGTTCCCGAGCCGGGCCCGCGGCGGTCGCGGCGGCGCGGACGGGGGCGGTCAGGGGCGGGAGCAGGTCGCCGCGGGGCGGCGGGTGCGGGGCCGGACCAGGAGGGGTCGGGCGTCCCCCGGGCAGGGGGGCCGGGGCCGCTGCCGGCGGCATGTCAGCGGCCCTGCCACTTCGGGGGGCGCTTCTCGGTGAAGGCCGCGTGGAACTCCGCGTAGTCCTCGCCGTTCATCAGCAGCGCCTGCGTCGCCGCGTCCAGTTCGACCGACGCGGCGAGCGGCATGTCGAGCTCGGCCGTCAGCAGCGCCTTGGTCTGGGCATGGGCGAGCGCCGGGCCGTCGGCGAGGCGGCGGGCCAGCTCGGCGGCCCGTACGTCCGCCTGCCCTTCGTCGGTCAGCTCGCTGATGAGGCCGATCCGCTCCGCCTCCGGCGCGCGGACCGCGTCGCCCAGCATGAGCAGTCGCGTCGCATGGCCGAGTCCGACGACCCGGGGCAGCAGATAGGCCGCGCCCATGTCGCCCCCGGAGAGCCCCACCCTGGTGAACAGGAAGGCGAAGCGGGCAGAGGGGTCCGCGATCCGGAAGTCGGCCGCCAGCGCCAGGACCGCCCCGGCGCCCGCGGCGACGCCGTGCACGGCCGCGATCACCGGGAAGGGGCACTCCCGGATCGCGCGTACGACCTGGCCGGTCATCCGGTTGAAGTCGAGGAGCTGGGCGGTGTCCATGGACAGGGTCGCGCCGATGATCTCGTCGACGTCTCCCCCGGAGCAGAAACCGCGGCCTTCCCCGGCGAGCACCAGGGCCCCCACCGAGCGTTCCCTGGACAGCTCGGCGAGCAGGTCACGCAGGTCGGCGTAGGCGCCGAAGGTGAGCGCGTTGAGTTTGTCCGGGCGGGCGAGGGTGACGGTCGCGACGCCGTCGTCCCTCGTCAGCCGCAGATGGCGCCAGTCCTCGGTGCGTGGGGCGGAACCGGTGAAGGGGCTCATGGAGTGGGGCCTCCTTGGGCGCGGGCGGTCTGCTGCTGCCACTACCGTCGAAGCTATCACCTGTTTGTGACTGCCGTCACGACTGCGCTATACGACTGTCCCGACTCCGCGAAGGTCCCGTCCCGGTTCTGGCACAGGTCCCGGCCCGCGCGGGCTCTCGCCCCTGGTTCCGCGTCCTGCGCTTCGTAGGGTTGAGAACTGGAACTGCCACCGAACGGGAAGTCCGCCTTGCCCCCAGCCACCGGTCCCGCCTCGTCGCGCTTCGCGCTGCCGCACACCACGGCAGCCGTTCCCATGGCGCGCGCGCTGGTGCGCGCCGCGCTGGAGGACGGCGACCACCCGGCGCCGGCGGACTGCGACACGGCGGAGCTGCTGACGGCCGAGCTGGTCGCCAACGCGGTGGAGCACACGGCCGAGGGTTCGCCCATAGAGCTCGTGGTGGCACTGCTGCCGTCGGGCTGCCAGGTCGAGGTGCACGACGCGGACCCGGCGCCGCCCGCCGGACTCACGGAGGGCGCTCCGATGCCGCGGCCCGATCCGTGGCAGGAGGGGGGCCGGGGGCTGCTGCTGATCCGGGCGCTGAGCGAGGCGTGCGGCCACCGGCCCACGGAGCGCGGCAAGGCGGTGTGGTTCATCCTCCCGGCCGAGGCCTGACCCGCCGGGGCGCGCAGCACCGGGCGGGATCGGGCGACCCGGCCCCGTACGCAGGGAGCGCCGGCCCCGCGCACCCCCGGGGCGCGGGGCCGGGTGCTACAGGCCGGCGGCGGTACCGGCGAGCGTCGCCACCAGCACGGCCTTGATGGTGTGCATACGGTTCTCGGCCTGGTCGAAGACCACCGAGTGCTCCGACTCGAAGACCTCGTCGCTGACCTCCAGCTCCGCCAGCCCGTGCCTCTCTTGGATCTCCCGGGCGACGGTGGTGCCCAGGTCGTGGAAGGCGGGCAGGCAGTGCAGGAACCTGACGTCCGCGTTCCCGGTGGCCCGCAGCACGTCCATGGTCACCGCGTAGGGCGCCAGCGCCTTGATGCGCTCGTCCCAGACCTCCTTCGGCTCCCCCATCGACACCCACACGTCGGTGGCGACGAAGTCGGCGCCCCGCACACCCTCGGCGATGTCCTCCGTGAGCGTGATCCGGGCGCCGCCGGCGGCGGCGAGCCGGTGCGCCTCGGCGACGACCCCGTCGACCGGCCAGTACGCCCGGGGCGCGACGATGCGGACGTCCATACCGAGCAGCGCGCCGGTGACCAGGTAGGAGTTGCCCATGTTGAAGCGGGCGTCACCGAGGTACGCGAAGGAGGTCCGCTCCAGGGGCTTGTCGCCGTGCTCGGTCATGGTGAGCACGTCGGCGAGCATCTGGGTGGGGTGCCAGTGGTTGGTGAGCCCGTTGTAGACGGGCACACCCGCGTACGCCGCCAGCTCCTCGACGGTGTCCTGGCCGTCACCGCGGAACTCGATGGCGTCGTAGATCCGGCCGAGCACCCGGGCGGTGTCCTTGGCGGACTCCTTGCTGCCGATGTGGGAGCCGGACGGATCGATGTAGGTCGTCGAGGCGCCCTGGTCGGCGGCCGCCACCTCGAAGGAACAGCGAGTACGGGTCGACGACTTCTCGAAGATCAGAGCGATGTTGCGGCCGCGCAGTCGCTGGACCTCGGCGCCGGCGCGCTTGGCCGCCTTGAGCTCGGCGGCCAGGTCGACCAGGCCGCGGAACTCCTCGGCGGTGAAGTCCAGCTCCTTGAGGAAGTGGCGGCCTTCGAGATGTATCGCCATGATGGCTGCTCCTGCGTGGCGGATGCGATGACAATGGAACTCTATACGATCCATTGCATTGCTATACGGCAGCTCGGGTGGCCGGCCCGCGTGGCCCGGCCGCGAGCCGCGGGGCCGACCCCACGCGGCTAAACCGGGTCCCTCTCGACGGGACAGCTCATACAGCGCGGACCGCCCCGGCCTCTGCCCAGTTCGCTGCCCGGGATCTCGATCACCTCGATGCCCTGTTTGCGCAGATGGGTGTTGGTCGTCACGTTGCGTTCGTAGGCGACGACGACGCCCGGCTCGACCGACAGGACGTTGCAACCGTCGTCCCACTGCTCCCGTTCCGCCGCGTGCACGTCCTGCGTGGCCGTCAGCACCCGGATGTCCTTCAGGCCCAGCGCGGCGGCGATCGCGTCGTGCATCCGCTCCGGGGGATGGTCGCTGACCTTGAGTCCGCGCCCGCCCTCGGCCGGCTCGATGGTGTAGGAGCGGAGCATGCCGAGCCCCGCGTACTGGGTGAAGGTGTCGCCGTCGACCATCGTCATCACGGTGTCCAGATGCATGAAGGCCCGGCGCTTCGGCATGTCGAGGGCCACGATCGTGCGGGCGGAGCCGGCCGCGAAGAGGCCCCGGGCCAGCATCTCCACGGCCTGCGGTGTGGTGCGCTCACTCATCCCGATCAGCACCGCGCCGTTGCCGATCACCAGCAGGTCGCCGCCCTCGATGGTGGAGGGATAGTCGTCCTGCCCCTCGGACCAGTGGTGGAACGGACCCGCCTCCGGGCCCACGAAGAGCGGGTGGTGCTTGTAGATCGCCTCGAAGTGCACGGTCTCGCGCTGGCGGGCCGGCCAGCGCATCGCGTTGATCGAGACCCCGTCGTAGATCCACGCCGAAGTGTCGCGGGTGAACAGATGATTGGGCAGCGGGTGCAGCAGGAAGTCGTCCAGGTCCATCACATGGAAGCGCACCGACGTCGGCTCCGAATGACCGGCGAGGAACTCCCGCTTGGTCATCCCGCCGACCAGCGCCTCGACGAGGTCGGTGGTCGGCAGTTCGTCGAACGCGGCCCGCAGATGATCGGTGGCGAGCGGTCCGTACTCCTTCTCGTCGAAGACCCGGTCCAGCACGAGCTTTCTGGCCTCCGGGATCTCCAGCGACTCGCGCAGCAGATCGCCGAAGAGATGCACCTCCACCCCGCGGTCGCGGAGCACGTCGGCGAAGCCGTCGTGCTCCTGCCGGGCGCGGCGCACCCAGAGCACATCGTCGAAGAGCAGTGCGTCCTTGTTGCTCGGAGTGAGCCGCTTCAGCTCCAGATCGGGCCGGTGCAGTATGACCCGGCGCAGCCGCCCGGTCTCGGAGTCGACGTGGAATCCCATGTCCCCATCCTTGCCGTGCCGCAGGCCGCTCACCCGTCGAACGGCTGATCGCGTCCGGACTTCGTGCGCCGGGAACCGCCATGTGATGTCCGCGACGGTGCCGATCAACGGTCCGCCGGCGGTGCGACGGAGGTGCGACGGGGGTCCGCCGGGCGACGTGCGGGAACGCGGGGGAACGCGGGGAGAGCCGTGCGGCACGGCCCTGGCGGTACTCCTGCAGCAGCTTCGCGGACACCACACCGAGCCGGGTGAACTCGGCGAACGTGGCCGCGAGAGCGTCCTCGTCCACGCGGCCGCCCTGTGACTCCTCGATGCGGGACTCCTCCAGGCGGCGGGCCACGGTGAAGAGGGGCGCCGCCATCGGCGGGCTGCCGGCTCCCGCCACCACCTTGGCGCCCCCGTACAGCGCGAAGGGCAGCAGTCCGGGTGTGGTGGCGGCCGGTTTCTCCAGCGCCTACTGCGGCTGTGCCGCGGCGCGGCCCGGCTTGGCAGGGGCCGTCTCCGCGCACCGGCGCAGCGGTGCCAGCAGCGCCATGGCCTGCCGCGCGTGCTGAGGATGGACCCGGCTGACCTGGGCCAGGAAGTCCAGCGGCCGGACCCCGACCCGGCCCACGGGCACGGGCCGGGCCGTCGTGGGCCGGAGCCCGAGGGCGCGGGCGACGGCCGCCTCGCCCTCGACGGCGCGGGCCGGTACGAGCCGCACCAGGTGGTGGCTACACGTGCCGTATCAACCCCCGGCGGGGACCGGGAGGGACCGGGTCATCCAGCTCCCGACGCGGGTGCGGGCCCGTGCCGCGTGGTCGCCGATCCAGTCCGCGAGTGCCACCAGCTCCAGGGCCGCCGGGTCGCGCTTGAGAGCCGGCGGCACCTTCTTCAGCTCGCGGCCGGAGCCGCCCCGCACGCGCAGCGCGGGCTTCGGCTCCGCGTACGGGTCGAGCGTCAGTCCGTACTCCCCGACGGACCTCCAGCTCCCGGTGGCGGTCATGCTTCCCCCCGAACTCCGTGCTGATCACCCGCCCTTCACGAGCGGGTGATCACAGAGTAGGACGAGCCACTGACAACGCCCCCGCGACCGGCGTCCGGCGCGGTCAGAGCCGGGGGTCGACGGGCTCCGACTCCAGCGCCAGCACGGCGAACACGGCTTCGTGGACCCGCCACAGCGGCTCGCCGTCGGCCAGCCGGTCCAGCGCCTCCAGCCCGAGGGCGTACTCGCGCAGCGCGAGGGAGCGCTTGTGGTTCAGGAACCTGTTCCTGAGCCGCTCCAGGTTCTGCGGCCGGGTGTACTCGGGGCCGTAGATGATGCGCAGGTACTCGCGTCCGCGGACCTTGACGCCGGGCTGCACGAGCCGGCCCTTCCCGTCCCGTGCGAGTGCCTGCAGCGGCTTGACCACCATGCCCTCGCCGCCCCGCCCGGTCATCTCCAGCCACCAGTCGGTGCCGGCCCGCGCCGACGCCTCGTCGGCCGTGTCGACGACCAGCCGCCTGGTGACCTGGAGCAGGCCGGTGGGGTCGTGCTCCACCAGCTCGTCCAGCCAGGCCAGTTGTTCGTCGTGCGGCACCGCGGCGAGGGAACGGCCCTGCACGGCGAGGATCTGGAACGGCGCGAGCCGCACCCCGTCGAGCCCGTCGGTGCTCCAGCAGTAGCGCCGGTAGGCGTCGGTGAACGCGGCCGCGTCGGCGGCTCTTCCGTGCTGCCGGTCGAGCAGGTCGGCCACCCCGGCACCGCGTGCGGCGGCGGCCTCCAGGGCGGCGGCCGCCTTCGGCAGCACGGCCCCGGACGCGGCGCCGACCGCGGCGTACTGCGAACGCAGCAGTCCGGAGGCCTTGAGGGACCAGGGCATCAGCTCGGCGTCGAGCAGCAGCCAGTCCGTGTCGAGTGCGTCCCAGAGGCCGGCGGCGGAGACGGCCGCGCGCAGACGTTCCAGGATCTCCTCGGTGACGGCGGGGTCGTCGAAGAAGGGCCGTCCGGTGCGGGTGTGCAGCGCGCCCGTCGCTCCGTCGGCGCCGAACCGCTCCCGCGCGGCGCCGGCGTCGCGGCAGACCAGTGCGACCGCCCGCGAGCCCATGTGCTTCTCCTCGCACACGACCCTGGCGACGCCGTCGGCGCGGTACTGGGCGAATGCCTCCGCCGGGTGCTCCAGATAGCCGTCCTCGCGGGAGGTGGCCGTGGGCGCCATCGTCGGCGGCAGGTACGTCAGCAGCCGGGGGTCGACGGCGAACCGGCTCATCACCTCGAGCGCGGCCGCGGCGTTCTCCTCGCGGACGGCGACCCGGGCCATGTGCCGGGTCTCGACGACCCGCCGGCCCTGGACGTCGGCGAGGTCGAGCGGCCGGCCCTCGCGTCCGCCCGGCGCTTCGGTGAGCAGCGGCCTGACCGGTTCGTACCAGACCTTCTCGGCCGGTACGTCGACCAGTTCGCGCTCGGGCCAGCGCAGGGCGGTCATCTTCCCGCCGAAGACGGCGCCGGTGTCGAGGCAGATCGTGTTGTTGATCCACGACGTGTTGGGCACCGGGGTGTGGCCGTAGACCACGGCGGCGCGGCCCCGGTAGTCCTCCGCCCACGGGTAGCGGACGGGCAGCCCGAACTCGTCGGTCTCGCCGGTGGTGTCCCCGTACAGGGCGTGCGAGCGGACCCGGCCGGAGGTGCGGCCGTGGTACTTCTCGGGCAGACCGGCGTGGCAGACGACCAGCTTCCCCTCGTCGAGGACGTAGTGGCTGACGAGTCCGTCGATGAACTCCCTTACCCGCTCGCGGAAGGCGGGGTCCTTGGCGTCCTCCTTCTCCAGCTGCTCGATCGTCTCGGCGAGGCCGTGGGTGTGCTGGACGTTGCGGCCCTTGAGCCAGCGTCCAAGTTTGTTCTCGTGGTTGCCCGGTACGCACAGGGCGCTGCCCGCCGCGACCATGCCCATCACGCGCCGCAGCACGCCGGGGCTGTCGGGGCCGCGGTCGACGAGGTCGCCGACGAAGACGGCGGTGCGGCCCTCGGGGTGGACCCCGTCCGCGTAGCCGAGCCTGCCGAGCAGGGTTTCGAGCTCGGAGCTGCAGCCGTGGACGTCGCCGATGATGTCGAACGGCCCGGTGAGGTGGCGCAGGTCGTTGTAGCGGCGCTCGATGACGATCTCCGCGTGGTCGGCCTCCTCGACGCTGCGCAGGACGTGCACCTTGCGGAAGCCCTCACGCTCCAGGCCGCGCAGCGAGCGGCGCAGTTCGCGCCGGTGGCGTCCGATGACGTGGCGGGGCATGCCGGCGCGGTCCGGGCGGGTGGCGTTGCGTGCGGCGCAGACGTCCTCCGGCATGTCGAGGACGATCGCGATCGGCAGGACGTCGTGCTCCCGGGCGAGGCGCACGAGCTGCCGCCGGCTCTCGGGCTGCACATTGGTGGCGTCGACGACGGTGAGCCGTCCGGCCGCGAGCCGCTTGCCCGCGATGTAGTGCAGGACGTCGAAGGCGTCGCCGCTGGCGCTCTGGTCGTTCTCGTCGTCCGCGACGAGTCCGCGGCAGAAGTCGGAGGAGATCACCTCGGTCGGCCTGAAGTGCCTGCGCGCGAAGGTGGACTTGCCCGAGCCGGTGGCGCCGACGAGGACGACAAGAGACAGGTCGGTCACCGGGAGCCGGCGGCCGGGGGTGGTGACCACGGCTGCTTCGGTACTGGTCATGCGGCCTTCGCCTCCTTCGAGGTCATCTCGAACACTGCCATCTGGGTGGGCGGCCCGACTTCGGGGTCCTCGGGTCCGACGGGCACGAACCGCACCGCGTACCCGTGGCGTCCGGCGACGCCCTCCGCCCACTGCCGGAACTCTTCCCGGCTCCATTCGAACCGGTGGTCGCCGTGGCGCGCATGGCCCGCGGGCAGCGTCTCCCAGCGGACGTTGTACTCGACGTTCGGCGTCGTCACGAGCACCGTGTGCGGCCTGGCCGCGCCGAACACCGCGTACTCCAGGGACGGCAGCCGGGGCAGGTCGACGTGCTCGACGACCTCGCTGAGCACCGCGGCGTCGTAGCCGGTGAGCCGCTTGTCGGTGTACGTGAGCGATCCCTGCATCAGCTTGACCCGGGCGGCCTGGCGCTCGCCGAGCCGGTCCAGCTTCAGGCGCCGGCCGGCGATCGTCAGGGCCCGTACGGACACGTCGACACCGACGATCTCGGTGAACCGGACGTCCTTCAGCAGCGCCTGCACCAACTGGCCCTGTCCGCAGCCCAGGTCGAGCACGCGGCTCGCGCCCGCGTCGCGCAGTGCGCTCAGGATGGCGTCCCTGCGCTGCTCGGCGAGCGGCACGGGGCGTTCCTCGGTGTCGGTGGTCTCGTCCACGGCGTTGTCCACGTCCTCGATCCGGAGGTCGTCGGCCTCGGCGAGGCGCACGAGTTCGAGGCGCTCCATGGCCTGGCGGGTCAGGCCCCAGCGGCGCGCGAGGTAGCGGCTGGTGATCAGCTTCTGCTCGGGGTGCTCGGCCAGCCAGCCCTCGCCGGCCCGCAGCAGCTTGTCGACCTCGTCCGGCGCGACCCAGTAGTGCTTGGCGTCGTCGAGGACGGGAAGCAGCACATAGAGCTGGCGCAGCGCGTCGGCCAGCCGCAACTCGCCCTCCAGGACCAGCTGGACATAGCGGGAGTCGCCCCACTCGGGGAACTGGGGGTCCAGCGGGACGGGTGCGGCGGTGACGGAGCTCCAGCCGAGCGGTCCGAAGAGTTTGCGGACCAGCTCGGCGCCGCCCCGCGCGGGCAGCGCGGGCACCTCGACACGCAGCGGCAGCGGGGCCTCCGCCCGCCCGGGCAGGGCGTCGCACACCCCGCGCAACGCGCTCTTGAACACCGCGCTCAGCGCTACGGCCAGCAGAGACGACGCCGCGTACGGGCGGTCGTTGACGTACTGGGCGAGTGCCGAGTCGGGCGCGCCGCCGCGGCCCTTGCCCTTGCCGCGCCGCACCAGAGCCACCGGATCCACCTCCAGGAGCAGCGCGGCCGTGCACCGCTCGGCGGACGCCTCGGGGTAGAAGACGTGCGCCGTGCCGTGCGAGGTGGAGAACGCCTGCGCGTTGTCGGGATGCTTGTGCAGCAGGAAGCCCAGATCGGTCGCGGGTCGCTCAGGGGTGCCGGTGGTACTGATCGTCAAGAACACGCGTTTGAGTATCGTCTCCCCCGGCCACGCCGACCATGGGTTTTCCTCAGGACCTGGTGCCGGTTCCGCTTTCCTGCCCCTCGTCATGCGCCAGCAGCCCGCCGAGTTCGCCGATCTCCCGCGGACCGACCCGGCAGCAGCCGCCGACCAGGCGCGCGCCCGCCGCGCGCCACTCCCGCACCCGGGCCAGGTCGTACGCGGAGCCGCCCCGCCAGGCCCGGGCCGCGGCGTCCCACCGCTCGCCGCTGTTGGGATAGACGACGGCGGGCTTGCCGGTGACGCGGGACGCGAGCGCCACCGCTCCGGCGGCCTCCCGCGGATCGCAGCAGTTGACCCCGACGGCGATCACCTCGTCCCGGCCGGCGGCGAGCCGGAACGCCCCGGCAGCGTCCTGACCGGCGCGCGTCCGGCCGCCGGCCAGGGTGTACGACAGCCACACCGGCACCCCGCATCCTTCGGCCGCCCTCAGCAGCGCCTCCGCCTCGTCGGTGTCCGGCACGGTCTCCAGCGCGAGCACGTCCGGGCCGGCCGCGGCGAGCGCCTCGATCCGCGGCCGGTGGAAGCGCTCCAGCTCCCGCACACCGAGCCCGTACCGGCCGCGGTACTCGCTGCCGTCCGCGAGCATCGCGCCGTACGGCCCGACGGAGGCGGCGACCCACACCTCGTGGCCGGCCGCCAGAGCCGCCGACCTGGCGAGGTCCACACTGCGCCCGAGCAGCCGGGCGGTCTCCGCCCGGCCGAGGCCCCGCCGGGCGAAGCCCTCGAACGTGGCCTGGTAGCTCGAGGTGATGAGCACCTGCGCCCCCGCCCGTACGTACGCGGTGTGCGCCGCCGCGATCCGGTGCGGTTCGTCAGCGAGCAGCCGGGCGGACCAGAGGCTGCCGGTCAGGTCGCAGCCCTGCGCCTGGAGCTGGTTGGACAGCCCGCCGTCGAGGACGACGGGCCCGGCGGCGAGGGCGGCGGCAAGCGTACGTACGGGTTTCACGGCGGCTCCGGGTGGATCAGCTCAGCTGGGAGCCGACCTGGGACGAGATCAGCTCCAGGTGGTCGAGATCGTCGAGGTCCAGCAGTTGCAGATAGACCCGGGAGGCGCCGGTCGCCGCGTAGCGTCCGATCTTGTCGACGACCTCGGCGGGCGAGCCCGCCAGGCCGTTGGCCTTCAGCTCCTCGACCTCGCGGCCGATCGCGGCGGCGCGGCGTGCCACCTCCGCGTCGTCCTTGCCCACGCAGACGACCAGCGCGTTGGAGTAGATCAGGTCGTCCGGGGCGCGGCCGGCCTTCTCCGCGGCGGCGCGCACCCGGCCGAACTGCCGCTCGGTGTCCTCGATCGAGGCGAAGGGGAGGTTGAACTCGTCCGCGTACTGCGCGGCGAGGCGCGGTGTGCGGGTCGCTCCGTGGCCGCCGATCAGCATGGGGACCTTGGTCTGGGCGGGCTTCGGCAGGGCGGGCGAGTCGGTCAGCCGGTAGTGGGTGCCCTCGTAGGAGAAGGTCTTGCCCACCTCCGTCGCCCACAGCCCGGTGACGATCGCCAGCTGCTCCTCGAGCCGCGCGAACTTCTCCTTGGGGAACGGGATGCCGTAGGCCTTGTGCTCGTCCTCGAACCAGCCCGCGCCCAGGCCCAGTTCGACGCGGCCGCCCGACATCTGGTCGACCTGGGCGACCTGGATGGCCAGCACGCCGGGCAGCCGGAAGGTGCCCGCGGTCATCAGCGTGCCGAGGCGGATACGGCTGGTCTCACGCGCCAGTCCCGCGAGGGTGATCCAGGCGTCGGTCGGTCCGGGCAGCCCGTCGGCGGACCCCATGCTCAGATAGTGGTCGGAGCGGAAGAAGGCGTCGAAGCCGAGGTCCTCGGCGGCCTTGGCGACGGCCAGCAGGGTGTCGTAGCTCGCCCCTTGCTGGGGCTCGGTGAAGATTCGAAGATCCATGGTTCCATCCTGCACCTTCGGCCACCGGCCCGCCGCGGTCCGAAACGGCCCCGACGGCCGTCAGGGCCCGGCACGGCCGCGGACCGTTTCGGGCGGCCGGTCCGGCTCGCGCTCCGCGAGCCGGCGCAGCATCCCCCGGACGCGGTCGCTCGACTCGTCGGCCGTGTCTATCGTCTCGATGCACTGCCAGTACAGACCCTCGTCGTCCGTGGCGCAGGCGACACCCACCAGCGCGATGCCGACGTCCCCGAGAAGCACATTCAGCGCCAGTAACGCTGCTTCCGGGTCGGTCACTTGGGACAGCTGCGCCGCCCGCACGCCACCGCTGCGCACCATGGGGTGGTCGAGCACCCCGCACCCGCGGCCCCCGATCTCGCTCAGTCCCGCGGCCTCCCCTCTGATCTCCGTCGGACCCACGATCGCCAGCCGCGCGCCGATCGCCTGCGCCAGCGCCTGGGCCTGCCAGGCCTCCGCGACGATCTCCGGCACCGCACGGCTCTGGGCCAGCGCATGGCGGCACACCTTCACGAGTCGTTCCGCATCCATCTGCACGCCCCCGCTCGTACGACTTTCTTCTTACTGAGTTCATTACCCAGAGTGAAGCTCATTGAGCCGGAAAGCCAGGGGAATTCGGAAATCTGTGGACAGCAAGGCAGTTGTGGATAACTCGGCAACTCCATAGAGTGACGAAACGCCGTTGTGCACCTCGTGGAAGGCGTCCATCGGCCTCCGGTTCCCACTTCGGGCACGTGTACCGGGCTGCCGTACCGGGCTGCCGCACCAGGCGCTCACTTCGCGGGGAAACGGATCTCGTTCCGGTCGATCTTCTCCGACAGCGCCTGGAGGACGTCGATCCCGAGCACCTCGCAGAACTGGAGCAGATACGCCAGCACGTCCGCGACCTCGTCCCGCACCCGGTGCGCGTCCCCGGCGTCGTCCATCACCCGCGCCGACTCCTCCGGCGTCAACCACTGGAAGATCTCCACCAGTTCGGCCGTCTCCACGCTCAGCGCCACGGCCAGGTTCTTCGGCGTGTGGTACGGCTCCCAGCCGCGCGCCGCCGCGAACGACGCCAGCCGGCGCTGCAACCCCTCGACATCCAGCCCGTCATCTCTCGTCACGGCACCAGGTCTACCACCGTCACGCCGCCGATCCCCCGCGCGCACGACGCGTCGGTGACCGTCCCCACCAGCCTGATGTGCCCCCGCGCGCACATCTCCGCCCCGAGCGCCACCAGCTGGCGGGCCTGCTGCGGATCGAGGCAGCGGTCGAAGCCGTCGGCGATCACCGTGAGCGACTGGTACGCCACCGGCACCTCCGCCACCTGGTCCATGGCCAGCACGCCCGGCCCGGTGAGCAGCACGAGGGCGAGCCCCAGATATCTGAGCTCGCCCTCGCCGAGCCGCCCGAGCGGCGTCGCCCCACCGGCGGCGCCGCGGTCGAGCAGGGCGCGTACCCGGCCGTTCGCCAGCTCCTCGACGGTCAGGTCGTCCACGGCTCCCGCGCACCCGGTCCGGGCCGCCGCGGCGAGCCTGGCGTGCCGCCTGGCGCATTCGCTGCGGGTGCGGTGCAGCACCTCCGCGAGGTTGTCGCAGCCGCGGCGCAGCCGCCCCGATCCGGCGGGCACCGGCGCCCGCATCCGCTCCGGCCGGGGGTCGCAGGCGAAGACCGACCGCAGTGCGACCACGACCTGTTCGGCCGCGGCGAGCACCTGTAACTGGGCGTCGGTGCTGCCCGCGACACGCAGCGGCAGCAGCGCCGTGCCGAGCCTGTCGTCGGGGAGCGGGCCACGGGTGACGATCGCCGAGCCGGCGGTGTGCCAGGCGGCCTCGAGCACGGAGCGGGAGGGGTCGCGCAGCGCCGTGGTCAGCAGGGTCCGGCCGCCGCCGGTGAGCCGTTCGCCGACCACCCGCAGTCGCGGCTCGGCCTGTACGGCGACATCGAGACGCACGGGACCGGCGGGCCCGTCGACGGTGCAGCCGATCCGGAAGCCCCGCCGCCCCTGCCGGTCGGCCACGGCCCGCTCCGGGACGCACTCGAGCGGCTGGGGGAAGGCGGTGGCCAGGTCGCGGCCGGAGCCCAGCAGCGCCAGTGCCTCGTACGCCTGCAGCGCGTTCGACTTGCCGCTGCCGCTCGCTCCGGCGAGCAGGGTCATGGGGCCGATGGGGAAGACGGCGGAGCGGTGCGACCGGAAGGCGGAGAGCCGCAGTTCGGTGACGGCGGGCCGGTCCCTGCCGCCACCGGGCGGGGTGTCCGCGGCCTGGGGGTCACTCCCTCGGCCCGGCGATGTGTCCGCGGCGAGGGCGTCGCTCCCCCGCCCCGCTGATGCGCCCCCGGCCGGAGTGTCGCTACAGGTCGATGCGTCCCGGTCGATGACCAGCGTGTTCGCGTCCATGGGCGGGACGGTACGCAGCAGCGAACACGCCGAACCGTTCCGCCTCGAGGAGCTTCCTACGAATGAGGGACGGCGGCGGCCGCGATCCCTTCGACCTCCGTGCCGACCGGCGCCAGCAGGAAGACGTTCCGGTCGACCCGGTGCATCCCGCAGCCGAGTCCGAAGACGACGCCGCTGCTGAAGTCCAGGATGCGCTTGGCGACATCGGTGTCGGCGCCGGTGAGGTCGAGCAGCACCGGCATCCCGGCGATGAGGTACTCGGCGACCTCGCGCGCGTCGGCGAAGACCTGTACCCGCAGGACGATGAAGCGGCGGTGCTCGGCCGCCTCGTACTCCCGTGGGACCGTGACGTGGTCGACCCGCGACGGCCACTCGTTGCGGCCGCGCAGCGGAACCACCTGGGCCAGGCCCTCCCACTGCTCGTCGGTGACGTCGTACCTCTCGTACCTGCTCATGGGTCCATCCTCGCTCCCCTCACCCGTTCGGCCCAACAGCGACACGGGTGAGGGGGCGGGGAACCTCAGGTGACGAACGCGGCGGTCAGCCCCGCTCGAACACGGCGACCGTACGGGCGGGAACCGTGAGGCTGCCCGAACTCCGCTCGTACTCGGACGACTTGACGGCCTTGTCCGCGCCCGCGCGCTGGACCGGGTGGAGGGCGTATCCCTTGCCGGCGAGCGCCTCGATCCGCTGCGTCTGCCGCTCCGGCGTGGCGTTGAACACCACGACCAGGTCGTCCAGGCGCATCGTGATCACTCCGGGTGTCTCGTCCTTGCCCGACAGCGGGAAGGACAGCGCCGACTGGACCTGCTCCGCGGTGGACAGGCCGAAGGCCGGCTCCCCGGTGCGGATCTTCAGCAGGTCGCGGTAGGCGGCGGACGTGCCGTTGATCTCCGCGCAGCCCGCGGTCAGCGTGGGCGCGGTGAGCAGCGGCTTCGCGAAGCCCCACTTGGGCTTGTTGTCGGCCTCCGGCGGCAGTCCGCGGCCGAAGCCGTTGCCGTCGCGGCAGTCCCAGTGGATCGCGTTGAACCAGTCGCCGCTGTCGTACGAGTTGCGGTCCAGGGACTTGGAGCGCAGCAGGTCCGACCCGGCCTGGGAGAGCGCCGGGCCCTGCGACAGCGCGGAGACGGCCATCGACAGCACCTGCATCCGTGCCCGGTCGGCCGGGGAGGTGCGGGCCGGCAGCTTGAACGCGAGGGCGTCGTACAGCGATTCGTTGTCGTGGGCGTCCGAGTAGGCGAGGGCGTCACCGGGTGCGGCGGCGTAGCCGGCCGGTGCGCCGTTGTAGTCGACCTCGGAGCCCTTGACGGTCCGGCCGGCCGTGTCGGTGAAGGAGTAGGAGGCGAGGTTGCCGGACAGCCCGACCTTGATCAGGTCCTGGTAGTGCAGCAGTCGTGCCTTCTGCTCGGCCTCGGTGCCGTTGGCCTTCTCGCCGACCGCAGGGTTGGGGTCGGTGAACAGGCCGGAGCCGAAGCCCTGCACGCCCGGGTCCTCGTCGAACGGGCCGCCGCCGCGGACGGCGTCGCGCGCCCGGTCGGAGAAGGTGGCGATGCCGGTGCCCGCCATGTGCTTCTGGGTGGCCTGGACGAAGCGGGCGTCGTCGGCGACCTCGCCGAAGTTCCAGCCCTCGCCGTAGAGAATGATCTTCTTGCCGTCCACGCCGTCCCGCTCGAGCGTCAGCTCGTCGAGCGCGGCGCGCACCGCGAGGATGTTCTCCTTCGGGTGGTGGCCCATCAGGTCGAACCGGAAGCCGTCGACCTTGTAGTCACGCGCCCAGGTCACGACCGAGTCGACGACGAGCTTGCCCATCATCGCGTTCTCCGGCGCGGTGTTGGCGCAGCAGGTGGAGGTGGCGACGCTGCCGTCGGCCAGCAGCCGCTGGTAGTAGCCGGGCACGACCTTGTCGAGCACGGACTTGTCCGACTGGCCGGCGGCCACGGTGTGGTTGTAGACCACGTCCATGACGGTGCGCAGCCCGTCCTCGTTCAGCGACTTGACCATCTGCCGGAACTCGACGGTGCGCCGGGTGCCGTCCGGATCGGTGGAGTACGAGCCCTCCGGCACGGTGTAGTGCAGTGGGTCGTAGCCCCAGTTGAACGCGTCCTTCGCCGCGGCCTTCGCGATGCACGCCTGCTGCTCGGCCGAGTCGGGCGCGAGGATCAACAGGTCGCACTCCGGCTGCTGCTGCTCCGACTTCCGCTCGGGGATGGTGCCGATGTCGAAGGCGGGCAGCAGATGCACGTACGAGGTGCCGGCGGCCGCCAGCCGGCGCAGATGCCGCGAGCCCTTGCTGTCCTTGTCGGCGAAGGCGAGGTAGGTGCCCTTGTGGTCGGCCGTGGCGTCCGCGATCGAGAAGTCGCGGATGTGCAGCTCCTGGATCTGGGCGTCCCCCAGCGGCACGGCGGCGGGCTTCTTCAGCGCCGGCCAGCCGGCCGGCATGAGCGACCTGTCGGTGAGGTCGGCGACGAGGCTCCGCTCCGAGTCGGTGGTCAGCGCGAGCGAGTAGGGGTCGGTGACCTTGTTGGTGACGACCTTCTGGACGCTGGGCGCCCAGACCTTCACGTGGTACCGGTACGCGTCGCCCTTCCAGTTCTTCCTGCCCCTGACCGACCAGACGCCGCTGGCGTCGTCGCGGCGCATGGCGACACGCCTCCCGTCGAGTTCCAGGGACACGTGCTGGGCGGTCGGCGCCCACAGCCGGAGCGTCGGCACGCCCTTGCGGTCGAAGGTGGCGCCGAGGTCGGCCTGGGTGGCCTTCGCCGCGTACAGGTCGTCGAGGACTCCGGCGATCTGCACTCCGGTGGCGCTCACCGCGGCGCCGTTCGCCGCGTACTGCGCGGCCACGAGCTGGCCGCGCAGCGCCTCGCGCATCCGGTCGCGGTCGCGCGGGTCGACGGACCACGCCGGGTACGCCTTCAGGTGGGGGTAGGCGGCCTTCTGCGCGTCGGTCAGCTCCGTCCTGTCGAGCCGCAGCACCCGGCGCTCGCCGGTGAGGGCGCCGTCCTTGACGGCGATGGAGCCGTCGCGCGCGTACAGCAGGGCGCTGGAGGCCGCGGCGTCGCTGCCCTTCCAGGCGACGGTGTCCGCGTCGATCCACACCGCCTCCGCCTTGGCGAGGTCGAGTGCGGCGCCGCCGCCCTTGGGCTGCGGCAGCAGGTGCTTCTCCTGGCCCGCGAGCAGCCACACCTCGTGGCCGGCCGCCTTGAGGTCGAGCGACCGGTCGGACGGCAGGTCCTTCTGGTCGCCCTTGTGCACGATGTAGCTGAGCGAGGTCGCTCCGGCCTCGAGCGGCACCTCGAAGACCGCGCCGTACGCGTCGGTGCGCACCGGCTCCAGCGGCTTGGACCAGTCGGTCGGGTTCGCGGCGCCGGTCCAGGTGTGCAGGCCCCAGCCGGTGTAGTCACCGTCGGGGCGCTGGTAGTGGAGCACCACCTTGCTGGTGTCCTGGGGCGGGTACGCGCCCTCCGGCGCCGTGTTGCGCACCGCCGGGTCGCCCTGCTCGATCCACACCTCGCCGGTCTTCGACAGGTCGATCGCGCGGTCGGCGTCGGTGTCCTTGACGCCGTCCTTGTTCACGGCGATGAAGCCCACCGACGAGGCGCCGGGCTTGAGCTTGACGTGGGCGAACGCGCCGTAGGCGTCGCGGCCGCCGAACGGCTTGCCGGCGGGCCAGGTGGTGCCCTCGCCCTCGGCGATGTCGCCCCAGGTGTAGAGGCCCCAGTCGGCGTAGTCTCCGTCCGCGCGCTTGTAGTGGACGATCGCGTAGTCGCGCTGGGTGGCGGTCGGGGGCTGTTCCACGGCCGGAGCGCCGCTGGTGGTGGCGGCGGTGGCGCTCGCGGTGCGGCCAGCGCTGTCGACGACGACGGCCTTGTACCGCAGGGCGGTCCCGGCCGGGGCGGTGACGCGCTGGGTGACCCTGTAGGGGGCGTGGTCGGCGGAGCCGAGGACCTGCCAGTCGCCGTTGCCGGTCTGGGCGGCGAACACGACGCGGTTCAGCTGTCCGCCGTCGACGTCGGCCATGATCTCGACGGTGCCGGTGGCGCCGGCCTCGGGGGCCTTCAGGGTGAGGCTGGGCTCCGCGGCGGGCGCGCCGAGCGGCTTGGCCGCCTTCAGCACGAGGGCGCCCAGCGCCGGGACGGTGACCTCGACGCTCTTGTCCCCGCCGCTGCGGACGGTGGCGTCACCGCCGTGGAGCGCCGCGAAGTCCATGCCCGCGGAGCCGGTGGGGATCTCGGCCGTCTTCGCCTCTGCGGCGTTGTTCACGGCGACGACGTACTCGGTGCGCGTCTTCGGGTCGGTACGGGAGAAGGCGTACACCGAGCCCTCGGCGTATCGCTGCTCCTGGATGCCGTCGCGCAGCGCCGGGTGGGCCCTGGTGAGCTTCGCCAGCGCGGCGATCTGGCGGTAGAGCGGGTGGGAGGTGTCGTAGGCGTCGGCCGCGTGGGTGCGGTCGGTGCCGAGCTGGTCGTCGTCCAGGTAGTCCGCGGTCTTCGAGGCGAACAGCGTCTGGCGGGCGTCCTTGTCGCCGCCGGCGCCGGCGTAGCCCTGCTCGTCGCCGTAGTAGACGACGGGGTTGCCGCGGCTGAGGAACATCAGCTCGTTGGCGAGTTGGTACCGCGCCAGCAGTTCGGCGTCGCCGGCCTCCGGGTTGTCCTGCGCGAGGAACATGCCGAAGCGGCCCATGTCGTGGTTGCCGAGGAACGGGACCGACTCGTAGGCGTTGGCCCTGCCGGTGGTGTAGCGGTAGTCCTGCGCGAACAGGTTCGCCAGCTTCTCGGCGGAGGCGCCCTGGGAGGCGTAGGCGCGGGCGGCGTCCTGGAAGGGGAAGTCCAGGGTGGCGTCGAGGCGGCCCTCGGTCACGTACTTCGAGGTGATGGCCGGGTCGGCCGAGTAGACCTCGCCGAACATGAAGAAGTCGTCACGGCCGCGCTTCGCCGCGTACGCGTCGAGCGCGGTGGCCCACTGGGTCCAGAACTCGGTGTTGACGTGCTTGACCGTGTCGATGCGGAAGCCGTCGATGCCGAAGTCGCGGACCCAGCGCTGGTAGATCTTCGCCATGCCCTCGACGACCTCGGGACGCTCGGTCCACAGGTCGTCCAGGCCGACGAAGTCGCCGTTCTCCGAGGACTCGCCGGCGAAGGTCGAGTCACCGCGGTTGTGGTACATCGTCGGGTCGTTGAGCCAGGACGGGACCTTGAGGTCCTTCTTGTCCTCGGGCACGACGGGGGTGCGCGGGAAGGAGTCCGTGTCGACGCGCGGGAAGCGCTTCGAGCCGTCCGCGTAGTCGCTGTCGTCGAACGGCACGCCGTCCTTGGTCAGATACGGGAAGGCGCCCTCGGAGAGGTAGTCGTACGACTTCTCCTTGTAGTCCACGACGTCGGCGGTGTGGTTGGTGATGACGTCGAAGAAGACCTTCATGCCCTTGGCATGAGCCTTGTCGACCAGCTTCTCCAGGTCGGCGTTGGTGCCGAAGTGCGGGTCGACCTGGGTGAAGTCGGTGATCCAGTAGCCGTGGTAGCCGGCGCTGGCGTCCTTGCCCTCGCCCTGCACGGGCTGGTTCTTGAAGATCGGCGCCATCCAGATGGCGGTGGTGCCGAGGCCCTTGATGTAGTCCAGCTTCTCGGTGATCCCCTTGAGGTCGCCGCCCTGGTAGAAGCCCTTGTCGGTGGGGTCGTAGCCGGTCTCGAGGCGCGAACCGGTCAGTCCGCCGCGGTCGTTCTTCGGGTCGCCGTTGGCGAAACGGTCGGGCAGGACGAAGTAGAACTGCTCACGCGTCAGGTCGTGACGTGCGGGCTCGGCGGCCAGCGATCTGTCCGACGGCGGCTTCGGCGGTTTGGGCGCCGCTGCCGCCGGAAGGGCGGACACGAGCGCCGCGACCGTCGCCGTCGCCACGGCGGCGGCCACTGCGCTGCGCAGCGGGATACGGGGGCGTATCAAGGCGGGTCTCTCCTGGATGAGGGCTGGATGAGGGTGGTGTGCCATGTGTGTGGTGTGCGATGCGGGCGGTGCGTGACGGGATGGTGTGCGATGGGGATGCGCCGCCCCGCGCCCGGGGAGGGACGCGGGGCAGCGCGGCAGGGTGGCGTCAGTCGCGCCAGGTGTCGTTCAGCGTGACCTTGCCGGAGGACGGCACGGTGGCGGTGCGGTTGGCGCCGCTCTCCCAGGTGACGTTGCCGGATCCGTCCTTGCGGATGTACTTGTACTCGAACGACGTGCCGCCGGGCAGGTTCACGTCGAGCTTCCACACCGGGTAGCTCGCCGGGTCCAGCTTGAGGGCGTTGCCGGGGCTCCAGTTCCCGAGCTCGGTGCGGTTGCCGGTGACGTGGATGTTCTGGCCCACGGCGGTGGTGGCGTTGACGGCGAAGGACGCGCCCGTGCTCAACGGTTCGGGGTCGGTGGAGCCGCCGCCGCAGTCGCGGGCACCGACGTGCAGCGCGAGGGCGGTGCCGGCGCCCAGCGTCGCGGTGAACCGACCGGAGCCGTCCACCGTGACGGCGTTGCCGCTCTGTACGTCGCAGTAGGCGCCGGAGGGCAGTGACGTCTGGAAGGTGCGGGTCAGCGTGGAGCCCTCGTGGTTGATGGCCACATAGCCCTTGTCGCCGCGGCCGAAGGCGATCGCGTCGCCGCCGTTGTCCCACCAGTCGGTGACACCGGCGCCCCGGGTGGTGTTGCGGAAGGCGACCATGGAGGAGATCTCGCGCCAGGCGTGCTGGCACTTCCAGCCGTCGCTGTAGCAGGCGTTCACCTGGCCGCCGTTCGGCGGGCCGGCGTCGTGGTCGGTGAACTCGTAGCCGGAGTGGACGTCGGGCGAGCCGTACGGCCAGGCCAGCATGAAGACGTGCGCCAGGGTGTGGGCGGCGCCGTCCTTGTAGGTGAGGGTGTCACCGACGCGCTCGGTGTCGTGGTTGGTGACGAAGACGGCGGACTTCCCGGACTCCATGAAGCCCCAGCCCTCGCCGAAGTTCTTCAGGTGGGCGAGGTTCTCGTGGTTGAACACCTGCTTGAGGCCGCGTCCGTAGCGGAACTCCTGGACGTCGCCGCTGCCGAGGTACTCGCTCGGCGAGACCGCCTCGCCCGCGCCGTGGATGACCTCGTGCTTCCAGTAGACGTTCGGGTTGCTCAGCCTGGACTTGATGGCGGTCAGGTCGTCGGCCGGCATGTGCTTGGAGGCGTCGATGCGGAAGCCGTCGACGCCGAGCGACAGCAGGTCGTTGAGGTACCCGGCGATCCTGCCCCGGACGTACTCCTCGCCGGTGTCCAGGTCCGCGAGCCCGACGAGCTCGCAGTTCTGCACGTTCCCGCGGTCCTGGTAGTTGTTGACCTCGGCGGTGCAGTTGTCCATGTCGGGCGCGGAGTACACACCGGGGTAGTCGTACTTGGTGTACGCGGACCCGCCGGTGCCGGTGCCCGACCCGGCCGACATGTGGTTGATGACGGAGTCCGCGACGACCTTGACGCCGGCCGCATGGCAGGTGTTCACCATGCTCGCGAACGCGGCGCGGTCGCCGAGGCGTCCGGCGATCCGGTAGCTGACGGGCTGGTAGGAGGTCCACCACTGACTGCCCCGGATGTGCTCCTGGGGCGGGGAGACCTGGACGAAGCCGTATCCGGCGGGGCCGAGGCTGTCGGTGCACGCCTTGGCGATCGAGTCGAACTTCCACTCGAACATCACGGCGGTGACGTCCTTGCCGCCGGGTGGCGCGGCCTGTACGGGGGTGGGGGCCGTGACGACGGCGGCGGCTCCTGCCACAACGGCAAGGGCCGCGGCCACGGTTCTGCTGGCCATGATTCCTCCTGGGCTCACAGGAAGGTGCGGATGCGAGGGGTCAGCCTCGTGCGGCAACGCGCCGTGCCCGCAAGGCCTTGGGGATTTCTTGCTGCAAGAAGTCTGAAACTCGTTGCGGACGAGACCGTAAGCCCAGCCCGGCCGGTGGTCAACCCTCCGGGCACACTCCAGCAATATGCTTGAAAACTGGCCGTTTCGTGACCGCAATCTCTTTCGCAAGTCATTGCAGCGGTGCTACGTTCAACCACGACTCCGGCCCGGCCCTCACCCGCAGCGGCTGGTCCGGCAGCGGCCGTTGGCCGTCGCCCCGAGCGGGCGGCTGCCACGGGGTCTGCCCCGGCCGGGGGTCCCGGTCAGTGCCGGGCCCCACGCGCCCGGCCGGGGCAGACCGTCACCGCACCGGCCGGACACCGCCGGAGCGCCGGAGCGCCTCAACAGGCCACCGGGCCACGGGCGTCGGCATCGCCGGCCCGGCTCACCGGCCGAGGCCCAAGAGCAGGAGGCCCGGGGCCGCCGAAAGACCCCCGCCGCGCCCCGATCCGGGGCCGGCCCCGGGACTCCCGACAACCGCGCACCCCCGGTGCGTCACCGCAAACCGGACGTCAGCGCCGCGGCGCACCCGTCGAGCCACGAACCACGAGCTCCGGCTGGAAGACGAACTCCGTCCTCTGCACCGGGTTCCCGTCGATCTCCTCGACCAGCGCGTCCACCGCCGCCGTCGCCATCGCCTGTACCGGCTGGCGCACCGTCGTGAGCGGCGGGTCGGTGAACGCGATGAGCGGCGAGTCGTCGAAGCCGACCACCGACACGTCCCCGGGCACCTCGAGGCCGCGTGCCCGCACCGCCCTGATCGCGCCGAGCGCCATCAGGTCGCTGCCGCAGACGATCCCGGTGCACCCCTGGTCGAGCAGCAGGCCGGCCGCGGCCTGACCGCCCTCCACGGAGAAGAGCGTGCGCTGGATGAAGCTCCCGGCCTCGTGCTCCGACAGACCCAGCATCGATTCGAGCGCCTCGGTGAAGCCCTCCGCCTTGCGCAGCGAGGGCACATAGCGGGTCGGCCCGATGGCCAGACCGATGCGCTCGTGGCCGAGGTCGACGAGGTGCCGTACGGCCATGCGGGCCGCGGACCGGTCGTCGGGAGAGACGAACGGCGCCTGGACGGCCTCGTTGTAGCCGTTGATGAGCACGAACGGCACGCCCCGCCCCGCCAGTTTGAGATAGCGGGACGGGTCGGCCGTCGTGTCGGCGTGCAGCCCGGAGAGGAACACCATGCCCGTGACGCCGCGCTCCTCGAGCTGCTCGACGAGCTCGTCCTCCGTGGAGCCGCCCGGCATCTGGGTGCACAGCACGGGCGTGTAGCCGTGCCCCGCCAGCACCTGCTCGATGACCTGGGCGAACGCCGGGAAGATCGGGTTCGTCAGTTCGGGGATGATCAGGCCGACGAGCCCGGCGCTGCGCTGCCGCAGCCGCATCGGCCGCTCGTAGCCGAGCACGTCGAGGGCGGCCAGCACCTTGTGCCGGGTGCCGGCCGCGACGCCGGCCTTGCCGTTGAGCACCCGGCTGACCGTGGCTTCGCTGACCTTGGCCTGGAGGGCCAGGTCGGCGAGCCTCGGGGCGGCGGAACCGTCGCCGCCCCGAGGCAGGGGTACGGTCACACCGACCACCAGACAGTGGTGTCGGCGGGCACCTCTGCCATGTCGTCCACGATCATCACCGTGTCGTTGGCGAGCAGGGTCCGGCCGGGCACCGGGATACGGACCGTGGCGCCGGTGGTGTTGGCGGTGCACAGGAAACCGTCGCGGCGGAAGGCGAGCACGCCTTCGGGGGCGTCCGTCCACTCGACCGCGTCACCTGCGCCGAGCCCGGCGTGCTCACGGCGGACGGCGAGCGCGGCGCGGTACAGCTCGAGGGTGGACCCCGGGTCGCCGGTCTGCGCCTCGACGCTCAGCGCGCCCCAGTTGTCGGGCTGCGGCAGCCAGCTGCCGCCGTCGCCGAAGCCGTACGAGGAGCCCTCGACGGTCCACGGGATCGGCACCCGGCAGCCGTCGCGGAAGCCGTCCTGGCCGCTGGCCCGCCAGAACGACGGGTCCTGACGGACCTCGTCGGGCAGGTCCGTGACGTCGGGCAGGCCGAGCTCCTCGCCCTGGTAGACGTACGCGGAGCCGGGCAGCGCCAGCATCAGCAGGGTGGCGGCGCGGGCGCGGCGCAGGCCGAGCTCACGGTCGCCGGCCTCGCGGAGCTGGGTGCCGAGGCCCGCCGGGTTGGCGAAGCGGGTGGCGTGCCGGGTGACGTCGTGGTTCGAGAGCACCCAGGTGGTGGGCGCGCCCACGGGGCGCATGGCGGCGAGCGAGTCGTCGATGACCTTGCGCAGCTCCTCGGCGTCCCAGTGGGTGCCGAGGTACTGGAAGTTGAACGCCTGGTGCATCTCGTCGGGCCGGACGTAGTTGGCGGTGCGCTCGACGGTGGGCGTCCAGGCCTCCGCGACGAGGACCCGGTCGTCGCCGTACTCCTCGAGGACCTTGCGCCAGGAGCGGTAGACGTCGTGGACGCCGTCCTGGTCGAAGAACGGCATGACGTCGTTGCCGAGCAGCTTCAGCTGGTCGTGCTCGCCGAGGTCGGGCAGGCCCGGGGCCTTGATGAGGCCGTGGGCGACGTCGACGCGGAAGCCGTCGACGCCCATGTCGAGCCAGAACCGCAGGATCGAGCGGAACTCGTCCCGGACGGCGGGGTGCTCCCAGTTGAAGTCGGGCTGCTCGGGGGCGAACAGGTGGAGGTACCACTCTCCGTCGGCGGCACGGGTCCAGGCGGGCCCGCCGAAGATGGACTCCCAGTCGTTGGGGGGCAGTTCGCCGTTCACGCCCTTGCCGGCGCGGAAGTGGTAGCGCTCCCTCAGCGGCGAGCCGGGGCCCTCGCCCAGGGCTCGCTGGAACCACTCGTGCCGGTCGGAGGAGTGGTTGGGCACGAGGTCCACGATGATGCGCAGGCCGAGCTCGTGGGCGTCGCGGATCAGCGCGTCGGCGTCGAGCAGCGAGCCGAACATGGGGTCGATGGCGCGGTAGTCGGCCACGTCGTAGCCGGCGTCGGCCTGCGGGGACGCGTAGAACGGGCTCAGCCAGACGGCGTCGACGCCGAGGTCCCGCAGATACGGCAGGCGGCCGCGGATGCCTTCCAGATCTCCCATGCCGTCGCCGTTGCCGTCGGCGAAGCTGCGCGGGTACACCTGGTAGATCACCGCGTCACGCCACCAGCCCGTGTGCGTGCCGGTGGTGGGGGCGGCGGGGGCAGCGAGGTGCTGGGTCATGTCATCCCTGGAGGTGATGGGGTGGGGTGCGGCGCCGGGCCGGGAGTCGGGCACGGACCGGCGCCGCCGCTTCATACGGCTTCTCAGCCCTTGACGGCGCCGGCGGACATGCCGGTCACCAGATGCCGCTGGGCGAAGAGGAAGACGAGCCCCGCGGGAATGGCGATGAGCACGGAGGCCGCGGTCATCGGGCCCCACTGGGCGCCGTACTGGTTGACGAACTTCTGCAGTCCGCCGGCGAGGGTCAGGTTCTCGTCGCCGATCATGAAGGCGGACGCGTAGGCGACCTCGCCCCAGGCGGTGATGAACGAGTAGAACGCGGTGACCGCGATGCCGGGCTTGGCCAGCGGCAGGATCAGCCGCCAGAAGGTGCCGAACGGGGTGAGTCCGTCCACCTGCCCCGACTCGTCGATCTCCATCGGGATGGTGTCGAAGAAGCCCTTCATCATCCACGCGCAGAACGGGACGGCGATGGTCAGATAGGTGATGACCAGACCGAACGCGTTGTTCAGCAGCCCGACGGCGGACATGATGTTGTAGATCGGCACGATGAGGACGGCGACCGGGAACATCTGGGTGATCAGCAGCGTCCACATCAGGCCGCGCTTGCCGGGGAAGCGGAAACGGCTGACCGCGTAGCCCGTGGTGGCGGCGACGAAGACGCCGAGCAGGGTGGTGAGGCCGGCGATCAGCAGCGAGTTGCCGAACCAGGTGAGGAACTCGGTGTTCTCCAGCAGGCCCCGGTAGTTCGCGAGCGTCGTCTCCTTCACGAAGTCCGTCGTGTTGGCGTACTGGGCGGGCTTGAGGGAGGTCAGGAACACCCACAGCACCGGGAAGACGGCGATCACGGAGGCGACGATCAGGGTGGCGTGCAGCGCGGTGGAGGCGAGCGGCGAACGCGCGCCACGGGGGCGGACCTTGGTCCGGCTGCGGGACGTGGGGGTCACGGCGGTGGTCACCAGACTTCTCCCTGCTTGCGGAGGACTCGCCGGTAGATCGCGGCGAAGACCATCAGGATGACCAGGATGAGTACGCCCCAGGTGGACGACTGGGCGAAGTCGCGCGGGCTGATCTCGAAGGAGAACTTGTACGCCTGCGTCACGAGGATCTGGGTCGCCTCGCCCGGTCCGCCCCGGGTGAGCAGGAAGATCACCGGGAACATGTTGAAGGTCCAGATCGTGCTCAGCAGGACCACGGTGGTGCTGACCGAACGCAGGCCGGGGAGCGTGATGTTGCGGAATCGCTGCCAGGCGGTGGCACCGTCCATCTCGGCGGCCTCGTACAGCTCGCCGGGGATCGACTGCAGCCCGCCGAGCAGGGCGACCATCATGAACGGCACACCGAGCCACACGTTCACGGCGATGACCGCGACCTTGGCCATCATGGGGTCGTTGAGCCACGGCACCGCGTCGATGCCGCCGCCCGCGAGGATGCTGTTGAGCAGTCCGCGGCGCTCGTCGTAGAGGAAGCGCCAGGCGAAGACGGAGACGAAGCCCGGCACGGCCCACGGCAGGATCAGCAGCATCCGGTAGAAGGACCGGCCGGCGATCCTGCGGTTGAGGATGTTGGCCAGCGCCATGCCGAGGCCGAAGGTGATCGAGACGCAGGCCACCGTCCACACCAGCGTCCAGCCCAGGGTGTCGAAGAACTGCCCGCCGGACAACGCCTCCTTGTAGTTGTCCAGCCCCACGAACTCGTAGGTCGCGGGGATCTCGTTGACGCCGATGGTCCGCGCGACGTTGCGCTCCGTGGCATCCGTCAGGGACAGGTAGATACCTCGGACCAGCGGGTATCCGATGATCACCGAGATCACGACCGTCACCGGAGCGACCATCGCCCACGCGTACCAGTGCGTGGAGAGGGAGCGCCGGAGCCTGCCCTCGCGCTTGCCAGTACCGCGGCTCGGGCCGCGGGCGACATCGCCCGCGGCCTTCGCCACCGACTGGCTGCTGGTGTCCACAGCCATCAGCCGGCCAACCTTCCTGTTACTTCCAGTCCTTGAGGAGCTTGCGGTACTCGTCGGCCGTGGCCTTCGCTCCCTTTTCCGGGGTGGTCTGGCCGGTGAGGACCTTGGTGTACTCGGTCACCAGCGGCGCGAAGAGGCTGCCGGTCTCCGGGATCCACGGGCGCTCGACGGCCTTGTCGACGACCGGGCGGAAGAAGTTGACGATCTCGTTGCTCGCGACACCCGGCTGCGAGTAGACCGAATTGCGGGTCGGGAGCAGGCTGAGCTCCTTGGCGACCTTGGCCTGGCTCTCGGCGGAGGTCATGTACTCGGTGAAGGCGTACGAGGCGTCCAGGTTCTTGGACCCCGCGTAGACGGCGAGGTTGTGGCCGCCCTGCGGAGCGCCCTGACCGGCCGAGCCCGCCGGGACCGGCGCGATGCCCAGGTTCGCCTTGTCGGCGAAGTCCTTGCCCGTGTAGGTGTCGGCGACGGCCCACGGGCCGTTGATGATCATCGCGACCTTGCCGTCCTTGAAGGCGGCCTGCATGTTGTCCCAGCCGTTGGTCGCGTCCGTGATCGCGGCCTTGGAGTCGACCAGGTCCTTGACGGTCCTCATGGCCTTGACGCCGGCCTCGTCGTCGACGGTGATCTTCTTGTTCTTCGCGTCGACGAGGTCACCGCCCTCGCCGTAGAGGAAGGAGAGGAACCAGTAGGCGTCGTCACCACGGAGGTAGAGGCCGGTCTTGCCGGTCTTGTCCTTGATGGTGGCCGAGACGGTCTTCAGCTCGTCGATGGTCTTGGGGACCTCGACACCGGCCTCCTTGAAGATCTTCTTGTTGTAGAAGATGCCCATGGAGTCGATGACCTGCGGAACGGCGTAGGTCTTGCCGTTGTACTCGGTGGAGGCCGCGGCCTGCTTGAGGAAGTCGTCCTCGTCCTTCAGCGCCGCGGTGCCGTCGAGCGGCGCGAGGTAGCCGAGGTCGGCGAACTCCGGGGTCCAGGCGACCTCGGAACGGATGACGTCGGGGGCGCCGGAGCCGGACTGCGCGGCGTTCTTGAACTTGTTCTGCGCCTCGCCGAACGGCACGTTGACGTACTTGACGGTGACCTTCGGGTGCAGCTTGGTGAAGTCCTCGGCGAGCTTCTTGAAGACCTTGTCCTCACTGCCGACCGTGGAGGTGTCCCACCAGGTGACCGTGCCGCTGAGCTCACCAGAGCTCTTGTTGCCGGTATCGCCGCTGTCGTTCCCACCGCACGCCGTCGCCGACACGGCCAGTGCCGAGACCAGAGCGATGGCCGCTATGCCACGCCGCATGTGAACTCCTTCAACTGATCCCGGAAGGGCGGAGGCGAAGACCTGCCTCCCGCCGTCCGCTCCCTCGCGGTGCCGGGTTGCCAGGAACGTAACAGGGCTGAAAACCATCGGAAAGACCTTGCGGCAAATTTCTGCAAGGACGGGTGATCGTTACATCCGCGTGTCCTGAGAGTTGCCGAAGGATCGCTTGACACCCCCTCCAGAGCCGGACCGTGCCCAGGGTGCGCCGCCGGCGGACGCCTCCGCAAGCACTCCGCAAGGCTTTGCAGGGATGTGAGGCGCTTCATGGCCCGCGGCGGCCGTACGGAGGCCGTACGGGGCCGTACGGGCGGGCCTGCGGCGACATGCCGCTATGAACCTGCCGATTCCCACCCCTGGTGGGCAATCCGACGCGCGCCCGGTACAGTCCACTCCCATGACCGCGCGGCTCGCCGACATCGCAGCCCAGGCGGGGGTCAGTGAAGCCACAGTCAGCCGCGTGCTCAACGGCAAGCCCGGCGTGGCCGCGGCCACCCGCGAATCCGTCCTTGCCGCACTCGACGTGCTCGGCTACGAACGGCCGGTCCGGCTGCGGCAGCGCAGCGCCGGCCTCGTGGGACTGATAACCCCCGAGCTGGACAACCCGATCTTCCCCGCCCTCGCCCAGGTCATCGGCCAGGCGCTGACGCGGCAGGGCTACACCCCGGTGCTCGCCACCCAGACCCCCGGCGGGTCGACGGAGGACGAACTCACCGAGATGCTGGTGGACCGGGGCGTCTCCGGGATCATCTTCGTCTCCGGCCTGCACGCCGACACCACCGCCGACATGGAGCGCTACGACCGGCTGCGCGCCAAGGGCGTGCCGTACGTCCTGGTCAACGGCTTCTCGCCGAAGGTCCAGGCCCCCTTCGTCTCCCCCGACGACCGGGCCGCGATGCAGCTCGCGGTGACCCACCTCGCCTCCCTCGGCCACACCCGGATCGGCCTCGCGCTCGGCCCCCGGCGGTTCGTGCCGGTCCTGCGCAAGATCGAGGGCTTCAAGGCCGCCATGGAGGAACGGCTCGGTCTGTCGCCCGACGAGTCGCAGGAGCTGATACAGCACTCCCTCTACACCCTGGAGGGCGGCCAGGCGGCGGCCGCCGCACTGATCGCCAAGGGGTGCACCGCGATCGCCTGCGCCAGCGACATGATGGCCCTCGGCGCCATCCGCGCGGCGCGGCAGCAGCGGCTCCACGTCCCCCGGGACATCTCGGTGGTCGGCTTCGACGACTCCCCGCTCATAGCGTTCACCGATCCGCCGCTGACCACGATCCGCCAGCCCGTCCAGGCGATGGGGCAGGCGTCGGTGCGCGCGCTGCTGGAGGAGATAGAGGGCACGCCCGCCCCGCACAGCGAGTTCGTCTTCATGCCGGAGCTGGTGGTACGGGGTTCGACCGCGTCCGCCACGAAGCGGGCCGCGGCCCGGGATTGAGGCCGTAGGTGAGCGAGCAGGAGTACGACGTACTGGTCGTCGGCGGCACCGGTGTGGACACGATCGTCCGCGTCGACGCACTGGAAGTACCGCCGGGCGACTCGCTGTTCGTACCCCCGGTGCGCGACTACGTGGGGCACACCGGCAACGGCGTGGCGCTGGGCTGGCACGCGCTGGGCCTCGCCACCAAGTTCATCGACTTCCTCGGGGACGACGTCCAGGGCCGCACGGTGCTCGCCGCGTACGAGGAGCGGGGCCTCGACTTCAGCCATGTGCACTCCCCGCACGGCACACCGCGCGGCATCAACCTGGTCGACCCGGCGGGCCGCCGCTTCTCCTTCTACGACGGCCGCCACCCGGCGGACCTGCGGCTGCCGCGCCCCTTCTATCTGCCGTTCCTGGAGCGCGCCCGGCACGTCCATCTCTCGATCGTCGGCCACAACCGCGACATGTACGAGGACGTCCACCGGCTCGGCGTCACCAGCTCCACCGATCTCCACGACTGGGACGGCCGCAACCCGCACCACCGGCACTACGCCCTCGCGTCCGACTACGTCTTCCTGAGCGCCGCGGCCCTCGGCGACCGGCTCGAGGAGGTCATGCACGGCATCCTCGCCGAGGGGCGGGCACGGCTCGTCGTGGCGACGGCCGGCGCCGCGGGCTGCCACCTGCTGGTGCGCGGCGACGAGAAGGCGCGGCACTTCCCCGCCGTACGGCCCGAGCGCCCCGTGGTCGACACCAACGGCGCCGGGGACGCGTTCGTCACCGCGTTCCTGCACTCGCTGTTCGAGGGCCGGAAGATGGAGGAGTGCGTGCTCGCCGGCTCGGTGGCGGGTGCCTTCGTCTGCGGGGCGGCCGGCACCCACACCGAGTTCATCGGCCTGCCGGAACTGCGCGCCGCCTGCGCGCGGGCGGCCTACGACGCGTGAATGCGCCGGGGCTCGCAAGGCGCCCCCCCACGCGCCTTGCGAGCCCCGGCTCCCCTGCGTGTCAGCTCTTGACCGCGCCCGAGGTGATGCCGCCGACGATGTGCTTGCCGAGCAGGGCGAAGACCAGGAGCAGCGGAACGGTCGCGATGAACGCGCCGGTCAGCACGATCGCGTGGTTCACGGTGTGGTTCCCCGATCCCAGACCGGCGAGTGCCACCTGAAGGGTGGGCGAGCCGTCCGGGGTGAGGGCGATGAACGGCCAGAAGAAGTCGTTCCACGACTGGACGAAGATCAGCATGCCGAGGACGGCCATCGCCGGCCGGGCTACGGGGAAGACCACGTGCCAGATGATGCGCAGGCTGTGGGCGCCGTCCATCCGGGCCGCCTCGATGAGCTCGACCGGCAGCGCCTCCAGCAGGTACTGCCGCATGAAGAACACGCCGAAGGCGGCGACCAGGCTCGGCAGGATCACCGACTGGAGCTGGTTGACCCAGCCGAGCTCGGTGATCAGCTGGTAGAGCGGGATGACGCTGAGCTGCGGCGGCACCGTCATCGTCGCCACCACGACCGCCAGAAGCACATTGCGCCCCTTGAACCGCAGCTTGGCGAAGGCGAACCCGGCGAGCGTCGCGAACAGCACGGTGCTGGTCGCGACCGCGCCCGCGACGATCGTCGTGTTGATCAGCGCCTCTCCCATGTCCACCTGGTTCCAGGCGATGGAGAGGTTCTCGAACAGCCGGCTGCCCGGCAGCAGCGGGCTCGGGGCCTGGACGACGCGTTCACCGGAGTGGGAGGCCGCGACCAGGTTCCAGTACAGCGGGAACAGCGAGACCACCGCGGCGAACACCAGCAGTGCGTAGGTCAGCGGGCCGCCGTGGTGCTGCCGCCCGGCCTTCTGCCCCAGCCGCCGGCGGCGCGCCTTCGCCGGTCCGGCGGGGGCGGGCGCCGCGGTCTTGTCCAGCACATGACTCATGAGCGTGCCGCTCCGTTCTTCTTCTGCGCGCTCGACCGGCTGAGCAGGCGCTGTACGAGGCCGATGGCCAGCAGCAGGAGCAACATCACCCAGGCGATCGCCGAGGCCTGGCCGAGCGCACCGGTGACCCAGCCCTTCTCGTACATCAGCAGGCTCAGCGTCTGGTACTGGTTGCCGCTGCCGCCGCCGATGCCCAGGCTGCCGCCGAAGATCAGCGGTTCACCGAAGAGCTGGGTGGCGCCGATGGTGGAGACGACGATGGTGAACAGGATCGTCGGCTTGATCGACGGGATGGTGATGCTGATGAACTGCCGGAAGCGGGAGGCTCCGTCGAGGGCCGCCGCCTCGTAGAGGTCGTTCGGCACCGCCTGCATCGCGGCCAGGTAGATCAGCGCGTTGTAGCCGGTCCACCGCCAGGTGATGATCGTGGAGATGGCGATCTGGGCGGGCCACTTCTCGGTCTCCCAGTTGACCGCGTCGATGCCGACGTAGCCGAGCAGTTGGTTGATCAGCCCGTAGTCGGTGTTGAACAGCTGGGCGAAGACCAGCGCGGCCGCGGCGATGGAGGTCGCGTACGGGGCGAGGATGGCGACCCGGTAGAAACCGCGGCCGCGGATGCGGTAGTTGAGCAGATGGGCCAGTCCGAGGGCCATCAGCAGCTGCGGCACGGTGGAGATGACGCCGATGGTGAAGGTGTTCGCCAGGGCGTTCCAGAAGAAGTCGCTGTCCCAGAGCCTGGTGTAGTTCTCCAGGCCCCGCCACTCGGCCGCGCCGCCGAGCTCGACCTTCTGCAGCGACAGCCAGCCGGTGTACAGCAGTGGAAAGAGACCGAAGGCGGCGAAGACGAGGAAGAACGGCGCCACATAGGCGTACGGGGTCGCCTTGAGGTCGAGGCGGTAGAGGCGGCTGCGCCAGCCGGACGGGTCCCGGTGCCGCGGGCCCTTCGGTGGGCCCGAGGGGCCGGCGATCACGTCGGCGCCCTGCTCGGGCCGGAGGGAGGTGGCCATCAGGCGACCCTTTCCCTGGTGAGTGGTGACGGAAGAACGGCGGGCGCCCGCGCGGCGTCCGCGAAGGAGCCGCCGGCTGCCGCGGGGGCAGCCGGCGGAAGGGCGTCGGCTACTGGTCGATCTTGTCCTCGACCAGCTTCCGCACGTTGTTCCAGGCCTTCTCCGGCGAGGTGCCGCGGGTCTCGATGTCGAGGATCCCGTTGTCCGTCAGGAAGGTCTTCACCTGGCCGTCCCAGCGGCCGATCGGGGCCGGCTTGATCTGCTGCGCGGCCTCGGAGTAGATCTTGCCGACCGGGACGCCGGGGAAGTACTCGGGCTGGGCGTTCTGGACGGTCTCGGACTTCAGGCCCTCGGTGGTCGAGGGGATGTTGCCGTTGACGGCGAACACCTTGGCCTGCTGCTCGGGCGCGGTCAGCCAGGCGGCGAGCTTGGCGGCCTCAGCGGTGTGCTTGCCCGCCTTGGGCACGGCGAGGAACGAGCCGCCCCAGTTCGCCGGGACCGGCGCCTGGGCGATGTCCCACTTGCCCTTGTTGGCCGGTCCGGCCTGGTCCTTGATGATGCCGGTCATCCACGACGGGCAGGCGACGGTGGCGAACTTCGAGTTCTTGAACGCCGCGTTCCAGCTGCCCTTCTCGTCGAACTGCCGCAGCTTGGCGGTCAGTCCGCCCTGGGCTGCCTTGACGGCGGTGTCCCACGCCTTCATCACGCCGATGCTGCTGTCCCAGCGCAGCTGGCCGTCCTCGCCCGAGTACTGCTCGGGCTGGCTGGAGACGACCGCGTTGAACAGACCGCTCGCCGAGTCGTGGAACGCCGCTCCGTCCGGCGCGCCGTCCTTGTACTTCTCGCCCGCCGCCAGGAACTTGGCCCAGTCACCGGCCCACAGCTTGCCGACCTCCTCGCGATCGGTCGGCAGGCCGGCCTTCTGGAACAGGTCCTTGCGGTAGCAGATGCCCATCGGACCGATGTCCGTGCCCAGCGCGACGATCTCGCCGTTCTGGGTGGTGGCCTGCTTGACCTTCCAGTCGAGGAACGCCGAGGTGTCGACTCCCTCGGTCTTGCCCAGGTCGACGAACTTCTTCGACATCGCCTCGCCGGTGGCCTCCGCGATGTAGCCGACCTCGATGGCCTGGATGTCGGCGAGGCCGCTGCCCTGCGAGAGCCTCAGCTTCAGCGCGTCCCAGTACTTCTGGCCGTCGGCGACGTTGGTCTCTTCGATCTTGATGCCGGGGTTCAGCTTCTCGTACTCGGCGTAGAGCTTGGCGCCGGTCTTGTCGTCGAACCCGAACGATCCGAAGGTGCCGACGCGGAGGGTGATCTCTCCGCCCGAGCTGTCGCTGCCCTCCTCGTCCCCCGAGCCGCCGCATCCGGTCACGAGAAGACCGAGGGACAGCAGACTCGCGGTGGTGAGGGTGACCGCGCGGCGTCTGCGCGGGACGTCACCAAAAGATATGCGCATTCGAGGCTCCTACGACTGTTTCGGCTGGTGGCGGGCCCAGAGCGACAGAGTGGGGCTGACGGCGAGCAGGACCGGTCACGGAGGGGAAGTGAGGAAGCGGTGCACAGCAATCCCGTACGGGTTAGTGGGAGCGCTCCCACTACTGCTTGGCTCGAAAGCTTCCCGGCGGCGACACCCTCTGTCAAGGTCGAACAACAGAGCTTTATCGCTCCGAGATGTCACGGGCGCGGGAATCTCCCGCTTTCAGCGCTGACAAATCACGCAAGGCGTGACATGAAGCCCAGTTGGTCGCGCCTGCGCCGCGGCGACGCCGGCGCCCCGGCATGATCCTCGACAAGCCGGACCTGATCGATCAATATTGGGAGCGCTCCCGAACTCTCCGTCCCCGAGGTCACCAGGGAGAATCGACGCACACGGCAACACCCTCACCGGAGGCACGCATGGCAGCACGGGGCCGCTACGGCCAGCCCACACTCGAGCAGGTGGCCGCCCTGGCCGGTGTCGGGCGGGGCACCGTGTCACGGGTGATCAACAAGTCCCCAGGGGTGCGCGACTCCACCCGGCACGCTGTCGAGCAGGCCATCGCGGAGCTGGGGTACATCCCCAACCACGCCGCCCGCGCCCTCGCGGGCAGCCGCACCGACGCGGTGGCGCTGGTCGTCCCCGAGACCGAGAAGCGGTTCTTCACCGAGCCCTACTTCTCGGAGATCATCCACGGCGTCGGCATCGGCCTGGCCGACACGGAGCTCCAGCTGCTGCTGACCCTGGTGCGCACGGAGCGTGAACGAGACCGCTTCCTCCAGTACGCCAAGGCCCGCCGGATCGACGGCGTCCTGCTGGTCTCCCTCCACCGTGACGACCCGCTCCCCGACCAGCTCTCCGACATGGACATGCCCACCGTGCTGGGCGGCCGCCGCACCGGCGACGAGACGGTCTCCTACGTCGACTGCGACAACGCCGGAGGAGCCCGGCTCGCCGTGCGCCATCTGGCCAAGACCGGCCGCCGCAAGATCGTCACCATCACCGGCCGCGCGGACATGTACGTCGCCCAGTGCCGGCTGCGCGGCTACGAGGAGGCCGTCCGCGGCGCGTACGGGGAGTTCGACCCCACCTGGGTCGCCGACGGCGACTTCACCGAGGAGAGCGGCCGCCACGCCATGACGGAGCTGCTGCGCCGCCATCCGGACCTCGACGCGGTGTTCGCCGCGTCCGACGTGATGGCCGCCGGCGCGCTGCACACCCTGCGCGCCGCGGGCCGCTCGGTGCCCGGTGACGTGGCCGTCATCGGCTTCGACGACTCGCCGCTCGCGCAGCACACCGACCCGCAGCTGACGACGGTCCGCCAGCCGGTGGAGGAGATGGGCCGCACCATGGCCGGCGTCCTCCTCGACCAGATGGCCTCCCCGGGCGCCGCCTGGCGGAACGTGGTGCTCCGCACGGAACTGGTACGCCGCGCCACGGCCTGACCGCGTGCCGCCTCAGCGCGGCAGCGGCCCGCGGCGGCCGGCGAGCCGAGGGCCGGAGGGTGATGGCGTGATTGACCGGTTGAAGTGCTCTCCCGGCTGAAGTGAAGCCGGGAGATTCCTGCTTACCTCGCGGCAGCGGGCTTGACGCGCTTCGCGCGCCTGACGACTGCCCTCCCGGCAGCCGGGACGAGCGCGTGGCCCGTCCGGTACAGGTGCAGGACGTTCCGGGCCGCGTTGTGGTCGGCGTTGCCCGACCAGCCGCAGTCCGGGTTCCTGCACACGAACACGGCCTGGCTCTCCCGGTTGCCGGGCGTGGTGAAGCCGCACGCCGAGCAGCGCCTGGAGGTGCCGGGGGCGGGGACCTTGTGCAGGGTGCCGCCGTGCCGGGCGGTCTTGTACGTCAGCATGGTGACCGTCCGCCCCCATGCCTCCTGAGCGATGGAGCGGTTCAGCCCGGACTTCTGGGCGACGTTCTTCCCCGGCTCCTCGATGCTCCCCTTGGCCGATGTGACCATGTTCGTGATGGTGAGTGCTTCGACCACGACGGTGCCGTAGGTGCGGGCGATGGCGGTGGTCGTCTTGTGCTGCCAGTCCAGGGCCCGGCGCTTGGCTTTCGCGCGCAGTCCCGCGATCCGGTCGTAAGTGCGGTGCAGTCGGCGGCTGGTGCGCTCGCCGGGCCTGCGGTGCCGCTTGCGCCGCGCGGCGCGCTGCTCCAGGTGCAGGAGCTTGGCCTTCTCCTTCTTGGTCAGCCACTCACCGTGCTCGTACGTCGTCCCGTCCGAGAGGGCGAGGGGCACGGTGATCCCGACGTCGATGCCGACGTCCGGCCCCGGATGGGGCGCGGGCTCGACCTCCAAGCCCTGAACACGGAAGCCGATGTGCCAGCCGAGCGCGTCCTTGGTCAGTCGCGCCCCGGTGATCCGGTTCTCCACGCCTGCCCGCTTGCCCACCGGAAGGTCTTTGGTCCACCGGAAGCGGACCCGGCCCACCTTGGGAATGTTGACCTGCCCCCACCAGCGGTGCACGCGGACGATGTTCAGGTCCCGGCCCTGCGGGATGTCCACGGACAACACCGTGCGGAGGCGGCCCTTGAAGGTGGGGGCGTCGGCGCGGCCCTCCCAGCAGTTCTTCCACGCCTGGAAGTACGCCTTGAGGACCGCTTGCGCGGCCTGAGCAGGCAATACGGTCAGGAAGTCGATGTCCTCGCGGGCCTGTCCGATCGCGGCATCCGCGAGTGCGAGAGTCCGCTTCTCCTTCGGCATCATCCGCCACCAGGCGTGGAGCAGGTTCCACATGCTGCGGGCCGCGTGCGCCTGGCCATCAGTCCTCAGCACCTCGGCAGGCGACAGTGCAAGCCGGGCACGATGCCCGAACTGCCGCTTGACAGAATGGCTTGGCTCACGATCAAGACAATAGCGTTGGCTTATGTCACCGGGCTGGGACCCAACCCCGATGCCAGAACTGGTCGCCATGTTGTCCATAACCTGCACATTCATTTGGCTTTTGTCACGCAGTACCGGCGGAACGCGTTCACCGACGCCATGCCGACCCGCGCCGAAGAGATCATGTGGAAGGTCTGCGCCGACTTCCAGGCCGACCTGAACAGTTCAGCGGCGAACGGGACCTTGCCCACCTGCTCGTCCACTACCCGCCTACTGCATGCCCTCGCGGCCCAGTTCGGGTAAGGGCCGCTTCTTGGGTGACGAAGGGCCCCCACGTAGCGGCCCCGTCGACGGTGAGCCGGTAGTTGCTCGGGGCGGATGGCAGAGGAGAAGTCCGGCTGGTGCACATGGTCGCCGGAGGAGCGGTCGTTGCCGTACAGCGGGTGGCGCGGCAAGCGACCAGGCGCCCCGCGCGGCGGCGTGGGCGGGATCGGACGGCGCGGAGCATCGTACGGGCCTCCTGGGTGGGGGACGGAAGCGAACGCGTGCGGGCGGTGTCTGAGCGCGATACGTACGGGGCCGGGCGGTGCGGAGCGGTTGGGACGGTGCCGGGCTGTCGGGGCTGTCGGGGCTGTCGGGGCGGCGAACGGGAGCGCTCCCAGCCAAGGTGGCCACCGACCGGGTCAGGACGGTCGGCGAACCCGGATACGGGAGCGCTCCCACATGGGCGGCGCGCCTCGGTCGCAACTCGCCCCCGCCGCGCCCCGACGGGCACGGCAGGTCGAGCACCATTGGTGCGGCACCGCGGACCAATGAAGCGGTTCCCCACGGCCCGTGTCAATGACCGCGACAGGACCTCGGGCCCTTGACAACCCGCGCCGGCTGCCCGAATCTCATGGGAGCGCTCCCATTCCGGCTGACGCAGCTCTGGTCTTCCGCCTGCCCCGCCGCAGAGCTGCCGGTCGTCGGAGCGGGAGCGCTTTCAGCAGCCCCGCCAAGTTCGTGCCCGGCCGCCGCGGGCCCTCGGCCCGCCGCCGGCGATCGACCGATCAGAGGATGACGATGACCGCAGAGAACGATCCGGTTCCCGCAGCGCTCGCGCGCCCGCAGGCCGCAGCGTCCTTCCCACCGGGATTCCTGTGGGGAGTGGCGACCTCGGCGTACCAGATCGAGGGCGCGGCGGGCCGGGACGGCCGTGGAGTGTCGATCTGGGACACGTTCTCGCACACTCCAGGCAAGGTGGCCAACGGCCACAACGGCGATGTGGCCGCCGACCACTACGACCGGTACGAGCAGGACGTCGCCCTGATGTCCGAACTCGGCGTCGGCGGCTACCGCTTCTCCGTCGCCTGGCCGCGCATCCAGCCGGACGGCCGGGGCCCGGCCGACCCGCGCGGCCTCGACTTCTACAGCAGGCTCGTCGACTCCCTGCTGGAGAAGGGCATCCAGCCCGCGCTCACGCTCTACCACTGGGACCTCCCCCAGGCGCTGGAGGACGTGGGCGGCTGGCGCACCCGGGACACCGCCTTCCGTTTCGCCGAGTACGCGCAGCTGGTGAGCGAGTCACTGGGCGACCGGGTGAAGCTCTGGGGCACCCTCAATGAGCCGTGGTGCGCGGCCTTCCTCGGCTACGGCAACGGCATCCACGCCCCCGGCGCCGTCGACCCGGCCGGTTCGCTGCGCGCCGCCCACCACCTGCTGCTCGGCCACGGCCTCGCGGTCCCCGCGATCCGCGGGGCGGCGGCGCCGGACGCGGAGGTGGGCATCACGCTCAACTTCTATCCGGTGGACGCCGATTCCGAGAGCACCGCGGACCTCGACGCGGCCCACCGGATCGACCTGCTGCAGAACCGCCTCTTCCTGGATCCGGTGGTCGAGGGCGCCTATCCGGCGGATGTGCGGGAGCACTTCGAGCGGGTGTGCGGCACCGGCCACATCGAAGCGGCCGACGAGAAGATCATCGGCGCGCCGGTCGACTTCCTCGGCGTCAACTACTACACCTCCTACCGGGTCGCCGGAGGCGGCGAGCCGGACGGGCCCTCCCCGTGGCCGGGCGCGGAGGACGTGCGCTTCATCGACCGCGGGCTGCCGAGGACCGGCATCGGCTGGGAGATCGACGAGGACGGCCTGCGCCGCCAGCTCGTGCGCATCCACCGGGATCACCCGGGGCTGAAGATGTACATCACCGAGAACGGCGCCGCCTTCGACGACACCGTCGAGGCGGACGGCCGGATCGAGGACGCCGACCGCACCGCATACATCGAAGGCCATCTGCGGGCCGTGCACCGGGCCATCGAGGAGGGCGCCGACGTCCGGGGCTACTTCCTCTGGTCGCTGCTCGACAACTTCGAGTGGGCCGAAGGCTACGGGATGCGCTTCGGCGTCGTCCGCGTGGACTTCGAGTCCCAGCAGCGCACGCCCAAGCGCAGCGCCCTGTGGTACGGCGGCGTGGCCCTCGCCAACGCGCTCCCCGACTGACGGCCGCGAGACCCCCTGACGAGGCCGCCCCCGCACGAGGGGGCGGGGGCGGTCCTCACAGGGCGTGTCCGTCGTCCCCCGGGCCGGCGCGTTCGGCTCCGCCCCGGCCATGCCGGCGGGGAGGGCGCGGGCCCGGAGCGGGTAGCCCCCCGCCGACGGCCGCCGCGCCCCGCAGCACCTGTGTGCTCTCCCCGTGGCACCAGACCGGCCGGGGTGGGTTCACCACGATCGCCAAAGGGGGAGGGGAGCCGTCCGCCGTGGACCGCACCGTGTGGCTCGTCGGCGAGTGCTGGCGGTGTGACCGCCGCGGCCTGCCGGTCATGTGGCTCGTCCCGTCCAGAGCGACGACCACGGTCACGGCCCGTTCTACGCGTGCGAGCCGTGCGTCCGCCGCCTCGAGGACCGGGGCGCCGCCTACGCCGCACTACGTGACTCTGCCTGACCCGATCCCCGTGTGGCAACGCAGCGTTGGCCGCGACCGGGGCACGGCGTCATCGTGGAACCTGGGCGGGACGTCTGGCACCCTCAGCCTTCCCCAAGGGCAGCACGGAGCCAGTCGAGAGAGCCGGTCTCGAGGACGGCATCAGCGAGGGCGTTCGCGGACTTCGTCGTCAACCGCCGACGGCTGTTGTCGATCCACCGCTGTGCGTTCTCGTATCCCTGGGCCTTGTACTCGACGCCTTGGATCAGGCACTCCAACTTGTCGGCGTCGCGGGCGCAGATCGCTTCGGGCGACTCCTTCGACTCGTACTCGTCGACCAGGCCGCGAATGGCGGCGGCCAGGTCCTCGGGCATGCCCTTGACTTGGTCGGCGGTGACGTCCCTCGGATCCGCCTCGCCGCTGGTGTACTTCTTCCCGAGGTGGTTCACGTCTCCCGTGCGCGTTTCCTGCGAGTCGTGCCAGACCGCGAGGAACGCGGCCTGCGCCGGGTCTGCCCCTTCGAGCTTCGCGATGATCGAGGCGAGTAGCGCGGTTCGCCAGGAGTGCTCGGCCACCGACTCGGGGTCGCGTACGCCGGCCATCCACCAGCCGGTGCGCTTCGTCTGCTTGAGCGTTCCCGCCTCGTACAGGAAGCGTGCCACCGCGGACAGGTCGTCTGCCATCGTCGGACTCCTCTCACGCCTCGGCGAGGCGGATCGCGTACCGGATGCTCTCCAACTCTCGGCGCCCGCGCGCCGACAGCTCCCGGCTATCCAACATCACGGGGAGGCGGTCGCGTAGGGCACGTGCCGCTGCACCGCTCCGCAACAGGTTCGGGCGGACTTGGAGGAGGGACCACACGGTGTGGATGTTGAGGTCGACGTATCCGTGGCGTGCGTCGAGGCCGTGGGCGAGGTGGGCGAGGAGTTTGTCACCGGACCACAAGCCGGGGGTGGGAGAGGCGATGAAGTCGTCGGAGAGTTCGATGTGCGGGGCCTCTCCGATCCAGTAGGCCCAGTAATTCAGGTTCGCTGCTTCGCCGGCGTCGTCCGCGAGAGCGGTGCCGATGAAGTAGCCCATGCGGTCGCGGTCGCCGTGCCGGGCGGAGACGGCGGCGACGGAGCGGGAGTTGAGCCAGAGAGTGAGCCAGTCGTCGGGCCGCTCGGTGCGCTGCTGGTGGGCGACCCATTCGCCGGTGTCGTCCTGGTCGTCGTATCCGGCCAGATAGAGCGCCTGACGGCGTAGAAGGAACTGGCCGTCGCCGCGTGCCTGTTCGGCGGTGCGCCGCATTCGGGTGAAGAACCGGGCGCGGTCGGAGGTGGTGAGTTCCGGTCCTGCGGGTGCGGGGCCTCGCCGGGTTCGTGGTGGGGGCGGCAGGTCGCGGACATACTGCGGGGCCACGCCGCTGAGTGGCCACGTGAGGACTTCTACGAGTTCCCGCTGCGTCACCATCGAGCCGAGCGGGCTTTCGTCGACCGGTGAGTCCTCGGTGAGCACGCTGCCGAGGAGTACGTCTGCCTCAAGGGCGCGCTCGAGGGCTTGCAGGAGTGCCGGGGCCGTGCCCATCTGCATGAGTCGGTGTCGGTGCACGAGCATCTGCCCGACGGGCATGGCGGTGAGGGGGCGCCGACCGGACTCCCAGCCGGCGATCGTGTCCGAGGAGACCCGCAGGCGTTCAGCGGCCTCGTACTGCGTGTAGCCCTGCTGCTCCCGTATGACGCGGAAGACGTAGCCCGAGATGACGCCCTCGCGGGGGCGTGACCCGGTTCCCTGACCGCCGGTCAGGGATTCTCGTGAGCTCGGCCGCATGGGCGCTCCATTCCCGACAGATCGCATCCAACCACCTGTACTGGCGGTCACTTCAGGGCATGACCGCGGATCCATACCGTTGTATGCGTTCCCAATCGAGCCTATGAGGGAGGCCGTCACCGTGGGCCGCGTTCCGCAGGAACTTGATCTGAATTGGTGCACGGTTCGGCTGCGCCTGACTTGGGAGGTGACGCTGTGAGCAGCGTGCAGGCACCGGTCGAGCCGCTTCCCGGCGTGCTGGTGCATACACGGAGGGACCGTGAAATGGCCGTCGCCCACTGGCTTCTCGCGGCGGCGACGGACATCCCGGCAGCCCGTACCGAGTGGGCGACGACCTACACCGCTCTTCTTCGCTGCGGCGGCGGCTTCGCAGCGGTCCGGATTCCTGCCACGATCGTCCAGGCCGCCGCCGGAACTGCTGACCCCGCGGAGACCGACGCATACCTCACGGGAGCGCTCGACGGGCCGGTGTTCGTCGACCAGCACAGTCAGCAGTACTACGCCCTCGTGCCGGCGAGCATGGCCCAGCTCCCGAAGTGGGTCATGCTCCTCGGAAGGGACGCGCAGTGCCTGGGGCGTAGCACCTTCGTGGGCGTGCCTCACCCCGGCCAGACCGATCCGCGAGCTGCCCGGTCGTACTGGTGCGTCCCGATGAATGGCCCTGGTGTCCTCTGCGGCCCGCACGCCGTCGTGGCGCTCGTCGCTCGTGGCCGCGACCAGCAGCGTGCGTTGGTCAGGGGGACCGACGAATGAACTGTTTGTGGACGTCGAAACGATCCGGCAGACCTCGCAAGCGATCCCGTTGTTCACCAGCATCGGCGAGGCGGAGGAGTACGCATTTCGGCTCCGCGAGAGGACATCCGTCTCGTCCATGTGATCGAGACCGGCAGCGGGCCAGGAGGCACCGTCCACGCTTGCGGGCTGTGCCGCACGCTCCATGGCCCGAGGCCGTTCGCCGAGCAGCTTCCAGGCGCGGAGTGGGCTTCGCCCGCCGTGCTGTGACTCACGACTCCCCGGGGCTTGTGCCTTGTCCTCGGGGTGCTCCGGCCGCTCTTCGCTCCCCCGTCGAGGGGCGGCCGGGGCTTCGACACCGAAGGGAGGGCCGCCGTGCAACGGCTATGGGTCACTGGTGACTGCTGGCTCGGGTGCGAGCGCATCAACCTGCCGGTGATCTGGCTCGGTCCTGTGCAGTGGGATGGCCGGCACGCTCCCCTCTACTCGTGCGAGAACTGCCTCGCCCGTCTCCAGCGCCAAGCACTCGACTACCTCCTTGAGCGACGGCCCGCCGTCGCTTGACCAAGCTCCCGCCTGGTCGCGTTGCACTACGTCGTGATCGTCGCCGTGGTCCTGGCAGCGCTCATCGTCGGCGTGACGAGCGGAAAGCCGCCGATGGAGAGGGCGTGGGCTACCGGCCGGTGCTGGCGATGCGAAGCCACAGACATGCCCGTTCTGGTGGACCGGCCCCATGCGAAGCGTGGGGCCGGGGAGACGCCGGCGGTGTGCTCCTGCCCGCGCATCGGGTGCCTGGAGGACCTGGTCCCACCACACAACGTCCCACGCTGACCGAGCTCGACAACTGCCTGAATCGTCCGACCGAAGGAAGACATCCATGCATGAGCTGATCGCCAGTCCGTTCCTGGGACAGCATGTGCTCGTCCGTCCTGGAAGCCCCGGTGGGCTCCTCCTCCCGGAGGCCAACTACGAGGAGCTGCGCACCCGCGCGACAGAAGCCGCCGTCCCGGCCTGGCTGGCTGACTCCGTCCGCGAGCAGTGGGGCACGGACATCACCGGCCGGCCCCTGCCGGACGTCCTACTCGTGCGGCAGCCGTCGACGTGGGGCTACGGCAAGGCGTCCTGGGAGGTCAACCTCGGCTGCAACTACAAGTGCAAGCACTGCTACCTGGGCCTCAAGGTCAATTCGGGTATGCCCCTCGACGACAAGCTCCGCAGCCTCAACATCATGGCCGAGGCCGGTGTGCTGTGGCTCCAGGTCACCGGGGGCGAGCCCACGGTCGACAAGGACTTCATGCCCTCGTACCGGCACGCGTGGGACCACGGCATGATCATCACGCTCTCTACGAACGGCTCCCTCCTCTGGAGGGAGAACCTGCTCGCGATGCTCCGGGAGCGCCCGCCCTACCGGGTCACGGTGTCGATGTACGGGGCGACAAAGCGGAGCTATGACGAGCTGACGCAGCGTGCCGGGGCATGGGACCTGTTCATGCAGGGCATGGGCGCCGCCCGGCGGGCGACGCTCCCGCTGCGGATGAGCATCATCGTCACCGAGGACAACGCCCACGAGGAACAGGCGATGATCGGCCTCTGCGAACAGTGGGGCCTGGACTACGCCGTCTTCACGAACATGACGCCGACGATCTACGGCGGCGGCGAAGTCCTCACCGCGCAGTCCAAGGAACACCTGCGGATGCGGAAGCCCTTCGGGGGGTGCAACGCCGGCCACACGTTCTTCCACATGGACCCGCACGGCTTCGCGACGATCTGCAAGATCGGCCGCGATGACCAGATCAGTCTCCCCGACGAGGGGATCGACGGTCTCGCACGGCTCGGCGCCATCGCCGACCGCCTCATGCTTCGCACCGGTGGGTGCTCTGGCTGTCAGCTCTCTGGGGCCTGCACGGTGTGCAGGCCGCTGGCCAAGCACTACCAAGAGGCGAAGGCACCACTCGCAAGTTACTGCCAGCATGGAATGAAGAAAGCAGGCTGACCATGACCGCTGTCGCTGTCGAGATTTCCCCCAGGCGTCCCCTCCCCGGGGACATGCCGGGCCAGGGGCTGCCGTACCTCACGCGGCCTGTCGAGCGGCCCACCGCGCCGATCCTCACCATCACCCCCGTCGCGGACCTGGACGACGTGATGGAGGCCGCGAAGTGCTCGTGCGCGGCTGGTGACGACAATCCCCACTGACCTGATCTGCGTCTGATCCGGTCATGAACGTGCAGGCCCCGGTGCTCGCGCACCGGGGCCTGTGGCGTGTGTGTAGCGTGCGGCCATGCACCTGAACTGGGACTGGATGCAGCCCGTGATGCCCGTGCCGTTTGTGCCGACGCTCGGCCCCGTGCACCCCGCCGGCCCGCTCCCTCGCCTCTTCACCGCTGCGGCAGGCGTCGCGGACAACGGGAAGTTCCTGCCCTACGACAAGGACCGGCGCTGGTCGCAAACCAAGACGGAGCGGATCCTCACCGGCGCCGTACGCCACAATGCGCGGCAAACACTCATCCCGACTCTGTCGGACCCAGGCCGCCGGGGGGCGGTGAAGGTCCACGTGTATGGGATGCCCGACGCCCTGGCCGACGCAGCCGAACTCGCCCGCGAGCTCGCTGCCGCTCACCGGGTCGGGGCCGCACGCATCGTGTGGTTCCTCGGGCCCGACCAGCCCGAGCAGTCTGCCGCCGCGGTGGGCACACGGGTCCAGATGAAGGACTTCACCAGCCCCGGCCCGGAGGCCCTTCCGACCGCCGCCGTACGGCCGTACGACGGGCAGCCCGAAACCGTGAAGGCGACGTTCGGCGCATTCGCCGAGGACATGAAGGCCGACGGGCTCGAATTCCTCCACGAGCAGATGACCGCTGGAACAGTAGGGCCGGTCCTCACCGTCGCGCGGGACGGGCACGTGGCCGGTGCCATCGGCCCCATGGAGACGATGAGCGACGAGGCAGGACGGACCCGACTGCTGCCCCAGTACTTCGCCGTCCTGCCGCAGTACCGCGGCCACGGCTACGGCCGCGCACTGTGGCGGGCAGCGATGGCATGGGGCCGCGCGAGCGGGGCCGCCTACCAGTTGCTCCAGACCGAGGTCGGCGGAGCGTCTGACCGGCTCTGCCAAGCCGAGGGCCTGACGTCTCTCGGGTTCGTCTGCACCCGACCTGCCTGACCCAAGGCACCGCATTGCTCTGAGGTCGATACGACCAGTGGAGAGACATGAACGGCGCGAACCACAGCGACCCACACGGCGGGACGTGGGAGCGGGTCGGGCACATCCGCACATGGCTGACGAGAACGCCGGCGAGCTGACCGAGCGGGAGCGCGTCATGATGCGCATGCTCAAGATCAGCGAGGAGTTCGGCGAAGTCTCCGAAGCGATGCACGGCGCGACGGCGGATGAGCATGGTGGTCGGCGCGCGGCGCGGTCGGGCGGCGGCTCCCCGGGCAGCCACGGCGGTCTGCATCGCTGCATGACCGGGGCTGCGCACATGGTCAGCCGGCGGCAAGCGCGGCGTTCCACACGGGGCTGTCGACGTAGTGGTTGTCGAAGCGCTCCGAGGACGCCTTGATTTCCTCGAAGTCGGCTTCGCCTCGCATCACACGGCCCAGGAGTCTCAGGTAGTCGAAGCGAGCCATCCCCGGAGTGAAGGTGAACAGCACGTCGGCCGTGCACCCCGGGGCGGCAGCGAAGGCGTGCGGGGTGTGCGGTGGTACGAGCAGGAAGTCACCCGCGCTCAGCACGGTGATCGCCTCCCCACGAGAACGCGCAGGGATCCGTCGATGACGTAGAACGTCTCCGCGGCCCGGGTGTGGAAGTGGGCCGGTGCTCCCACAGCTCCCTCGGCGAAGGTGGATCGGTAGCTGGTCAGCAGCCCACCCGTCGCCTCGGAGTCTGCCAGCAGCGTCATCGTGCTGCTGGGGTCGCTCGTCGTCTCGGCCTCGGCGGCCCGAGTCACGACCGGCGCCGGGTTGGTGCGGATGCTGCTCATCGTGTGCGCTCCCCTTGGTAGCCGACGTCTCCATCGCCCCTGTGATCACTATCCTGGACGGTGAGTTGACCGGAAGCGTGGTGCAATCTGCCCGTGCTTTCCTGGGCCAATCTCACAACGCCCCTTCCCGGGAAGCCCGGCACGCGGCTTCACCGGCTACCACCCTGCGCCCGCCGACACGGCCCGGCCGGAAGACTCAGGGCCGGCGCCAGGAGTCGTCCTGGAGGTGGGAGCCCGCCATGGGCCCCATGCGCAGCATCCCGCCGTCGATGGACCACGACGCCCCCGTGACGTATCCGGCGTCCGGACCGGCGAGGAAGGCGATCACGGCGGCGACCTCCCGCGCGTCACCGGGACGGCGCATCGGGATGCCGGGGCGTTCGGCCGCCCTGGGGTCCTCGTCCTCCTGGCCGGTCATGGGCGTCGCGATCTCGCCCGGTGCGACGGAGTTGACGGTGATGCCGTGTTCGGCGAGTTCGAGCGCCATCACCTGGGTGAGCAGTCCGAGACCGCCCTTGGCCGCGCAGTAGGGCGCTGCGCCGACCCGCGGCTGGTGCTCGTGGACCGAGGTGACGTTGACGATCCGGCCTCCGTCGCCCTGGCCGATCATCCGGCGGGCCGCCCGCTGGCCGCACAGGAACGGGCCGACGAGATCCACGTCGACGACCTGGCGGACCGTGCCGAGGTCCAGGTCGAGGAACGGGGTGGCGGTGCCGGTGCCCGCGTTGTTGACGAGCACGTCGAGCCGGCCGAGCTCGCCGGCGAGCCGGTCGATCACGTCCGCGGCGTCCGGGAGGACGGTGAGGTCCATGTGGGCGACGGCCGCGCGCCTCCCGTGGGCGCGTACCTCCTCCGCCGTGGCCTCCGCGCCCTCCCGGTCCGTGTGGAAGGTGATCCCGATGTCCATGCCGGCCTCGGCGAGCCGGACGGCCGTGGCCCGTCCGATGCCGGAGTCGGAGCCGGTGACGACGGCGACGCGGGCGGGCGCGGGGGTGTCGGGGGTCACGGCCATGAGGGTTCCTTCCTGGGCACGACGACCAGCTCGGAGACCGCGCTGGTGTCGGGGACGGACAGGGCGTAGAGGACCGTGTCGGCCACGATGTCCGGGCTCTGCAGCATGCCGAGGTCGGCGTCCGGGAAGCGTTCGAGGATGAAGGGGGTGGCCATGCCGCCCGCGATGATGCCGGTGACGCCGATCCCCGGGCAGTCGCGCTGCGCCTCCTGGAAGAGCGTGTGGGTGAAGGCGCGCAGCCCGGACTTCCCGGCGGCGTAGGGCCCCGCCTCCGTCCAGGTGCGGTTCGCGGCGGTGGAGAGGATGTTGACGATGTGACCGCCGCCACGGGCGACCATCCGGCGGTAGGTCTCCAGACAGAGGAACATCGGCCCGAGCAGGTTGGTGGTGATCACCCGGGTCACCTCCGCGGCCGTCAGGTGCTCGATCGGCTTGGAGACGTCGACGGCCGCGTTGTTGACCAGGATGTCGATGTGACCGCCGTCCTCCTCCAGCTCCCGGAAGACGTCGGCGACCGCTTCCGCGTCCCGCACGTCCAGCAACACGAAGTCCGCCTTGCCCCCGTCCGCCGCGACCTGCTCGCACAGCTCCTCGGCCAGGTCGCGGCGTACGTCCGCGACGAGTACGGACGCGCCGGCGCCCGCGAGTCTGCGGGTGATGGAGGCTCCGAGCCCACGCGCGCCGCCGGTCACCAGGGCCTGCCTGCCGTCGAGGTCCACCTGCACTCCGCCGTTCAATGGTCTGCCTTCCTTCGGTGCCTTCGTGCGTTCTCACTGTGACGCGCGCAACTGGGGACGGCACTTGGGGCGGGGGCCGTCCGGCGGGGTCCGGGGCCTGTGAGCAAGCCCACCAGAAGTACGCGATCCCAGTCGGCACAAGGGTTCGGGTGCCCGGCGGGATCCTGGACACGCACGGGTGGGAGTACTTGTCCTGAGCCGTCTGCCACGATGGTCAGCGCCATTGAGGTGGAGCGGCCGTGCAGTGCAGCCGGCGTCACAAGCTTCCACCGCGTTCCGCCACATGGGTCCCTCGGGGGCTCGTCACCCGAGTGATCTCACTGTGCCTGCTTCCTCCTCCGCTGCCCCCGCGGCCGGCCCGTCCGGCCGCCTCGCACGTCGCCTGCTGGGCGACAACTCCCCCTGGCGCTGCTTCACGTACCCGAGCATGCGCTGGTGGTCCGTCGCCAACTTCGTCTCCAACGCCGGTACTTGGATGCAGCTCACCGTGCAGAACCTGCTGGTGCTGCAGATCACCGGGTCGGCCGCCGCGACCGGACTGTCGATGTCGGTGCAGGCGGCGCCCGGCCTGCTGATGAGCCTGGTGGGCGGCGCCGCCGTCGACCGCTGGCCCCGCAAGCTGACCGCCTCGGTCAGCCAGGCGCTGCTGGGCGCCGTCGCGTTCCTGACGGCGTTCCTGGTGGCGATGGACCAGCTGAACCTGGGCGTCCTGATGGCGCTGGCCGCTGTGACGGGCGTCATCGCCACCGTGGACGGCCCGGCGTGTGCCCTGCTCGGCAACGACCTGGTCCGTACCGAGGACGTGCCCTCCGCGATCGGCGTCGGTTCGCTGGTGCACAACGCGGGGCGGCTGGCGGGCGCGGCGCTCGCCGGTGTGACCGTCGGCTTCTTCGGCACGGCCGCCGCCTACGCGGCCAACGGCGTCTCGTTCCTCTTCGTCACCGCCGTCATCCCGTTCCTGCGCCCGGTGGCCCGGGCGGTCCGCGTCCGCTCCTCTAAGGACGCGACCCGGGAGCCGGCCGAACCGGCCGCCGAGAACGACATGAGCATGCGGGAGGGGCTGCGGTACTTCGCGCGCCGGCCGCGGCTGGTCGCGCTCGCCGGGATCACCGGGCTCAGCGCCGTCTTCGGACGCAACTACCAGCTCACCCTGGCCGTGCTCGTCGTCGGACCGCTCGCGGGCGGCGCGGGGGCGTTCGGCACCGTCTCGACCGTGCTCGCCGTCGGCGGCATCATCGGCGCGGTGTTCGGGGCCCGGCTGCGCAGGCCGTCGGTGCGGCTCGTGGGCCTGCTCGCGGCGGCCGGCGGTGTGCTGCAGATCGTCGCGGGCCTGTCGCCGTCCCTGGCCGTGCTGCTGGTCGTGGTGCTGCCGATGGCCCTCGTGGAGTCGGTGTCCGACACCGCGGGGACGACCGTGCTCCAGACCGATCCGCCTCCGCACATGAGGGGACGCGTCCTGGGCGTCTGGGGCACCATCAGGACGGTGTGGAGCCTCGCCGGGCCGCCGATGCTGGGCCTGCTCATGGAGCTGGCCGGTGCGCGCGGCGCCCTGGTCACCGGTGGCCTGCTGGTCGCGGGCGCGATCGGGGCCGGATACGTGCTGCGGGAGCGCCGTACGACGAAGCCGGTGGCCGTGCCGGCCGCGAAGCCCGCTCTGGCCGGTCAGCCGGCGCTGGAGACCGCGGCCTGAGCCGTACGCACGCTGCCCCCGTACCCGCCCGGGTACGGGGGCAGCGTGCGTACCGCGTCGAGCACCTCCTCGGTGGTGATGCGCAGCAGCCGCTCGTCGGGCCGGTCGCCGTGGGCGTCCCCGGGGCGGGGCGCGTCGTCGGCGTCGGGGTGCCACAGCACCCGGTGGTACGGCCGGGGCGGCGGCCCCCACAGACGGGGGGCCACGGGCCCGAACAGGGTGACGGACGGAGTGCCGAGGGCGGTCGCCAGGTGGGCGAGGCCGGTGTCCCCCGCCACCACGCAGCGGGCCCGGGCGACCAGGGCCATCAGCACGTCGAACGGCACGTCGCCGCCCGTCCCGCCGAGGACCGCGTCCGGTGGGAGCCCCGCCGGTCCGGCCACCTCCGCCGCGAGCCGGCCCTCCGCGGCCCCGGCCGTCACGACGACCCGGTGCCCGGCGCGGCTCAGCGCCCGCGCCACGGCCGCGAACCGCTCGGCGGGCCAGCGGCGGGCCGCGGCGTCCGCGCCCGGATGCAGGACGATCGCCCCGGGTGCGGGCGAGGGCGTGTCCGGTGCGGGGACGAGCAGGTCGGCGGGGTCGGCGGGCACGCCGTACCGGTCGAGCAGCCGGCACCAGCGCTCCCGTTCGTGCTCGTCGTCCCGCCATTCGGGTCCGTCCGGCTGCGCGTACGCGTACAGGCGGCGCGGGCAGAGCCGGGCCAGCGGACGGCGGCTGTCGGGGCCGCTGCCGTGCAGATCGACGGCGAGGTCGGGCGCGGGCCCCGTCCAGGCGAGCGCGGCGGGCACCGCCCGGCCGGGGGCGGCGGCCGGCAGCAGCCGGTCGACCAGTCCGGTCGCCGCGGCGGCCGCCGCGAGCCGCCCGGGCGCTGCCAGCACGGTCTCGTGTCCGGGGAGCCCGCGCCGCAGGGCGCGCAGCGCGGGGACCGCGGTCAGCAGGTCCCCGAGCCCCAGGGCCCGCAGCACCAGGATCCGCGGCCGCTCGGTACCGCTCGGTTGCTCCGCGCTCGTGGTCATCCCGGTCTCCTTCCGGCGGGTCCGCGAGTCAGGGGTCAGGGGGACGCGGTCCGGGCGGCGGCCTGGGCCTGCGCCTGGGCCGCGCGGCGGGCCAGCAGGGTGGTCGAGCGGCCGTCGAGGTACGGCAGCACGACGGCCTGTCCGCCCCACGCGCGCACGACGTCGGCCTCCGGGAGTTCCTCCACGGCGTAGTCGCCGCCCTTCACCCACACGTCGGGCCGCAGCCGGTTCAGCAGCGCGACGGGGGTGTCCTCCTCGAAGACGGCGACGGCGTCGACGCTGCCCAGGCCCGCGAGCACCCGGGTCCGGTCGTGCAGCGGGGTGAGCGGGCGGCCGGGGCCCTTGCGGCGGGTGATCGACTCGTCGGAGTTGACGCACACGATCAGGCAGTCGCCGATGCGCCTGGCGCTCTCCAGCAGCCCGACGTGGCCGGCGTGCAGCAGGTCGAAGCAGCCGCCGGTGGCGACCACCGTCCCGCCGCGCGCCCGGACGCGTTCCGCCAGCTCGAACGGGTCGCTCTCGACGGCCCGGACCGGGTGGGAGGGGCCCGCCGTGCGCCACAGTCCCGGGTTGCCCGCGCCGCCGGCGGCCACGAAGGCCGCGGCCCGGGCGACGGCCCGCTGCACCGCCTCCTCCGGCAGGGCGCCGTCGGCCAGCTCGGTGGCCGTCGCCGCCGCGAAGCAGTCGCCGGCGCCGCACGTGTCGCCGTCGGCCCGGTACGGGGCCGGGACCAGCATCGGCGTCCCGTCGCCCGGCCGGGTCAGCAGCACGCCGCGGTCGCCGAGGGTGACGGCGACGGCCGCCGCCCGCCAGCGCTCCGCGAGCTCCCGGCCGTGCTCGGCGAAGTCCCGCAGCGACCGGCCCGTCCCGGACGCCGGTTCCGCGGTCAGGGCGGAGACCTCCGCCGCGTTGGGGGTGACGATCCGGGCCCCGGGCACGGGCGTGTCGCCCCTGGGATGCGGGTCCCACACCAGCGGCACCCGGCGGGCGGCGGCCGCCAGATACTCCCGTACGGCGCTGACCGTGTGACGGCCGTAGTCGGCGACGAGGACGGTGTGCGCCCCGGCCAGCGCGTCGCGCACCGCGTCGCCCGGCTCGCCGGGCGTGCCGCCGCCGCGGTCGATCCGCACGAGCGGGCGGCCGCCCGCCATGACCCGGGTCTTGACCGGCAGCGTGCCGTTCAGCGGCACCTCCACCAGCCGGACCCTGCCGTGCAGCGCTCGCCGTACGGCCTCGCTCGCCGCGTCGTCGCCGAGCGCGGTGACGAGGACCACCTCGCGGCCCGACCGGGCGGCCAGCGCCGCGGCGAGTCCGGCGCCGCCGGGGTGGCGCAGCTGGCTGCGTACGTCCACGACCGGCGCGGGGGCGTCCGGGGCGAGCCGGTCGGCGACGCCCTCGATGTCCTCGTCGAGCAGGACGTCCCCGACGACGACCAGCGGTCCCCGCGTCCGCCGCCCTCCCCGGGCACTCATGACAGCCTCCGGCGGGCGACGGCGGCCTGCGTCGCGGCCGCTCCCGGGGCCCGCCGTACGGCCGCCGGTGCCGCGGGTGCGGCGGTCGCCAGGTCGAAGACCTCGCAGAGCAGATGGACGGCGACGAGGTGCGCCTCCTGCACGGTCGCGGTGGAGTCCGCGTCGACGCACAGCGTCTCGTCGGCGGCCTCCGCCAGCGGGTTGGGGCCGGGTCCGGTCATCGCCCACACCCGCAGTCCCGCCGCCCGTCCCGTCCTGGCCGCGTTGACGAGGTTGGCGCTGCCGCCGGAGGTGGACAGCAGTACGAGGACGTCGCCGGGGCGGCCGTGCGCCTCGACCTGCCGGGCGAAGACCTGGTCGAAGCCGTAGTCGTTGCCGATGGCGGTCAGGCTGGACGTCTCCGCGTGCAGGGCGACGGCCGAGTGGGCGGGCCGTTCGTCCCGGTAGCGGCCGACGAGTTCCGCGGTCAGGTGCTGTGCCTGGGCCGCGCTGCCACCGTTGCCCGCGGCCAGCAGCCGGCCGCCGACGGGGAGGACCGCGGCGAGGTGGCCGCCCCACGCGGTGATCTGGCCCAGGTTCTGCCGGCGGAACCGGCCGAGGGCGTCCTGGAGGGACTGGCAGTGCCGGTGCGCGGCCTCGCTTGCAAGTGCTTCGTTCATGCTGGTCGGGGCGTGCCGGGCGTCCCTGGGGACGGTGGCCGTTCCCGCACCTCCTTCGAACGTCGGTGCTGCGCGGTCTCGTTGGCGGTCGGCGGTCCTGCCGGCGGTCACATCACCCCGGTCGCCCACGCCCCTCCGGGGGCCCGCTGCAGGGCGGGCCTGGCGGCGAGCACACCGAAGTACACGGCCTCGGTGGCGGCGGCGACCTTCGTCCAGCCGTACGTGCCGAGCACCCGTCGCCGTCCCGCCTCCCCGCACGCCTCCCGCGCCGCCGGATCGGCGAGCAGTTCGGCCACGGCCCTGGCGAGCGCGTCCGGGTCGCGGGGCGGCACGAGCCGCCCGGTGGCGGGGTCCGCGACGGTGTCGAGCTGGCCGCCGACGGCGGTGGCGACGACGGGCCTGCCGCACGCCATGGCCTCCAGCGGGACGATCCCGAACGGCTCGTAGTCGCCGGGGCAGAGCACCACGTCGGCGCTGCGCAGCAGTGGCGCGACGTCCTCGCCGGCGACGGCTCCGGTGAAGCGGACCCGGTCGGCGACGCCGAGGCCGTGCGCCAGGTCGCGCAGCCGGCGCACTTCCGGGTCGTCGTCGAGGCGCCCGGCCGGCGGGCCGCCGACCACGAGGAGTTCGACGCCGGGCAGCCGGGTCAGCGCGGTGACGGAGACGGCCGCGCCCTTGCGCGGGACCACCCGGCCGACCTGGATCAGCCGGTGGCGGTACGCGCCGCGCTCGGCGGCCGGCCCGTGCGGGGTGAACGCGTCGGTGTCCACGCCGCACGGCACGACGTCCACCCGCTCGGCGGAGAGGCCCATGGCGGCCAGCTCCCCGACCTCGTCGCGACAGGTGGCGATGATCCGGTCGCAGCCGACGCCGACCTCCTTCTCGCAGGCGATCCGGGCCGGCGGGCTGGTGTCCGCATGGCGCTGGTGACGCCGCTTCACGGTCCCGAGGGCGTGGTACGTGTGCACCAGCGGCAGTCCCGACTCCCGTACGGCGTGCAGCGAGGCGAGACCGGACATCCAGAAGTGGGAGTGCACCACGTCCGGCGGGACGGTCTGCCACTCGCGCGCCAGATGACGGCCGAAGCCGAGCATGTGGGGCAGCAGCTCGTCCTTCGGGATCGCTTCCGGCGGTCCGGCGGGCACATGGCGGACGTCGACACCCGGCCTCAGCGGCACCAGGTCGGGCAGGTCCCGCGCGTCGCGCCGCGTGTAGACGGTGACCCGGTGGCCGCGGTCGGCGAGGGCGCCCGCCAGGCGCGCGACATGGACGTTCTGGCCGCCCGCGTCCACCCCGCCGAGTGCGGCGAGCGGGCTCGCGTGCTCGGACACGAGCGCGATGGACAGCGCTTCCGTGCCGATGAGGTCGCGGTCGGTCATGAGCACACCTCCGTCATCAGGCGCTCCCAGTCGTCGAGGAAGCGTTTGAGTCCGTAGCGCCGCAGCGCCGCCTGGCGGGCCCGGGCGCCGTCCTCCGCCGCCGCCTCCGGTTCGTGGAGATACCGGCGGGCGGCGGCGGCGAGGACCTCGGGGCGCGTCGACAGGGTTCCGGTGCCCTCGGGGACCGCCTCGACGGCCTCCGTGGTGGCGAGGGCGACGACCGGCATGCCCAGGTGCATGGCCTCCAGCAGCGACAGGCCCAGGGAGGTCCAGCGGACCGGATGCAGATAGAGCCGGCGCTCGGCCATGGCCCCGTGCAGCTGCCGCTGGGGCAGATCGGCGGTGCGGCAGCGGTCCTCGGGCAGGCCGAGGTGTCCGGCGAGCCCTTCGGTGCCCATGCCGAAGACGTCCAGCGGGACGGCCCGCGCCAGCGCGGGCAGCAGATCGGTCCCGGTGTACCGGCCGCGCCGTACGGGCTCGTTGACGACGACCGCCGCGCGGTCGAGCCGGCCGCTGTAGAGGTGGCCGGGGTCGACGATGCCGTGCTCGACGACCTCCGTGCGGGTGGACCCGTTGTCCCAGAACAGCCGGTTGAAGTGCGTGACGTGGACGAGGGTGAGGTCGTCGCGGTCCGCGCAGGGGTGCCGGGTGCCGGGCACGTCGCCGTCGGGCGCGTTGTGCTCCAGGTAGACCGCGGGCACGTCGCGGCCGGGCCGCCGGCCGCCGAGCCATCGCTCGGCGAGTTCCGCCTCGTGCGGCCGCTGCAGGACGACCAGGTCGACGGCGGCGTCGCGCAGCTGCTCCGGCGTCACCTCGCGCACCGAGTCGGGCCAGGAGAAGGTGCGGGCCCGGCCGAGCCCGTCGGGGCCGCGGTCGGGGGTGACCGGGACGAGATACGTGTGCGGGCCCTGCACGAACGCCGTCGTCCAGGAGCCGTGCACATGCCACAGCAGGATGTTCATCGTCACGCTCCTCGCTCCTTCGTCTCGGCCGCGGCCGAGCCGAGGGCCGCCACGGCGGCGAGCACCTCGGCGTTGCCGATGCCGTCGAGGCAGGGGTGCCCCGGGACGGGACAGCTGCGGGCCCTGCTGCCGGCGCACTGTGCGTGCTGGTCGCCCAGCAGCACGTGCGGCACGTTGTAGGGGCGCCAGCGCTCGGCCGGCACCACGGGGGCGAAAAGGCAGACGACCGGCGTGCCGACGGCGGCGGCCAGGTGGCCGGGGCCGGTGTTGCCGACCACGGCGGCCCGCGCCCCGGCGAGGACACCGGCGAGCTGGTGGAGGTCCGTCGCGCCGCCGAGGTCGAGCGCGTGATCGGCCGCGACCGCCGCGGTCAGGTCCTTCTCGGCCCGGCCGCCGGTCACCACGACCCGGTGCCCGGCCGCCGACAGGGCGGCCGCGGCGCGCGCGGCCCGGTCGGCGCTCCAGGCGCGGGCGGGGACGGCGGCGCCGGGGTGCAGCACGACGTACGGCTCGGGTCCGGTCAGGTGCGTCGTCTCGGGGGGCGCGGAGATCCGCAGTGAGCCGTCGTCGCCGGGCGGCAGGGCGAAGCCCGAGTCCAGGGCGAGGTCGAGGGCGGCCAGCGCCTCGTGGCGGTGCGGCTGCCTGCGGTGCCTGAGGTCGAGCAGCGCGCCCGGGTAGTCCTCGCTGTCGGCGGCGGTCCAGCCCACGCCGGCGAGCTTGAGCAGCAGCGCGATCGGCAGCGGGCTCTGGTGGTACGACACCAGGACCAGGGCCCGGTCGTACCGTCCGGCCCGGAGCGTCTCGAGCAGCCGCTCGGTCTGCTCGTACGACACCGGAGCGGGCTCGAGGCCGACCCACGGCGCGTCGTGGACCAGCACCTCGTCCACGCCGGGCAGCAGTTGGGCCGCGTGCACGCCGTGCGGGCCGCAGAGCAGGGCCGTGTGCGAGGAGCCGGCGGCGACGGCCCGCACCGCGGGGCCGGCCAGGAGTACGTCACCGGCGCTGTCGAGCCGCACCACCAGGGTCCTGGGCCGCCTGCTCATCGCCCCTCCTCCACCACGACGCCGTCGCCGGGCCACACGGGGCCGGCCATCCCCCCGATCACGGACGGACCGTCACCCGGCGCACCGGCCGGTACGGCAACCGCCGGGTCCGGCGCGGCGGCCCGGACCACGGCCGGCGAACCGGGCCCGGCGGCGCGGACGGTGGCGGGGTGTCCGGCCGCCGTCGTGCTGCCGCAGCGGGCCGGGCCGGACGCCGGGCCCGGTGCGGCGCCGGGCCGGGCCGCCGCCGCACCGCCCCGGTGCGGCGGCGGGGCCGCCGTGCGGTGGCAGCGGGCGGTGGGGTCCAGTACGAGGCGGACCGCCCGGAGCAGGTCCGGGGCCGTGTCGGGGGCCGCGGCGATCTCCTCGGGACGGGTCGCGGGGGTGGGCACCAGGACGCCGCGCGCGCCGGCGGCCAGCGCGGCGGCCACGTCGGAGCCGATGTCGCCGATGACCGCGGTGCGCGCGGGGCACACGCCGAGCCGTTCGCAGGCGGCGAGCACCAGGCCGGGCGCGGGCTTGCGGCAGCGGCAGCCGTCGTCCGGTCCGTGGGGGCAGACCGCCCAGACGTCGATCGGTCCGAGGAACGCGTCGACACGGCGTTGCACGGCCGCCACCTGACGGTGCGTCAGTATTCCGCGGGCGACGCCGGACTGGTTGCTGACGACGCCCACCGGTATCCCGAGCGCCCGCACGGCGGCGAGCGCCTCCACGGCGGACGGCATCGGCACCACCCGCGCCGGGTCGCCGTTGTAGGGCACGTCGACGACGAGGGTGCCGTCGCGGTCGAAGAGGACCGCGTCCGGCAGGCCGACGGCGTCGGGCGGCAGCGCCGCGGCGCGCGGGGCGGCCGGGCCGTGGAACAGCCAGGGGTCCTGCTCGGCCCCGGCCGCGAAGGGGCCGCTCATGGCAGCACCGCCTCCCTGGCCGGCCGGTCGGCGATGTCGGCGGCGGCGGCCGTCAGCGGCGGCCGGAGCGGCGGCGCGGCGCGGTGCCGCAGCTGCGCCCCCAGCCAGTGCCAGGCCGCCACCGGCGGGATGGCCACGCTGGTCAGCGCCATCGAGACGATCTCGTCGCGGGTCCTCGGCCCGGGCGCGATCCGGGCCCAGGCGAACTCGGCGGTCCCGGCCAGCCACAGCGCGGCGCAGGCCGCGGCGGCGGCCGGCCTGGCCGTCACGGCGCAGGCGACCGCGGCCGCCCCGGCGGCGGTCACCGCGAGGTGGCGGGGCAGGCGCCCCCGTGGCGCGTCCGCGCGCCGCCACCAGTCGCGGCCGTGCAGCCGGTTCATGAGGACGTCGTCGGCGTTGCCCGCCTGGACGCGCACGGAGACCCAGCGGCCCGCCGGGCGCACCGGGTGGGTGGTCGTACGGGTGCCGGCGGCCAGCGACCACCCGGCGGCCTGGACGCGCAGCGCGAGGTCGGCGTCCTCGCGGAAGGCGCGGGGGAAGCGCTCGTCGAAGCCGCCGACGGCGTCCAGCGCCTCGCGCCGGTAGGCCATGTCGGCCGTGATCCAGCGGGCGGTGGCCAGTCCCGCCGTGTTGCGCTCCCAGTCGGTCGGGGCGCGGTCGACGGGCAGCGGCACGTCGATACGGGCGGTGACCCCGCCGGTGCGGCGCCCGGCGGCGGCGAGGTCGCGGGCCAGGTCGTCGCACCAGGTGGGTCCGGGCACCACGTCGTCGTCGAGGAAGACGACCCAGGGCACGGGCCCGGCGACCCGCAGTCCGGTGTTGCGGGCCGCGGCCGGTCCCCGGGCGCGGCCCGGCACGACCGAGGTGACCGGCCGCAGGGGCGCCGGCATCTCCACCGGGAGCGGGGCGCGCGGGGCGCCGCGGCGGTCGTCGACGACGACCACCCGGACCGGTCCGGGGCCGCCGGCGGCGGCGAGCGCCCGCAGGCAGTCGTTGAGGCAGGGCCGGCCGATCGTCGGGATCACCACCGTGTAGCGCGGGGGCCGGTGCCCGCTCCCGTTCACCGCCCCGCCGGCGTTCTCCGTACCGTTCCGGTTCACCGCGCCGCCCCCGTCCCCGCGTCGTCCGCGTCGTCGCAGTGGCGGAAGAAGTCGCCGCGCCGGATGGCGTACGGGCCGATGGCCAGCAGGTCGACGGGCGAGGAGCCGAAGCATTCGAGGGCGTCGCGCGGGTCGTCGACCATGGGCCGGCCGGCCGTGTTGAGGCTGGTGTTGACGACGACCGGCAGCCCCGTGCGCTGCTCGAACTCGCGCAGCATCCGGGCCACCAGCGGCTCGCGGCCCGGGTCGACGGTCTGGATACGGGCCGTGCCGTCGACGTGCACGACCGCCGGGATCCGCTCCCGCCAGGCGGGGGCCACGTCGTGGACGAAGAGCATGTACGGGCTGGGCATGGGGCCGTCGAAGATCTCGGGAGCCCGGTCGGCGAGCACCATCGGGGCCACCGGCCGGAACTGTTCGCGGCCCTTGACGTCGTTGAGGCGTTCGAGGTTGCCCGCGTGGCCGGGGTGGGCCAGCAGCGACCGGTGGCCGAGCGCCCGCGGCCCGTATTCCGAACGCCCCTGGAACCAGGCGACGACGGCGTTGTCGGCGAGCGCCTCGGCCACCGTCGCGGCGATGTCGGCCGGCCGGTCGAACGGGACGGCGGCGGTCTTCAGCCAGGCGCCCAGCTCCGCGTCGGACCAGTCGCGGCCGAGGTCGGCGCCGTTCATCGGCTCCGGGTCGTCGCCCTCGCCGGCCGCCAGCAGCAGGGCGCCGCCCAGGGCGGTCCCCGCGTCGCCGGCAGCGGGCTGCACCCACACCCGGGAGAAGGGACCCTCGCGGGCGATCCGCGAGTTGGCCACGCAGTTGAGGGCGACGCCGCCGGCCAGGGTGAGCAGGCTGTCGTGGGTCTGTCCGTGCAGCCACCGGACCAGGTCGAGCATGGTCTCCTCGAGCACGGCCTGGGCGCTGGCGGCCACGTCGGCGTGCTCCTGCGTCCACGCCTCGTCGGGGCCGCGCGGCGCGCAGAACTGGTGCCAGGGCACGCCGGTGGCGCGGAAGCCGCCGTCGCCGGTGGGGTGGACGTACTTGCGCAGTTCGGCCAGCATCCGCGGCCTGCCGTGGGAAGCGAGGGCCATCACCTTGAACTCGTCGGACGAACGCAGGAATCCGAGATGCTCGGTCAGCTCCTCGTAGACGAGTCCGAGCGAGTGCGGCAGGTCCTGTGCGTGCAGGGCCTCCAGCCGTCCGTGGACCCGTCGGGCGGCGAGGTGCGAGGCACGCTCGCCGCGGCCGTCGAGGACGAGGACGGAGGAGGTGCCGGCGTCGGTCGCGGCGAACGCGGCGGACGCGGCGTGCGCCATGTGGTGCGGCACGAAGCGGACACGGTCGGCGTCGAGTCCGGGCAGCGCCGTCTGCAGAAAGCCGGGCGCCTCCCGCGCGTACGCCAGCCGCAGATGGTCCCAGGGGTCGTCGAGGCCCATGGCGTCGGCCGGCCTGGCGAGCGACGGGTCGAAGGAGTAGGCCACGGCGTCCAGGTCCTGGGGCCGCAGTCCGGCCCGCTTCAGACACCAGGCGGCGGCCTGCTCCGGCAGCTCCCACGCGGCGAAGGGCACCGGGCGCTTGCCGTGCTTGCGCCGGGAGAAGCGTTCCTCCTCCGCCGCGGCGACGGTCGTGCCGTCGATGACGAGGGCGGCGGCGGGGTCGTGGAAGAGGGCGTTGATGCCGAGAATGCGCATGTCAGTCACAGACCTTTCGACGGGTCGCGTCAGGGCCGGCGGCACAGGGAGGGGGTGTCCGGTGTTCGCTGTCCGGGCGCTCGCCGCGGACCGTCAGTCCGGGTGGGCGCGGAACCAGTCGATGGTGCGCAGCAGGCCTTCCTCGGCGCTGACGGCCGGCTCCCACTCGAGCTTGTCGCGGGCGAGCGTGATGTCGGGGCAGCGCACGGCCGGGTCGTCCGTCGGCCGCTCGATGAAGCGGATCTCGGAGGTGGAGCCGGTGAGTTCGACGACGAGCCGGGCCAGGTCGAGCATGGTGATCTCGGTCGGGTTGCCGATGTTCACCGGGCCGCGCAGGCCGTGGGCGGCGGCGGCCAGAATGCCGCGCACGGTGTCGTCGACGTAACACAGCGACCGGGTCTGGTGGCCGTCGCCGGTGACGGTCAGGGGCTCGCCCGCCAGCGCCTGGCGGATGAACGTGGGCACGGCGCGGCCGTCGTAGCCGCGCATCCGGGGGCCGTAGGTGTTGAACAGGCGCACGATGCCGGTGTCGGTGCCGTGGGTGTCGGCCTGCGCGGTGGTCAGCGCCTCTCCGAAGCGCTTCGCCTCGTCGTACACGCTGCGCGGGCCGACGGGATTCACGTTGCCCCAGTACCGCTCGTTCTGCGGGTGCTGCTGCGGGTCGCCGTAGACCTCGGAGGTGGAGGCGAGCAGGAACCGGGCGCCGGACTCGTGGGCGAGGGCCAGGGCGTTGCGGGTGCCGAGGCTGCCGGCCTCCATCGTGTGCAGCGGCAGCCGCAGATAGTCGGCCGGCGACGCCGGGGACGCGAAGTGCAGCACCAGGTCGGGGGGACGGTCGACGGTGAAGGGTTCACTGACGCTGGCCGTCACCAGTTCGAAGCCGGGGCGGTCACGCAGCCCGGCTGTGTTCTCCGGCCGGCCGGTGCTGAAGTCGTCGACGCAGGTGACCGCGGTGCCGGAGTCCAGCAGCGCCGTGCACAGGTGCGAACCGACGAAACCGGCGCCGCCGGTGACGACGGCGTGCTTCCAGCTGCGTGAGAAGGCGGCGTTCATTCGTATCCCTCCGGTCGGTGCCGTGCCGGCGGGTGTTCCCTCCACCGGCGAGGCGGCGGCCCACCGGCCCGCCGCCCCCTCGGGCCGGAATCACCGGCCCTCGACAAGCGTCGGCCGGTCCCGGCCGCGGCACCTCGTTCACGTACTGCATTCGAGTGACTGACGGAGCGTGAAAGCGGCTCCTGCCCGTACCGCGTCCGGTGAAAGGCCGGAGCATGGGTACCCGGCGTGGCATGACCGACACCAGACCTTTGGCCGTCGTCACCGGGGCGTCCAGCGGCATCGGCCTCGAACTGGCGAGACAGCTCGCCGAGCGCGGCTTCGATCTGATCGTGGCCGCCGAGGACGACGCCCGGCTCCAGGAGACGGCGGAACGGATCCGTGCCACCGGCGCGGCGGTTCAGGCGGTCCGGGCGGACCTGCGTGACTACGACGAGACCGAGCGGCTGTACGCGGCGGTCACGGCGACGGGCCGGCCGGTCGCGGTCGCCGCGCTGAACGCGGGCATCGGCAAGGGCGGCCCGTTCGTCACGAACGAGCTCGCCGACGAGCTCTCGATCGTGGACCTCAACGTCCGCTCGACCGTGCAGCTCGCCAAGCGGCTGCTGCGGGACATGACCGCCATGGACGAGGGCCGGATCCTGATCACGTCGTCGATCGCCTCGACCGCCCCGGGCTCCTTCCAGGCCGTCTACAACGCCTCGAAGTCCTTCCTCCAGTCGTTCGCCCAGGCGTTGCGGAACGAGCTCGAGGACACCGGCGTCACCGTCACCGCGCTGATGCCGGGACCCACGGAGACGGACTTCTTCCGCCGTGCCGGCATGGGCGGCACCAAGGTCGGCCGGCAGGAGAAGGACGATCCGGCGCAGGTGGCGAAGCAGGGGCTCGACGCGCTGATGGCCGGCGCCGACAAGATCGTCGCGGGCTCGGCGAAGACCAGGGCCACGGGGCTCGTGAGCAAGGTGGTCCCGGACCGGCTCAAGGCCGCCGCCCACCGCTCCATGGCCGAACCCGGCTCCGGAGAGCGGCAGCGGGACGCGGACGAGGAGGCATGATGAAAGCACTGACCTGGCACGGAAAGCGCGACGTGCGCGTGGACTCCGTCCCCGATCCACAGATCCGCGATTCCACGGACGTGATCGTCCGGGTGACGACGAGCGGACTCTGCGGTTCCGACCTCCATCTGTACGAACTCTTCGGGCCGTTCCTCGAACAGGGCGACATCCTCGGGCACGAACCGATGGGCGTCGTGGAGGAGGTCGGCTCCGAGGTCACCCGCGTCGCCGTGGGCGACCGGGTCGTCGTCCCCTTCAACGTCTCGTGCGGCACCTGCTTCATGTGCGGCCAGGGACTGCACTCGCAGTGCGAGACCACCCAGGTCCACGACCACGGCAAGGGCGCGTCGCTGTTCGGCTACACCAAGCTGTACGGGCAGGTGCCCGGCGGCCAGGCCGAGTACCTCCGCGTCCCCTTCGGCAACACGCTGCCGATCAGCGTCCCCCACGGCCCGCCGGACGACAGGTTCGTCTATCTGTCCGACGTGCTGCCCACCTCCTGGCAGGCGGTCGAGTACGCCGCCGTGCCGCCCGGGGGCTCCGTGGCGGTGCTGGGCCTCGGCCCGATCGGCGACATGTGCACCCGGGTCGCCGCCCACCGCGGCGCGGACCTCGTCATCGGCATCGACCTGGTGCCGGAACGGCTCGCGCGGGCCGGGGAACACGGCGTGCACGCCCTGGACATGGAGGAGTACGGCGACAAGATCGTCGACGCGGTCCGCGACCTGACGGACGGCCGCGGACCCGACGCCGTCATCGACGCCGTCGGCATGGAGGCCCACGGCGCGCCCGTCGCCAAGGGCGCGCAGCAGATGACGACCCTGCTGCCGGGCACGCTGGCCGCCCGGATGATGGAACGCGTCGGCATCGACTGCCTGTCCGCGCTCCATCTGGCGATCGAGCTCGTACGCCGGGGCGGCACGATCTCGCTCTCCGGTGTCTACGGCGGGATGGCCGACCCGATGCCGCTGCTGACCATGTTCGACAAGCAGGTGCAGCTGCGGATGGGACAGGCCAACGTGTGGCGGTGGGTGGACGACCTGCTGCCGCTCGTCACGGACGGCGACCCGCTGGGCGTCGAGCAGTTCGCCACCCACCGGGTGCCGCTGGCCGAGGCGCCGCAGGCCTACGAGATGTTCCAGAAGAAGCGGGACGGGGCGGTCAAGGTGCTCTTCACCCCCTGAGCACGCTCAGCACGCCGCGCGCGGTGAACACCCCGGCCGCCCCGGACTCCCGCCGCTCTGCCCGCCGTCAGACGAGCCCCTGCGCGAGCATCGCGTCGGCGACCCGCTCGAACCCGGCGATGTTGGCGCCCGTCACCAGGTCGCCGGGAGCGCCGTAGCGGTCGGCGGTCTCGTGGCACACCCGGTGGATGTCCCGCATGATCGTGGCGAGTTCGGCCTCGACGCGGTCCGCGGGCCAGCTGTCGCGGGCCGCGTTCTGCCGCATCTCCAGGGCGCTGACGGCCACCCCGCCCGCGTTGGCCGCCTTGCCGGGCCCGAAGGCCGCACCGGCCTCCTGGAGCACGCGGACGGCCTCCGGGGTGGTGGGCATGTTCGCGCCCTCGGCGACGGCCTTGATCCCGTTGCGTACGAGGGTGAGCGCGTCCTGCTCGCCGAGCTCGTTCTGCGTGGCGGACGGGAAGGCGAGGTCGGCGGGCACGTCCCAGACCCGGCCGCCGGGGACGTAGCGCGCGGAGGCGCCGCGGCGCGCCGCGTACTCGCTGACGCGGGCCCGATCGACCTCCTTGATCTGCTGGAGCAGTTCGAGGTCGATGCCCTTCTCGTCGACGACGTACCCGCCCGAGTCGGAGCAGGTGAGCGGGTGGGCGCCGCTGCGCAGCAGCTTCTCGATCGTGTAGAGCGCGACATTGCCGGAGCCGGAGACGACGGCGGCCTGGCCTTCGAGGTCCTCGCCGCGCGTCTTCAGCATCTCGGCGGCGAACAGCACGCTGCCGTAGCCGGTGGCCTGGGTGCGGATCGCGGACCCGCCCCAGTTCTGCCCCTTGCCGGTGAGGACGCCCGCCTCCCAGCGGTTGGTGATCCGGCGGTACTGGCCGAAGAGGTAGCCGATCTCGCGCCCGCCGACGCCGATGTCGCCCGCGGGCACGTCGGTGTACTCCCCGATGTGCCGGTGCAGTTCCGTCATGAAGGACTGGCAGAACCGCATCACCTCGTCGTCGGACCGGCCGCGCGGGTCGAAGTCGCTGCCGCCCTTGCCGCCGCCGATGCCGAGACCGGTCAGGGCGTTCTTGAAGACCTGCTCGAAGCCGAGGAACTTCACGACGCCGAGGTTCACCGACGGGTGGAAGCGCAGCCCGCCCTTGTAGGGGCCGAGCGCGCTGTTGAACTCGACGCGGAACCCCCGGTTGACGTGGACCGCGCCGCGGTCGTCCTGCCAGGGCACCCGGAAGATGATCTGCCGCTCCGGCTCGCAGAGCCGCTCGACGATGCCCGCCCGCGCGTACTCCGGGCGCGCGGCGAACACGGGCGCGAGGGTGTCGAGCACCTCCCGTGCCGCCTGGTGGAACTCGGGCTGCGCCGGATTGCGCTGCTCGATCTCGGCGCGGAGCGAGGCGAGTCGGTCCTTCGGGGATGACAGTGTCACAAGCATGTCCCTTCCTGCCCTGACGCGGGATGCGGCCGGTTCAGCGGCGACGGTGTTCCGGGTGCCGCTGCTGCGACGAGTACGGCCGGACACCCGTCCGCCGTTCACTTCGCCGCGGATCCGCTCGACGGTCCGGTTCGGCTGTCCGGTTCGACGACGCTGTCGAACTGTTCGGCCCTCAGTGTGTCGTACGCCTCGGCCGGCCCGGTCAGGCCCCGGCCCCCGCACCGCGTGCTGCACGCGGTGCGGGGGCCGGGGCCGCCACCGGGTCATTCCCTCCGCAACAGCGACGTCAGCGCCGCGAACAGGGCCGCCTCGCGGTCCGGTTCGGCGTCCGCGCCCGTCGCCCGCCACGCGACGAAGCCGTCGGGGCGGACGAGCACCGCGCCGTCGGGGGTCGTGCCGTGCACGCCGGCCCAGTCGGCGCCCGCCTCGGGCGTCAGGTCGGCTTCCGGGCCCTCGCCGATCCGGTGGACGGCAAGGTGCACGCCCAGCCTCGCGGCGACGAGTTCCGCCGCCGCGTACCAGTCCTTGCCGCCCGCACCGGTGCCGGTCAGCAGCACGAAGGACCGCTCGTACAGGTCGAGCGCCGACAGCCGGTCCCCGCCGCCCGGCCGGTGCAGCCACATGTGCGGGGCACGGGTGCCCGGCGCTCCCGACAGTTCCATCTGCTGGGGCACGACGGGGAGTTCGGGGTCCGTGCCGAGGACCGCGCCGCGCGGGTAGCGGTAGCCCAGCACGACGGGCAGCAGCCCGCCCCGCGGCCCGCCGAGCCCGGCCGCCGCGCCGGGGGCGGGCTCGTAGCCGGGGTGGCTGTGCTCCAGCGACCGGGCGGAGGCGCGGGCGCTGGTGGCACGGGCCACCGGCAGGCGCTCGGCCTCGTACGTGTCGAGCAGGCCCGGACCGGCCGTGCCGTCGAGCACGGCGGCGAGCTTCCAGGCGAGGTTGTGGGCGTCCTGGATACCGGTGTTGGAGCCGAAGGCGCCGGTGGGCGACATCTCGTGCGCGGAGTCGCCGGCCAGGAAGACCCGGCCCCGCGCGTAGCGTTCGGCGACGCGTTCTGCCGCGTGCCACGGCGCCTTGCCGGTGATCTCCACGTCGAGGCCGGGGTCGCCGACCGCCGCTCGGATGATGTCGGCGCAGCGCTCGTCGGTGAAGTCCTCGAGCGTCTCACCGCGGTCGTACTTCCAGGGCGCGTGGAAGACCCAGACCTCCGCGTTGTCGACGGGGAGCAGCGCGCCCTCCGCGTCGGGCCCGGTCAGGTAGCAGACCACGAAGCGGCGGTCGCCGACGATGCCGGCGAGGCCCCGGGAGCGGAAGGTGACGCTCACGTTGTGGAACAGGTCGCCGGGGCCGGTCTGCCCGATGCCGAGCCGTTCGCGCACGGGGCTGCGGGGCCCGTCCGCGGCGATCAGGTAGTCGGCGCGGACGGTGCTGTCCCGGCCGCTCGCGCGGTCGCGGACGACGGCGGTGACGCCGTCGTCGTCCTGCTCGAAGGAGCGCAGTTCGGTGCCGAAGCGCAGCTCGCCGCCCTGTTCGACGGCGGCTCGGAGGAGGACGGGCTCGAGGTCGTTCTGACTGCACACGCACCACGCGGAGGGGCTGAGGCGGTGGGCCGGCGGGCCCTTCTCGTCGATCTGCCTGACCAGCCACTCGCCGGCGTCGGGCGCGGCGAGTTCCGGCGTCTGCAGGATGCCGTGGTTGCCCGCCAGCACGGACGCCGCGGCGCGGATGCGCTCCTCCACCCCGGCCGAGCGGAACACCTCCATCGTGCGCAGGTTGTTGCCGCGGCCGCGCGGGTGGACCGAGGTGCCCGCGTGCTTCTCGACCAGTGTGTGCCGGACGCCGAGGCGGCCCAGGAACAGGGACGCGGACAGGCCCACGAGGGAGCCGCCCACGATCAGGACCGGTACACGGTGTTGTTCGGCGTTGTCTTCCATGAGTGCTCCAGCTCCAGCCGGCGGTGGGAAATTGCCCTTGTCCATGCCCGCGTTTCCTGCCCGCGCACGACGGCTTCGGCTCGCCCCTTCACTCGCGTGGTGCACAGATCTCGCGCCACCCGTGTTACCGACACAGGATCGGAGCCGGACCACCACATCGCGTCAAAGGTGGATTGCCGTCCGCATACGCCGGATCTTCACGCTCGGATCCCCCGAGGGCCGGCGCTCGTGCCGCAGGCGGCCTCACTGACAAGGAGATGCGTGGAACATGACAATGCTGTCCGAACGTGTGTCTCAGTCCGCATTCGACGGCTCCCGGCTCCGGGTCGTACTGCTGCTTGATCTCCAGGACGGCGCCCAACAGCGCTTCCTCACGGCGTACGAGCACATGCGCAACCAGGTGGCCGCCGTGCCGGGGCACCTCAGCGACCAACTGTGCCAGTCGATCGAGAACCCTTCGCAGTGGCTGATCACCAGCGAATGGGAGAGCGCTCCGCCCTTCCTGGCCTGGGTGAACAGCGAGGAGCACGTCGAGACCGTGCGGCCGCTGCACGACTGCGTGCGCGACACGCGCTCGCTGCGCTTCAGCGTCCTGCGCGAGACGGCGGGAGTGAACGCGTCGCAGTCCCCCGCGCTGAAGCCCGGCGGCCTGCAGCCCTCGCCCCGGGTGGGTGACGGTGTGGTCCGCCACGCCCTCACCTTCACCGTCAAGCCCGGCAGCGAGGAGACCGTGGCCGGGATCCTCGCCGGCTACACCTCGCCGCAGGCGCAGGTCGACGACACCACCCGGCTGCGCCGCACCACGCTGTTCATGCACGGCAACCGCGTCGTGCGGACCGTGGAGGTGCAGGGCGACCTGCTCGCGGCGCTGCGGCACGTGGCCCGGCAGCCCGAGGTCAGGGCGGTCGAGGAGGCCATCAACCCGTATCTGGAGCAGGACCGGAACCTCGACGACCCGTTGTCGGCACGGCTGTTCTTCACCCGCGCCGCCCTGCCCGCCGTGCACCATCTGGCTCCGCCCGGCGAGGAGCACGGGCAGCGGGAGCGGCACGCCCTCCTCTACCCGGCCAAGCCCGGCTGCGGGATGGCGCTCGCCAAGCTGCTGGCCGGCCAGGACGAGGCGGCCGCCGAGAGCCCCGGCTGCCACGTCGAGAGCAGCACCGTCTTCCAGCGCGACGACATCGTCGTACGGCTCGTCGACGTACGCGGCCCCCTCGACACCGACCCGGCGGCCGCCATGGGCACGCACGGCCTGCACAAGGCCGGCGTACTGGCGCGGCTGCTGGACACCGAGGCGCTCGGCATCGACGACTCGCTCCCCGACGAGAAGGCGGTCACCCGACTGCTGGAGAGCGCCCGGATGCGCCTGATCACCGACCGTCGTGCCCGCTGATGTGCCCGGCCGCCCGACGGCGGCCGGCAGCCGCGCGACACCCCGAAGCCCCGCGGCCGTGCGGCGCCCCGGAGCCCGCGCGCCGGAGAGTCAGGGCCCAGGCCCTGTGGAGGAACCAGTCATGACCACGACCCATCGCATCGTCGACCTGAGCGAGACCCAGCCCAACCGCAGGCGTGGAGGCGACCTGCGCGCCATGCTCACCCCCACCGCGGTGGGCGCCACCAGCGGCTTCATGGGGCTGGCGCTCGTCGAGCCCGGCGACCGCATCGGCGAGCACTACCACCCGTACTCCGAGGAGTTCGTGTACGTCGTCGCCGGTGAGCTCGAAGTGGACCTGGACGGCGAGCCGTTCGCGATCCGCCCCGACCAGGGCCTGCTCATCCCCCCTTATGTGCGGCACCGGTTCCGCAACGTGGGCAGCACCCAGGCCCGGATGGTGTTCCACCTGGGCCCGCTGGCGCCGCGGCCGGAGCTCGGCCACGTCGACACGGAGGAGACCCCCGCGGCACAGGACGCCGGTGCGCAGCGGCCGCCGGAGCGAACGGGGTCGGTGTCGTGACCCGGCGTGTGGCGGTGACCGGCGTCGGCATCGTCGCACCCGGAGGTGTGGGCGCCCGGGCGTTCTGGGACCTGCTGTCGAGCGGGCGGACAGCGACCCGCGGGATCACGCTGTTCGATCCGACCGGCTTCCGCTCACGTATAGCCGCCGAGGTCGACTTCGATCCGCAGGCCCATGGTCTCGGCGCCGCCGACGCCAGGCGCGCCGACCGTTACGTGCAGTTCGCCCTGGTCGCCGCCCGGGAGGCCATGGCCGACGCCGGTCTCGACGGAGGGACGCCGGAGCCGTGGCGCACCGCCGTGTCGATGGGCACCGCCGTGGGCGGCACCACCCGGCTGGAGCGCGACTACGTGCGGGTCAGCAGCGAGGGCCGGCGCTGGGACGTGGACCACAGCGAGGCGGCGCCCCATCTGCACCGCGCCTTCTCGCCCAGCGCCCTCGCCTCCGAGGTGGCCGAGCAGATCGGCGTACGGGGACCCGTGCAGACCGTGTCCACGGGATGCACGTCCGGTCTCGACGCGATCGGCTACGCCTTCCACACCATCGAGGAGGGCCGGGCCGACATCTGCGTAGCCGGAGCGTCGGACTCGCCGATCTCCCCGATCACCGTGGCCTGCTTCGACGCGATCAAGGCGACCTCCGCCAACAACGACGACCCGGCCCACGCCTCCCGCCCCTTCGACGCGCACCGCGACGGATTCGTGATGGGCGAGGGCGGCGCGGTGCTGATCCTCGAGGAACTCGAGCACGCCCGGGCCCGCGGTGCGCGGGTGTACTGCGAGATGGGCGGCTACGCCACCTACGGCAACGCCCACCACATGACCGGGCTGACCCGTGAAGGGCTGGAGATGGCCCGGGCGATCGACGACGCGATGGACCACGCCCGGCTCGACCGGACGGACATCGACTACGTCAACGCCCACGGTTCCGGCACCCAGCAGAACGACCGGCACGAGACGGCCGCCGTCAAGCGGTCCCTCAAGGAGCACGCTTACGACGTGCCGATGAGTTCGATCAAGTCCATGGTCGGCCACTCGCTGGGCGCCATCGGGGCGATAGAACTCGTCGCCTGCGTGCTGGCCCTGGACGAGCAGGTCGTACCGCCCACGGCCAACTACGAGACCCCCGACCCCGAGTGCGACCTCGACTACGTGCCGCGCACCGCACGCCCCCTGAAGCTGCGCAGCGTGCTGTCGGTGGGAAGCGGCTTCGGCGGCTTCCAGTCCGCGGTCGTCCTCACCCGACCAGGCGGGAGTGCACGATGAGCCACGGCAACCGCCGCGGACGGCCCCCGGTCGTCACCGGCATCGGCGTCGTCGCCCCCAACGGCGTGGGCGCGGAGACCTTCTGGAAGTCGACCGTCGAAGGCGTCAGCGCCCTCGACCACGTCACCCGCGAGGGCTGTGGGCATCTGCCGCTGCGGGTCGCCGGCGAGGTGCGGGGCTTCGACCCCGAGTCGATGGTCGAGCAGCGCTTCCTCGTCCAGACCGACCGGTTCTCCCACTTCGCGATGGCCGCGGCCGATCTGGCGCTGACCGACGCGGGCATCGCCGGCGGGGCGTACGACGAGACGCCGTTCGCCGTCGGTGTGGTCACCGCCGCCGGGTCCGGCGGCGGCGAGTTCGGGCAGCGGGAGCTGCAGCGCCTGTGGGGCCAGGGGTCGAGCCATGTCGGCCCGTACCAGTCCATCGCCTGGTTCTACGCGGCGAGCACCGGTCAGATCTCCATCCGCGGCGGCTTCAAGGGCCCCTGCGGTGTGGTCGCCAGCGACGAGGCCGGCGGTCTCGACGCCCTCGCGCACGCCGCGGGCGCCGTACGGCGCGGCACGGACGTCGTCGTCGTCGGCGCGGCGGAGGCGCCGCTGGCCCCGTACTCGATCGTCTGCCAGCTCGGCTACCGGGAACTCAGCACCTGCGAGGACCCGGCCCGCGCCTACCGGCCGTTCACTCCGCAGGCCTGCGGCTTCGTGCCCGGCGAGGGCGGCGCCATGCTCGTCGTCGAGGACGAGGAGACGGCCCGCGGACGGGGCGCCAGGATCCGCGCGACGCTCGCGGGCCATGCCGCCACGTTCACCGGGGCCTCCCGCTGGGAGGAGTCACGGGAAGGGCTGGCGCGCGCGATCGGCGGAGCCCTGGACGCCGCGGGGTGCGCGCCCGAGGAGATCGACGTGGTCTTCGCGGACGCGCTGGGCCTGCCGGACGCCGACCGCGCGGAGGCGCTGGCGATCGCCGACGCGCTCGGCGCGCACGGCACGCGGGTGCCGGTGACCGCTCCCAAGACCGGGACCGGCCGCGCGTATTGCGGTGCTCCGGTGCTCGACACGGCCGCCGCGGTACTGGCCCTGGAACACGGCCTGGTGCCGCCCACCCCCCATGTCCTCGACGTGTGCCACGACCTGGCCCTGGTGACCGGGACCGCCCGGCCCGCCGAGCTGCGCACGGCCCTGGTGCTGAGCCGGGGACTGATGGGTTCGAACTCGGCGCTCGTGCTGCGGCGCGGCGCCGGCACCCCCTCGTAAGACCGCGCAAGATCCCGCAAGAAGGAGAACGTCGCCATGACGGATCGACTGCACGTCGCTGAACTGGCCGCCCTCATGAAGAAGGGCGCCGGCATCACCGTCGACCCCGACGAGATGGAGCAGCGGCCCGACACGCCCTTCGAGGTCTACGGCCTCGACTCGCTCGGCCTGCTCGGCATCGTCGGCGAGCTGGAGAACCGGTACGCCCGGCCTCTGCCGCCCGACGCGGACCGCTGCAAGACGCCGCGCGAGTTCCTGGACCTCGTCAACAACTCACTGATGGCTGGAGCCTGACATGCCTGGACACACCGAGAACGAAGTGACCATCGACGCCCCGCTCGACCTGGTGTGGGACGTGACCAACGACCTCGACCACTGGCCGCAGCTGTTCAGCGAGTACGCCTCGGTGGAGGTCCTGGAACGCGAGGGCAACCGGACCACGTTCCGGCTGACCATGTACCCGGACGAGAACGGCCGGGTGTGGAGCTGGGTCTCCGAGCGCGTCGCCGACCGCGAGGCCCTGACGGTCACCGCCCGCCGCGTCGAGACCGGCCCCTTCCAGTACATGAACATCCGCTGGGAGTACGAGCAGACGCCGCGCGGTGTCCGGATGCGCTGGACGCAGGACTTCGCGATGAAGCCCGACGCGCCGGTCGACGACGAGTGGATGACGGCCAACATCAACCGCAACTCCCCCATCCAGATGGACCTCATCCGCAACAAGATCGAGCAGCGCGCCCGGCTCGGCCGGTCGGCGAAGGACACCGCTTCCGTCAACGCGGTGTGACCGCCCGGTCCTGTGACGGCATCCGAAGGGACGCCCCCGATGCACCACGCCCTGATCGTCGCCCGGATGGCACCGGGCTCCGCCCCCGACATCGCCGACGTGTTCGCGGCCTCCGACAGCGGTGAACTGCCGCACCTCGTCGGAGTGAAGCGGCGCAGTCTGTTCCAGTTCGGCGACGTCTATCTGCACCTGATCGAGTCGGACCGGCCGCCGGGCCCGGCGATCGCGAAGCTGACGGAGCACCCGGAGTTCCGGGGCATCAGCGAGCGGCTCTCCGCCTTCGTCAGTCCGTACGACCCGCAGACCTGGCGGAGTCCGAAGGACGCCATGGCGCAGCAGTTCTACTCGTGGCAGAGCGACTGACCGGTCCCGGTCCGCCGCACAGCCACCGGCCCCGCGGGAGACCCGCGGGGCCGACGGCTTGCCCGGCGCCCGGCCTCAGCCGGGGACCACGCTCTCGAAGAGATGCAGATAGGCGTTGACGGGACGGACGTCGCCGACGACCAGTCCGGCGTCCGCCATCCTGCTGATCATGCTGTCCTTCGTGTGCTTGGCGCCGCCCACGTTGAGCAGCAGCATCAGGTCCATCGAGGTGGTGAACCGCATCGACGGCGTGTCGTCGACGAGGTTCTCGATGACGGCCACCCGGGCGCCCGGGCGGGCCGCCGCCACGATGTTGCGCAGCGTCCTGCGGGTGCTCTCGTCGTCCCACTCCAGGATGTTCTTGATGATGTAGAGATCGGCGGACACCGGCATGGCCTGCCGACAGTCGCCGGGGACGATGTCGGCCCGGTCCGCCAGCGAACCGCCCTCCAGCAGCCGCGGGTCGGCGGCGGCGACGACCCGGGGCAGATCCAGCAGGGTGCCCCGGATGTCGGGGTACTTCTCGAGCAGCCCGGCCAGTACGTGCCCCTGGCCGCCGCCGATGTCGGCGACCGTCTTCGCGCCGCCGAGGTCGAGCACCTCGGCGACGTCCCGGGCGGACTGCGTACTGGAGGTGGTCATGGCCCGGTTGAACACATGGGCCGACTCCGGGGCGTCGGCGTGCAGGTAGTCGAAGAACTCCTTGCCGTAGAGGCCGCCGAACACGCTGTCGCCGGTCCGCACCGCCTCGTCGAGGAGCGGCCAGGCGTCCCAGGTCCACGGCTCCGTGCACCACAGGGTGATGTACCGGAGGCTGTGCGGGTCGTCCTCGCGCAACAGCCGGGACATCTCGGTGTGGCCGAACCTGCCGTCGCCGTCCTCCTCGAAGACGCCGTAGCAGCTCAGGGCGCGCAGCAGTCGCCGCAGGGGCCCGGGCTGCGCCTTCACCTCCGCCGCGAGCTCCTCCGCGGTCGCCGGCGCCTCTCCGAGCGCGTCCGCGACGCCGAGCCGGGCGGCCGCGCGCAGGGCGGCGGCGCCGGCCGCGCCGAAGACGAGTTCCCTCAGCCGCATGGCGGGCGGGGTGGTGGGGCTTGCAGTGGTCATCGCCGCATCGGTCTTTCGTGAGGGGCCGGGGCCGGACGGCTCCGGCCGGGCGGTCAGCACAGGCCCGCGGGCTCGGACGACTGGCACATGTTCCCGGCGAAGCGGTTGCCGGTGCCCAAGGTGTCGCGGTTGGCCAGGTCGGCGGCCCCGTTGCCGAGGACCACGTTGTTCCTGATGACGTTGTCGGTGCCGGCGGCGCCCACGATGGACTTGAAGAGCACGATCCCGCCCGACATCGGTGCGGTGCCCACGTTGCCGCGGATCACGTTCCACTCCACCACGGTGTCCTCGGTGCCGGTGAGGACGATGCCGGTGCCCTGGATCTCGGGCAGCCTGGCGGTCTTGTCGCAGTGCTTGTTGTTCTCGTGCACGCGGTTGAAACGGACCGTCAGGGCCCCGGCCCGCGGGGTGGTCTCGTCACCGACGAGGAACGCGCCGGCGCAGTTCCCGGTGATCTCGTTGCCCTGGACCGTCAGGTTCCGCACGCGGCGGACGGTGGTGCCGATGCGGTTGTCGACCATGAGGTTGTCGGAGACGACCGTGCCCATGGTGTCGATGGCCCCGGCCTCCTGGCTGATGGTGTTCGCCACGAAGATGCCGGCGTCGCCGTTGCCCCGGACGAGGTTGCTCCGCAGGACCGACCGGGTGGAGCGCTCCTGGGCGATGCCCCAGGTGCCGTTGTTCTCCGCGGTGACCTGGTGCACCGTCAGCCGGTCGGTCCGCTGGGCCCAGATGCCGTTCTTCTCGAATCCGCTGAGGACCAGGGAGCGGATCTGTACGTCCTCGACGGGCTGCTTCTCGGTGCCGAGTACGCAGATGCCGTTGCCCGCGGCCGCGCAGGAGCCGGCCTCGGCGGCGGACGACGACGGCTTGAACACCGTCCGGCTGCCCGCGCCGCGCAGGGTGAGGCCGGAGGTGGTGATCCGGACGCTTTCCGTGTAGGTGCCGGCGGCGATCTCGATCGTGTCGCCGGGTTTCGCGGCGTCCACGGCTGCCTGGACGGACTCGCCCGGCTGGACCTGGTGGGTGACGGCGGCGCGGGCGGGAGCCGCCGCGCCGAGGCCGGACACGACGAGCAGAGCCGCGCATCCGAGCAGGGTCGTTTGTCGCTTTGTCATAAAACGAAGCTATGCGCATTCGCGGCAAAATCGACACAAACCACGCCTGGGAGAGCCTGTGTCGCGCCCACCCAGACGTGGCCCTGCGGCCATCAGGACGGCATTCAGCCCTCTTCGAAGTAGGCGTCGAGGACCGCGTCCAGCTCTTCGGCCCACTCCTTCAGCCGTCCCCTGGCCGGCGCCTCGACGTCGGCGTTGAACCAGCGGTTGGCCGCCACATGGACGGTGACCGTGAACCGGCGGCCGAAGCGGGCCGGCTTCACCTCGACGGCGCCGATCTCGGCCCAGGTGAATTCCGCCGCCTGGTCGTCCAGGGTGAAGCGGACACCGGACCGGTCGGCGGCGATCGACCCGCGGCGGTCGCTCGCCTCGAAGACGGGCCCTTCGGCCGCGGCGTCTTCCGGCGCGGTGTCCTGCGGGTCGGTGTCGGTTTCCGATTCCGCGTCGGGGGCCGCCTCCGCGTCCGGCGCGGTGTCGGCGTCGGCCGCCGGCTCGGACTCCGGCTCCGGCTCCGGCTCCGGCTTCTCGTCCTCCGGCTCGGCGGCCTCCTCGTTCCCCTCCTTCACGGCAGGCGGGGGCCCGGTGAGGCCCGGCACGAACGCCGGGTCCGTGCCCGCGGCGATGTCGATCTTCGGCTTCGGATCTATCTGCTGCTCCACGGCGGGCAGTATGGACGACGAACCTGTACGAGACCAATGCACCGGCGCGCCCGACGCCGGAACCCGGCGCTCAGGGCCCCTGGCCCCGCCGGACGGGCAAGTGATCGCTGTAGCCTCCGGGACATGACAACGGACACGGAATGCCTGACGCTCACACAGAATCTGCGCCGTCGTGGGGCGACAGTGCTCGCCGCGTTCGCCCTGGTGTGGGCGTTCGCCGCCGGTTCCGGGATCGCCTCGATGCCGGTGGCCGTCGCCGTCGGTGCGGTCGGGGCCGTACTGACCGGCGCGGCCGTGGCCCTGGCGTTCCGCGGGGCGGCGGGGCCGGCCCGGCGCGTGGTGCGGCTGCCGGAGAAGTGGAACCGCGGGGTGGGGCTGGTCAACGGGCTCGAGGTCGTCGCCGTGTTCGCGGTGATCGCCACGGCGAACGCGACGGGGCACGCGGAGCTGATCCCGCCGGGGATCTGCCTCGTGGTGGGGCTGCACTTCTTTCCGCTCGCCCGCCTCTTCGACCAGTGGCAGTACACGTGGACGGGCGTGCTGCTGACGGCCGTCGCGGTCGTCGGCGCCGTGGTCGCCGCGGCCGGGTCGCCGGGCGAGACCGTGCGTGTGGTGGTCGGGGCGGGGGCCGCCGTCGTGCTGTGGCTCTCCTCGTTCCATGTGGCCCTGCGGGGTTGAGCGGCGAGGCACACGGCAAACGCCGGTGCCCGGGACGCGTGGGGGACGCGTCCCGGGCACCGGCCCGGTGAACCGGGGCGACGGATCAGCCGTCGCGACGGTTCTGTCAGTAGGGGCCGTTCACGTTGTCGATCGAGCCGTACCGGTCGGCGGCGTAGTTGCACGCGGCGGTGATGTTGGCGACCGGGTCGTACAGGTCGTAGGAGGTGCCGGGGACGTGGTAGGCGTCGAAGGTCGGCTGGATGACCTGGAGCAGGCCCTTCGAGGGCGTGCCGTTGATGGCGTTGATGTCCCAGTTGTTGATGGCCATCGGGTTGCCGGAGGACTCACGCATGATGTTGCGGTGAATTCCGTCGTAGCTTCCCGGAATTCCGTGCTGGGCCATGATGTCCAGCGATTCCTTGATCCAGCCGTCGAGGTTGTTCGCGTAGGACGCGGGCTTCGCGGCGGCCTTCTCCGTCTTCGCCGCGGCGGCCTTCGCCACCGGCGCGCTCTTCCGCTCCGAGCGGTCCGCGCGGTCGGTCTCCGCGGTCCGGTCGGCCTTCTTGGGCGCGGCCTTTTCCTTGGCTTTCGAAGCGGCGCCGATCGTCAGCTCGAGACCCGGGTGAATCAGCGACGGGTCGTCACCGACGGCCTTCCGGTTGTCCCTGTAGAGCTGCTTCCAGCCGCCGTCGACGGAATGCACGTCGGCGATCTTGGAAAGGGAGTCACCCGCGACCACGGAATAGATCACGGGGCCGGACTTCGCGGCGGCGGCAGGCGTGGCCACGGCGGCGGGCGCCACGGCCCGCTCGGCGACGACGGGCTGCGCCGGGGCGGCCTGAGCAGTGGTGGCGCCCACGATCGGCAGGGCGAGGGCCGCGCCGCCGGTGCTCGCGGCGATGATCCCGCGGGTGAGCGAACGGGACTTGGTACGACGGTGCTTACCCTTTGCGGGCATGGCGAATTCCTCTCCGTCGCCTGCGAGGTGAGCTGTCGGGTTCGGGCTGGAGATGCCCGGCCGCATGGGAATGCGGCTTCACCCCGAGCCGTTCCGGATCCCGGATCGGCGACTTACCTGGTTCCCCCGCTCCTGCCGTACGTGAGTCGTTGCGGTCTGGTTTCCGGACGGCGGCAGGATTCGGCGGTCCACCCGGATTGACGGTGACCGTAAGCGAGAGCATCCCGGCGAAACAAGTGGCGAATTGTCGATCACCGCCAGAAAGAGGCTTTCGCGGGGGTGATTTCCTATTGTCATTGCCGCGTCAAAGAACTCAAATCCCCGCCCGGCAAAGGGAAGTGGCGGTCGGGTGACATTGCCGTCGCACAGTGCCAGGTGACTGACGTCACGGAACGGCTGTGCAACCGCGCATATCGCGGCACCGTCTCCGCGGCGCCAACTCGCAACAATCGCCCGGAATTCACCTTCCGGTGCGAGTTCGCCTAAATCCTTCATAACGGACATTAACGCCAAAGCGCCGCGAGGTTCCCGGTGTCGGCCAGGAACCCCACGGCGCCGCCCTCGGCCCGTCTCAGCCGACGGTGCAGATCTCGTCCCCCAGGGCGAAGGCGTCGGGGCTGCCGTTCTCGCCCGGCCACTCGCCCGTGAAGCCGAAGCTCACGGAAGCGCCGGCGGCCACCGTTCCGTTCCAGGAGACGTTGCCGGCCGTCACCTCAGCGCCGGTCTGCCGGTGTGTGGCATTCCACATCTGGCCGACCTTCTGCCCGTCGGGGAAGGTCCAGCGCAGCTGCCAGCCGTTCAGGGCCGCGGCGCTCGTGTTGGTGAGCGTCACATCGGCCTGGAAGCCGCCCGACCACTGGTTGGTGACCTTGTACGTCACCGTGCAGTCCGCGTCCGCGGGCGGCTCGTCCGGGTCGGGACCCGGACCGGGGCCCGGGTCGCCGCCGCCGTCACCGTCCGACGACTCCCCGTAGATGATGCCGCGCCCGTTGGTGGCCACGTACACCCGGCCGAAGACCCGCGGGTCGCCGGTGATCGCCGCGCCGGTCCACCCCCACTGGTGCGCGTCGTCGTTGATCCGCGTCCAGCTCGCTCCCGCGTCCGTGGAGCGGAAGATGCCGCGGACTCCGCCGATCTTCGCGCTGGCGAAGAGCGTCTGGTACGAGGCGCCGGCCGCCGCCTTGCCGAAGCCGACCGCGTCCGCCTCTTCCACGCCGGAGACCTTCGCGAAGGTCGCGCCGGAGTCCGTGGAGTGCCACAGCCCGTACGTCCCGGTCGCCGCGCCGCCCGCGAGCCAGATGTCCCCCTCCGCGCCCGGAACCGCCTTGAAGCGGACATTGCCCTCTGCCGGAAGGCCGGACGCCTTGGCGGTGAAGGTGGCTCCCCCGTCGGCCGACACGTAGAAGGTCCCGGCCTTGAAGCCGTAGAACTTGTTCGGGTTCTCGCGGTCCGATTCGACGATCGCCCCTGCCGGGATGCCGCTGGACGCCGCCCATGAGCTGCCGAAGCCGGTCGTGTGGTGCACTCCGGCGCCGTCCGGGCTCCAGACGAAACCGCTGCCGTCCGCCGCGGCGGCGACCGTGCCGCCGCCCGTCACGCCGGCGGGCTGCGAGCCCTGGAACCAGTTGGCGCCGTTGTCCGTGGAGAACGCGACGTGCGGGGCGGCGTCGGCGTTGCCGACCCGTACGACGGTGTCGGGAGCGGCCTCCGCGAAGTCCAGGCTCGTGGTCGCCGACATGTTCGGCCGGGTGAACATCAGCTCGGGCACGGCGTCGAGGTCGGTGTGGCGGAAGCCGCCGATGTCGAGCAGGCCGCTGAGCAGCGGCGCACCCGACGGCGGGCTCGCCAGGTCGTTGACGGCCGTCTCCTCGAGCCCCTTGACCATCGGCGTGATCAGGATCTTCCCGCCGCTGTCCCAGGTGCGCAGATTCTGGGTGCCGTAGATCGTCGCGCCCGTGCCGTACATCATCCGATCGGAGTCGAACGGGTCGATCTCCAGCGCCTCCGTCATCCAGCCGAGCTTGGGTGCGACCTCCGGGGGTGACGGGTTCGCGCCCCAGGTGAGCCAGGGGACGGCGGAGACGTCCTGGGTGTAGCGGAAGGACCGGTTGGGATAGCCCGTGTAGTCCCAGGCCCTGGTCCAGGTCGCGCCGCTGTCCGTGGAGCGGAAGATCTGGGTGTCGGGCCACCAGGAGCTGTACGCCGTGGCCATCAGGGTGCCGGGCCGCTGCCGGTCCACGCTGAGGCCGCTGAAGCCGGAGTAGGTGTCGGCCTCCGCGGTCGGGCTGATGTCCGTCCACTGCCCCGTGGCGGTGTCGTAGCGGGCGATCCGCCCCGTGGAACCGTCGTACGGGCCGCCGGTGTCGCTCAGGGTCAGATAGAGGTGGCCGGTGGCGGAGTCGAGGACCCCTTTGTGGGCCAGGTGTCCGGTCGGCTGTCCGGCGATCCGGGACCAGGTGGCGCCCGCGTCGGTCGAGCGGTAGACGGTGTTCTCCTTGTCGGCGACGCCGACGTAGATGTCACGCGTGGCGCTGCCCGCGCTGCCGGACCTCTCGTCGAAGGTCACCCACACGACGCCCTGGTTGTCACTGGCGTACCCGCTGGTGTCGGTCGGGTCCTGGGCGTAGTTCCCCGGGTTCGGGAAGGCGGTGACCTCCGACCAGGTCACGCCGGAGTCGGTGGACCGCCAGAGGCCGTTGCCGCTGGGCGCGCCCAGGTAGAGCACGGAGTTCTTGTGGGGGTCCACCGCGAGGCGCTCCCCCATGGCGCGGCCCGGCATGTTCCCGCCGAGCTTGAAGGGGAGGACGGCCGCCTTCCAGGTCGCGCCGCGGTCGGACGAGCGCAGGACGGCGCCGTTGGTGGGGTCCCAGCTGTTGGTGTACGTGCCGACGGCGGCGTACACCTTGTCCGGGTCCACCGCGTCGGAGGCGAGGCTCGCGACGCCGGTCCAGCCCCATCGGTCCCAGTCGACCCAGTCGAGCAGCGGGGTCCATTCCTTCGCCGCCTGGTTCCAGCGGTAGGCGCCGCCGATGTCGGTACGGGCGTACGCGAGGTTCTTCTCCGACCGGTTGAAGACGATGCCGGGCACGAAGCCGCCACCGTCGATGCGCACGTTCTTCCACGTGTAGGTGTCCGCGGCGGTATGCGTGGCCGTGTTCGCGGAGGCGGACACATCGGATGGCTCTGCGGCCGGCGCGGGTGCCGTGGGGCGGGCCGCGGCCGGAGTGCCGGTGGCGAACAGCCCGGCCGTCAGGGTCAGGGCCGCCAGTAGGGCGGCGAATGGTCTGGCGCTTCTGCGCACGGAAACGTCCTCTCCGAGCGGGACCGCCAGGATGGCGGTACGAGACGGGGTGCGGAGTGGTGCACGGAGTGGGAGCGCTCCCAGTGCGGACGATGGTAGCGGGGCGGACCGCCGGGGAGAAGGGGTGCCGCAGGGCTGCCGCACCGGACAGCGCCGCACTCATCCGATGAATGCCGTGCCCGGTGTCCGGTGTCCGGTGTGCTCAGTCGACCGGCCAGGTGTGCGCCGGGGCGTTCAGATGCATGTAGTCGAGGTACTGCCGTGTCATCAGGCGCAGCGCCTCATGATGGTCGACGCGGGACGTGGCATCGATGTGGTGGTACATCTCCGCCTGCCACACCGCCCCGTTGCGTCCGGTGACACAGCGCTGCTCGATGATGCCCAGCAGCGGCTCCCGCCACGCCGAGTCCATGCCGGAGACCTCGAGCCCCCGGTGGGCCAGGGGCAGCAGGCGTCGCAGTACGAGTTCGGCCACCGGGACCTCGCCCATCCCGGGCCAGTACAGGAGGGCGTCGATGCCGTGCCGGGCGGCGGCGTGCAGATTGTCCTCCGCCGCCTGGAAGGACATCCGCGACCAGACCGGCCGTTCCTCGTCGACGAGGGCGCGGGTGAGGCCGTAGTAGAAGGCGCCGTTGGCGAGGGTGTCGGCGACGGTGGGCCCGGCCGGGAGCACCCGGTTCTCGACGCGCAGATGCGGCTTGCCGTGACTGACGGCGTACACGGGGCGGTTCCAGCGGTAGATGGTGCCGTTGTGCAGGGTGAGTTCGGAGAGGTCGGGGGTGTCCCCGCCGTCGAGCGTCTCACGCGGGTCCTCGTCCTCGCACAGGGGCAGCAGGGCCGGGAAGTAGCGCACGTTCTCCTCGAAGAGATCGAAGACGCTCGTGATCCACCGCTCGCCGAACCACACCCGCGGCCGCACCCCCTGCACCTTGATCTCCTCCGGCCGGGTGTCGGTGGCCTGCTCGAACAGCGGGATACGGGTCTCGCGCCACAGCTCCTTGCCGAAGAGGAACGGCGAATTCGCCGCGAGCGCGACCTGCACCCCGGCGATGGCCTGCGCGGCGTTCCAGTAGCCGGCGAACTCGTCGGGCGCGACCTGGAGATGGAACTGCGTACTGGTGCACGCCGCCTCCGGCGTGATCGTGTCCGCGTACGTGCGCAGCCGGTCCACCCCGTCCACCGCTATCCGCAGGTCCTCCCCGCGGGCCGCGAAGATCTGTTCGTTGAGCAGCCGGTAGCGCGGGTTCTCCGACAGCGCCGCCTCCCCCACGTCCCGCTGCCGCAGCGTGGGGAGGATGCCGACCATGGCCAGATGGGCCCCGACCTTGGCCGCCCGCCGCTCGGCGTGGTTGAGGGCGTCGCGGATCTCCTGCTCCCAGGCGTAGGGGCCGCCCGCGGTCAGAGTCCGCGGCGGGATGTTGATCTCCAGGTTGAACCGGCCCAGCTCGGTGTCCCAGGCCGGGTCCGCGATCGCCTCGAGCACGTCGGTGTTCCGCATCGTGGGCTCGCCGGCCGCGTCGACCAGGTTCAGTTCGATCTCGAGACCCACCTGCGGCCGCTCCGACTCGAACCGTGCCTCGCGCAGCATCTGCGCGAACGTGTCGAGGCAGGCCTGCATCTTGTCGCGGTACCGGCGGCGGTCGTCCCGGGTGAAGACGAGCGCCGGGACGTCACGCCCCATGGGCCCTCCCGAGTCTTGTGCGTCTCGTCGGGCAGACGGCTTCCCCTTCAGCGTCCCACTCCCCGGCAGGGCCTACCAGCGGTGGGCACGCGGTGTGCCCGCGGGCGGATGCAGTGGTGTCGGCCCAGTGGTGTCACCCCGACGGCGCAGCACCGGGGCCGTCCGCCTCATCCCCGGGCGCGGGCCGCCCGAAGACAAGAGCGTGACACATCGACGCAGGACGCCGAGGGACATGACCGCACACGACACGACGGAGGGGTACGGGCCCATGCGCACTGACGGGGGCGACCGGGGGAAGCTGATCGACCGGGCCCGCGACAGGGTCGACCGCTTCGGCCGGGGCACGGCGCTGCGGCGGCCGGTGCTCTGCGCGCTGGTGCTGCTGGCGCTGACCGGGCCGTTGCTCGGCAGCGGCACCGGCGCCGCGTCGGCCGACGCCCCGCCGCCGCAGGGACCGCAGGCGGCGGGGGCCACCCGCTCCAGCGTCACCTGGGACGTGGAGCTGGACGGGACCGCGGAGGGCGCGGGCCCCGACGACGACGCCAACGTCGAGCACTCCGGCACCGCCCTGCGCATCCGCGACACGGGCCTCGCCGCCGCGTCCGGCCGCACCGGCCGCGGCCAGGGCTCCGCCGTACTGCCCGTGCGTCACCTGGCACACGGGGTCGACCGGGTCGCCGCCGAGGTGACGGCGGAGGTGCCGCCGGGAGCGCAGGTGCTGGTCGACATCCGCGGCCGTGACGCCGGCGGTCGCTGGACCGAGTGGCGCGAGGCCGCGCCCGGGGCTCCGGCCGAACTGCCGCGCACGGTCATGGACGTACAGGCACGGCTCCTGCTCCGCAGCGGTCCTGACAAGGCCGGCCCCACCGTCTCCGCGCTGCGGCTCACCGCCGACTCGGCGGGCGTGGCCGAACCCGCGCCGGAGGCCGCCGCCCCGTTCAGCGCCCGTGTCTTCGCCACCCGCGAGGGCCTGGTCGGCGGCACCACCGCCAACGGGCATGTGATCCGGCCGAACGACCGTTTCGTCGCGCTGCCCTCACGCCGCGGCCTGTCCGCCAAGGGCAGCGCCGAGTACTCGGTGCGGGTCTGCGGTCCGGCCCGCTGCGAGACGGCGCCGGTGTGGGACGTCGGCCCGTGGAACATCCGCGACGACCACTGGAACCCGTCCTCGGTACGCGAGATGTTCAAGAGCCTGCCGCAGGGCCTGCCCGAGGCCCAGGCGGCGTACGAGGACGGCTACAACGACGGACTCGACGGCTTCGGCCGGCGCGTTCTCAACCCGGCCGGCATCGACCTGGCCGACGGCACGTTCTACAACGTCGGTCTGAACGACAACGGCTGGGTGACCGTCACCTATCTGTGGACCGGCGACGACTCCGCCGCGCGCGGGTCCGGCGACGCGCGCACGGCTTCGGACTCCGCTTCCTGAGCGGGCCGGTCAGCGGCCCTGGGGCGAAGTCACCGGCTGCCGTGGGGCGTCGGACCTTCGGGACAGGGCCGACCCGCGCCGCTGCCGGCCGACTTCGGTGACGACGACGGTGCCGTCGTCACCGACCCGGACCGTGTCCTCCGCCGCTGCCGGGGGCGGCTTCGCGGGCCGTTCCCCCGGAACCAGACCACGACCCCGTCGGCGACCTGGACGAAGGCGCCGGTCGGGGCGAGCTCGGTGACCCGGCCGTGCAGCGTGCTGCCGGCCGGGGTCGCGTCGGCGAAAGCCTGGAACGGGTCCGGCTGCGTCGCGCGCAGGGAAAGCTCTGGCCTCTCCGTGCCAGGTGTCGAACTGGAGGAACGCGCACGACACACGCTGCCCGACCTCCACGACGTCCGACAGGGCGTCGATGTGCCGCCAGGACAGCTCGGCACGGTGCTGAACCCGACGCCGGGGAAGACCGGGTGATCGGGGCCGTCGTCCGGGGCCACGAACACGCCGAACCGCTCGATCGCGGCGACCGTGCCGGAGAGGATGTCGCCGCGGTGCAGTCCGTTCAGGAACATCCAGAGCTCCGGGTGCCGGGCGGCGGCCATGGACAACCGGACCACGCCCTCGTCCCTGTCGACACCGGTCACCTGGGCGGTGATCCGCCGGCCGACCAGGGGTGTTCACCCCGGAGAAGGTCCAGTGGCCCCACCGTGCCCAGCGGCCGGCCGGCGAAGCCGTCCAGAACCACCAGCGCCACATCGGAAGGCGCCATGTCTGTGAGGGTCCCCGTGCGGATGTCGCCGACGCGGACCGTCGACAGGGACGCCCGGGAAACCTGACCAAGGGACACATCACCCAGGACGCCAAGTGTTTCACGGGCGGCTGTGCGATGCGGACCGCCCGCCGCGCCGGGGCCGCCTGGCGGCCGGGGCGAACTCGGCCGGGCGGAAAGGGCAGTTGGTGGGGATCGGCACATCGGTGGATCGGGCGCCGATACCGTGACGGGATGAGCGACGACAGGATCAGGCCGGAGGACGAATGGCCGCTGCCGCCCGTCTGGATGTGGGCCTGCAAGGACTGCGCCGGCCTGTACCGGACCATGAAGCACGTCCAGGACGAGACGGAAGAGGCCCGGCTCACCTGCGGGCCGGGCATCGACTTCGACCCGATGGACAGCGCCATCGGCACGCAGATCGCCCTCGCGCAGCACATGGCCACCGCGCACCCGGACCAACTGCCCGACTGGGACCGGGCCTGCGCCGGCTGCAAGAGCCACCGCGACGCGATCGCCCGTGACCCCGGCACCGCCCCGCGTGCCGCCTCGGCCGCCCACTTCGGCAACGAGCACCGGGCGCGGCACGTGTTCGCGCCGCCCAGCATCGTCGGACTGTACTGACGGGCGCGTCCCGGGCGCGTTCTCCCACACCGCACGACAGCGGGTTTGCCGGAAACCGGCAATGTCCGGCTCGCCGGTCTGCCGCGCGGCAGTGACGCGCCGGGCGCGCCTGTCGATCACCATGGCCGGGGGCGCGGGCAGGGTCCGCGGCTCGGGAGGGGAAGGGAGGGGCGAGTGGGCATGTCCGTGTTCGACAGCCTCATCGACGTGGTCCCGCTGCTGATGGGACCGCTGATCGCGTATTCGGGGTGGCAAGCGTGGCGCAAGCCGGACGCGGCCCCCCATCTGGCGTCGGGCAGTCCGCGGTGGGGCCTTTTCTGCTGGTCCGTCGGTTTCGTACTGCTGGGCGTCACGGTCACGACTCTTGGCGGCTTCGGCCTGGCGGGCCAGGAGGAGCCCCGGCCTCTGGTCCTCGTACGTATGGCGGCCGCAGGGCTGGTGGCTGTCGCGATCGTGGTCGCGGCGGGGTGCCGTGTCCGGAGGCGTCACGGCCGACCGCGTCGTGCGTCGGGGACCGGAGGCGGATGAACGCGCGCGGCGTCACGGTGTGACAGCGCCGCGGCTGTTACTCCGGACGCCGCTCATACGCGCCGTGGATCGGGGCCGCCTGCGGGGACGGCCCAGGGTGCGGAGCCTGCGCTCGGCCGAACCATTCGGTGAGCGCCGCGCCGCCCTGCAGGCCCAGGGCGAGGAACATCAGGGCCGGGAAGAGTACGGGCAGGAAGAGGTCGGCGACCTCGCGAGGCACATCCGACAGCCGGACGACCGGGTGCACCATGGCCGCGACGTACAGGACGAGCATCGAGACGCCCTGGACCTGGATCCGGGCACGTGTCCTGCGTCCCCGTGTCCACCGGGGCATCCAGCCGCGCATCGCGGCGACGGCGAGGGGCAGCACGGTCGTCGTGAGCAGTCCCGTCCAGCACCAGAGGAAGATCTTCACCAGCGGCTCCTGTCGGTCGTAGTGAGGCTGGAGCCGTCGGCCGTCGGAGTCGATGCCGGACTCCGGCAAGGAATCGCCATCGCGGCAGCCGGTGCGCGCCCTGGATGTTCGCCGCCGGTCCCGTCCAGGCGGCCACCCACGGAATGAGGCGACCGCTGCGGTCGGTTGACAATGCCGCTCCGCGCCGCTGGTTTCCCGCTCGTTTCCCGCTGGACCGGCCGCCTTCGCGAAAGAGGCTCGGAACTAAACTTTACTCAACTAAACTAGTTTACTAGACAACGTTGTCAGCGCCATGCACAGTGTCCCCCGCAGGGTGGGACCGATTTCTACTGCCGGGAAAGGCTGACGCGATGGTTGTGTACGGGGCACTCGACATCGGCGGTACGAAGATCGCCGGAGCGCTCATGGATACGCGGGGCCGTCCTGTGGTCCGGGCGCAGCGGGCGACGCCCGCCAAGGAGTCGGCCGAGGTGCTGATGGGGGCCGTCACCGCCGTGCTCGACGAGCTGGCCTCGCACGCCGCGTGGGAGGCATTGGCCTGCATGGGCGTCGCCAGCGCCGGGCCCGTGGACACGGCCGCCGGCACCGTCAGCCCGGTCAACATCCCGGGGTGGCGCGGCTTTCCGCTGGTGGAGCGGGTCGCCGGGCATCCGCGGATGCCCGCCGGCATCCGGCCGGCACTGGTCGGCGACGCCGTCGCCATGACCGCGGCCGAGCACTGGATCGGCGCCGCCCGAGGCGTGGACAACGCGCTCTGCATGGTGGTCTCGACGGGCGTCGGCGGCGGGCTGGTCCTCAACGGGGCGCTGCACGCCGGGATTTCGGGGAACGCCGGGCACATCGGCCACATCACGGTCGACCTCGACGGCCCCCTGTGTCCGTGCGGCGCCCGTGGCTGCGTCGAGGGCTTCGCGAGCGGTACGGCCATCGCCGCTCACGCCCTGGCCGCCGGCTGGGCCCCTCCGCCGGGCGCCGCGCCGACGTCCGCCGCCGTCGCGGCGGACGCCCGCCGAGGGGACGCCCGCGCCCGGGCCGCCTACGACCGGGCCGCCCGGGCGCTGGCCGCGGCGATCGCGGCGACGATCACGCTCGTCGAGCTCGATCTCGTGGTGATCGGCGGCGGCGTCGCGCAGGCCGGCGAGACCCTCTTCGCTCCCCTGCGCCGCCGCCTGCCGGAATACGCGGCGCTCGCCTTCGCGCGCGACGTGCCGGTCGTGCCGGCCCGGCTCGCCCTGGACGCGGGGCTCGTAGGGGCTGCCGCGGCGGCGGCCGCAGGGCTTGTTCCGGGCATCCCGTGACCGCGGACACAAAGCCAGGAAGAGCACTTCCTTCGCTTCCCGTCATATGAACCGGCACTAAACTTAACCGGTTTGGCTCGAACCGTTGTCCCGGCCTTCCACTGCCTCTAGCCTCTCCTCCAGTCGCAGAACTCCGGGCGGACTTCCACCGCTTGCCCGGAAGACCTCGCCTCTGCGCCTCAATTCACGGGGAATACCTGTGCGCGCGCCGGAATTCCGGCGGCGGCGCAGGCGACGGCCGGCCGTGTCCGGCAGAACAGCATCCGCAGTGAACCGGCAATGCCGCATGTCCGGAAACACCTTCCGGGCGTGCGGGCGACCATGTTGGGAGAAACGATGAGAAGGAAACTGGCCACCGCGGCGGGAGCGCTGCTGGCCATGGCCGCGTCCGTGTTCGCCGCCCCCGGCCCCGCGCAGGCGGCGGAGGAGGCGGCACAGGGGTTCCACGTCAGCGACGGCCGCCTGCTCGACGCGAACGGCAACGACTTCGTCATGCGCGGCGTCAACCACGCCCACACCTGGTACCCCGGCCGTACCGAGCAGGCTCTGCGGGACATCAAGGGACTGGGCGCCAACACGGTGCGCGTGGTGCTCAGCTCGGGCGACCGCTGGACGAAGAACGACACCGCGGACGTCGCGAACGTCGTCGGCCAGTGCAAGGCGAACCGGCTCGTCTGCGTCCTGGAGGTGCACGACACCACCGGATACGGCGAGCAGGCCGGCGCGACGACGCTGGACCGTGCGGTCGACTACTGGATCGGGGTCCGGAGCGCGGTCGAGGGCCAGGAGAAGTACGTGATCCTCAACCTCGGCAACGAGCCCCACGGCAACACCGGTTACACCGCCTGGACCGCCGACACCGCCGGGGCGATCGGGCGGATGCGCTCGGCCGGCTTCGACCACACGCTGATGGTGGACGCGCCGAACTGGGGCCAGGACTGGTCCCACACGATGCGGGACAACGCGGCGGGCGTCTTCGCCGCCGACCCCGACCGCAACACCATGTTCTCGATCCACATGTACGGCGTCTTCGACACGGCGCCCGAGGTCCGAGACTACCTGAACCGCTTCGTGGCGAACGGCCTGCCCATCCTGGTCGGTGAGTTCGGCGACGCGCACTCGGACGGCAACCCCGACGAGGACACCATCATGGGCCACACCCAGCGGCTCGGACTGGGGTACCTGGGCTGGTCCTGGAGCGGCAACGGCGGCGGCGTCGAGTACCTCGACCTGGCCGTCGACTTCGACGCCGCCCGGCTGAGCGACTGGGGCCGGCGCCTGTTCGACGGGCCCGACGGCATCAAGCAGACCGCCCGCGAGGCGAGCGTCTACTCCGGCAGCGGCGGCGACACCCAGGCCCCCACCACGCCCGGCAGGCCCACCGCCTCCGACGTACGCGCGAACAGCGTCGCGCTGTCCTGGCCGGCCGCCACGGACGACACCGGCGTCACCGCGTACGACGTCGTGCGCGTCGACGGCACGCGGGAGAGCGCCGTCACCACGACCGCCGCCACCAGCGCCACGGTCAGCGGTCTGACCGCGGCCACCCCGTACAGCTTCGCCGTCTACGCCCGGGACGCCGCCGGGAACCGCTCCCCGCGCTCCGCGGCCGTGAGCGTCACCACGGCCGACGGCACGGCCGCGGGCACGTGCGCGGTCACGTACCGCCTCAGCGACTGGGGCACGTCGTTCAACGCCGACGTCACCATCCGCAACACCGGGACCACGGCGGTCAAGGGCTGGCAGCTCGACTTCGCCTTCCCAGGCGGTCAGACGCTCAACTCGGCCTGGAACGCCAGGGTCACCCAGCAGGGCACGCAGCTGCGCGCCACCCATGAGCCGTGGACGGAGACCATCCCCGCCGGCGGCAGCGTGAGCTTCGGCATGAACGGCTCCTCCACCGGAGGCAACGGCGTCCCCGCAGCCTTCACCCTCAACGGCGCGAGCTGCGCCAAGAGCTGACGCACCGCCGGAGCACAACACCGAGGGCCGCGACACGACCCGTCGCGGCCCTGCGGATCCACCTGGAACGGTGCTACGGGGAGTGCTGCGGCGCCGGGGCGGTGGAACCCCGCGGTGTGAGCGACGGGGTCGGCACCTGGAGCGAGCCGGTGTGCGTCCCCTCGATCACACCGAACAGCGTGCGCGCCACCTCCGCACCGAAGTGGTGCACATCGTGGCTCATGGCCGACAGGGTGGGATGCGTGATCCGGCACAGCTGGGAGTCGTCCCAGGCCAGCAGGGAGACGTCGTCCGGGACGACGAACCCCATCTCGGCGGCGACGCCCGCCCCCGCGACGGCCATGATGTCGTTGTCGTAGACGATGGCGGTGGGTCGGTCGGCGGACAGCAGCAGGGAACGGGTGGCCCTGGCGCCCTCCTTCCCGTCGAACCCGGTCGGGATCTGCCGGCCCTGCTCGAGTCCGAGCTGCCGCATCGTCGTCTCGAACGCAGCCGCCCGGATGGCGCTGTGCCCGAGCCCCGCCGGGCCGCCGACGCGGGCGATCCGACGGTGTCCCAGCGCGGCCAGATAGCGGACGGCCTCGGCCGCCGCGGTGGCGTCGTCCGTCCACACCGCCGGGAAGGAACCGGTCAGGGACGGATGGCCCACGGCCACCGCCGGCAGGCCGACGGCCTGCAGCGCCGGGACCCTCGGGTCGTTCTCGTGGAAGTCCACGAGAACGGCGCCGGCGATCGTCTGGCTGCGCCACCAGGACTTGTAGAGGGCGATCTCCTCGTCGAGGTCGCGCACCAGCCGGAGCAGCAGGGAGCACGAACGGTCCACCAGGACGCTCTCGATGCCCGAGATGAACTCCATGTAGAACGGTTCGAGACCCAGCAGCCGCGCCGGCCGGCACAGGGCCAGGCCGATGATGTCGACCCGCTGGCTGGAGAGGCTGCGTGCCGTGAGGTTCGGTGACCAGCCCAGCTCCCGGGCGGCTGTGAAGATCCGCTCGCGGGTGGCCTGCGAGACACCCGGCTTGTTGTTGAAGGCGAGCGACACCGCGCCCTTGGAGACTCCGGCCCGTGCGGCGACGTCCTTGATGGTGACGCGTTCGGTGGGGCTGTTGGCGCTGCTGGGGCCGGTCACACCACGTCCACGCTGAACAGGGCGGCCTGTGCGGCCGGTACGTCCACCGGGCCGCAGCCGCGGACCCGGATACGGGCCTGCTCGCCGGGCAGGAGCGTCCGCAGGCCTTCGTCGGACACGGCCAGGGGGCCGAGCCGGTCGGCCTGGAGCAGAAGGTCTCTCACCAGCGTGTGCGCGCTCACCACGATGTCGACTCTATCCTCCGGTCCGGCGACCGGTTCCACGGCGACGTCGAACCGGGGCCGCGGATAGGCGAAATCCTTGTCGGGTACGGGGAAGTGCACGGCGCGCAGCCCGTCGGCGTCGGCGACGAGGAACTCCTTCGCCGATCCCTCCGGCGGCGCCAGCTCGTCGGGCACGGGAAGCCTGACGACCGACCGGGGACCGGCGGCCACGTCGAGGACCGCCTCGCGCACGGTGGCGCCGTCGGCCTCCAGCCGGCGCAGCCGCACCGAGGTCCGCCACGCGGCGCCGGACTGGTTGACCACCGCGAGGGTGGGGCCGTCCGTACCGGGCTGCACGGTCAGCAGCCGGTCGGCGTAGACCCGCCGCAGCTCGTGGAGGAGGGGCTTCGGCCTGCCGTCGCCGTCGATCGCGGCCCAGGAGCTGACCGGCCAGCAGTCGTTGAGCTGCCACACGACGGTTCCCGCGCAGACCGGCCAGTGGGAGCGCCAGTGCTCGATGCCGGCGGCGACGGCGCGGGCCTGGACGAGCTGGGCGAGGTAGTGCCAGCGGTCGAAGTCGCCCTCGGGGGACGTGAAGTGGCGCGCGATGCCGCGGTCGAGCTTGCCGTTGCCGTCCTCGGCCTTCTGGTGGTGCAGCATCCCCGGGGAGTCCGGCGCCAGCCGCTCGCCGGGCAGCGCGCGGTGGAGGGTCGCCGTCGCGGGGGGCGCCTGCCAGCCGAACTCGGCGACGAACCGGGGCACGTTCGCCCGGTACTCGGCGTAGTCCTGCCGGTTCCACACCTCCCAGGAGTGGTGGGTGCCGTGGGCGGGGTCGTTGGGGTGGTGGTCCCAGGAGCCGGACCACGGGCTGCCCGCGGTGTACGGGCGGGTGGGGTCGAGCTCGGCGACGACGCGCGGAAGGAGGCCGAGGTAGTAGCCCTCGCCCCAGGAGTCGCCGGCCAGCGCCGGTTCCCAGTCCCAGTCGCGGAAGCCCCACAGGTTCTCGTTGTTGCCGTTCCACAGCACCAGGCTGGGGTGCGCCATGAGCCGGACAACGTTGTCACGCGCCTCGGCCTCGACCTCCCCGCGCAGCGGCTGCTCCTCCGGATAGGCGGAGCAGGCGAAGAGGAAGTCCTGCCAGACCATGAGCCCCAGTTCGTCGCAGGCGTCGTAGAAGGCGTCGTCCTCGTAGATCCCGCCGCCCCACACCCGTACGAGATCGATGTTGGCGTGGGCGGCCTGGGCGAGCCGGGTGCGGTAGCGCTCGGGGGTGACGCGGGACGGGAAGGCGTCGTCGGGGATCCAGTTGACGCCGCGGGCGAAGATCCGCACCCCGTTGACGACGAGGGTGAAGCCGGTGCCGTGCTCGTCGGGCGACTGGTCGAGCCCGACCGTGCGGAAGCCGATCCGGCGCTGCCAGGTGTCGAGGGGGCCGTCGTCGCCGGACAGCGTGACGTCGAGGTCGTACAGGGGCTGGTCGCCGTAGCCGCGGGGCCACCACAGCCCGGGCCGTTCGACGTCGAGGCGCAGCACGGCCTCGTCGCCGTCGAAGCGGACCTCGGTCTCGGCGCCCGCCACCGAGGCGCGTGCCGACAGGGCGCGGTTCGCGCCGCCGGCGGTGCGCTCCACCCGGAGGCGTACCTCGACGTGGCCGGTGCGGGTGCCGGTGCCTTCGTCGGCGACGGTCACCAGGGGCCGCGCGGAGGCGATGCGGGCCGTGGACCAGTGCTCCAGCCGCACCGGCCGCCAGATGCCGGCGGTGACCAGCGTCGGGCCCCAGTCCCAGCCGAAGCTGCACGCCATCTTGCGGATGTACTGCGACGGTTCGGGGTACACATTGGGCCGCTCGCCCGTCACCGCCCGGACCGCCTCCGCCTCCTCGTACGCGGAGGCGAAGTCGACGGCCAGGGCGCCGGTGCGGCCGGTGACGTCGAACCGGTAACGGCGGTGCATGTTGCGGGTACGGCCCAGCTCCTCGCCGGCGAGGGTGATCCGCGCGGCGGTGTCGAGGCCGTCGAAGACCAGGTCGGTGCGCTCGTGGGGACTGTCGTGGCGCAGTTCGGTGACGTAGCTCCATGCGCGGCGGCCGACCCAGGCGACCTCCGTCTCGTTTCGCCCGATGAACGGATCGGGGATCACCTGGGCGGCCAGCAGATCGGTGTGGACGCAGCCGGGGACCCGGGCCGGAAGCAGCGCCCCGTCGTGGCGCAGGCTCCAGCCCTCGGTGAGCGGGGTGACGTCCTTCATGGTGCGGCTCCAATCGCCTGACTCAGGCCGGATCGATGTACGACGCCGCACAGCGCTCGCCCGGTCGGGGCGGGAACGATGTACGACGCCGACAACCTAGCCCGCTGATCAGGCCGTGTCCATAAACCGGTCTAGTCCGGTTCCGGTTCCACCTCTCGGCATGAAGAGACCCCACGAGCTGGCGACTTGGCATCCTGCGGTAACGATTCAGCATCACGCTCGAAATCGGAGCTTTACCGGTTCACATCCGGCTGACATAGTGCCGACATCCCACCCGTAGACCTGAGCCGCAATCCTGAAGGAGTTGGGCACATGGGGAAGAAGAAGACGCTCGCGGGCGCGTTTCTCACCGCCGCGATGCTGACCGTCGCGGGGTGCAGCGGCGGAGGCGCCGCCTCCACCGAGACGGCGGCGGCTCCGGCCGGTCCGGACGACGCCTCCGGCGAGATCAAGGTCCTGACCCACCGCACGGACCTCGTCCAGAGCGGTGCGATGGACGCGTACGCGGCCGAGTTCAACAAGGTCTATCCCGATGTGAAGGTGAAGTTCGAGGCGCTCACCGACTACGAGGGTGAGGTCAGGATCCGGATGAACACCGAGAACTACGGTGACGTCCTGATGATCCCCGGGGCCGTCGCGAAGAACGACTACCCCAAGTTCTTCGCCCCGCTCGGCACGACGGAGGAGCTGGGTTCCAAGTACCGCTTCAGCGACAAGACCGACGTCAACGGGAAGGTCTACGGCATCGCCCAGTTCGGCACGGCCAACGGCTTCGTCTACAACAAGGCCGTCTGGGAGAAGGCCGGGGTCGGCGAGTGGCCGACGTCGCCCGGGGAGTTCCTGGCCGGCCTCGAGGCGATCAAGTCCAGGACCGACGCCGTGCCGTACTACACCAACTTCAAGGACAACTGGCCGCTCACCGCCTGGAGCAACAACATCGGGTCGGTCAGCTGCGACGCAGAGGCCAACGACAAGCTCGCGGGCCCGGTCTCGCCGTGGCAGCAGGGCAGCGAGCTGAACGTGATCGACACCCTGCTCCACGACATCGTGAAGCAGGGCCTGTCCGAGAAGGACCCGAGCACCACCAACTGGGAAGCCTCCAAGGGGATGATCGCCAAGGGCGAGATCGCCTCCATGCAGCTGGGCTCGTGGGCGATCACCCAGATGCGGGACGCCGCCGAGAAGGCGGGCACCGACCCGGAGGACATCGGTTTCATGCCGTTCCCCGCGCAGCAGGAGGGGAAGTTCTGCGCGACGCTCGCCTCCGACTACCAGCAGGCGGTCAACGCCCACTCCGACAACAAGACGGCCGCCCGGGCCTGGATCGACTGGTTCACCGAGAAGTCCGGCTACTCCCAGAAGGAGGGCGCCGTCTCCGCGGTGAAGGCGGCGGCGATGCCCGGCACCCTCAAGGCCTTCGCTGACAACGATGTCACACTCGTCGAGCGGTCCGAGGCGAAGACCGGTGAGGTCAACACGATCGACAACGCCGCCGAGATCGGTCTGGCCAAGCCGGACTACCGCCAGCAGCTCATCGATCTGGCCCGGGGCGCGCGGAAGGGCAGCCTCGAGGACTTCTTCGCCGACCTCGACAAGAAGTGGAACGAGGCAGCGAAGACCGCCGGTTCCTGACGACCGGCGGACACGACCGCCGTCACCTGACGGACGGCGGACGCGGGCCCCGGCCGCACCACACCGGCCGGGGCCCCACGCCCGCCGCCGCGCATCAGCGGACGACGAAAGGCCCGACATGACCGAGACGACCGACATGGCGTCCGCGCAGCCGCCGCGGACCACGACGACCTCGCCCGGCAGCAGCGCAGGCGGAAGCACCCGCGGGAACACATGGACCGGGACCGGAAAGGACCGGCAGGCAGGCCCGCCGCGCGGTCGGCTGCTCCGCCGCGTCACCCCGTGGCTGTTCCTGGCCGTGCCCCTCGCGCTGCTGATCACGTTCACCTACGTCCCGGTGGCGAACATGGTCTTCTACAGCTTCACCGACTGGGACGGCATCAGCCCCGACCGCTCCTTCACGGGCGTCGACAACTACAGCCAGATCTTCACCCGGCCCGAGCTGTTCCGGGTGTTCTACGTGAGCTTCTACTACCTTGCCGCCTCGGCCGTGCAGATCGTGATCGCCCTGTACTTCGCGACGGTGCTCAGCTTCGATCTGCGCTTCCGCAACCTCTTCAAGGGGATCCTGTTCTTCCCCTACCTGGTCAACGGCGTCGCCATCGGCTTCGTCTTCCTGTACTTCTTCCAGGACGGCGGCACGCTCGACTCCGTCCTGTCCTGGTTCGGCGCCGGCACCGACCACGCCTGGCTCGGCGACCCGACCTCGGCGAACACCTCCCTGGCGGGCGTGTCCGTCTGGCGGTTCACCGGCCTGAATTTCGTCCTGTTCCTCGGCGCGATCCAGTCGATCCCCGGTGAGCTCTACGAGGCGGCCCAACTGGACGGCGCCACACGGTGGCAGCAGTTCCGGCACATCATCGCCCCGAGCATCAAGCCCGTGCTCAGCCTGAGCGTCATCCTCGCGATCTCCGGGTCCCTGTCGGTCTTCGAGATCCCCTACATCATGACCGGCGGTGCGACGGGCACGTCGACGTTCGTCATCCAGACGGTCAAGCTCGCCTTCCAGTTCAACAAGACGGGTCTGGCCTCCGCGGCCGCCGTCGTGCTGCTGCTGATCATTCTGGTGATCACCTGGATCCAGCGACGTCTCGTACCCGATGAGAAGGTTGATCTCGTATGACCACGGCCCTGCCCACCCGACGCCGGCGCCCGCTCGGACCGGCCCTCACCTATCTGTCGCTGATCATCGCCTCGCTGGTGGTCCTCGTCCCGCTCGTCGTCGTCTTCCTGACCTCGCTCAAGACATCCCGCGAGGTCTCCGACGGCGGAGCGCTCTCCCTGCCGGGGAACTGGCTGAACTTCGGCAACTACGTGACGGCGTTCTCCGACGGGCGGATGCTGACCGCGTTCGGCAACACCACGTTCATCCTGCTGTTCTCGATCACCGGCACCGTGCTCATCGGCTCGATGACGGCGTACGCCATCGACCGCTTCCACTTCCGGGGCCGGAAGCTGGTGATGGCCGGGTTCCTCGTCGCCACCCTGGTCCCGGGCGTCACCACGCAGGTCGCCACCTTCCAAGTGGTGAACAGCTTCGGGCTGTTCGACACCCGGTGGGCCCCGATCCTGCTCTACATGGGGACCGACATCGTCTCCATCTACATCTTCCTGCAGTTCATCCGGGGCATCCCGGTCTCCCTCGACGAGGCCGCCCGGCTGGACGGCGCGAACGCGTTCACCGTCTACCGCAAGATCATTCTGCCGCTGCTGAAGCCGGCGATCGCGACCGTCGTGATCATCAAGGGGATCACCGTCTACAACGACTTCTACATCCCGTTCCTCTACATGCCGTCCCAGGAACTCGGCACCATGTCCACGGCCCTCTTCCGCTTCAAGGGCCCGTTCGGCGCGCACTGGGAGAACATCTCGGCCGGCACGATCCTGGTGATCGTCCCGACCCTCGTCGTCTTCCTCTTCCTGCAGCGCTACATCTACAACGGGTTCGCGCAGGGCGCGACGAAGTGACGGCGGGGGGGTGCCTCTATGTCTTTCGTCAAGGCATCTCTGTCGGGTTTGGGGTGGTTCGGGGTTGCTGGTGCTATGCGGCGAGTTCGACGTCCGCGGG
>NZ_JBIAHV010000010.1:0-324297 GCF_042870895.1 Streptomyces sp. NPDC006294
AGGCCCGGACAGGACGCCTTCGACGTGGCCGCATCGTGCGACCGGCTGCGGCACTCGTTCGCCATGTACGGCGTCACCTCGCGTGAGATCCGCTCAGGCGTGGTCGAGCTGCGGATGACCGGCTACGACGTCCTGGCCCGGGTGCAGATGCCCACCAAGCTCGACCGCGTGCCGATGCGCGTTCCTGTCGCGCTGCGGGAGGACGGAGCTGTCCACTACCGCGACTACCGCACCTGTCCGCACGCCCTGACCGTCGGGGCCACGAAGTCCGGCAAGTCCGTCTATCAGCGCAACTTGGTCGCCGAACTCGCCGCCGAGGATGTCGCCTTGGTCGGCATCGACTGCAAGCAAGGGGTGGAGCTGTTCCCGCTGGCCCGTCGCTTCTCCGCGCTGGCCGACAACCCCGACACCGCCGCCGAACTCCTCGAAGCACTCGTCACGCACATGGAGGGCGTCTACCAACTGATCCGCGCTGACCAGCGCATCACCGCCGATATCCCCGACGCGGAGATCGCCGCCGACATCTGGGACCTCCCATCTCATCTGCGGCCCGTCCCCATCGTGGTCCTCGTGGACGAGGTCGCCGAACTCGCCCTGTTCGCCACCAAGGAAGAGGAGAAGCGCCGGGACCGCATCATCACCGCGCTCGCCCGCCTCGCCCAGCTCGGCCGCGCCGCCGGCATCTATCTGGAGATCTGCGGGCAGCGCTTCGGCTCCGAACTCGGCAAGGGCATCACCATGCTCCGCGCCCAGCTCACCGCCCGCACCGCCCACCGCGTCAACGACGAGACCAGCGCGAACATGGCCTTCGGCGACATCGCCCCCGACGCCGTCCTGGCCGCCATCTCCATCCCGACCGACACACCCGGCCTCGCAGTCACCGGCGACTCGACCGGCGGCTGGGCCCGCATCCGCACCCCGCACACCTCGATGCGCCAGGCCGTCAACGCCTGCAACCGGCACGCCCACCGCACCCCGGACCTGCCCGGCCTCGACGCCTTCCGGCCCGAGCTGCCGCCCACGGTCTCGCTCGTCAAGATCCCGGCCCAGACCGAGGCACCCGCCTCCGCCTGACCCGCCCCCGCATCCCGGTCGGCGCGACCGTCTCGCGCCAGCTCCCTACCCCCGCCATGCCCAAACGCCCTGCAAAGGAGGTGAAGACATGACCCGCAAGCTGCGCATCGACGCCGTCCTGGTGCAAGCCGTGATTGCCGGGGCCCTGTCCTTCGCCCACCTGCACGACCTCGCCGCCGCTGCCGGACAGACCGGATGGAAGGCATGGGCCTACCCCGTCTCCGTCGACCTGCTCCTGGTCGCCGCCTGGCGACGGCTGCGCAACGACGGCCCGTCCCGGCTCGCCTGGTGCTGGTTCCTGATCGCCCTGGTCGCCTCGCTCGGTGCGAACGTCGCCACCGCCGGATTCCTCGACCTGGCGCATCCGCCCGCCTGGCTGCGCTTCGGCATCGCCGGATGGCCCGCCCTCGCCTTCCTTGGCGGCACCCTCCTCGCCCACTCACCCGCCGCGACCGACCACGCCCCCGAACCGGAGCCCGAGCCGGTCGAGGTTGTGCCGGCCGAATCGGAACCCGCGCCTGAGCCGGTTCCCTTCGCCGAGCCGGAGCCCGCCTCGGCCTTGCCCACAGCGCCCGAGCATGCTCCCGCCCCGGCTCCGTCGGTCCCGGCCGCGCTGGTCGACCACGCCCGCAAGGTCGCCGACGACCACCACGCCCGGACCGGCACACCGATCGACACCGACACCCTGCGCGCCCGCCTCGGCGTCCCGGCCCCGATGGCCGACGTCATCGCCGCCCAACTCACCTGACCAGGAAGGGAGGAACCCCGTGACCCGTGACGCCGCCGACCTGACCGCCGCCGACTACCTCGACAGCGCCCGCGAGATGACTGCCGCTGACCGGCCCTACCTCGCGCACCTGCTCGCCGAAGAAGCGGCCCAGCGCACCACCGACCCGGCCACCGCCGCCGGTATCCGCGCCACCTATCCCGACCCGACGATCACCCGAACGGAGAGCGACTGACATGCCCGCCCGCGACTACTTCCACTCCGTCATGCGGATCGGCCCCGTACAGATCGGCACCCACCGCGACCGGCACGGCCGCACCAAGCACGCCGCCGTCTGCACCGCCGACCGCTGCGGCTGGTCCGCCGACTTCTCCAGCTCCTCGGCCGCCCAGCTCGCCGCCCGCACCCACCGCTGCCGCATCTCCGACTGAACGGGAGACCACCGTCATGGACGTTCCGCTCTGGCTCGCCCTGATCGTCGTCGGCGCCCTCGGCATCAAGCTCATCCGCCCGCCCTGGTGGCTCGTCGCCGTGCTCCTCCTCGGCGGCTTCCTCCTCGCCGACAGCCTCCTGGCCCCGGTCATCGACACCGCCATCAGCAAGTAGCCCACCGCAGAAAGGAGAAGCACTCATGTTCCGACCGAAGATCCCGACCATGCCGACCCCCACCGGCATCGTCACCCCGCCCGCCGTCGAGCCGACCGCGATCGTTCAGCACACCGCTGCCCCGGCTCCGGTCCCCGTCGCCCCGGCGGCACCCGCCCGGCCCACGGTCCAGCTCACCCCCGGCACCGCGCTCGCCCTCGTCGGTGGCGGCACCGCCGTCGTGCTCGTCGTCGGCGCGGTCCTGGTCTCGATGCTCTTGGCGGTCGCCGTCACCGCGGCTTCGGTCGCCGTGTGCGCGCTCGTCGTCCGCTCGCTGATCGCCTCCGAGCACAAGCGCCGCTGACCGGCCCCCGGGGCGGTCTCAACCGCCAAGTCTCGCCCGCCCCGGGAGCCGTGGCCCAACCCATCGCAAAGGACAAGAAGGGACACCCATCATGGCCCAGCCCACCACCACGCCCGCGCGGGTCTGCTCGAACTGCGACGGCTTCCCCACCGTCCGCGTCACTCTCGGCGGCCGCGACCGCCGGGGCAACCTGCGCACCATCACCGTCCACTGCCCGGCCTGCCACGGCACCGGCACCCGCCCCGCCCGCCGGCCGATCCCCGCCCGCATCGAGGTGGCCGCGTGACCGACACCGCCACTGCGGCGGGCCTGGACCCGGCCACCCTGGACGATGTCCTTCGGGTGGCCGGGTCCCCCGGCTTCGACCGCTGGAAAGACCAGGTGCACCGCACCGGCGGCTGCTCCGACCCGATCCACCTCACCGGCTGGACCCTCGCCAAGGACAAGACCACCGGCGAGACGCTGCGCCGCTACTCCACCGACACGGAACCGGACGGACGGCTCCGCGTCGCCTGCGGCAACCGCCGCGTCTCCCGCTGCCCCACCTGCGCCTACACCTACGCCGGAGACACCTACCACCTCATCCGCGCGGGCCTAGCGGGCGACGAGTCCAAAGACATCCCCGCCACCGTCCGCGACCACCCGCGCGTCTTCGCCACCCTCACCGCGCCCTCGTTCGGCCCGGTCCACAACCGGCCCGACCGTGGCGTCTGCCGCTGCGGCACCCGCCACCCCGAGGACGACCCCGCCCTGGGCACCGCCCTCGACCCGGCCACCTACGACTACACGGGCACGGTCCTGTTCAACAACCACGCCGGGCAGCTCTGGCAGCGCTTCACCACCCGCCTGCGCCGCGAGATCGCCGCCTGCGCCGGGCTCTCCCAGCGGGAGCTGAAAGAGGTGCTGCGGGTCTCCTACGGCAAGGTCGCCGAGTTCCAGAAGCGCGGCGCGATCCACTTCCATGCCGTGATCCGTCTCGACGGACCGGATGGGCCGGACTCGCCGCCCCCGTCGTGGGCGAGCGTGCAGCTGCTTGACGACTCCATCCGCGCGGCTGTCGCTCACTCGTACACCTCGGTCACGGTCCCGGCTGCCGGGGACCATCCGCGCCGGCCTTTCCGCTGGGGCACCCAGCTCGACATCCGACCCGTCAAAGCCTTCGGCGATGGCTCCGACATCACCGAGCAGGCTGTCGCCTCCTACGTGGCCAAGTACGCCACCAAGGCAGCCGAGTCGACCGGCAGCCTTGACCGCCGGATCGGGAACCGGGAAGTGCTCGACCTCCTGGACGTGCCCGACCACCCCCGCTGCCTCATCGAGGCCTGCCTCGACCTCGCACCCCTCTACCCGGATCGCAAGCTCGACGCCTGGGCCCACATGCTCGGCTTCCGCGGCCACTTCTCCACCAAGTCCCGCCGCTACTCCACCACCCTCGGCGCGCTGCGCCAGATCCGCGCCGACTACCGCGCCGCCCAGGACCATGACGCCCTTGGCGACCCGGACACGGTGCTGGTTCTCGCCTCCTGGGAGTACGCCGGACACGGCCACACTCCCGGCGAATCCGCTCTCGCCGCCACCATCGCCCGCGACATCCAACTCAACCGCGAAACCGCCCGCGAAGCCCTCGCCGCCCTGGAAGGAGACTGGTCGTGAGTGACCTCCTGCTGACCGTCGAGCAAGCTGCCGAACGGCTCGGCACCACCGTCCGCTTTCCTCGGCGGCTCATCGCCGAACGGCGGATCGCCTTCGTCAAGGTCGGCCGCCATGTGCGGATCGCGGAAAGCGCGCTGGACGCCTACATCGACGGCAACACCGTCCAGCCCACCCGCCGCCGTCGTTCTCGCTACGGAAAGGCTGCCTGATGGCCAACAAGAAGGGCAGGCGGCGGGCGTTCGGTGCGGTGCGAAAGCTGCCGTCCGGGCGGTACCAAGCTCGTTATCCCGGCCCGGACGGTGTCATGCGGCCGGCGCCCGAGACCTTCGCGACAGTGCGCGACGCTGACGACTGGCTCGCCGAGAAACGGACCGAGATCCGCCGTGGTGACTGGCAGGACCCGGACGCCGGGGCGGTCAACTTCGAGGACTACGCGACCCTGTGGGTCAAGGAACGGCGGCTTTCCCCGACGACCGACGAGTTGTATCGGCGGCTCCTCCGACTGCACATCCTGCCCGCCTTCGAGGACCTCGACCTCGACGAGATCACGGCTCCGCTCGTGCGCTCCTGGCGCTCGGAACGGCTCGACTCGACCGGGGCCGAGACCACCGTTGCCAAGAGCTACCGACTACTGAAGGCCATCCTGGAGACGGCCGTCGAGGACGAGTTGATCCGCCGCAACCCCTGCCGCATCCGGGGTGCGGGCAAGGAAACCGCAGCCGAACGGCCCGTCGCCACCGTCGACCAGGTCGACGCGCTCGCCGATGCCCTCGGTCCGCGCTGGCGGCTGATGGTCTACCTCGGCGCGTACGGCCCGCTCCGGCCGGAGGAACAAGCCGAGCTGCGCCGCAAGGACGTGGACCTCGACAATCTGACGATCCGAGTCCGGCAGGCCGCGCCGGAGCTCACCACCGGGAGGCGGGCCGAGGGACCGACCAAGTCGGAGGCGGGCAAGCGGCTCGTCGTCCTGCCGGCCTTTCTGCGGACCGACCTTCGGCGGCATCTCGACTGGTACGCGGAGAAGGGACCGGACGGACTTCTGTTCGTGGGGGAGAAGGGCAAGCCGTTCCGGCGGTCCACCTTCGGGCGGAAGTGGCGCACGGCCCGTACGAAGGTGGGTCTTCCCGACGGCTTCCGCTTCTACGACCTTCGTCACACCGGGCACACTCTGACGACTCGCTCCGGCGCGACGCTCAAGGACACGATGGTGCGGGCCGGGCAGTCGACCGAGCGAGCCGCGCTGATTTATCAGCACTCGGACGTCGAGCGTCAGCGGGAGGTCGCTGCCGGTCTCGACAGGCTCGTCCGGCAGCGGCGCCATGCAGTGGATGACCAAGCATCTGGCACGGATGTGGCACGGGACGCTTAGACAGGTCCAGACAACAGATAAGGCCCGGGTCTATGACCTGGGCCTTCTGCGTGGAGCGGGTGACGGGAATCGAACCCGCGCTCTGAGCTTGGGAAGCTCATGTTCTACCATTAAACTACACCCGCGCGGCGGACCGGTGATCGGTGCCGCATCGTCGCACACTCTACCTCATCGCTCGCCCCACGGTGTATTTCGCCGCGGGGTGTTCGTGGTTTCCGGGGCGCGGACGCGGGTGCGGGGCGCGGGAGTTGGGGCGTACCGTGGCGGGGCGGAGTGCCGCGTGTGGCGGTGTCCGGGGTATCCCCTAATGTGACCTTCGTCCGCATTCGCTGGGGAAGGGGCCCGATGGACTTGATGGAGCGCACCGTCGTCCGCTGTGCCGAGGGGCACGTGTTCAGTACCGCTTCGTTTCCGATGCAGCAGCTCGGGACCGACCGGATCGGGCCCGGGCGGCTGATCCGGTGCCCGCGGTGCGCGCGGCTGAGGAGCGCCGTACCCGTGGCTCAGGGCCGGCAGAGCAAGCAGTAGCGACGCAGCAGAGACGCGGAGAGCGCGCGGGCAGGTGTCCGATTGGGGACGGCCCGCGCGCTCTGCGTATCCTCGGGACGTGCTTCTCTCAGACAAGGACATCCGGGCCGAGATCGCCGCCGGGCGCGTGCGTATCGACCCTTACGACGAATCCATGGTGCAGCCCTCGAGCATCGATGTGCGGCTGGACCGCTACTTCCGGGTGTTCGAGAATCACCGCTATCCGCACATCGACCCTGCCGTCGAGCAGAGCGATCTCACCCGGCTCGTCGAGCCGGAGGGCGACGAGGCGTTCATTCTTCACCCCGGCGAGTTCGTGCTCGCGTCGACCTACGAGGTCATCTCCCTGCCGGACGACCTCGCGTCGCGGCTGGAGGGGAAGTCCAGCCTCGGACGGCTCGGTCTGGTGACGCACTCGACGGCCGGCTTCATCGACCCGGGGTTCTCCGGGCACGTCACTCTCGAGCTGTCGAATCTCGCCACGCTGCCGATCAAGCTCTGGCCGGGCATGAAGATCGGGCAGCTGTGCATGTTCCGGCTCACCTCGCCCGCGGAGGAGCCGTACGGGAGCGCGCGCTACGGCTCCCGCTACCAGGGGCAGCGCGGACCGACGGCCTCCCGGTCGTTTCTCAATTTCCATCGGACGCAGGTGTGAGGACCGGAGCAGCGGCATGAGTGACGTACGCGAGAACCTGACGTACGAGAAGTTCGGCGGCGCGATCCGCGAGCTGGCGCAGACGATCGCCGACGACGGGTACGAGCCCGACGTCGTGCTGTCCATCGCGCGCGGCGGGGTGTTCGTGGCCGGCGGGCTGGCGTACGCGCTGGACTGCAAGAACATCCACCTGGTGAACGTGGAGTTCTACACCGGCGTGGGAACGACGCTGGAGATGCCGGTCATGCTGGCGCCCGTGCCCAACGTCATCGACTTCTCCCACAAGAAGGTCCTCATCGCGGACGACGTCGCCGACACCGGCAAGACGCTGAAGCTCGTCCACGACTTCTGCCTGGACCATGTGGCGGAGGTGCGGTCCGCCGTGATCTACGAGAAGTCGCACTCGCTCGTGAAGTGCGAGTACGTCTGGAAGCGCACCGACGAGTGGATCAACTTCCCCTGGAGCGTGGACAAGCCCGTCGTACGGCGGAGCGGCCAGGTGCTGGACGCCTGACCGCGGCACAGCGGACACGCGAAGGCCCCTGGAACCCAAGAAGGGGTGCCAGGGGCCTTCGCGTCCGCGCCTGCGGACGCGGCTCAGACCGGCTCAGATCGTGCCGAGCTTGATGATCGACAGCAGCGCGATCAGCTGGATCGCCGACGCGCCCAGCGCCTTCGGCCACGGCAGGTCGTGCGACTTGCTCACCATCGACGTGAACAGCGCGCCCGCCGCCAGCCACGTCGCCCAACCGAGCACCTGCACCAGGGAGTTCTCGCCGCCCAGGAAGAGGGCGACGACGAGGCGTGGCGCGTCGGTGAGGGACATGATCAGCATGGAGAGGCCCACGGTGGGCTGCCAGGCGCCGTTGCCGCCGAGCTGGCGGGCCAGAGTGTGGGTGACCGCGCCGAGGACCAGGCCGCTGATGACGAACGCGGCGCTGGTGACCATCACGTACGAGATCGCGTTCGAGAAGGTCGCCTTGATGACCTCGTCACGGGGCTCGTCGAAGCCGAAGATCGCGAGCATGCCGTAGAGCACGGTGACGATCAGCGCCGGCAACCAGACCGCGTGGTCGCGCATCTGGAGGAACGTCGGCCCGGGCCGCAGCAGGATGCCGCTCAGGAGCTGCTTCCAGTGCAGACGCGGGCCCACGGGGGCGGCGGGCGCGGCGCCCGCCTGGTAGGTCGCGCCGTCGCCGTAGGGGTCGTCGGGCACGCTGAACATCTGCGTGTGACCGGGGTTGTTGGCCGCGTACGGGTCCTGGGGGGCGCCGTACTGAGGGTGCGGATCGCCGAAGTACTCCGGTTCGCCGTATCCGCCACCGCCCTGCGGCGCGCCGCCCGCGTGGGGCCACTGCTGCTGATGCGTGTACGGCGGCGCAGGGGCCTGCCCGCCGCCCGTGTAGGGCGGCGGCGCCTGCTGCGCCTGCTGTCGTTGCGGGGTGCGGTTGTCCCGGCCGCGTCCGATCCTGAATCCAGCCACGTCAACGAACGTACCTGGTCCGGCGGGACGGGGTGGCGGCGGACCGGAAACGGGAGGGCGTTTGCGGCCGACCTGTGACATCCCCTAGGGGGACCCCGGGGGGCCTGCCCCCGGGCCCGAAGAGGCTCCAACGGCATGGGGCGGGCCGCTCCCACGCACGAGCGGCCGGTCCTGCCCCCGAGGCAGGTCCGGCCGCTCAGCGTTCTCTCGTGTTCTCTCCCGGGCTCCCGCGGAGTTGTTCCTCCGCGGAGGTGGAGACGGTTACTTCACCGGCTCCGGTTCCGGCGCCCCCTCGGACTCCGTCTCCGGCGCGGGGTCGGCCGGCGGGGTCTTGACCGAGTCGAGCAGCAGCTGCGCGACGTCGACGACCTGGAGGGACTCCGGCGCCTTGCCGTCGTTCTTCTTGCCGTTCACCGAGTCGGTGAGCATGACCAGGCAGAACGGGCAGGCCGTGGAGACGATGTCCGGGTTGAGGGACAGGGCCTCGTCGACGCGCTCGGTGTTGATGCGCTTGCCGATCCGCTCCTCCATCCACATCCGCGCGCCGCCGGCGCCGCAGCAGAAGCCGCGCTCCTTGTGGCGGTGCATCTCCTGCTGGCGCAGGCCCGGGACGGCCGACATGATCTCGCGCGGGGGCGTGTAGACCTTGTTGTGGCGGCCCAGATAGCACGGGTCGTGGTAGGTGATCAGACCGTCGACCGGGGTGACGGGGATCAGCTTGCCCTCGTCGATCAGGTGCTGCAGCAGCTGCGTGTGGTGGATGACCTCGAACTCGCCGCCCAGCTGCGGGTACTCGTTCGCGATCGTGTTGAAGCAGTGCGGGCAGGTGGCGACGATCTTCTTGGCCGACTTCGGCTTCTTCGTCGACTCGTCCTCGTCATCCTCGCCGAACGCCATGTTCAGCATCGCGACGTTCTCCTGGCCGAGCTGCTGGAACAGCGGCTCGTTGCCCAGGCGCCGCGGCGAGTCACCGGTGCACTTCTCGTCGCCGCCCATGATCGCGAACTTGACGCCCGCGATGTGCAGCAGCTCGGCGAAGGCCCTGGTGGTCTTCTTCGCGCGGTCCTCGAGGGCGCCGGCGCAGCCGACCCAGTAGAGGTAGTCGACCTCGCTGAGGTCCTCGATGTCCTTGCCGACGATCGGAACGTCGAAGTCGACCTCCTTGGTCCACTCGACGCGCTGCTTCTTGGCCAGCCCCCAGGGGTTGCCCTTCTTCTCCAGGTTCTTGAGCATCGTGCCCGCCTCCGACGGGAACGAGGACTCGATCATCACCTGGTAGCGGCGCATGTCGACGATGTGGTCGATGTGCTCGATGTCGACCGGGCACTGCTCGACGCAGGCGCCGCAGGTGGTGCAGGACCACAGGACGTCCGGGTCGATGACGCCGCCCAAGCCGTTCGACGCAGCGTCGAGCGTCCCGATCAGGGGGCGCTCGGCCTCCGCGAGGGCGGACGCGGGGACGTCCTTCAGCTGCTCCGGGGTGGCCTTCTCGTTGCCCTCCATGTCCTTGCCGCCGCCGGCCAGCAGGTACGGGGCCTTGGCGTGCGCGTGGTCGCGCAGGGACATGATCAGGAGCTTCGGGGACAGCGGCTTGCCGGTGTTCCAGGCGGGGCACTGCGACTGGCAGCGGCCGCACTCGGTGCAGGTGGAGAAGTCCAGCAGGCCCTTCCAGGAGAACTGCTCGACCTGGGAGACACCGAAGGTGTCGTCCTCGCCCGGGTCCTCCCAGTCGATCTCCTTGCCGCCGGACGTCATCGGCTTCAGCTCACCAAGGGCGCTCTCGCCGGTCGCGTTGCGCTTGAACCAGATGTTCGGGAAGGCGAGGAAGCGGTGCCAGGCCACGCCCATGTTGGTGTTGAGCGAGACCGTGATCATCCAGATCATGGTCGTGCTCAGCTTGATCATCGCGAACAGGTAGACCAGGTTCTGCAGCACGCCGAGGCTCAGGCCCTTGACGGCCAGGACCAGCGGGTACGAGGCGAAGTACGCGGCCTCGTAGCCCTCGACGTGGTGGATGGCGCCCTCGAGGCCGCGCAGCACGTAGATCGCCAGGCCGATGATGAGGATGACGTACTCGACGAAGTACGCCTGTCCCATCTTCGAGCCCGTGAAGCGGGACTTGCGGCCGGGGCGCGACGGCAGGTTCAGCAGCCGGATGGCCATCAGCGTGGCGATGCCGAGGATGGTCATCGCGCCGATGAACTCGATGTACATCTCGTACGGCAGGAAGCCGCCGATCAGCGGGAGAGTCCAGTCGGCCTGGAACAGCTGGCCGTACGCGGTGACGATCGTCGGCGGCAGCGTCAGGAAGCCGATGGCGACGAACCAGTGCGCGAAGCCGACGATGCCCCAGCGGTTCATCCGCGTGTGGCCGAGGAACTCCCTGACCAGGGTCACGCTGCGCTGGTAGGGGTTGTCCGTCCGCGTGCCGGCGGGCACCGGCTGCCCCAGCTTGAAGTGGCGGACGAACTGGCCGATGGCGCGGGCGAGCAGCGCAACGCCGACCACGCTCAGGGTCAGCGACACAATGATCGCGGCGAGTTGCATGGAAGGCTCCTCGGGCCTGCGAGGGTGGGAGGACTAGGTACTACTAAGCGGTAACTTATTCAGCCCGAGCTGAGACTACCCACTTATTCCGCCGCACTGTAGCCACGCATGCGGTGATCTGTGTCGCTCAGGCAACCCTGACCGGGGTCACCGGGGCGGCGTGGACGACGCTGCGTCCGGCGACCGCCACGGGCACCGTGCGGGCCAGGATCGCCAGGTCGAGTCCCAGCCAGTGCTGCTCCACATAATGCAGGTCCAGCACGGTCATTTCCTCCCAGGGCAGCTCGGAGCGCCCGCAGACCTGCCAGAGGCCGGTCATTCCGGGCCGCACCGCGAGCCGGGCCCGCTCGGGGCCGAGGCCCGCTTCGACGGCGTCCGGAGCCAGCGGATGCGGTCCGACCAGGGACATCTCGCCGCGTACGACGTTGAGAAGCTGGGGCAGGCGGTCCAGGAAGTGGCGCCGCAGCACCCGGCCGACCGGAGTGACGGCTCCCGGATGCCCGGTGCGGAACGTGAGCATCGAGAACGTGCGGCCGTCGAGGCCCACGCGCTCGCGGCGCCGCAGCACGGGGCCCGGTGACGTCAGCGCCACCGCCGCCGCGGCGGTCAGCAGGAGCGGCGAGAGTGCCAGCAGCAGGACCAGGGCGCCCGCCAGATCGACGACCCTCTTCGCCGTCATGGGCGTGGCGGTCATGGGCGTACCCTCCTTGACCGGGCTCATCATGGAATGACAGTTCTTGACCGCTTTTTTCGAATATGACTCTCCCAGAGGTGCGCGTTCCGAAAGGGCTGCGCCACGCGAAGAGGACTGCGTGCCATGCGAAGGGGGCTGCGCCACGCGAAGAGGACTGCGCCACGCGCACGTCGGGGCATGTGCGCAAGGAAGAACTGCACGTAAGAGCGGGATAAAAGTTGAGCGGCCTCGACTCAGCTCTGTTGACTCCGGGAAACGAGTGATGCATCCTTGAGCCAGTTCCACTCAAGTCAGTCGTTGGAGGAATCGAAATGGCACGTGCGGTCGGCATCGACCTGGGCACGACGAACTCCGTCGTCAGCGTTCTGGAGGGCGGCGAGCCCACCGTCATCACCAACGCCGAGGGTGCCAGGACCACGCCGTCCGTCGTCGCCTTCGCGAAGAACGGTGAAGTGCTGGTCGGCGAGGTGGCCAAGCGCCAGGCGGTCACGAACGTCGATCGGACCATCCGGTCCGTCAAGCGTCACATGGGCACGGACTGGAAGATCGAGCTCGACGGAAAGAACTTCAACCCGCAGCAGATGAGCGCGTTCATCCTGCAGAAGCTGAAGCGCGACGCGGAGTCGTACCTCGGCGAGAAGGTCACCGACGCGGTGATCACCGTCCCGGCGTACTTCAACGACTCGGAGCGCCAGGCCACCAAGGAGGCCGGTGAGATCGCCGGTCTGAACGTGCTGCGCATCGTCAACGAGCCCACCGCGGCCGCTCTGGCGTACGGCCTGGACAAGGACGACCAGACGATCCTCGTCTTCGACCTCGGCGGCGGCACCTTCGACGTCTCGCTGCTGGAGATCGGCGACGGCGTCGTCGAGGTGAAGGCCACCAACGGCGACAACCACCTCGGTGGTGACGACTGGGACCAGCGCGTCGTCGACTACCTGGTCAAGCAGTTCCACTCCGGGCACGGCGTGGACCTGGCCAAGGACAAGATGGCGCTCCAGCGTCTGCGCGAGGCCGCGGAGAAGGCCAAGATCGAGCTGTCCTCGTCCACCGAGACCTCGATCAACCTGCCGTACATCACGGCCTCCGCCGAGGGCCCGCTGCACCTGGACGAGAAGCTCACCCGCGCCCAGTTCCAGCAGCTGACGTCGGACCTGCTCGAGCGCTGCAAGACCCCGTTCCACAACGTCATCAAGGACGCCGGCATCCAGCTGTCCGAGATCGACCACGTGGTCCTGGTCGGCGGCTCGACCCGGATGCCCGCCGTCGCCGAGCTCGTCAAGGAGCTGACCGGCGGCCAGGACGCCAACAAGGGCGTCAACCCGGACGAGGTCGTGGCCATCGGCGCCGCGCTCCAGGCCGGTGTGCTCAAGGGTGAGGTCAAGGACGTCCTGCTCCTCGACGTGACTCCGCTGTCCCTCGGTATCGAGACCAAGGGCGGCATCATGACCAAGCTCATCGAGCGCAACACCACGATCCCGACCAAGCGGTCCGAGATCTTCACGACGGCCGAGGACAACCAGCCGTCCGTGCAGATCCAGGTCTACCAGGGCGAGCGCGAGATCGCGGCGTACAACAAGAAGCTCGGGATGTTCGAGCTGACCGGTCTGCCGCCGGCCCCCCGCGGCGTCCCGCAGATCGAGGTCGCCTTCGACATCGACGCCAACGGCATCATGCACGTGACCGCGAAGGACCTGGGCACGGGCAAGGAGCAGAAGATGACCGTCACCGGCGGCTCCTCGCTGCCGAAGGACGAGGTCGACCGGATGCGCCAGGAGGCCGAGCAGTACGCGGACGAGGACCACCGCCGCCGCGAGGCCGCCGAGTCCCGCAACCAGGGCGAGCAGCTGGTCTACCAGACCGAGAAGTTCCTCACGGACAACGAGGACAAGGTCCCCGGCGAGGTCAAGACCGAGGTCGAGACCGCGCTCAGCGAGCTGAAGGAGAAGCTCAAGGGCGAGGACTCCGCCGAGATCCGCACCGCCACGGAGAAGGTCGCCGCGGTCAGCCAGAAGCTCGGCCAGGCGATGTACGCCAACGCCGCGCCCGAGGGCGGCGCCGCCGGCGCCGAGGGCCAGGCCGGACCCGCCGCCGACGACGACGTGGTCGACGCCGAGATCGTCGACGAGGACAAGCCGAAGAAGGACGGTGCCGCGTGACGGAGGAGACCCCGGGTTTCGAGGAGAAGCCTGACGTCCCCTCCGGCGCCACCCCTGACGACGCCGCCGAGACCGCCGAGGCCTCCGAGCAGGAGACCCCGGCGGCCCCGGAAGGGGACGCAGCACAGACCGTCGGCCTGACGGCCCAGCTGGACCAGGTCCGTACCGCTCTGAACGAGCGGACGGCCGACCTCCAGCGGCTCCAGGCCGAGTACCAGAACTACCGCCGGCGCGTGGAGCGCGACAGGGTCACGGTCAAGGAGATCGCCACCGCGGCGCTCCTGACCGAGCTGCTGCCCGTGCTCGACGACATCGGCCGCGCCCGGGAGCACGGGGAGCTGGTGGGCGGGTTCAAGTCGGTGGCCGAGTCCCTCGAGACGGCCGCCGCCAAGATGGGCCTGCAGCAGTTCGGCAAGGAGGGCGAGCCCTTCGACCCGACGATCCACGAAGCCCTGATGCATTCGTACGCGCCGGACGTCACAGCGACGACGTGCGTCGCGATCCTGCAGCCCGGGTACCGCATCGGCGAGCGAACGATTCGCCCGGCGCGGGTCGCGGTCGCCGAACCCCAGCCGGGTGCGGCTCCCGCGGCGCAGAAGGAAGAGAAGCCGGCCGACGAGGAGAGCGGTGGGCCCGAGGAGGGTGCGTGACCGGGCTCCGCGTGGATGAGCGAGCGGCGTCCGGCGCGTGCAGATGCGAGGCGGAGGAGGGAGACATGGCGAGGCCATGGCGACCGACGACATCGCAGCGGATGCGCGTGCCGGGGGTCGCGAGCCCACGCGGAGCAGGGGCAGGCACCCTGCGGGCCGACGCAGGAAACGTCCGGGAGGAGGGACGCCGATGAGCACGAAGGACTTCGTCGAGAAGGACTACTACAAGGTCCTCGGCGTCCCCAAGGACGCCACAGAGGCCGAGATCAAGAAGGCGTACCGGAAGCTCGCCCGCGAGTTCCACCCGGACGCCAACAAGGGCGACGCCAAGGCCGAGGAGCGCTTCAAGGAGATCTCCGAGGCCAACGACATCCTCGGTGACGCCAAGCGGCGCAAGGAGTACGACGACGCCCGCGCCCTGTTCGGCAACGGCGGCTTCCGGGCTCCGGGCTCCGGCGGTCCCGGCGGCAGCTTCAACTTCGACCTGGGCGACCTCTTCGGAGGTCCCCAGGGCGGGGGCCAGAGCGGCGCGGGCGGCTTCGGAGGCGGCCTCGGGGACGTGTTCGGCGGCCTGTTCAACCGTGGTCCCGGTCCGGGCACGCGGACGCAGCCGCGCCGCGGCCAGGACATCGAGTCCGAGGTGACGCTCAGCTTCACCGAGGCGGTCGACGGGGCGACGGTCCCGCTGCGGATGTCCAGCTCCGCCGCGTGCAAGGCGTGCTCCGGCACCGGCGACAAGAACGGCACGCCCAGGGTGTGCCCGACCTGCGTCGGCACCGGTCAGGTCTCGCGCGGCGGCAGCGGCTCGTTCTCGCTGACCGACCCGTGCGTGGACTGCAAGGGCCGGGGCCTGATCGCCGAGACCCCCTGCGACGTCTGCAAGGGCAGCGGCCGGGCCCGCAGCTCCCGCACCATGCAGGTCCGCATCCCGGCGGGCGTGTCCGACGGGCAGCGCATCCGGCTGCGCGGCAAGGGCGCGCCGGGCGAGCGCGGCGGCCCGGCGGGCGATCTGTACGTGGTCGTGCATGTCGACGCCCACCCGGTGTTCGGCCGCAAGGACGACAACCTGACCGTGACCGTGCCCGTCACCTTCTCGGAGGCGGCGCTCGGCGGCGAGGTCAGGGTGCCCACGCTGGGCGGTCCGCCGGTGACGCTGAAGCTGCCGGCCGGGACGCCGGGCGGACGCACCATGCGCGCCCGCGGCAAGGGCGCGGTCCGCAAGGACGGCACCCGCGGCGACCTGCTCGTCACCGTCGAGGTCGCCGTGCCGCAGGAGCTCAGCGACAAGGCGAAGGAAGCGCTGGAGGCCTACCGCGAAGCCACCGCGGACGAGGATCCGCGAACGGAGCTGTTCCAGGCCGCGAAGGGAGCTTGATATGGACCGGTCGGGGCGCAGTCGCAACCCTTACGAGCTGACCGACGAGTCGCCGGTGTACGTCATCTCGGTCGCCGCACAGCTGTCGGGTCTGCATCCGCAGACCCTGCGGCAGTACGACCGGCTGGGGCTCGTCTCCCCCGACCGCACGGCCGGCCGGGGCCGGCGCTACTCGGCCCGTGACATCGAGCTGCTGCGCACCGTCCAGCAGCTGTCGCAGGACGAGGGCATCAACCTGGCCGGCATCAAGCGGATCATCGAACTGGAGAACCAGGTCGCCGCCCTCCAGCAGCGGGTCGCCGAGCTGTCGGCGGCCCTGGACGGCGCGGCCGCGGCGATGCAGCAGCGCGAGGCCCAGGTGCACGCCTCGTACCGGCGCGACCTCGTGCCGTACCAGGACGTGCAGCAGGCGAGCGCGCTCGTCGTGTGGCGGCCGGGGCGCGCCGACTGACCGGCGAACCGCACGGCCGGCGGGCCGGGAGAGCGACCGCTCTCCCGGCCCGCCGCCGTATGCGGCCGACAGGTCACGCAGTCAGGCCGTGCCGGTGTCGTCGCCGAGGATTCCGGACTGAGCGATCAGATAACCGAGTTGGGCGCGGCTCCCGCTGCCCAGCGTGGCGTTCAGCTTCGCGATGTGGGCCCGGCAGGTGCGTACGTTCATGCCCAGGCGGCGGGCGATGGAGTCGTCGACGTGCCCCTCGACGAGGAGCTTGGCGATGGAGCGCTGGACGCTGGTGATGCCGTCCAGCTCGGGCGCGTACGACAGTTGCTCCTCCCAGGGGGTGGCGTGGAGCCAGAACTGCTCGAAGACGCCCACCAGATAGGTCACCAGCCCCTCGTGGCGCAGTTCCAGAGCGACCTGCCGGTCGCTGCGGGCCGGGACGAAGGCGACCTTGCGGTCGACGATGATCAGACGGTCGATGATCTCCTCGAGGGTGCGGACCTCGACGCCGTACGGGCTGACGCGTTCGACGTACGCGAGGGTGGACGGGTGGTGGCGGGCCGTGTGCTGGTACAGCGTGCGCATCTTCACGCCGTTCTTGAGCAGCGGCTCCGCGCGGCGCAGACCGTGCTCCAGCGTGTCCGGACGGCGCCCGCTGCCGGGCTGGACCGTGAGCAGTTCCTCTGAGCACTCGGCGGTGACCCGGTCGAGAGCTGCGTTGATGATGCCGAGTCCCTCGAGCACGGTGATCGCGTGCCTGGTCGACAGATCCTGCGCCGTCATGGTCATGAACGGCTCGAATGTGCCGGCGATCGACATGGCGAGCTGCCGGCGTTCTTGGATCTCCCGCTCGATGGGGTATATCAGCTGGTTGAGTGCGAGCGACGGTGGAACGGGGCGGAGCCACTGGGCGTCGTCCGGATCGGGACGCAGCAGGGAGAGATCGAGCAGACAGGGTGCGTCCGCGGCCTCCGCCCGGGAGACCTGGCCGCTGCGCAGAGCCGTTGCGTAGAGATTCTTCCCTGCTTCGCACAGTTCGGCACCACTGTGCTTATGCCCGATGTTGTCCTGGTTCGGCGACATTTGACACCCCCTCAGGGTCCTGAATTACAGGAACATGATGCCTGTGGTCGCTGGTGGAAGTATTCGGCGTGAGACATCGTCTTAGACGCGGGGGGAGGGTATTGAACAGAATGGGGTGGAGATCCTCCATGAACAGGACGGTTCGCATACTTTGCGCACTTGCTGCCGGCGCAGCCGCGTTCAGCGTCACTGCGATCAGCGGTGAGCCGACTTGGGAGTCCGAGCCGGCGCACGCGGTCGTCGCGGGTGAGCCGACGTGGGAGTCCGGGACGGCCCACGCGGTCGTCGCGGGTGAGCCGACGTGGGAGTCCGGGCCGGAGGGTGCGGTGATCACGAGTAAGGACGAACTGACGTGGGAGACCGCTCCCGTGGACGCGGATCCGGGCGCATGACCATCCCTCCGGATGATCGTGTCTTCCGGCGCGAGATGGCGACGGCCTACCGGTCCGGGTGGCATTTCATCGACCTCGTCACGGCGATTCCGCACCGTGGCGACTCGTTGATGGTCACCCTGTTCGGTGAGCCGATCGTCGTCGCCCGCGAGGAGGACGAGGACGTCCGCGCCTACCGCTGTCTCCGCCGGCCGAGAGGGGCTCCGCAGCCCGTCCGCTGTGCCATCCGGTACGGCATGATTTTTGTCAATCTCGACCAGCGTGACCACCAGCTGGCCGAGCCCGACACCACCGCCACCCCCCGCAGTGCCTGAGCGATTCCCCCGTCGTTTCAAATCGCCCAGGCGCTTCCCCCACACAACGGCGCCATCGTGGACCTGAAACACGATGGCGCCGTTGTGCTGCCCGGAACACTTCTCCGGGCGCCGGCCGGTTATGCCCGGCCCATCGCGCGCGTGAGCGCGATCTCGATGACGACCCGGTCCGGATTGGGCGTCGGTGTGCGCCCGTACCGCTCCGCGTAACGGCCTACCGCGTCCGCCACGGCCTCCGCCTCCGTGCGGATCGTCGCGACGCCCTCGAGCGTCGCCCAGCGGCCCTTGTCCACCTGGCAGACCGCCACCCGTGCCCCCTCCGGGCCGGCGGCCAGGATGTTGGCGACCTTTCGGCTGTGCTTGTTGGTGATCACCCTGGCCGCGCCGCCCGCCGGATCGTAGGTGACCCCCACCGCGACGACGTGCGGAGTGCCGTCCGGGCGCAGGGTCGTCAGGGTGCACATATGGCGGTCCCGCCAGAAGCTGAGGTAGGACGCGTCGGGGTTGCGTGGGTCGATGGCCATGGGGCGGAACCTACCCGGACGGCAGTGGGCCCTGTCCCCCAGCACCCTGAGTGGAATAGACTCAACTTTGTGCACGTTGACTGAGTCAGCATTGACGCCCAGGCGTCGACGACCAGTACGTACGGCACCGAAGAAGTGCATCAGCGAGGAGGAGAGACCGGACGTGGACGCCGAGCTGACCAACAAGAGCCGGGACGCGCTCAACGCCGCGACCAGCCGGGCCGTGTCCGACGGGCACCCCGACCTGACCCCGGCACATCTGCTCCTCGCCCTCCTCGAGGGCCAGGACAACGAGAACATCACCGACCTGCTGGCCGCCGTCGAGGCGGACCAGGCCGCCGTGCGGTCCGGGGCCGAGCGCGTCCTCGCGTCGCTGCCCAGCGTCACCGGCTCCACGGTCGCCCCGCCGCAGCCCAACCGGGAGCTGCTCGCCGTCGTCTCCGACGCCTCGCAGCGCGCCAAGGAGCTCGGGGACGACTACATCTCCACCGAGCATCTGCTCATCGGGATCGCGGCGAAGGGCGGCGCCGCCGGCCAGGTGCTGGACCAGCAGGGCGCCGGTGCCAAGAAACTGCTGGACGCGTTCGAGAAAGTCAGGGGAGGACGCCGGGTGACCACACCCGACCCGGAGGGTCAGTACAAGGCGCTGGAGAAGTTCGGCACGGACCTCACCGCCGCCGCCCGCGAGGGCAGGCTCGACCCGGTCATCGGCCGGGACCAGGAGATCCGCCGCGTCGTGCAGGTGCTGTCGCGGCGCACGAAGAACAACCCGGTGCTCATCGGCGAGCCCGGCGTCGGCAAGACCGCCGTCGTCGAGGGCCTCGCCCAGCGCATCGTCAAGGGTGACGTCCCCGAGTCGCTGCGCAACAAGCGGCTGGTCTCGCTCGACCTCGGCGCGATGGTCGCGGGCGCCAAGTACCGCGGCGAGTTCGAAGAGCGGCTGAAGACCGTGCTGTCCGAGATCAAGGGCAGCGACGGGCAGATCATCACCTTCATCGACGAGCTGCACACCGTCGTCGGCGCCGGCGCCGGCGGCGACTCCGCCATGGACGCGGGCAACATGCTCAAGCCGATGCTGGCCCGCGGCGAGCTGCGGATGGTCGGCGCGACGACGCTCGACGAGTACCGCGAGCGGATCGAGAAGGACCCGGCCCTCGAACGCCGCTTCCAGCAGGTGATGGTCGCGGAGCCGACCGTCGAGGACACCATCGCGATCCTGCGCGGCCTCAAGGGGCGCTACGAGGCGCACCACAAGGTGCAGATCAACGACAGCGCGCTCGTCGCCGCCGCCACCCTCTCCGACCGGTACATCACGTCCCGCTTCCTGCCGGACAAAGCCATCGACCTCGTCGACGAGTCGGCGTCCCGGCTGCGCATGGAGATCGACTCCTCGCCCGTCGAGATCGACGAGCTGCAGCGCGCCGTCGACCGGCTGCGGATGGAGGAGCTGGCGCTCAGGAACGAGTCGGACCCCGCCTCCAAGGAGCGCCTGGAGAAGCTGCGCCGGGACCTCGCCGACAAGGAGGAGGAACTGCGCGGCCTGACCGCCCGCTGGGAGAAGGAGAAGCAGGGCCTCAACCGCCTCGGTGAGCTGAAGGAACGTCTCGACGACCTGCGCGGCCAGGCCGAACGGGCCCAGCGCGACGGCGACTTCGACACCGCCTCCAAGCTGCTGTACGGGGAGATCCCCGGCCTGGAGCGGGAGCTGGAGGAGGCCGCGCAGGCCGAGGCCGAGCAGGAGGCGTCGAAGACTGCGGACACCAAACGAACCATGGTCAAGGAGGAGGTCGGCCCCGACGACATCGCCGACGTGGTCGGCTCCTGGACCGGCGTCCCGGCCGGGCGCCTCCTCGAGGGCGAGACGCAGAAACTGCTGCGCATGGAGCAGGAGCTGGGCCGACGGCTGATCGGGCAGACCGAGGCCGTCCAGGCGGTCTCCGACGCCGTACGCAGGACCCGGGCCGGGATCGCCGACCCGGACCGGCCCACCGGCTCGTTCCTCTTCCTCGGCCCGACCGGCGTCGGCAAGACCGAGCTGGCGAAGGCGCTGGCGGACTTCCTCTTCGACGACGAGCGGGCGATGGTCCGCATCGACATGTCGGAGTACGGCGAGAAGCACAGCGTCGCCCGCCTCGTCGGCGCGCCTCCCGGCTACGTCGGCTACGAGGAGGGCGGCCAGCTCACCGAGGCCGTGCGGCGCCGCCCGTACAGCGTGGTGCTGCTGGACGAGGTGGAGAAGGCCCACCCCGAGGTCTTCGACATCCTGCTCCAGGTCCTCGACGACGGTCGGCTCACCGACGGCCAGGGGCGGACGGTGGACTTCCGCAACACCATCCTGATCCTGACGTCCAACCTCGGCAGCCAGTACCTCGTCGAGCCGCTGACGAGCGAGGAGGAGAAGAAGCAGCAGGTCCTCGAGGTCGTGCGGGCCTCCTTCAAGCCGGAGTTCCTGAACCGGCTCGACGACCTGGTGGTCTTCTCCGCCCTGTCCAGGGACGAGCTGGCGCACATCGCGGAGCTGCAGATCGGCCGGCTGGCCCGGCGGCTGGCGGACCGCCGGCTGACGCTCGACGTCACGCCGGAGGCGCTCGCCTGGCTCGCCGACGAGGGCAACGACCCGGCGTACGGTGCGCGCCCGCTGCGCCGGCTGATCCAGACGGCGATCGGCGACCGCCTCGCCAAGGAGATCCTGGCGGGCGAGGTCAAGGACGGCGACACCGTACGGGTGGACCGTTTCGAGGACGGTCTGATCGTCGGCGCGGTGCAGTAGCGGGGCGCGCGGCCGGGCCGCCCGGCCGGGCGGCCCGGCCGCGGACGGTTTCAGACCGTGAAGGCGAAGAGACGGACGAGGGCGGTGTCCGCGTCCTCGTTCGTCACCGTCACGTCGACCGCGGCCGCCCCGCCCGGCGGGGCGGGCGTCGGCGCGGGCCCGGACGGCGCGGTCGCGGCGGGGCCGTCGGTCGGCGCGGGCTGCTCCGGCGTCGCGTCGTCGGCGGGGATCGGGTCCGCCCCGGCGCCGTACTGGACGTTCAGGCACAGGTCGGCGTCGCAGAACTGCGGGTCCTTCGGCTCCACTCCCGGATAGTGCCGCCCCAGCCAGCCGGCCACCTCGGCGCGGGGCATCCGGAAGCGTGCCTCGTAATGGGTGTCCAGCCAGGACGCCGTCGTGCACTGCGCGTCCTCGGCGTGCTCCGGCAGGGCGGCCCCGGCGAAGGAGACCGCCTCCTCGCAGGCCACCTCCTGGGATCGGCCGGACTCACTGAGCGTGTACGCGCCCCACAGCAGCCACACCACCGGCACGGCGACCACGGCCACCAGCAGCGCTGCCCCCGCGATCCACCACCCGTGTCGGCGCCGCCCCGCCGGCGAGGACCGCCCGTCCGCTCCGGCCGGCCCGCCCTTCTCGTCCCGCCCCGTGCCCTTCATGCCGGGATCTTGTCAGCCCGCAGCGGATCGCGGGCGGCGGGGCTTGCCACCCCCCGCCGGGGATGGGAGAGGATGGCGGCATCCGTACGAAGGGAAATACACGGTGACCATCGATCCGTCCTCGATTCCGAATTTCGGGGGCCAGCCCAAGCCTCAGGCCGCAGGACCGGCGGGCCCCGTCGTTCCCGACCAGGATCTCGTCAAGCAGCTCCTCGACCAGATGGAGCTGAAGTACGTCGTCGACGACGAGGGTGACCTCGCCGCGCCGTGGGAGGACTTCCGCACGTACTTCATGTTCCGCGGCGAGGACGAGCAGCAGGTGTTCTCGGTGCGGACGTTCTACGACCGTCCGCACGCGGTCACGGAAAAGGCCAAGATCCTCGACGCGATCGACGACTGGAACCGCCGCACGCTGTGGCCGAAGGTCTACACGCACCTGCACGAGGAGGAGGGTGCGGAGCTTCCGACGATCCGGCTCATCGGCGAGGCCCAGATGCTGATCGGCACGGGTGTGAGCCTTGAGCACTTCGTGTCGTCCACGGTCAGCTGGGTGCGCGCGTCGATCGAGTTCGACAAGTGGCTCGCGGAGCAGTTCGGCCTGACCGTCCAGGAGGAGGAGAAGCCCGCCGACGACGCCTGACGCGTCGGCCCGGCTCCACGGCCCGGCCGGCCCCCGATCCTCATGATCGCGGGCCGGCCGGGCCGCTTCGTCTCCCGGTGCCGCCGTGCCGCCGCGGGACGCCCGGCCCCACTTCCCTCGTCCGACCCGTCGCCGCCCTGGCCCCGGCTGATCGCCGGTACGGACGCCGCGGTGGGGCGGCGGCCGGCATCGAGGCGGGACCGGTGCGCATCCGCGCCCGGCCGGGCGCGGATCTCCTCGTCGGGGTCGGTGACCCGTCCCAGGACCTTCCGGCCCTGCGGGCCGTGCCGCTGGTGATGGCGGCGCCCCCCACGTTCCGGAGAGAGCGGCATGGCGCGCCTTCTGCCCTGGACGCCGTGAGGTCAGGACGTCATGCTTCGCAGCCGGCCGGCCGCCTCCTGGAGGACGTCGTCCCGCTTGCAGAAGGCGAAGCGGACCTGGCTGCGTCCGGCGTCGGGGTCGTCGTAGAAGACGGAGTTGGGGACGGCGACGACGCCGCAGCGTTCGGGGAGGGCGCGGCAGAAGGCGTGGGCGTCCTTCTCGCCGAAGGGGGTGATGTCGGTGGTGATGAAGTACGTGCCCTGGGGCCGGTAGACCTCGAACCCGGCTGCCCGCAGGCCGTCGCCGAGCAGGTCGCGCTTGCGGTGGAGGTCGGCGCGGAAGTCGTCGAAGTACGTGTCCGGCAGCCGGAGAGCCTCGGCGACCGCGTACTGGAACGGGCCCGCGCTGACGTACGTCAGGTACTGCTTGGCCGTCCGGACGGCGGAGACGAGCGGGCCGTTCGCCGTCACCCAGCCGACCTTCCATCCGGTGAAGGAGAACGTCTTGCCGGCCGACGAGATGGTGACCGTGCGTTCGCGCATCCCGGGCAGGGCCGCGATGGGGCGGTGCACGCCCTCGTACACCAGGTGCTCGTACACCTCGTCGGTGACGACGATCAGGTCGTGTTCGACGGCGAGTGCGGCGATGGCGCTCTGCTCTTCGGCGGTGAGGACCATCCCGGTCGGGTTGTGCGGGGTGTTGAGGAGAAGCAGGCGGGTCCGCGGGGTGATCCTGGCGCGCAGCTCGTCGAGGTCCGGGCGGAAGGACGGCGCTCGCAGCGTGACCGGGACGCGCTGCGCGCCGGCCATGGCGATGCATGCGGCGTAGGAGTCGTAGAAGGGCTCGAACGCGATGACCTCGTCGCCCGGCTCCAGCAGCGCCAGCATGGCGGCGGCGATGGCCTCGGTGGCGCCGGCGGTGACCAGGACCTCGGTGTCGGGGTCGAAGGAGAGGTCGTAGAAGCGCTGCTGGTGCTCCGCGACCGCCTGGCGCAGCTCCGGAACGCCGGGGCCGGGCGGGTACTGGTTGCCGCGCCCGTCCCGCAGCGCCCGTACGGCCGCTTCCCTGACCTCCTCGGGGCCGTCGGTGTCGGGGAAGCCCTGGCCGAGGTTGATCGAGCCGGTGCGCAGGGCCAGCGCCGACATCTCGGCGAAGATCGTGGTGCCGAACCCCGCCAGTCTGCGGTTGAGCAGCGGTCGTGGGCCCTCGTCGCGTGCCGTCCAGTCCGTCGTCATGGCGGCCATCCTGCGCGGAACCTCTGGAGTTGCTCAAGTCTGCTTTGGCTCCGCGCGCCCGGGGGCATCCCTCTGCCACGCGGACAGCCGGTCCTGACATCACAGGAAGCGGTCACGCGGCGTCGTGGGGGTCTCCCCCCAGAGCCTTCGGCCTGGGCGGCGCCCCCGTCGGGGGAACGAGGAGGACGGTGGGAATGATGGCTGCTTTCGCGATGGTGCTCGTACTGGTCGGCGTGGTCTTCGCGGTGTCGATGTCCAGGCGCGGCAATCCCCGCCGCCGCCGTGGAGGGTCCGGCGGCAGCTGGTGGGCCGGGGGCGGCGACTCGGGCGGATCGTCGTGCGGGGGTTCGTCGTCCTGCGGCAGCGGCAGCTCGTCCTGCGGTGGCGGTGGCGGTGGTGGTGGAGGAGGATGCGGCGGAGGCAGCTGACAGGGGCGGCCGACCTGGTGCATGCGTCCGGCGGATGGGCTGTCGGCTCAACGTCCGCTGGACGCAAGGCTGTTGGGAGATTGACCGGTCGTGGTGTTGACTTCGGGCTTTCGCACCCCGCTGAACAGTTGAACCGCACTGCCCCCGAGGGGATGGAAACCACGTCAAGTTGGGTAAAAACGCTGTGGGCGTTGCCCAGTTCGTGATTTTCTCGCTGTCGGAACCTGTTGGATTCATTCAGCCATCGGACCTTACGTGGACCGGAGCAGGCCACCCCCATATGCCGGCGTTCCCTGCTCGGAGCGTCCTGGTCCACGCGTCCACCCCGCCGAAGCGCGTTTGCGGAGCCGACATGCTCACGACCATCGATACCGCCTATACCGACACCCGCGCCGACGACCTCGCCTGGGCCCTGGGGCGGGAACCCCTGCCCGCCCTGGCCGTACTCGACCTCGAACTCTCGGGAGCGCACGTGCAGTTGCGTCTCCTCGGCGCGTCCCACCAGGTGCTGCTCGAGGAGGAGCGGGGCACGTGTTCGGAGACCGTCGCCTGCATCCCGGGCAGCAGCACCCCCCTGCCACTGGGCGTCGCCAAGCGGCTCGGTGTATGGGAGTACGAGTTCGCCGCACGCGTCGAGACGCTCTCGCAGCGCTCGTTCGCGGGCCGGGCCCAGGAGCTGCTGGCCCTGGTGGCCGATCATCCGCACGGTCTCGCCGGTACGTTCCCCGGGTCCCCCCACGCGTTCACCGCGATGGTGGCGCAGAGCGACGAGGGCCAGGTCCGCTGGCGCACCTGGCACGCCTACCCGCAGGAGGGCCGGCTCGTGGTCACTCGTACGCGTGTCGGTGTCATGCCCCAGGCGGTGCAGGGTGCGCCGTCCCGGCGCCGTGCCGAGCGCCGTCCGAAGCGTCATCCGGAGCCTTCCGCACCGTAGTTGACGCGTGTGGGTAACCATGGGTGCGTGATCGGTGACGTAGCGTTTCCCGGGTGATCGACCGGCCGCAGACCTCGCCGCTGCCCCAGGGCACGGTGCTGCCCGTGCGCCCCGAGGCCGGCCGCCGGCTGGTGCTGGCGGCCGTATTCGCCTGCGCCGCCTGCGGTCTGGTCTACGAACTCGAACTCGTCGCGCTCGCCACGTACTTGATCGGCGACTCGGTCACCCAGGCGTCCGTCGTCCTGTCGCTGATGGTCTTCGCGATGGGCGTCGGATCGCTCCTCGCCAAACGCCTGCGCTGCCGTGCGGCCGTCGGCTTCGGGCTGCTGGAAGCGGCACTGGCCCTGGTCGGCGGCCTGTCGGCCATGGTGCTCTACGCGTCGTTCGCCTGGATCGGCGACTCCAGCGCCGCCCTGGTCGGCTTCAGCCTGACCATCGGGGTGCTGATCGGCGCGGAGATACCGCTGTTGATGTCGCTGATCCAGCGCGTCTCACGACGGGACGCGGAAGCCACGGTCGCCGACCTGTTCGCCGCCGACTACGTGGGGGCGCTCGTCGGCGGACTGGCCTTCCCCTTCCTGCTGCTGCCGTGGCTCGGCGAGCTCACGGGAGCGCTCGTGACCGGCGCGGTCAACACCGTGGCCGGCGGCGCGGTGGTGCTGTGGCTGTTCCGCGGCGAACTCACACCGCGCTGGCGGACCCGGCTGCTCATGGTCAACGTGCTGGTGCTGGCGCTGCTGGCGGGCGCCACGGCGATGGTCGACGACTTCGAGGCGGCCGCCCGCCGGGCGGTCTACGGCCCGGAGGTGCGGGTCGCGGTGCGCACCGGTGTCCAGGAGGTCGTGCTCGCCGGAGGACCGTCCCGGCCGCCGGACCTCTTCCTCGACGGGCGTCTGAAGGTCCGGGGCCACGACGAGCACCGCTACCACGAGGCCCTCGTCCACCCCGCCATGAACGGGCCGCGCGAACGCGTGCTGATCCTCGGGGGCGGCGACGGGCTCGCGGCCCGCGAGGTGCTGCGCTACGCGGACGTCGGCGCTCTGACGGTCGTCGAACTCGACCCCGGGGTGATCAGGCTGGCGCGCAGCGACCCGGGACTCACCGCGATGAACGACCACGTCTACGACGATCCCCGGGTGCGGGTCGTCACGGCGGACGCCTTCACCTGGCTGCGCGAGCACCGCGACGCCCCGTACGACGTGATCGTCTCCGACCTGCCCGACCCGGGCGTCACCGCGAGCACCAAGCTCTACTCCCTGGAGTTCTACGGGCTCGCCCGGCGCGCCCTCGCGGACGGCGGGCGGCTCGTGGTCCACGCCGGGCCGACCACCCGGCCCGGTACGTACTGGACGGTCGACGCCACGCTGCGCGCCGCCGGGTTCGGCACGGCGGCGTACCGGGGGCGAGGTGCGCAGGAGGGGGCGGCGAGCGGTCCGGAACGGTTCAGGGCCACCGCCGCCGCCTCCACCGACTGGGGGCTGCTGCTCGCCGCCGAGGGCCGCGCCCCGCGGCTCGGGCTCGGTCCGGACGCGCCGCCGCTGCGCTCGGAGACGCAGGACACGCTCGCCCAGGACGCGGCCGCCGCCGCGGACACCCGGCTGCCCGGCCTGGCACCGTCGACGCTCGTCCACCCGCGCTACGCGTCGTGACGGCGACCGTGAGCCGGGGTGGGACACGGGCGCGGGGCGCACCGCACGCGCCGGGCGCGCGCCGAAAGGCAGACGCGGCGGGCCGTGCTGAGTAGGCTCGGCTTCCATGGAGCATGAGGTGTTCGTTCCGGTACCGGCTGAGACCCTCCGACAGGCGCTGAGGGACCCCGCACGGGTCGCCCGCTGCGTTCCCGGGCTCCAGCGCGACGCGGACGAGTCGGCGGGCCCCCTCGCCGGACGGCTCAAGATCAGAGTCGCCGGGCACACCATCACCTACCGCGGCGCCCTGCACCTCACCGAGCAGGGTGACGAGCGGGGCGGCGCCTTCGCGGTCGAGGGCGAAGGGGCGGAGGCCCGCGGCGGCGGCTCGGTGAAGCTGACGCTGATGATCCGCCCGGCGCCGACCGACGGCGGTACGACGCTGACGTTCACCGGCTCCACGCACGCGGAGGGCCGGCTGGCCGAGCTCGCGGTCGGCGCGAGGACGTCGGCCGCGCACCGGCTGCTCGACCGTTTCGCGGAGGCGCTGGCCGCGGCCGCGTTCGAGGAGCCGCGGCCCGTGCAGGGTGCGGCGGGTGCGAAGGGGGCCGGCCCGGCCGTCGTCGCGCAGGCGGACGCCGCGGCCGACGGCACGCCGGATGACGGGCCCGGCGGCCCGGACGACGCGGCCGACCACCAGGCGCTGCCCACCCCGCCGGCCGCGGACGACGCGTCCGAGGCCGACTCCGGCAATGAGGCCGACTCCGGCAATGAGGCCGACGGCGACACCGACGAAGAGACCGGCACCGGGTCCGTCTTCGAGACGCCCGTGCCGCTGCCCTCGCTCGGACCCGACACCGACGACCAGTTCGACGACCTGGACGACGACCTCGACGGTGTGGACGCGGCCGACGACATCGACGGCATCGAGGAGCTCGACGACCTCTCCGGCCTGCCCGGCGCCGTGCCCGCCGAGGCCGCCCACGCGCGGCGCACCATGATCGGCCGCAGCGCCGAGGAGGTCGACCACGCCCCGCCGCGCGGTCGTTACGCGCCGACGCCCGCGCCCGAAGCCGGCTCCGCCGGCGCGACGCTGCGGTGGCTGGCGCCGGCGGCGGCTCTCGCGCTCGCGTCGGTGGTCGTGGTCGGCAGGGCGCTGCGCCGCCGCAAGTGACACGCCGTAATGTCGGAGTGTGAGTAGCGAAAAGATCATCCGGCTGGCCGCCGGTGACGTCGAGTTGACCGTGGAACCTACGATCGGCTGCCGCATCGGGAGCCTGCGCGTCGGCGGCACCGAGCTGCTGCGCCAGGGCGAGCGGTACGGCTCGTTCCCCATGGTGCCGTGGTGCGGGCGCACGCGGGACGGTGAGTTCAGCAACGGCGGTGTGCACCACCGGCTGCCGCTCAACGCGCCGCCGCACGCGATCCACGGCACCGGCCGGGACGCGGTCTGGCGGACCGCGCGGGAGACCGGCGGCGAGGCCGCCTTCTACTACGACCTGGCGGACCCGTGGCCGTACACCGGGCGTGTCACGCAGATGTTCGAGCTTCTCGACGACTCCCTCACCATCCGGATGGGCGTGGAGACGTACGGGACGTCGTTCCCCGCGCAGGCCGGGTGGCACCCCTGGTTTCTGCGCAATCTGGGGGCCGGCGGTGAGGACGTGCGGATCGACTTCACGCCCGAGTGGCAGGAGGAGCGCGGGGAGGACCATCTGCCGACCGGCAAGCGCATCACGCCGCTGCCGGGCCCCTGGGACGACTGCTTCGGTATGCCGGACGGGGTCGATGTGACCCTGACCTGGCCGGGCGAGCTGGAGCTGGCGGTCAAGAGCCCGGCGGAGTGGGTCGTGGTCTACGACGAGCAGCCGGAGGCGGTGTGTGTGGAGCCGCAGTCGGGCCCGCCGAACGGTCTCAACACCGATCCGCGGCTCGTCACCCCGATCGAGCCGCTGGAGATCACGACCACCTGGAGCTGGCGGCGGCTGTGAGTCCCGGCGTCCAGCGGCGGCCGCAACGACCTCACCCGCGACAGAGAGTGGATCGGCGAGCGGCGTCCTGCGGCTTCGAATCCAAGGCGGAGGAGGGAGCGATGGCGGAGCCATCGCGACTGACGACAACGCCGGAGGCGAAGTCGCAGGACGCCGGGAGCCCGCCGGCTGTCGCGGGTGAGGTCGTAAGCTCTTGGGCATGACTGACGTGCGTGCTGAGCTGCTTCAGCAGATCAAGGACAAGGCCGTGGTGCACGGCAAGGTGACCCTCTCCTCGGGCATCGAGGCCGACTGGTACATCGACCTGCGTCGGATCACGCTGGACGGCGAGGCCGCGCCGATGGTCGGTCAGGTGATGCTCGACGCCACCGCCGACCTCGACTACGACTGCGTGGGCGGTCTGACGCTGGGCGCCGACCCGGTGGCGACGTCGATGCTGCACGCCTCGGCCGCGCGCGGTAAGCGGCTCGACGCCTATGTCGTCCGCAAGGCCGGCAAGGCGCACGGTATGCAGCGGCGGATCGAGGGCACGGACGTCAAGGGCCGGCGCTGCCTCGTCGTCGAGGACGTGTCGACCACCGGCGGCTCGCCGCTGACCGCCGTCGAGGCGGTCAGGGAGGCCGGCGGCGAGGTCGTCGCCGTCGCCGTCATCGTGGAGCGCGGCGCCGCCCCCAAGATCGCGGAGGCGGGTCTTCCCTACGTCAACGCGTACTCGCTCGACGAGCTCGGCCTCGCGTGATCAAGGGCTGACCTGCATCGACCCGAAGGGGCGCGCTGTTTCACGTGAAACAGCGCGCCCCTTCGGGTTGCGTGCACGGCAGGCATGGTGGACCCGGGGCGGGAGTCTGGAAAGATGGGCCGCGACGATGACGTCGCCCAAGGTCAGGGCCAAGCAACACATACCCGCACATCACAAGGAGCGGACACATGCCCATCGCGACTCCCGAGGTCTACAACGAGATGCTCGACCGGGCGAAGGCAGGCAAGTTTGCCTACCCCGCCATCAACGTGACCTCGTCCCAGACCCTGCACGCGGCACTGCGTGGCTTCGCGGAGGCCGAGAGCGACGGCATCATCCAGATTTCCACCGGCGGTGCCGAGTTCCTGGGTGGCCAGCACAACAAGGACATGGTCACCGGCGCCGTCGCCCTGGCCGAGTTCGCGCACATCGTCGCGGCCAAGTACGACATCACCGTCGCGCTGCACACCGACCACTGCCCGAAGGACAAGCTGGACGGCTATGTCCGTCCGCTGCTCGACGTCTCCGCCGAGCGCGTGAAGGCCGGCCGCAACCCGCTGTTCCAGTCCCACATGTGGGACGGTTCGGCCGAGACCCTCGCCGACAACCTGGCCATCGGCCAGGAGCTGCTGGCGCAGGCCGCCGCCGCAAGGATCATCCTCGAGGTCGAGATCACTCCGACCGGTGGCGAGGAGGACGGCGTCACCCACGAGATCAACGACGAGCTGTACACCACCGTCGACGACGCGCTCCGCACCGCCGAGGCCCTCGGCCTCGGCGAGAAGGGCCGCTACCTGCTGGCCGCCTCCTTCGGCAACGTGCACGGCGTCTACAAGCCGGGCAACGTCGTGCTCCGCCCCGAGCTGCTGAAGGACCTGCAGGCCGGTGTCGCCGCCAAGTACGGCAAGGCCGACCCGTTCGACTTCGTCTTCCACGGCGGCTCCGGCTCGACCGCCGAGGAGATCGCCACCGCGCTGGAGAACGGCGTCGTGAAGATGAACCTCGACACCGACACCCAGTACGCCTTCACGCGCCCCGTCGCGGACCACATGTTCAAGAACTACGACGGCGTCCTGAAGGTCGACGGCGAGGTCGGCTCCAAGAAGACCTACGACCCGCGCACCTGGGGCAAGGCGGCCGAGGCCGGCATGGCCACCCGTGTCGCCGAGGCCTGCGCGGCCCTGCGTTCCACCGGCACCAGGATCAAGTAGGCGTCTGGCGTCACCGCAGGCCCGTCACCCTTCGCGGGGCGCCGGGCCTGCGGTGTGTCCGCTCCGGGGAGGGTTCGACACATGACCTTCGACTTCGATGCCGTCGTCGACCGGCGGGGCACCTGGTGTGTGCAGTGGGACGGCGTCGCCGACCGGTTCGGTGTCGACGGGCTGCTGCCCTTCACCATCTCCGACATGGACTTCCGGTCCCCGCCCGCCGTCCTGGACGCGCTCAGGGAGCGGATCGACCACGGCGTCTTCGGCTACACGGACTGGCAGAACGAGGACTTCCTCTCCGCGGTCCGCGACTGGTTCGCCCTCCGGTACGGCACCCGCATCGACACCGACCGCGTCGTGTACGCGCCGTCCGTGCTGGGCCAGCTCTCCCAGCTGCTGCGGATGTGGACCGAGCCCGGCGACGGCGTGGTCGTCCACACCCCCACGTACGACGGCTTCCTCAAGGCGGTGGACGGCCTCGGGCGTGAGCTGCGCGGGGTGCCCGTCGGCGACGACGAGGCGCTGGAACGGCAGCTCGCCCGGCCCGGGAGCAAGGTCCTGCTGCTCTGCTCACCCCACAACCCCACCGGCCGGGTGTGGACGCACGACGAACTGACGCGGACCGCCGAGCTGGCCGCACGGTACGGCGTCGCGGTCGTCAGCGACGAGATCCACGCCGACTTCGTGCACGGCGACGGTGTGCACCTGCCGTGGACCCGCTACGGCGCCGGCCGCTGGGCGCTGATCACCTCCGGGGCCAAGGCATTCAACTTTCCCGCGCTGAGCGGCTCGTACGGCATCATCGGCGACGCCGGCGACCACGCCGAGTTCCTGCGCCGGATGCGCACCGGGGAGGGGCTGGCCTCTCCGGCCGTGCTGTCGCTGACCGCCCACATCGCCGCGTACCGCGAGGGCGGGCCGTGGCTGGACGCGCTCAACACCTATGTGGCGGGCAGTCTGCGGATGCTCGCCGACCGGCTCGGTGCGGCGTTCCCGCAGCTCGGCTGGGAGCCGCCGCAGGCCGGTTACCTCGCCTGGATCGACCTGCGGCCGCTCGGCGTGGGCTCACGCGTCGACGACGCCGCCCTCCAGCGGGAGCTGGTCGTACGGGAGAAGGTCGCGATCATGCCGGGCACGACCTATGGGTGCGAGGGCTTCGTCCGGCTCAATGTCGGCTGCCCCCGCAGCAAGGCGGAACGCGGTGCCGACGCCCTGATCGCGGCCCTGCGCCGACTCGTCTGAGCCGCCCACGGCTGTAATGATCCCGGTATGGACACCGGCCCGGGGAACATCAGGCTGTCGTCGGCCACCGGCCGCTGGGTGGTGCTGACGACCGTCCTCGGCTCGGGCATGGCCATGCTCGACTCGACCGTCGTCAACGTCGCGCTGCCCCGCATCGGCGAGGACCTCGACGCCGACCTGGCCGTCCTCCAGTGGACCGTCAACGCGTACATGCTGACGCTGGCGGCGCTGATCCTGCTCGGCGGGGCGCTCGGCGACCGCTACGGACGCCGCCGGATCTTCGTCCTCGGCGTGGTCTGGTTCGCGCTCGGCTCCCTGCTGTGCGGGATCGCGCCGAGCGGCGGCGTACTCGTCGCGGCCCGCGCCCTCCAGGGCGTCGGCGGCGCGCTCCTCACCCCCGGGTCGCTGGCGCTGATCCAGGCGAGCTTCCACCCCGACGACCGTTCCCGCGCGGTGGGCCTGTGGTCCGGGCTCGGGGGCGTCGGAGCGGCGGTCGGACCGTTCGTCGGCGGCTGGCTGGTGGACGGGCCCGGCTGGCGGTGGGTGTTTCTGCTCAATGTGCCGCTCGCCCTGCTGTGCGTGCCCGTGGCGCTGCGGCACGTACCGGAGTCCCGCGATCCCCGGGCCACCGGCCGCTTCGACGTACTGGGCGCGCTGCTGTGCGCCGTGGCGCTGGGCCTGGTGACGTACGCGCTGATCGACGCGACCGTGTGGGCCGGGCTCCTGGGCGTGGTGACGGCGGTGGCCTTCGTGCTGCGCGAACGGCGGACGCCCGAACCGATGCTGCCCCTGTCCATCTTCGCGTCGCGCCGGTTCACCGCCGTGAACGTGGTGACGCTCTGCGTGTACGCCGCGTTCGGTGGGTTCTTCTTCCTGATCGTCCTCCAGCTCCAGGTCGTGGCCGACTACTCGGCCCTCGCCGCCGGCACCGCGCTGCTGCCCACCACCGTGCTGATGCTGCTGCTGTCCGCGCGCGCCGGAGCGCTGGGCGACCGGATCGGCCCGCGCATCCCGCTCACGGTCGGGCCGCTGCTCTGCGCGGCCGGGATGATGCTGGCGCTGAGGATCGGCGAGGACTCCTCGTACGTCGCCGACGTGCTGCCCGCGCTGACGGTCATGGGTCTCGGCATGGTCACGCTCGTCGCGCCGCTCACCGCGACCGTGCTGGCGTCCGTGGAGACCGGCCGGGCGGGCATCGCCAGCGGCATCAACAACGCGGCGGCGCGCGCGGCCGGGCTGATCGCGGTGGCCGCGCTGCCCCTGCTGGCGGGCATGGGGCCGGAGTCCTACCGCTCGGCGGCGGAGTTCGGGGAGACGTTCCGGCGGGCGATCCCGATGTGCGCGGGGGTGCTGGTGGCCGGTGCGCTGATCGCCTGGCGGACGGTGCGGGTGCCGTCGGCGGAGGCCGAGTTCTGCCACCCCGAGTGCAAGGTCAACTGCGGCGTCGCCGCGCCGCCGCTGGAACCGCCGGGCTCCGGGAGCGCGAGCCGCCCGGACGCCCGCGAACATGGGCCCGGCGGCCCCGTAACACCGCCCGACCTGTGAGACTGGGGACCATGTCGATCCACGAGAACCTGCTCGGGGGCCCGCCCCCGACCCACCTGCCCGACGAGCCCGGCCCGCGCGAACTCCTGGCCGGCGGTACCGCCCCGGCCGAGGTCGCCGCCCAGTACCCGACCAGCTCGCTCGCCTGGGCGCAGCTCGCCGACGACGCCTTCGAGAACGGCCGCGTCGTCGAGTCGTACGCCTACGCCCGCACGGGTTACCACCGGGGCCTCGACGCCCTGCGCCGCAACGGCTGGAAGGGCCACGGCCCGGTCCCGTGGGAGCACGAGCCCAACCGCGGCTTCCTCCGCGCGCTGAACGCGCTGGCCCGCGCGGCCGGGGCGATCGGCGAGAAGGAGGAGCACGAGCGCTGCGCGACGTTCCTGCGCGAGTCCTCCGAGACCGCGGCGGAGACGCTGCGCTGATCTGACCCGTGCCCGGCAGGCGCGCCGCCCGACGACCGTCGGGCGGCGCGCCTGTTGCCGTACGGGGGTCTTCCGGGCGGGGCGGAGGGGCCGGGTGCGGTGGGCGCCGGCGGGGCGCGGGGGTGGCGCGGGGCGGGCCCGCCGGCTCGCGTGTGGGTACGGCGCCGGCCGTGGGCCCGGTAGCTTGCCGGCAGGGCGCCGGTCGCGGGCGGGGGCGCGGGTCGGCACGGTGCCGGGCCGCTTGCACGGTGCCGGTCGCGGCCGGGGGCGCGGGCCGGGCGGCGTCTGTCCGGGCCGGGGCGCCCGGCCGTCCGTCGCCCCGTCGCCCGCCGTGAACCGGGGCGTCGCTCTCGCAACACCCCGCCGCAACCTGGGCGTTGCCGTTCCCCGGGGCCGGTGGCCCGGGCCCCGGGGCGGCCGGGCGGGGGCGGGTACGATCGCACGTCGTAGAGCTGTTTCGTGGAATCACCAGCTGGTGCGGAGGCCCATCCGCCTCTCCCCCCAGCCCGGCCGACCAGGGGAGACGACCGTCTTGGGCCAGCGTGCCTCCGCCCGTCAGGGACGCAGCCGCGCACGGGGACGCCGGAGCACGGCGCGGCGCCGTCCGGCCGGACCGATAGTTCTGCTGGGCAGCTGCCTGGCAATCCTGTCCGTGGGTGCGGGGGCCGCCCTCGCGCACTGGCGGGGCGCCCCGCCCGCCGGGAGCGCCGCCGACGGCCCACCGCCCAAGGTCTCGCCCCTGATGTCCGCCGAGCCGTCACCCGGGGCCGGCTCCCCGTCCCCGGCCAAGAGCCCCAAGAGCTCACCGAAGCCGAAGCCGAAGCTGTCGTCGTCCCCGTCCCCGTCGAAGAGCGAGACGCCGGTCGTCCCCGCCTCCGGCCCCGGGACATTCACTGTGGCGGACGCGAGCGGCGCGGCGACCGGCGACAGCGGCACGCTGCGCCGCTACCGGGTCGAGGTCGAGGACGGCATCGACGTCTCCGCCCGGCAGGCCGCCGCCGAGATCCAGCAGATCCTGGCCCACCCCCGCGGCTGGGCCGCGAACGGCCGCGGCCGCTTCCAGCTCGTCTCCTCGAACGCCGACTTCGTGATCAGGATCGCCACCCCCGCCACCGCGGACAAGCTCTGCCTCGCCGTCGGCCTCAACACCCACGGCGAGCTGAACTGCGAGACCATCGAGGGAGTCGTGGTGAACCTGAAGCGCTGGCTGCTGGGCTCGCCCACCTTCGCGGGGTCGCCGGCCGAGTACCGGCACCTGATCATCAACCACGAGGTCGGCCACGAGATCGGCATCCGCCGACACATGGGCTGCCCCGGCGCCGGCCGGCCCGCGCCGGTGATGATGCAGCAGATCAAGGGGCTGAACGGATGCGTCTCCAACGCCTGGCCGTACGACGACGAGGGGACCTATCTCACGGGTCCGCCCGCCTGAGGTTCTGTTTATGATGCCGGTGGGGACCGGGGCCCACACCGGCAAAGGAAGGGGCGGACCGCTACCCGGATCGTCGAGGAGACAGAGATGTCACATGACGCCGCCCCGAATCTGGACTTCGCGGGCACCACGCCGTACGAGGACTACGTCCAGGCGGACGTCCTCACCCACCTCCAGCATCCGCGGTCGGACGACCCCGGTGAGATGGTCTTCCTGGTCACCACCCAGGTCATGGAGCTGTGGTTCACCGTCATCGTCCACGAGTGGGAGACCGCCGCACGCGCCCTGCGCGAGGACCGGATCCCCGTCGCGATGGACGCCCTGAAGCGGTCGGGACGCGAACTGGAGGCGCTCAACGCCTCCTGGAAGCCGATCGCCAATCTGACCCCCGCGCAGTTCAACGCCTACCGCGACGCCCTCGGCGAGGGCTCCGGCTTCCAGTCGGCGATGTACCGGCGGATGGAGTTCCTGCTCGGCGACAAGTCCGCGTCCATGCTCGTACCGCACCGGGGCGCCGCGCGCGTCCACGCCGAGCTGGAGAAGGCACTGCACGAGCCGAGCCTCTACGACGAGGTGCTGCGTCTCCTCGCCCGGCGCGGGTACGCGGTGCCGGCCGAGGTGCTGGAGCGAGACCTGTCGCAGAAGTACGAGCCGGCGGAGGCGGTCGAGCAGGTCTGGGCCGAGGTGTACGCGGGCGACCAGGAGACCGAGCTGGTGCGGCTCGGCGAGGCGCTCACCGACGTCGGCGAGCTGGTGTGGCGCTGGCGCAACGACCATCTCGTGGCGACCCGGCGGGCCATGGGCTCCAAGGTCGGCACCGGCGGCTCCGCCGGTGTGGCCTGGCTGGAGAAGCGCGCCGGGAAGAACGTCTTCCCCGAGCTGTGGACGGCGCGCAGCCATGTCTGAGTCCCTGGCCCAGCGGGCCGCGGCGCTCGACGCCGCAGACGAGCTCGCGGGTGCGCGCAAGCTGTTCACCCTCGACGGGACGGTCTACCTCGACGGCAACTCGCTGGGCGCGCTGCCCGCGCACGTGCCCGAGCGGGTCGCCGACGTGGTGAACCGCCAGTGGGGGCAGCTGCGCATCCGCTCCTGGACCGAGGGCGACTGGTGGACCGCGCCCGAGCGCATCGGCGACCGGATCGCGCCGCTGGTCGGCGCGGCGCCCGGGCAGATCGTGGTCGGCGACTCCACCAGCGTCAACGTCTTCAAGGCCGTCGTGGGCGCGGTGCGGCTGCTCGACGACCCGGTCCGCACGGACGTCCTGGTCGACGCGACGACGTTCCCCACCGACGGGTACATCGCGGCGTCCGCCGCCCGGATGACCGGCCACCGGATCGTGCCCGTCGACCCGGCGGACCTCGCGTCGGCGCTGGGCCCGGCCACGGCCGTGGTGCTCCTCAACCACGTCGACTACCGCTCCGGCCGCCTCCACGACCTGCCCGGTCTCACGGCGGCGGTCCACGACGCGGGCGCCCTCGCGGTCTGGGACCTGTGCCACAGCGCGGGCGCGCTGCCGGTCGGGCTGGACGCGCACGGCGTCGACCTCGCCGTCGGCTGCACCTACAAGTACCTGAACGGCGGTCCGGGGTCGCCCGCGTACCTGTACGTCGCCGAGCGGCACCAGGCGTCCTTCGACTCGCCCCTGCCGGGGTGGACGTCGCACGCCGACCCCTTCGCGATGACCCCCGGCTACGAGGCGGCCGCCGGATCCACCCGCGGCCGGGTCGGCACGCCCGACATCCTGTCCATGCTGGCCCTCGAGGCGGCGCTGGACGTCTGGGACGGCATCTCGATCGAGTCCGTACGGGCGAAGAGCCTGGCGCTGACGGACCTCTTCCTGGAGTGCGTCGAGGCGTACGTCCCGGCAGGGCGTGTCACGTCCCTGACGCCGGCCGACCACGCCGCGCGCGGCAGCCAGGTCGCGCTGCGGTGCGGGGACGCGCCGCGGGTCATGGCGGAGCTGATCGCGCGGGGCGTCGTGGGGGACCTGCGGCGGCCGGACGTGCTGCGGTTCGGCTTCACGCCGCTGTATGTGGGCTTCGCGGACGCGGAGCGGGCGGCGCGGGTGCTGGCGGAGGTGCTGTAGCTCTGCGGGGTGGGGTGGGCCGCTGCGCGGGGCCTGTTCCCCACCCCGCCCCTTCCCGTAACCGGGGGCGCTGCCCCCCGGACCCCCGCGCCTCAAACGCCGGCGGGGCTGGAACTTGCCCTCCTGTCGGGGCTCCGCCCGAGCCCCGCGCCTCAATCGCCGGCGGGGCTTGAGTTGCCTCCGTCAGCGCTCTTGTTTCGCGCAGCGGGGCCGGGCTTCGCCACGCGGCGGAGCCGCACATCGGTACACCGGCCGGTGGGCGAAGCGGCCGGCCAGGGGGACCGGGCCCCGCCCGGGAAGGGAACCGGTCCCGGGCTGGTAGCGTCCGCGCTGGTCAGGTGGAACAGGCCACCACCGCGGGACTGTTGGAGCAGCGCATGCCGGACCCCGTCGCCCGTGACGCCGCCGAGGAAGCGTCGGCGATGTCGCATCCCGCCGTCGCGCCGGACGTATCCGTCGCGTACGGGGATCATCCCGACCAGGTCGTCGACTTCTACGCGCCCCGGAGCGGGCACGCCTTCGTGCCGCTCGTCGTCGTGCTGCACGGCGGGGCGTGGCGGGCGCCGTACGACCGGCGGCATGTGACGCCGTTCGCCGACTTCCTGGCGCGCCGGGGGCTGGCCGTCGCCAACGTCGAGTACCGGCGCGGCCGGGACATCCCGCAGCAGCGCGGCGAGGCGGGCCCGGTCGCCGGGCGGTGGCCGGAGACGTTCGACGACGTGGCCGCCGCGCTGGACGCGCTGCCGGACCTGGCACGCAAGGCGCTGCCGCAGGCGGACCCGGGGCGGGTCGTGGTGACCGGGCACTCCGCGGGCGGCCATCTCGCGCTGTGGGCGGCCGCCCGGCATGTGCTGCCGGCGGGTTCGCCGTGGCGGCTGGCCGCGTCGCCTCCGCTGCGCGGCGTCGTCGCGCTCGCCCCGATCGCGGACTTCGGCACGGCCGTGGAACTCGGCGTGTGCGGCGGCGCGGTGCGCCAACTGCTGGGCGGCGAGGAGCGGTACGACGAGCGGGCCGCCCACACCGACCCGGCCGCGCTGCTGCCGACGGGCATCGCGACGGCAGTGGTGCAGGGCCGGACGGACATCGTCGTGCCGCAGGCGGTCGCGGAGGCGTACGTCGACGCGGCGGCGAAGGCCGGGGAGACCGTCGGGTGGACGCTGCTGGAGGAGGTCGGGCACTTCCCGCTGATCGACCCGGCGGCCGACGCCTGCGCGGTGGTCGCGGAGGAGATCGCCCAACTGGCTTGGTGACAGAGAATCGCGGACAGAAGGTGACCGCAACGCTTTCTACGTTGTTCCCATGACGAATCTTGTGACCGGAGCAACCGGAACCGTGGGCCGCCAGGTGGTAGCGGAGCTTCTCCGCCGCGGACAGCCTGTCCGCGCCCTGACGCGCGACCCCGCGAAGGCCGACTTCCCCGACGGCGTCGAGGTGGTGCGGGGCGACCTCACCGACGCCGAGAGCCTGGCCCCCGCCCTGGCGGGCGTCACCGGCCTGCACCTGATCACCTTCGGTGGTCCGTACTTCGCCCCGCTGGAGACCGGCCCGCGCATCATGGAGCTGGCGAAGGCGGCCGGCGTCCGCCGTGTCACCGTGCTGCACGGCGGCGGCCCGAGCCCGCTGGAGGACGCCGTCCGGGCGGGCGGCATCGCCTGGACGGTGCTGATGGGCGTGGAGTTCATGTCGAACGCCCTCGCCTGGGCGGGCAGGGTCCGCGCCGAAGGCGAGGTCCGCGAACCGTTCGTGGGCAGGCTCAGCGCCATGGTCCACGAGGCCGACATCGGCGCCGTCGCGGCCGTCGCGCTCACCGAGGACGGCCACGACGGGCAGGAGTACGTGATCACCGGGCCGCGTGTGCTGACCGTGCAGGACAAGGTCGACACGCTGGCCGCCGCCCGGGGCGACAGGATACGGCTCGTCGAACTGACCGAGCAGCAGGCGGTCGAGCAGTGGCGGGCGGCGGGGCAGCCGGAGGACGTCATCGGCTTCCTGCTGGACGTGTACGGCAACACGCCGCCCGTCGGCCGTACCGTCACCGACACCGTGGAGAAGGTCACCGGGCGGCCGGCCCGCACCTTCGCCCAGTGGGCCGAGGAGCACGCGGACGCCTTCCGGGCCTGACACGGGCAGGTGGGGCAGGACTGCGAGGGCCCTGCCCCGCCCGGGGACCTCCCCGTCCCGGAACCGCCGGGCCATACTCGTGCGTGGTGTCCGACGAGGACGGAGCGGAGGCCGGCACGACGTGGGAGGAGCCTTGGGTGAGCGACGGCACTGAACTCGCCGAGCGAATCGCCGAGCGCAGGGACGGCTCGGGCGACCCCCGGGAGCTGGTGGGCGAGTTGCGGCGCGCCCTCGTCCTGGTACCCGTCGAGGCGGGCGGCCTGTGGACCGCGGAGCTCGGCGGGGTGCGCTGGATCTGCGCCTTCACCGACGAGGCCGCCCTGGCCCGGTTCGCCCGCGCGCGGGACACCGGCGACGGCCGGGAGACGGGCCGTTCCTGGGAGTTCGCCGAGATGCGCGGGGCGCGGCTGCTCGACGAGATCGTGCCGGCGATGGGTGTGCCCGCGGGCGTGGCGGTCGACATCGCCGATCCGGAAGGGGCGATGGCCTTCCCGCCGGTCAGGGGCATCGTGCCGGACGCGGTCGCGGTGGACGTGCAGGCGGGGGAGGCCGGCGTCTGATGGGTGGCGCGGAGGACCTGCGGATCGATCCGCAGAGCGTGCAGCGCATCACCAGCGGCATGCGCTCTGCCATCGCCGAACTGCGGGACATCGGCACGGGCACCGGGGCGGTGCTCGGCAAGGGCTTCTCGGACATGGCGATGACCGGGATGGAAGCCGGACACCACGGCCTGTCGGTGGACTTCGAGGACTACTGCGAGCGCTGGGAATGGGGCGTGCGCGCGCTCGTCCAGGACGCCAACGTCATCGCGGCGATGCTGGGCCTGGCCGCCGGGGTGCTCTGGGAAGAGGACCGGTACATCGAGGGCACCTTCAAGATCGCCGTCAACGCCGCGGTCGGCAATCCGCACGCCTCCGAGGAAGACATCGTCCAGCAGAACTGGGGCGATGTGCTCACACCGGACTATCTGAACCCCGACTGGAGTCCCGAGTCGTTCCAGCGGGCCGGCGACGAGATCGGACAGACCTGGAAGGACACCGGCCGGACCGTGCTCACGGAAGGAAACGGCGGCCGTCAGTCCCGGATCCTGAACGAGATGCTCGGCATTGACCAGGAGGCGTTCGACCGCGCCGTGGACGAGACCTACGGTCCTTCGCCCGAGGAGCGGGCAGCGCAGCAGCAGCCGGGCGACGGGGGGAACTGAGCCGTGGGCATCGGGGATTTCGTCAGCGACATCACGCCGGACGTGGTCGAGGACGCGATCGAGGACGGCGTCGAGTGGGCCGGCAACCGCGTCGAGGACGCGGGCAATTGGACCGCCGACCGGCTCGAGGACGCCGGCTGGGAGTCCGGCGCCGACTGGGTGCGCGAACAGTCCCGTTCGCTGGCCAACCGGATGGGCGCCGAGGTCGACGAGATGGACCTCGGGCAGACCGAGGACAAGACGAAACTGGTCTACGGCAGCCCGTCCAAGCTGCGGTCCACCGCCTCGCACTTGCGGGACCTCCAGAAGTCGTTCGATCTGGTGGGCCAGGGGCTCAAGGGTCTCGACTCGTCCGAGATCAAGGGCGAGGCGGCCGACGCCTTCCGCGAGAAGGTGTCGATCGAGCCGCCCAAGTGGTTCAAGGGCGCGGACGCCTTCGGGAAGGCGGCGGACGCGCTCGGGAGCTTCGCCCTCACGGTCGAGTGGGCGCAGGGTCAGGCGCAGACCGCCATCGAGAAGTGGAAGGCGGGCTCCAAGGCGTCGTCCGACGCCCTGGAGGCGCACAACAAGAAGGTCGACGACTACAACAGGGCAGCCGACCGCTACAACGCCCAGTCGGCGGACGAGCGCGACCCGGCCACCGTGCCGCCGAAACCGGGCGCGTTCAGCGACCCGGGCAAGGCACAGATGGAGGAGGCGCAGGAGATCCTCGCCGAGGCGCGCAAGCAGCGCAACGCGGCCGCGGAGACCGCGCGTACGGCGGTGCGGGCCGCCAGGGACGCCGCGCCGCCGAAGCCCTCCTACGGCGAGCAGGCGATGGACGGCCTGGAGGAACTCCAGGTCATGCAGACCCATTTCGGGGCGGGCATCGTCAAGGGCACAGCGGGACTGGTCAACTTCGTCCGCAGCGTCAACCCCACCGACCCGTACAACATCACGCACCCCGCCGAGTACGCGACCAGCCTCAACAGTCTCGCGTCCGGCCTGGTGCTGGTGGCCAACGACCCGTGGGGCGCCGGCAAGCAGATGCTCGACAACTTCATGAAGGACCCGGCGGAGGGCTTCGGCCGGCTCGTGCCCGACCTGCTGCTGACCGCCGCGACCGGCGGCGCCGGGGCCGGCGTGAAGGGCGTACGCGTCGCCGCGGAGGCGGCGGACCTGGCCTCGGACGCCAACCGGGCGCGCAACCTGATCGACGACGCACCGAACGGCACCCACAACCGCAGCGACGGCCAGCGCCACTCCGGTGAGACCGACCCGGTGGACCTCGCCTCCGGCCGGATGTTCCTCCCGCAGACGGACATCGTGCTCCCCGGCACGCTGCCCCTGGCTTTCACCCGGCGCACCGAGTCCGGCTACACCTGCGGCCGGTATTTCGGGCCCTCCTGGTCCTCCACCGCCGACGAACGCCTGGAGATCGACGCGCTCGGCGTCGTCCACGTCACCGACGACGGTCTGCTGCTCACCTACCCGCATCCCGTCCCGGGCGTGCCCACCCTCCCCGAGTCCGGCACCGTGCGCCGGTCGCTGAGCCGCGAGGAGAGCGGCGACTACACGCTGACCGACCCGGAGAGCGGCCTGACACGCCACTTCACCGCACCCCTCGGCGCAGAGCCGGGCGGTGACGGGGCCGCCTGGCTGGAGCGGATCGGCGACCGCAACGGGCACACCGTCACCGTCGACCGCACCGACGACGGCACACCGCTCGCCCTCGTCCACTCGGCCGGGTACCGCCTGGACGTCGAAACGGCCGACGGCCGGGTGACCGGCCTGTCCCTGCGGCTTCCCGACGGCAACTCACAGCCCGTCATGCGCTACGGCTACACGGACGGCGACCTGACCGGCGTCACCAAACCCTCCGGCGCCACCCTCACCTTCGAGTACGACGACCGCCGCCGCGTCATCGCCTGGACCGACTCCAACGGCAGCCGATACGACTACGTCTACGACGAGCACCACCGGGTCATCGGTGAGGGCGGCCAGGCGGGACACCTCCAACTGACCCTGTCCTACGGTCCTCCCGACCCGGCCACCGGCCATCGGACCACCGCACTGACCACCGCCGACGGCCGCACGACGCGGCACCTGATCGACCACGCCTGCCGAGTGGTGGCCACCACCGACCCGGCCGGGAACATCACTCGCTACACCTATGACACGCACGGCAACCTGCTCAGCCGGACCGACGCCCTCGGCCGGACGACCGGATACGTGTACGACGAGGCGGGCCGTCTGCTCACCGTCGTCCGCGCCGACGGCAGCCGGATCACCACCGTCCGTGACGAACGCGGCCTGCCGGTGGAGTTCACCGACGCGGACGGGGCACGCCGGCAGAGGCAGTTCGACGAACGGGGCAATCCCACCCGCGTCACCGACCCCGCCGGGCACACCACCCGGTACGTCTACGACGGCGACGGTCACCTGGTCTCCTCCACCGACGCGCTCGGAGCCGTCACCACGTTCCGCTGCGATCCCGCAGGTATGCCCGTGGAGGTCACCGACCCGCTCGGCGGGATCACACGCTGGGACCGGGACGCCTTCGGCAGGCTCGTACGCATCACCGATCCCCTCGGCGCGGTCACCACCCTCGAATGGACCCCCGACGGCGAACTGGCCCGGCGTGTCGGCCCCGACGGCAGCGCGGAGACCTGGACGTACGACGGTGAGGGAAACTGCACCGCGCACACCGACGCGGCAGGTTTGACGACCCACTTCGAGTACACGCACTTCGACCTGCTCGCCGCCCGCACCGGGCCGGACGGGGTGCGTCACGAGTTCGAGCACGACGCCGCACTGCGCCTCACCCGTGTCACCGGCCCGCAGGGACACACCTGGTCATACACGTACGACGCGGCCGGCCGGCTCGCGTCCGAGACCGATTTCGACGGACGCACCGTCGGCTACACGACCGACGCCGCCGGACAGGTCACCGCCCGCACCGACGCGCTGGGCACGATCGTCAGCTACCACCGGGGACCCCTCGGTCAGCTGCTCCGCAAGGACGCGGCGGGAGCCGTCACCGACTACGTGCACGACGCCACGGGCCGGCTGCTGGAAGCCACCGGCGCGGACGGCACCCTGGTCCGGCAATACGACCGCCGCGGTCTCCTCAAGTCCGAGAGCGTCGAGGGCCGGACCACCACCTACGCCTACGACGCCCTGGGCCGCAGAGTCCGCCGCGTCACCCCCACCGGCGCCGCCACCTCCTACGGCTACGACGCCGCGGGCCGCCCCACCCACCTGACCAGCGGCGAGCACCGCGTCACCTTCACGCACGACGCCGCGGGACGCGAACGGCTCCGGACCTTCGGTGACACCCTCGCCCTGGTGTCGGGCAGGGACGGCGCCGGCCGCGTGACCACCCAGGACCTGCTCAGCGGCGACCGCACCGTCAACCACCGCGCCTACACCTACCGCGCCGACGGGCATCTCACCGCTCTCGACGACTCGCTGCGGGGATCCTTCCGCTTCGACCTGGACCCGGTGGGCCGGGTGACGGCGGTGACCGCCGCGGGCTGGACGGAGTCGTACGCCTACGACGCCGCCGGCAACCAGACGGCGGCGTCCTGGCCCTCCTCGCACCCCGGTCATGAGGCGACCGGACCCCGCAGCTACACCGGCACCTCCCTCACCCGCGCCGGAGCGGTGCGGTACGAGCACGACGGCGGCGGCCGCACCACGCTGCGGCAGAAGACCCGTCTCTCCCGCAAACCCGACACCTGGCGCTACACATGGGACGCCGAGGACCGCCTCACCGCCGTCGTCACTCCCGACGGGACGCGCTGGCGCTACCGGTACGACCCGCTGGGCCGGCGCACCGCGAAGCAGCGCCTGGCCGCGGACGGCGAGAGCGTCGTCGAAGAAGTGCTGTTCACCTGGGACGGCACGACCCTGTGCGAACAGATCACCACAGCCCCCGGTCTGCCCCGGCCGGTCACCCTGACCTGGGACCACCGGGGGCGGCAGCCACTGGCACAGACGGAGCGCGTGCTCGGCGCGGACGCGTCGCAGCAAGTCTTCGACGAACGGTTCTTCGCCATCGCCACGGACCTCGTCGGAACCCCGACCGAACTCGTCTCCGAGTCCGGTGAGGTCGCCTGGCGCACGCGTACGACGCTGTGGGGCACCACCGCCTGGCCGTCGGGGAGCACCAGCTACACGCCACTGCGGTTCCCGGGCCAGTACTACGACCCGGAGACCGGTCTCCACTACAACCTGCACCGCCACTACGACCCGGAGACCGCCCACTACCTCACCCAGGACCCCCTCGGCCTCGTTCCGGGGCCCAACCCGTCGGCCTACGTCCACAACCCGCACACCTGGGCCGACCCACTGGGGCTCGCCCCCTACGACCCGCTGCGGGAGGGGTACACCTCCTCACCCGCCTTCGAGAAGGACCCGTACCACCCGGACGTGGTCGAACGCCGCATCAAGGAGAACCGCGAGCTCTACGGCATCAAGGACCCCGACGGCCCGGGGATGATCGGCGCGAACGGCACGCAGATCACCAGCAAGACGCTGTGGAACCATGGGCCGTACCGGATCGACGTGGAGAATCCGAACCCGGGCGACCGACCGGGACAGCTGCACTTCCAGGACCAGAGCAACAAGGGCGCGAAGTACCAGTACAACTTCGAGACCGGAAACTTCGACGGCCTTCCGCGCAGCATCGAGAAGGCCGTCGGCAACAACCCCGGTTTCATCGCCGGAATCAGGAAGGGGCTCGCCGCACTCGGCGAGGGATAGACGTGCGCAGCAACCAGCAGATGGCCGGCCTCCTGGCGGACGCCGACCTCACCGGACTGTCGGTGCGGGACATCCCGCCGATGTTCCGCGAGGTCGTGGCACGGGGGTGGGTGGTGACCGGGAGCGGCGCCCGGGTGCTCGCCGACCTCCGTCCCGACGAGGACCGGTCCTACTTCGACCGCCTCGCGGAGGAGACCACGGTCAACGGACGCGGCATGACCGACTACGACCTCCCCCCGGGCGCCGGGAGGGAACGTGCCGAGGTGCTGCTGCGGAGGTCGATGGCGTACATCGGCGCCTGTCTCCGGTCGGCGGAGAAGGAGTTCGGCGATCAGCGGGTGCGTGCGTACCTCTCCCTGTCCCTCGGCGGCACGGACGACGACCTCCTGACGGCCCACGTCACCTTCTGCACCCCCCGGCCCGACACGCCGCCGTACATCGCCGGCCTCGAAGAGGTCCGGGACGCGGCGGTGGCGGAGCTCTCGGTGGAGGACTGTCCGGACCGGTGACGTCACAGGGCGACGACAACAGCCACGCCACCGAGGTACGGGAGCGGTGGTCGCGACCGGAGAACGTCTCCGCCCTCGCCGCGATCCGGGACGCGCTGACCGGTGCCGGCGACTGGCGTGCACTGGTACGTGACGGGACACAGCCGTGGGGCGCGGAGACCGACCTGGCCGGCATTCCGCTGGAGGGCGCGGTCCTCGCCGGGAGGGACCTGACGGGCGTTCACCTCTCGTACGCCGATCTGCGCGCTTGCGGCCTGCGCGGCGTCCTGCGCCCCTGACGCGTCGGCTTCGCCACGGAAACCCCGGCGCCACCAGGTAGTACTCAAGGCGGACGCCCCAGAATCCGCAGTGATGCTGACGACCCGGGCCCGTGCGCCCGCTTACCTTCGTTACGTGACCCAGAAGACCCGCAGCCCCGAATACGACCTGGCCCAGGGAGCGCTCAGCGGCCTCCGCCAGGACCTCGTCCACGACGCGTTCGCCTACCGGCCGCTGCCGCCGCTGAACGCCGAAGGGCCGGTGGTCCGCCGGCTGCCGGGCGAGCGGATACGCCGCGGCGCGGTGTGGCTGCCGCACGCCGCGGTGCTCTTCCTCGCCCTGTGCACCCTGCTGCTCGCCTACGCCGACGACGAGGGCGGCCTCACCTTCGTCATCGGCGGCTTCGTTCCCGCGGCGGCCGTCGTGATGACGCTGGTCAGGCCCGTGGGCGCCTGGTGGGTGTCGATCGCGAGCACCCCGTTCGTGGCGGTCCTCGGCTCCTGGAACGACTGGCCCTGGGCGCCGGCCGGGTTCCTGTCCCATCTGACCGTGCTGATCGTCGTCGCCCTGCGGACCCGCCCGCGGACCGCCGCCTGGATGTGGGTGATCACCGCGGCGTACGGGATGTTCGCCGACACGGTGATCAGCCGGGGCTACGGTCCCGGCGCGGCGCCCATGCTCTTCACCTCCGCGGTCCTGCTGCTGATGGTGAGCATGATTCTCGTCCGGCGGGAGGCGAAGCAGGAGGTCGCCGCCCAGCAGACCGTCACCGCCACCGAACGCGACCGGCGCACGCTCCTCGAGGAGCGCACCACCATCGCCCGCGAACTGCACGACGTGGTCGCCCATCACATGTCCGTCGTCGCCATCCAGGCGGAGGCCGCGCCCTACCGGGTGGAGAACCCGCCGGAGGAGCTGGAGAAGGCGTTCGCCACGATCCGTGAGAACGCGGTCGCCGCGCTGACCGAACTGCGCCGCATCCTCGGCGTCGTACGGGCGGAGGACTATCAGGCCCCCGACGCCCCGCAGCCCGTCCTCGCCGACCTCGACCGTCTGCTGGCCAACGTCCGCGAGGCCGGCCTGGAGACCGAGAAGACCGTCACCGGCGCGGTCCGCGACCTGCCGCAGGGCGTGGAGCTGTCCGCGTACCGGATCATCCAGGAGGCGCTCAGCAACGCGCTGCGCCACGCGCCGGGCTCCACCGCCAAGGTCGAGCTCTCGTACGTGCTCGGCGGTCTGGGCCTGCGGATCGTCAACACCGCGCCGCAGGGTCTCGTCAAGCCGTCGCCGGGTGCGGGTCACGGGATCACGGGGATGCGGGAGCGTGTGACGATGCTGAGCGGCGACATGACCGCGGAGCCGACCGAGGACGGCGGGTACGCGGTCACCGCGTTCATCCCCGTCGTCGCCCCCGCCGCCCCTGCCGCCGAGGAGACGTCATGACGATCCGGGTCCTCATCGTCGACGACCAGATCATGGTCCGCGAGGGTTTCTCCGTCCTGCTGAACGCCATGCCCGACATCGAGGTCGTCGGCGAGGCGGTCAACGGCCGCGAGGCCGTCACCAAGGTCGCCGAGCTGGCGCCCGACGTCGTCCTGATGGACATCCGGATGCCGGAGCTCAACGGCATCGAGGCGACCCGCGAGATCGCCGCCGCGCACGCCGGGTCCAAGGTGCTGGTGCTCACCACCTTCGACCTGGACGAGTACGTCTACCAGGCGCTGCGCGCGGGAGCCTCCGGCTTCCTGCTCAAGGACGCCTCCGCCCGGCAGCTCGCCGACGGGGTACGGGTGGTCGCGGCCGGCGAGGCGCTGCTCGCGCCGACCGTCACCCGCCGCCTGATCACCGAGTTCTCCAAGCTCTCCGACACCCCGCGGCCCGCCGCGATGACGCAGGTCGCCGACCTGACGGAGCGCGAGACGGAGGTCCTGGTGCTGATCGCGCAGGGCCTGTCGAACGCCGAGATCGCCTCGCACCTGGTCGTCGCCGAGTCCACCATCAAGACGCATGTGAGCCGGGTGCTGGTGAAGCTGGGGCTCCGCGACCGTACGCAGGCGGCGGTGTTCGCGTACGAGGCGAGGCTGGTCACACCCGGGTAGCGGCGGCTAGCGTCCGGACATGGACGCGCTCTTCGAACCCTGGTCGCCGTCGTTCGTCGCCGATCCCTACCCGGCCTTCGCGGAACTGCGGGCGCGGGGCCGGGTGCACTGGTACGAGCCGACGCGGCAGTACCTCGTACCGCACCACGCGGACGTGTCGGCACTGCTGCGGGACCGGCGGCTGGGGCGGACGTATCTGCACCGCTTCACCCACGAGGAGTTCGGCCGCACGCCGCCGCCCGCCGCGCACGAGCCGTTCCACACCCTGGGCGACCACGGGCTGCTCGACCTGGAGGCCCCCGACCACACCCGGATCCGGCGCCTGGTGACGAAGGCGTTCACCCACCGGACCGTGCAGACGCTGGAACCGGTCGTACGACGGCTGGCGGCCGGCCTGGTCGCCGACTTCAAGAAGGCGGGCGGCGGGGACCTGCTCGCCGAGGTCGCGGAGCCGCTGCCGGTGGCGGTGATCGCGGAGATGCTGGGCATCCCGGAGTCCGACCGTCCGCTGCTGCGGCCCTGGTCGGCGGACATCTGCGGCATGTACGAGCTGAACCCGCCGGAGGAGACGGCGGCGCGGGCGGTCCGTGCCTCGCTCGAATTCAGCGCCTACCTGCGGGAGTTGATCGCCCAGCGGCGCACGGACCCGGGGGACGACCTGATCTCCGCGCTCATCGCCGCGCACGAGGAGGGCGACCGGCTCAGCGAGCAGGAGATGATCTCCACGTGCGTGCTGCTGCTGAACGCGGGGCACGAGGCGACGGTCAACACCACGGCCAACGGATGGTGGACCCTGTTCCGCCACCCCGAGCAGCTGGCCGCGCTGCGGGCGGACCACTCGCTGCTGTCCACAGCTGTGGACGAACTGATGCGGTACGACACCCCGCTCCAGCTCTTCGAACGCTGGGTCCTCGACGACATCGAGATCGACGGCGTCGTGGTGCCGCGCGGCTCCGAACTCGCGCTCCTCTTCGGCTCCGCGAACCGCGACGGCGCGCGGTTCGCCCGCCCCGACGTGCTTGATCTGGCGCGCGAGGACAACCCGCACGTCAGCTTCGGCGCCGGCATCCACTACTGCCTGGGCGCCCCCCTGGCCCGCATCGAACTGGCGGCGTCGTTCGGCGAACTGCTGAGGGAGGCGCCGGGGATGAGGCTGGTGGGGGAGCCGCGGTGGAAGCGGGGGTTTGTGATCCGGGGGGTGGAGGAGCTGCGGGTGGAGCTGTGACGGGTGGTGTGGCGGGCGGGGGTGCGTGGCGTCCGCGGCGGGCTGTTCCCCTGCCCTCCCCCTGCGGCCTGACGGCCGTGGGGGGCCCGCCTCCCCGAAACCGGGCTCTGCCCGGACGCGCGCCGCAAACTCCCCCTACGGCCTGGCGGCCGTGGGTGGGGTTACCTCCCACGCCGCCAGGCGCAGGGGGAGTGCCCCCAGGGGCTGATGTCGCGCATCGAAATCAAGCCCGCCCGGCGATTGAGGGCACGGCCGAAGGCCGTACGGGGTCCGGGGCCTTGCCCCGGTTTCGGGGAGGGGAGGGCAGGGGAACAAGCCCCGCGCAGCGGACACCCCCGCGCGGCCCTACTTCGTCTCCACGTCCCGCCTCCGGAACCCCTCCAGCCCCACCCACACCAGCCCCGCCGCCAGCACCGTCAGCACGAGCAGCGGCGTCCAGCTCATCTCCGCCGCCGGCAGCTGGGGGACGTGCCCGAACGGGGAGAGGTTGTTCATCCAGTCGGGGAACTGCAGCAGCCGCCCCAGGTACCCGACCACGAACGCGTACACCGGCACGGCCCACGCCGCCGCGCTCGCCCTCGGGAACCAGCCGAAGAGGACGACCGCGACCCCGACCGTGACCCACAGCGCCGGTGCGTACGCGAGCGCCGCGCCCAGGAGCGTGAGGAACAGGCCGCCGTCCGACGCGGACGCCGCGCCCGCGAGGCCGAAGCCGAGCCCTGCCAGCAGCAGGAGCGCCGTGCCGCCGGCCATGGCCACGGTCAGGTGGCTGCCGACCCAGCGCCCGCGGGACAGCCCGGTCGCGAGCAGCGGCTCCGCGCGCCCCCCGGTCTCCTCGGCGCGCGGCCGGAGCGCCGCCATCACCACGTACACCGACGCGACGACCGCGATGACGACCATCACCATCGAGGCGAACGACTCCGCCATCGTGGCGCCGCCGATCTTCTCCAGCGCCTCCTGGATCTGGTCGATGTTCTTCAGCATGTCCTCGGCTTCGCCGAGGATCGACCCGTACATCGCGCCCATCAGGAGGAGCCCGGCGCCGAAGCCGGTGAGCATGCCGCGGTGCAGCCGGAGCGCGAAGCCGAGGGGGGTGCTCAGGGCACCGGAGGCCACCGGGCTGCCGAGCCGGGAGGCGCGCAGGCCCGCGCCCACGTCCCGCCGGGTCGACAGGACGAAGCCCGCGCCCGCGCAGACCACGGCGAGCGCCAGGCACAGCAGCAGCGGCCACCAGCGGTCGTCGACGTAGACGTACGTACGCTGTGCCCAGCCGATCGGGGACAGCCAGGACAGCGCGTCGTCGCCGCCCGCGTCCCCGGCGGCGCGCAGGACGTACGCGATGCCGACGACGGCGAGCGCCATGCCGGACGCGCCGCGGGTGTGCGAGGTGATCTGCGCGGTGACGGCGGCGACGGCCGCGAAGGCCAGGCCGACGGCCGCGTGCGTGAAGCCGTAGAGCAACGAGCCGCCGGAGTCGATGCCGTCGATGCCCAGCCCGCCGAGGCCGGCGGCCAGCAGCAGGGCGAGGACGAGGTTGGCGGCGGCCGCCACGGTGAGCGCGGCCGCCAGGTGGGCGTGGCGCCCGACGGCGGCGGAGCGCACCAGTTCGGCGCGGCCCGTCTCCTCCTCGTTGCGGGTGTGCCGGGTGACGATCAGGATGCTCATCAGCCCGACCATGACGGCCATGAAGCCGATCATCTGGTGGCCCAGCATGGCGCCGAAGCCGTAGTCGTCCAGGTAGTGGCGGGGCCCGGTCATGGCGAGCCCGGCCGGGCTGTCCATGGTCCCGACGACCGAGGCGCGGTCCTCCGGATCGGCGTACAGCATCTGGTAGTTGTTCGCCGTGGAGAGCGTCCCGAGGGTCAGGGCGACGATCCACACGGGGAGCCGGACGCGGTCCCTGCGCAGGTTGAAGCGGATCAGCGTGCCGGTTCCCGCGAGCGCGCCCCCGCCCGTGCGGGACCCGGTGGGGGCGGGCGCCCGGGTGGCGGTGGCGGTGCTCATCGCGTGCCTCCGTCGCCCGCGCCGCTCACGCCGTCCGCGCCGCCGTTGCGGCCGCTCACGGCCAGCTCGTCGCCGTAGTGCCGCAGCATCAGCTCCTCGAGCGTCGGCGGGTGGCTGATCAGGCTGCGGACGCCGAACTCGGAGAGCCGGCGGATCGCGCCGTCGAGCCGGTCGCCGTCCACGGCGAACCGGACCCGGCCGTCGTCGGTCCGTACCTCGTGCACGCCCGGCAGTCCGTCCAGTCCGGTGACCGGGCGGGCGGTCTCCGCCTCGACGGTCGTACGGGTCAGATGCCGCATCTCGCTCAGCGTCCCGGACTGCACGACCTTCCCGAGCCGGATGATGCTGACCCGGTCGGCGAGCTTCTCGACCTGCGCCAGGATGTGGCTGGACAGCAGGACGGTCTTGCCGGCGGCCTTCGCCTCGTTGATGACGTCCTGGAAGACGACCTCCATGAGGGGGTCGAGTCCGGCGGTCGGCTCGTCGAGCAGCAGCAGCTCGGCGTCGGAGGCGAGGGCGGCGACGATGGCGACCTTCTGCCGGTTGCCCTTGGAGTAGGCCCGGCCCTTCTTGGTCGGGTCGAGGTCGAAGCGTTCGACGAGTTCGTCGCGGCGACGCTTGTCGATGCCGCCGCGCAGCCGCGCCAGCAGGTCGATCGCCTCGCCGCCGGTGAGGCCCGGCCACAGCTCGACGTCACCGGGGACGTAGGCGAGGCGCCGGTGCAGCTCGACGGCGTCGTGCCAGGGGTCTTTGCCGAGGAGCTGCGCCGCGCCGGAGTCGGCGCGCAGCAGCCCGAGCAGGACCCGGATCGTGGTCGACTTCCCGGCTCCGTTGGGCCCGAGGAAGCCGTGGACCTCCCCGGCCCCGACCGTGAGGTCGAGACCGTCCAGCGCACGTGTCCGCCCGAACGACTTGTGGAGTCCGGAGACGGTGATTGCCTTCGTCATGTTTCTGAACGTACGCTTATTTCAGAAATTTGTGAAGTTAAGGAAGCGTATAAACTCCAATCAGGGCCGTGAACAGGGGAGATGATCCGGTGGGAACCGAACAGACCACGACAGCGCAGCAGCCGCGCGACGAGGACGCGGTGTCGGCCTTCGTGGAGCGTTTCGCCGCCCAGCTCGTCGAGGCGGGCATGCCCCGGATGCCGTCCCGTGTCTTCGCCGCCCTCCTCGCCTCCGACGCGGGCGTCCTGACCTCGGCCGACCTGGGCGAGGCGCTCCAGGTCAGCCCCGCCGCCGTCTCCGGCGCGATCCGCTACCTCGCCCAGGTCAACATGGTCACCCGCGAGCGCGAACCGGGCTCACGCCGCGAGCGCTATCGCGTGCACAGCAACCAGTGGTACGAGGCGCTGACCAACCGCGATCAGATCCTCAAGCGCTGGGAGGGCACTCTGCGGGACGGCGTGACGAGCCTCGGCCCCGAGACGGGGGCCGGCCGCCGGATCTCCGAGACGCTGGAGTTCTTCCAGTTCATGGAGAGGGAACTCGCCTCTCTCATGGAACGCTGGCGCGAACACCGCGCCCGCCTCTACGACTCGGCCTGACCCGCGCCGCCGGCCGCCGCGTCGTGGGTGGCCGCCCCGGCCGCCAAGCGCTCCAGGAACTCGCGGTTCTCCGGATCGCCCGGGTTCAGCTCCTCGCAAGGGTGCTGCGGCCAGTGGGCCCGCCCCTCGATCCAGGGCACGGCGAAGGCCGACTCCTCCGGCCCGCCATGGAGCTCCGCCGTGCCGACGGCAGCCGCCGGAAGGCCGAGCCACGGCCGCTTCCTGGTGCCGGGCGGCAGGAGGGTGACCACCGACTCCGGCGGATCGTCGTCCCCGCCGTGCGCGGGGAACAGCAGGAGGAGCGGAGCCCCGCCGTACGGATCGTGCAGCAGGGTGTACCGCTTGGGCACGGGGTCGGGGGCCACGGCCGCACGCGCCAGCAGCCGCGCGGCGGGCATGCTCCGCGTCAGCGTTCCCCAGCCGCCGTACAGCAGGAGCGCGAGGCCGGCCGCTCCGGTCAGCAGCGCCTGTGCCGGGCCGAGGAGAGGCCAGAACACCGGGGCGAGCGCGATGAGCACCGCGGCGCTCGCCAGTCTCTCCAGACCGGCCGCCGCGCGAAGGCCGCGCACCCGCCACCACGGCACGTCCCGTACATCCGCCTCGGGTCTGCGGACGCTTCCGTACCGGGGCTGCGGGATCGCCTGGCGCTCCGCCTCGGCGGCGAACACGGCGTACGTCAGCGGTGGGCGAGCGGAGACGCCGGCCTCGTGCGGTGGGCGCTTGGTGAGGTCGACGCGGCCGGGGTGCGGGGCGGTGGCGCCCGCGTCGCCGGCGCGGCGGCGGGTCCACCGCCGGACCGCGCCGCCGATCAGCGCGAGGGGGGTGAGGGCGAGGCCCGTCAGGCCCGCGGCCTCGTTCGCATGGTTGGCGCGGGTGCCCTCCCAGTCCGCGTTGTAGAGATCGCCCTTCCACGGGCCGTAGGAGACGACGAACCCGGTGCTCCAGTCGTGCAGCAGCGGGCTCCGGCCGGGGTCGCAGTGGTACGGCCCGGTCCGCTCACGCCCGTCGAACGGGTCCGTCCAGCGGACCACGCAGCGCCCGTCGGCCTCTTCGCTCAGCACCGTCAGGTCGATCTGCGGGTCGTGGTCCGACGCGTTCGAACCGGCGATGCCGAGACCGAGGCAGACCACGCCGAGCAGCAGCACCCAGCGGAAGATGCCCGTGCGGCGCCCGCGTCCGGTCGTGGCCGGCGCCGCGCCGGACGGCGCGGCGGGCACCACGGTCGCAGGGGGCGGTGACGGAACGGCGGCGCGGTCGGACAGCCCCAGCGCCTCGGCCTTCTGTACGAGACCGGACCGGGTCCGCTGCCCGTGTACCGGCTTCACCCAGATCAGCTCGTCACCGCCGGGCGGTGCGAGGACGCCGCCCGTCCGGGGGTCGCCCGCCCACCACAGCACCCCGGCGGGGCCCGGGTCGACCAGTGGGTACCGCTGCTTCACCGCGACGACCTTGAGCGGCAGGCGTTCACCGGTCGCGGGGTCGGCCAGGACGACGGTCGCCGCGTGCAGCGAGCGCGGCACGGGCACGGCGGCGCAGGTCCGCCAGGGGTACGCGGACAGGGTCCGGCGCATCCGGCGGGAGAGCGCCAGGGCCCCGAGGCCGATGCAGCAGAGCGCCAGGCCCAGGCCCACGGCGCCCGGGGCCAGGCTCTCGGTTCCTCCGAACCGGCCCACGCCGAGCACGATTGCCGCGGCGATCAGGCCCGTGCCCGCCGTCGCCACGACGGCGGCCCGCCGCCGGTACCGCTCCAGCGCCTCCGCGGTTCTCTCCCGGTCCATGGCGACCGGACCTCGTACCTCGCTCATGACCCCGCCCCTCGCCGTCCCCCGCCCGCCGGGAGACTATGCCATCGGCAAGGTCAGTCCCCAGGCCCCCGCCCGCACCGTCCACGTCCGCGTCCGGACCGGGCCCGTGACGTGGGCGTCGGCCCGGTAGCGGAAGTCCGGGCCGGAGACCGTGAGCGACCGGGCGCTCGTCCGCAGCGGCTCCTCCGCCGACCCGTGCCGTACGACGACCTCCGCGCGGCCGTCGAGCCCGGCGCGCACGGTCACGTCCTCCACCGGGCGGTCGAGGTCGGTCAGCAGGACGCCGTCCGCCTCCACGCGCAGCCGGTGCGTACGGACCTGCGCGGTCGTGGGGACGGGGCGCACCAGCGTCCGGACCAGGGAACGGGCCGTGGTCCACACCGACGCCGCCTCCGCCCGCGGCGTCGTCCGACGGGCCACCGGGATCGACAGGTCGCCCAGCACCACCCCGTCGCTCTCGTCCACCAGCAGATCCAGCCGCCGCGGGCTGCCGTCCAGCACGGCCCTGGCCGCCGCGACCGCCCCGGCGGGCACGCCGAGCGAGTGCGCGAGCCCTACCGAGGCGCCCACCGGGACCACGGCGAGCACACCGTCGCCCAGCCATCGGTCGCGGTGCAGCAGGGACACGGCCCGCAGCAGCGCCCGGTCGTCCCCCACCACCACCGGCCTGCGAGAACCCCGCCGGGCCAGCGCCCGGGCGAACTCCTCCGGACCCTGCGGGAAACAGATTTTCGCCTCCGACCCGCCGCACAGCACATCTTTCGCGATGCGCACGGACTCGCCGTCCATTCGGCGGGCGACCGGGTCGATGACCACCAGCAGCTGGTCGTGAGCCGACACCTCGGTCCTTCCTCGGGTAGCATCTTTGTGCAAGAGCCCCTTGCGCTATTGCGCCAGGGGCTTCGTCTATTCCGGGGCAACCTGTCCCAGGACTCAGGCACGGCTCCAGCCCCCTGACCTTGGTCTTGCCCCGCCCGGAAGGGGTGTACGCCTGTGCCCGCACTTGTGCTGCTCGGTGCTCAGTGGGGTGACGAAGGCAAGGGAAAGGCCACCGACCTGCTCGGTGGATCAGTCGACTATGTGGTGCGTTACCAGGGCGGCAACAACGCCGGCCACACGGTCGTCGTCGGCGACCAGAAGTATGCGCTGCATCTCCTCCCTTCCGGAATCCTCTCGCCCGGATGTACTCCGGTCATCGGCAACGGCGTCGTCGTGGACCCGGCGGTTCTGCTCTCCGAGCTGAGCGGGCTGAACGACCGCGGCGTCGACACGTCCAAGCTCCTGATCAGCGGTAACGCCCACCTGATCACCCCGTACAACGTCACCGTCGACAAGGTGACGGAGCGGTTCCTCGGCAAGCGCAAGATCGGCACCACGGGCCGCGGCATCGGCCCGACGTACGCCGACAAGATCAACCGGGTCGGCATCCGCGTCCAGGACCTGTACGACGAGTCAATCCTGATGCAGAAGGTCGAGGCGGCCCTCGACACCAAGAACCAGCTGCTGACGAAGGTCTTCAACCGCCGCGCGATCGAGGCGGAGAAGATCGTCGAGGAGATGCTCCAGTACGCGGAGCAGATCAAGCCGTACGTCGCCGACACCACGCTGATCCTGAACAACGCCATCGACGAGGGCCAGGTCGTCCTCTTCGAGGGCGGCCAGGGCACGCTCCTCGACGTCGACCACGGCACGTACCCCTTCGTGACGTCGAGCAACCCGACCGCGGGCGGCGCCTGCACCGGCGCCGGCGTCGGCCCGACGAAGATCAGCCGGGTCATCGGCATCCTCAAGGCGTACACGACCCGCGTCGGCGCGGGCCCGTTCCCGACCGAGCTGTTCGACGAGGACGGCGAGGCGCTGCGCCGCATCGGCGGCGAGCGCGGCGTCACCACCGGCCGCGACCGCCGCTGCGGCTGGTTCGACGCGGTCATCGCCCGCTACGCGACCCGGGTCAACGGCCTGACGGACTTCTTCCTCACCAAGCTCGACGTGCTCACCGGCTGGGAGCAGATCCCGGTCTGCGTCGCGTACGAGATCGATGGCAAGCGGGTCGAGGAGCTGCCGTACTCGCAGACCGACTTCCACCACGCGAAGCCGGTGTACGAGATGCTGCCGGGCTGGTCCGAGGACATCACCAGGGCGAAGACCTTCGCCGACCTGCCGAAGAACGCGCAGGCGTACGTGAAGGCGCTGGAGGACATGTCCGGCGCCCCGATCTCGGCCATCGGCGTCGGCCCCGGCCGGACCGAGACGATCGAGATCAACTCGTTCCTGTAGGTCTGCCGGGCAGGACGGACACGGTGCGAGGCCCCGGACGCGAATCGGCGTCCGGGGCCTTCGCGTCGTTTCCCGCCGTTGTACGAGGCGGGCAGGGGCCTCTCCCCGCCGTGCACACGGCTGGTTAGGCTGCGTGTTCCGAATGTTCACGCCGGCGCCGAGGCGGGAGCACTGCCGAGGCCGGTTCAGGGGTGAAGACACATGGCGGATCGCCAGACAACCCAGTTGTTCGACAGCATGCGGCGGGGCATGCCGTTCGAGTTCACAACCAAGATGTCGATGACGAAGCGGCTCGCGACGCTGGTGTGCGTCGCCGAGCTGTTCGGCTACCAGTACGCCGGGGCCCGGCAGGAGGTCTTCTCCATCAAGCTGGCCTTCACGCCCGACCCGAGCCCGCAGGCGCAGGCGCGTGCCGCGCAGTACTGGCCCTACGCACCCCGGGTCCCCGAGATCCCGCAGCAGGTGCTGGAACTCAACAAGAAGCGGGTTCTGTTCGACCTGAGCAGCAGAGCCGCGCTGCTGAGGCGGCTGCCGGTCATCGCGATCGCGCTCCTGCTCGCGACCTTGCGCCCGCTCGGCTCCCTGGGCGACAGTCCTGGCCTGGCTCTCGGCTACGTGTGCTTCCTCGCCGTGCTCGTCGGCCTCGGCGTCTGGATCAACTTCGCGCGTCACAAGAAGGCTGGCGCACACCTCGAGGCCGCGGGTTTCGTGCGCCACGAGCCCTCCCCCGGCCAGGTCTCCTACCTCCCGCCCGGCAGCCTGCCGCCCGCACAGTGGCACCAGCCGCAGCAGTACGGGCCCGGCGGGCAGCAGGGGTACGCCCAGCAGCCCTACGGCGGGCCGCAGCCTCCGTACCCGGCGCCGCAGCCCCAGCCGTACGCCCAGCAGCCCCAGCAGCCCCAGCCGTACGCTCAGCAGCCCCCGGCCCCGGCCCCGTACGGCCACCAGCCCTACGGCGGCCAGCCCTACGGCGGCCAGCCCTACGGCGGTCAGCCGCCGCAGTGAGGCACGGCGGCTGCGGGTGGTGATGCGTGGAAGGTGCCGTCCCGTCCCGTACCGGGGCCGTGCCCGGGATCCGGCAGGCGGTGTGGGGCCCCGACGTTCGAGATCGACTCGTCACTGCGGGGCAACCGCGGCACACTGGAAGCCCCCGAGGGGCAGATCCGCGGCGAGGGCCGAGCGCCTTCGCCGCGGATCCGCGCCCGGGGGTTTTCCGTGGGCGGTACGGCATCCGTGATGCGGCCCTCGGGCCCCGGCGGCGGCCCGGCTCAGTCCTCGCCGCACACCCGCAGGCCCTTCGGCGCCGCGCACGGCAGGTGGGCGTGCGCGGGGGCCGTTTCCGGGTCGGGACGCCCGATGCCGGTCCGCCGTTCAGACGGCGCTGACGGCGGCCCGACGGCTCCTCACTTGCGGAAGTACTCCGCCGGTTCGCCGTCGGCGCTCATCCCGTACATCAGGACGCGCTCCTTGCCCCCGAGGCGGTCGACGCGCAGGTTCTGCGACGAGCCGGACGGGGAGCACTCGCGGTCGGAGCCCGGTTCCGGCACCGGCGGCCCGAGGACCACGAGGTCGCCGACGCCGCCGAGCACGGCCGTGCTCTCGCAGTGCACCAGGTCGCCCGTCTCGGCGCCGGTCTCGTCGTCGACGCGCGGGTAGTTCTCCGAGAACCGTACGAGCGGGGCGCCGACCGGCCCCTGCGTGACGGTCATCTCGAAGGTGCGGTTCTCCTCGTGGTCCGGCGGGGCGTCGAGCACCTCGAACTTCTGCTGCCAGTGGCCGACGAAGGCGGACGGGACCGCCTTCGGCCCGCTCTGCGACCGGTGGAAGGTGGCACTGACGTCGCCGGACGTCCACTCCAGCACGTCGGGGGACCGTACGGTCAGGGTCTGGTGCGCCGCGGGCGTGCAGCGCTTCTCGGGCACGCTGGTGGTGACGTCGCTCTCGCCGAACACGATCCCGTCGGCGTCCGCGGAGACGAGCGTGGAGCGGCCCATGCACAGCCGCTCGCCGGAGACATGCACGTACACGCCCGTCTTCTCGCCGGCCCGGCCCTGGGTGATCTCGATGCGCCCGGTCTCGTACGGAGCGTCGGCGCTGCCGCGCAGGACGCCCTCCCAGGCGCCGAGGAAGTCGTCGGGCACGGTGCCGCCGGAGCCGCCCGGGCCGTTGGACGACCCGGCCGGGGAGCCGGTCGCGCCCGGCGTCCCCTTGGCGTCGTCCGTCCCGCCGCCGTCCCGCAGGGTCAGGGCGGCGTACGTGCCGGCGGCGGCGAGGACGGCGGCCGCACAGACGGCGGCGAGGACCGTACGCCGGCGCCTGCGCGGGGCGGCGGGGACGGCGGCGACCGGCGTCGGCGGGGTGGGGTCGCCGTCCGCGTCGAGCAGCCGGGCCGCGTGGCGGCCGAGCCCGGCCAACAGCCCCGCGGGCAGCCAGGGTTCACCGGGCAGCGTCACGTTCGCCAGCTCGGCGGAGGCCGGCCGCGCGGCCGGGTCCTTGTCCAGACAGCCGCGTACGAGCGACTCCAGCTCGGGCGGCAGCCCGGTCAGGTCCGGCTCCTCGTGCGCGATACGGAACAGGACGGCGTGCACCCCGCTGTCGGCGGACCCGAACGGCGGGCGCCCGGTGGCCGCGTACGCCAGCACGGCGCCCATGCAGAAGATGTCGGACGCGGGCGTGAGCCGCTCGCCGCGCACCTGCTCGGGCGACATGAAGCCGGGCGAACCGACGACCGCGCCGGTCGAGGTCAGCCCGCCGTCGGTGACGGTGTCCACGGCGCGGGCGATCCCGAAGTCGATGATGCGGGGCCCGTCGACGGTGAGCAGGATGTTCGACGGCTTCAGGTCCCGGTGCAGCAGCCCGGCGGCGTGGATGTGCCCGAGCGCGTCCGCCAGTCCGGCGGCGAGCGCGCGCACCGAGTACGCCGGCAGCGGCCCGTACTGGTCGACGACCACGCTGCGCAGCGACGGCCCGGGGACGTACCCGATGGCGACCCAGGGCGACGCGGCGGCCGTGTCGGACGCGATGACCGGCGTGGTCCCGGATCCGCCGACCCGCTCCAGCGCCTCCACCTCGCGGGTGAACCGGCGCCGGAACTCGTCCTGCGCGGCGAGCTCGGGCCGTACGAGTTTGACGGCCACCGTGCGCCCGCCGGCGGACCGGGCGAGATACACGCGGCCCATCCCGCCCACCCCGAGCCGGCCGAGCAGCCGGAAGGGGCCGATCTGCGGCGGGTCTTCGGGCATCAAGGCATCCACGCCCGGATCCTCGCACACCCGGCCGGGGCCGGCCGGGCTTCCGGGAGCGCCGTCGGACACACCGGCCGGGCGCGGCGGGCGCCGTCTTTGAACACACCGCCGTTGGCGCACGTACTGAACGCGGGGGCCCCGGAGCCCGGGGCCCCCGCCAACGGTCAGACCGTTCCGTCACGACCATGGGGCTGCGGATGAAACACACACGCCGGAGGCGCGCACGACGGAAACTCCAGCGGATCGTGCGGCTGGCCGCCGCCGTGGGGCTGCTCAGCGGCGGCCTGATGGTCTCCGGCGCCGTCGCCGGCGAGGCGCCGCCCGCAGGCGGGCCGCAGACGGACCCGGCCGCGGACGTCGTCTCGCGGCTCGGCCCGTCCCGTACCGCCGGCAGCTGGACCGGCGCCGACGGCCGGACGGTCGTCGCCGTCACCGACCGGGACGCGGCGGAGGAGGCGCGCCGGGCGGGCGCGGAGGCGAAGGTCGTCGAGCACAGCATGGAGCAGCTCCGCTCGGCCACCGAGGAGCTGCGCTCGGCGCCCCGCGTGGCGGGCACGGCCTGGTCGGTGGACTACGCCGACAACAGCGTCACCGTGCGCGCCGACAGCACCGTCTCGGCCGAGGAGTGGTCGGAGCTGTCCGGCCTCGCCGAGCGGATCGGCGGCTTCGTGCGCATGGAGCGGACCTCCGGCGCCTTCACCACCCGGGTGAGCGGCGGCACGCCCGTCTTCGGCGACCGGCGCCGCTGCTCGGCGGGGTTCAACGTCACCGACGGCCGGGACACCTTCATCCTGACGGCCGGGCACTGCGGGCCGCGCGACACCACCTGGTTCCTGGACCGTGACGGCGACGAACTCGTCGGCACCACCACCGTGGCCGGCTTCCCCGGCGACGACTACTCCCTGGTCCGCTACGAGGACGTCGGCACCCTGGACCGCACCAACGTCGTGGACACCGGCAACGGCAGCGCCGTGCAGATCGTCGGGGCGGGCGAAGCGGCCGTCGGACAGCGGGTGTTCCGCAGCGGCAGCACCACCGGCTTCCGCTCGGGGGAAGTGACCGCCGTCGACGCGACGGTGAACTACCCGGAGGGCACGGTCACCGGACTGATCGAGACCACCGTCTGCGCGGAGGCCGGCGACAGCGGCGGCCCGCTCTTCTCCGAGGGGCTGGCGCTCGGCGTCACCTCGGGCGGCGACGGGGACTGCGTCACCGGCGGCACGACCTACTTCCAGCCGGTGACCACGGCCCTGGAGAGCCTCGGGGTGGTCCTGACGGGCGGCCCGCCGCCTCCCGGTGACGGGAACGCGAACGGCGGGACCGGGCAGAGCGCGGAGAACGGGGCCGGCGCCCCGCCCGTGCCCGCGCCGCAGGTACCGCCGGTGCGACCGGAGGAGGGCATCGCGTCGCGCACGGTCACCTCCATCGTCGACTTCGGCAACCCGGCTCTGGGCGTGGGCCTCATCGGGGTGAGCCTGACGGGTCTGCTGGCCGCGCGCTGGCTGGTGTCGGCCCAGGAACGCCGGGAGTACCGCAGCTTCCACAGCGCCAGCTGGGGCTGACCGGGCCCGCTCCGGCGCGGGTCGTTCAGCCCGATTTGGTGTAGGTGAGGGGTTCGCCGCCGGAGCCGACGAGTTCGCGGACGACGGTGGTGTCGTCCCGCAGGGTCAGCCGGCTCCACTGACCCGGCGCGCAGGACGTCCGGTCGCCGAACGTCACCCGGGTGGGGTCGAGTTCGAGGGGCGGGCCGGAGGCACGGAGGGTGGCGGACCAGCGGCAGTCGTAGTTGGGGCCGGTGCCGGTCAGGCTCATGACCTGTTCGCCCCGCGCGCCCTGACGGATCGTCATGGTCCGGGTGTTGGTGCCGTCCCCGGTGTCGAACGACGCCTGCCAGGTGCCGACGTACTCCTGCGGCACGTCCCCGTCGGCCTGCGCGGTCGACGGCGTACCGCTGGGCGGCGGTGTGGCGTCGCCGGTCGGCGTCCGCGGGGAACCGGTGGGCGTCTCGGCGCCCGGCTTCGGGTCCGCGGCCGTCCCGCCGGGCCGGTCCTCGGCCATCAGCGCGTAGACGGAGCCGCCCGCGCCGAGCGCGACGACCAGGGCGACGGCGATCAGCGCGAGTGTCCCGCCACGCGAGCGGCGCGGCGCGGGGGCGCCGGGGCCGTGCCCGGCGGGCGGGTACGGGGCCGGGGCGTAGGGCTGCGGGTATCCGTACGCCTGACCGTGCTGCCCGGGGTGCGGCGGTTGCCCGTAGTGCGGGGGAGGCGTGGGTGCGGGTGTCGACTGCGGCGTGAAGGCGGGCGCCGGTCCGGGTGCGGGCGCGGGCGCCGGTTCGTGGCGAGGCGGAGCCGTCAGCGTCGGCATCGCGGGAGGCGGGGACGAGGGCAGGGGTGCGGCGGGCAGGGCATCGGGCGTACGGGGCCGGTCCTCGGCGTCCAGCAACTGGACCGCGTGCCGCCCCAGTTGCGCGATCAGCGCGCCCGGCAGCCAGGGTTCGCCGTCCGAGTCGGCGGTCGTCCGCTCCAGCACCCGCGCGAGCGCCGGCCGGGCCTCCGGCTCCTTGTGCAGACAGTCGCGGACCAGGTCGAGCAGACCGGCGGGGACGCCGACCAGGTCCGGTTCCTCCTGCGCTATGCGGAACATCTGGGCGTGCCCGCCGCTGTCCGCCGCGCCGAACGGGAGCCGGCCGGTCGCCGCGTACGCGAGGACGGAGCCCAGGCAGAAGACGTCGCACGCCGCCGTGACTTGACGGCCGCGCACCTGTTCGGGGGACATGAAGCCGGGGGAGCCGACGAGCGCGCCGGTGCGGGTGAGACCGCCGTCGGTGACGGTGTCCAGGGCGCGGGCGATCCCGAAGTCGATGACGCGCGGCCCGTCGATGGTGAGCAGGATGTTCGACGGCTTGAGGTCGCGGTGGATCAGCCCGGCCGCGTGGATGTCCGTCAGCGCGTGGGCCAGCCCGGAGGCCAGCAGCCAGACGCTGCGCTCGGGCAGCGGACCGTGCTCGCCGGAGACGACCGCGTGCAGCGAGGGCCCCGCGATGTATCCGGTCGCGACCCACGGGATCGGCGCCTCCGTGTCCGCGTCGAGCACCGGCGCCGTCCACTGCCCGCCGACGCGCAGGGCGGAGCGCACCTCGAGACGGAAGCGGTCGCGGAACTCCTTCTGCTCGGCGAGCTCCTGACGTACGAGCTTCACCGCGACGGTCCGCCCGCGGTCGGACCGGGCGAGATACACCTGTCCCATGCCGCCCGCGCCGAGGCGGGCCAGGATCCGGTACTCGCCGATGCTCTGTGGATCCCCTGGTGCCAGCTGCTCCATCGCCGCGCGGCCCTTCCCCCGTACGAAACCCCGACAGGGCCGAGGATAGTGCGCCGACGGCGGCCGTACGGGGCGGGCTCCGGCCTGTTGCCCCCTGCCGTGTACCGGCGGCCGGCGGCCAGGACCCTCAGGCGTCGCCCGGGACCGCCGGCGCCGGGGCGCCGGCCCGGTCCGCGTCCTCCGCCTCGATCACGGACATGGCTTCCGAGAGCCGCTCCAACACCTGTACGGTCTCGGCGAATTCGTCCGGTCCGAGTTCTTCGAGCAGCCGGTTCGCCAGCCGTGCGTGACCCGGGTCGATCTGCCCGACCGCCGCCCGGCCCTCCGCCGTCGCGTGCAGCAGCTTCGCGCGCCGGTGGGCCGGGTTGGGCCGGTACTCCGCGAGCCCCTGCTCCGCCAGGACGTCGGCGATGCGCTGCACGCTCTGCCGGGTGATGCCCATGGTGCGGGCGACCTGTGCGACGGACTGCGGCTCCCGGAGCACCGCGCCGAGGACCTGCCAGCGCGCCGCCGTCAGCCCCGCCTCCCGGGCCAGGGCGTCGGACACGGTGATGAACTGCCCGTTCAGCCGGAAGACGCCGAGGGCCGTGCGGGTCAGCAGCTCCTGGGGGTGGTGCGCGGGGCTCATGCGCTCAGGACCTCGAAGGCCGCCGGGTCCGAGTCGTGGAACAGCCGGTACCAGGCGTCCAGCTTCTCGCCCTCGTACACCCCGAGGCGGGCGAAGACCTCCCGGGCGAAGGCGACCGGCTCGGTCGGGCCGGCGGTGATCAGGTCGCCGTCGGTGACGGCGTCCGTGTCGGCGTAGCGCGCGCCACCCTGGTATCCCGTGGCGTCCAGGTACATCGGGACGGCGCTGGTGTGCGCGCGGTCGTCGAGCAGGCCCTCCCGGGCGAGCCCCGCGGTCGCGCCGCAGATCGCGGCGACCGGCACGCCCGCGTCGAGGAACGTGCGGGCCTCGGCGGCGAAGGGGGCGAGGTCGTCGCCCATGTCCCACAGGTCCGCCCCGGTGAGGATCAGCAGGGCGCTGTCCGCCGGGTCCAGGCCGGCGAGCGCGAGGTCGGGCTGGACGCGGACGCCGCCCATGGTGGTGACGGGGTCGGTCGTCGGACCGACCGTCTTCACGGTGAAGCCGTTCCGGGTGAGGTGAGCGGTGGTGTGGCCGGTCTCCCAGTCGGCGAAGGTGTCGTACACGGCCAGATGAACGGTGCGGGTCATGGTGGTCTCCGTAAGGTGTGCCCCCGTCATGCTCATATGACAACAGGCTGTCATGTCGACAGTATGCTGTCAAACTCCCGTGAGGACGGCGACGGCGCGACATCCTGCCCAGATAAGCGGCCGAGGCCGTACAAGGTGGCCATGTCGTCGCCGCTCGGCGCCTCCTTACGCTGGTCCGCATGACCCCTCATGCCGACCCCCAGGCCGGCGCCGCCGTGAAGGCCGCCGACCGTGCCCATGTGTTCCACTCCTGGTCCGCCCAGGGCCTGATCGACCCGCTCGCCGTCGCCGGCGCGGAGGGGTCGTACTTCTGGGACTACGACGGGAACCGCTACCTCGACTTCACCAGCGGCCTCGTCTACACCAACATCGGCTACCAGCACCCGAAGGTCGTCACGGCGATCCAGGAGCAGGCCGGGCAGCTGGCCACCTTCGCGCCGGCGTTCGCCGTGGAGCCGCGTTCGGAGGCCGCCCGGCTGATCGCCGAGCGCACCCCCGGCGACCTGGACAAGATCTTCTTCACCAACGGCGGCGCGGAGGCCGTCGAGAACGCCGTCCGCATGGCCCGGCTGCACACGGGCCGCCCGAAGGTGCTCTCGGCCTACCGCTCGTACCACGGCGGCACGGCCACCGCGATCAACATCACCGGCGATCCGCGCCGCTGGGCCAGCGACAGCGCCACGGCGGGCGTCGTCCACTTCTGGGCACCGTTCCTGTACCGGTCGCCGTTCTACGCCACGACCGAGGCCGAGGAGTGCGCCCGCGCCCTCACCCACCTCGAGGACACCATCGCCTTCGAGGGACCGCAGACGATCGCCGCGATCGTCCTCGAGACGATCCCCGGCACCGCCGGCATCATGACGCCGCCGCCGGGCTACCTCGCGGGCGTCCGCGAGATCTGCGACCGGTACGGCATCGTCTTCGTCCTCGACGAGGTCATGGCCGGCTTCGGCCGTACGGGCAAGTGGTTCGCCGCCGAGCACTTCGACGTGGTCCCGGACCTGATCACCTTCGCGAAGGGCGTCAACTCGGGGTACGTGCCGCTGGGCGGCGTCGCCATCTCCGCCGAGATCGCCGCGACCTTCGACAAGCGGCCCTACCCCGGCGGCCTCACCTACTCGGGCCACCCTCTGGCGTGCGCGGCGGCCGTCGCCACGATCCGGGTCATGGAGGACGAGCAGGTCGTCGAGCACGCGGCCGCGATCGGTGAGCACGTCCTCGGCCCCGGCCTGCGCGAACTCGCGGAACGCCACCCGTCGGTCGGCGAGGTGCGCGGCCTCGGCGCCTTCTGGGCCCTCGAACTCGTCCGCGACCGCGAGACCCGCGAGCCGCTGGTCCCGTACAACGCGACGGGCGAGGCGAACGCGCCGATGGCGGCGTTCGGGGCGGCCTGCAAGAAGAACGGCCTCTGGCCCTTCATCAACATGAACCGCACCCATGCGGTCCCGGCGTGCAACGTCAGCGAGGCGGAGGCCAAGGAGGGTCTGGCCGCGCTGGACGCGGCGCTGTCGGTGGCGGACGAGTGGACGTCTTAGCCGCGGTCGTTTCCCGCCCCGCCCCTTCCCCGCTTGTACCGGATGTGCGGCTCCGCGGCGTGGGGGCGGGCTCCGGCCCCGATACGCCTGGGGGCGGGCCGCGCTCCGCCGGGGCCCGGTCCCGCGCTCCGCGCGGTGGCCTCAAACTCCCCCTACGGCCGGGCCGGGCCCGGATCGACCGGGCCCGGACCGGCCCGGACCGGCCCGGTCCGTTAAGAGGGCTCCACCTCCAGGAACCGCCGCTTCCGCGGCCCCCGGTACAGCAGCGCCTCCCAGCCCAGCCCCGCCAGCACCTCGGCGCACGCCTTGAGCCGGGTGTCCTCCTCCTGGGCCGCGCCGCCGCCCGGCGGGCCGAGCCACTCCACGTACACCGTCCGGGCGCGCTCGCCGGGACGCACGCGGTAGCCCGTGGCCGTGCGCCGGGTGTCGTCGTCCGCGGCCACCGCGGACGGCGGGAGGCCGGCGGCCTCCAGTGCCAGGGCCACGGCGCGTACGGTCCGGTTCAGCTCCCACGGCGCGGGCACGCTCTCGCCGCCCGTGGAGTTCGTCACTCGGCGGATCCGGAGCAGCCCCTCGAACGCCGTCCGCACCTCCGCGTCCCTGCCCGGCCCGGTGACCTGGGGCCCGTCGCCGGTGGCCGGCTCGAACACGTCCTCCATCCGGGCATCGCCTCCCCTCACGGTCAGACCGTACGCCGCGCACTCGCCGCGCCGGCCCTGGCCTATCGTGTCCGGGACCGAAGGCGAAGGGGAAGGCCACGATGCCCGGCTACGGGAGCGGCAGCGGTGGCGGGAACGGCGGCACGAGCGCCGTCACCCGCAGCACTCTGCGACAGCAGATCGCCGATGCTCTCCGTGACGAGGTGCTCGCAGGCCGTATGCAGCCGGGGCAGGAGTTCACCGTCAAGGAGATCGCGGAGCAGTACGGCGTCTCCGCGACACCCGTCCGCGAGGCACTCGTCGACCTGTCTGCGCAGGGGCTGCTCGACTCCGACCAGCACCGCGGTTTCAAGGTGCACCAGTTCTCCGTGGACGACTACCGGACCATGGTCGAGACCCGGACCATGGTCGTGTACGCCATCTTCGGCCACCTCGAGCAGCACCGGCCCTGCCCGCCCACCCCGCAGGCGCTGCTGTCCGTGCAGCGCCGGGCCGAGGAGGCGTCGCGGGCGGCGCGCACGGGCGACCTGGACATCCTCATCGGCTACGACCTGCGCTTCTGGCGGGAACTCGCCGCGCTCGCCGCGAACCGCTACCTCTGCGACTTCCTGCACCGACTGCGGGTGCAGGCATGGGTGTTCGCCGTGCCGTTGCTGCGCGCCGACCCGGATCTCTCCGACTGGCTGTGGAGCGGGCACCAGGACATCGTCGACGCGGTGAACGGCGGGGACACGGAGGGCGTGCGGACCGCGATCCGCGCGTACAACGACCACGCCCTGGCCTGGGCGGACCGGCTGGAACAGCAGAGCATGCAGCGGGAGCAGAACCGGCATCAGGACCGGCAGCGGCGGCAAGAGCGGTGAGCGTGGATCTGAGCGTCGTCGTCCCGGCGTACAACGAAGAGGCGCGGCTGCGGCCGACACTGGACGCCATTCGCGCCCATCTGTGCGCCGAACCCGACCGCTGGGGCGAGTGGGAGCTGATCGTCGTGGACGACGGCTCGACCGACGCCACCGCGAAGATCGCGCAGGAGGCCGCGTCGGAGGAGCCGCGGATCCAGGTCGTGACGAGCGCGACGAACCGCGGCAAGGGCAGCGCCCTGCGCCTCGGCGTCCTCGCCTCGTACGGCCGGCGGGTGCTGATCACCGACGCCGACCTGGCGACCCCCGTCGAGGAGCTGGACCGGCTGGAGACGGAGCTGGAGTCCGTCGGCGCCGCCGCCGCGATCGGCTCGCGAGCCCACCCCGACGCGCGGATCGAGGTGCACCAGCGGCGCGTGCGGGAGTGGCTCGGGCGGATGGGCAACCGGCTGATACGAGCGGTCGCCGTCCCCGGCATCCGGGACACCCAGTGCGGTTTCAAACTGCTCGACGGCGACAAGGCGCGCGCCGCCTTCGCCGACTCCCGGCTGGACGGCTGGGCCATCGACGTCGAGGTGCTCCGCTTCTTCCGGCGCCAGGGCTGGCCGGTGACCGAGGTCCCGGTCCGCTGGTCGCACGTCGCCGGCTCCAAGGTCAGACCGGCCGACTACGGCAAGGTGCTCCTCGAACTGCTGCGGCTGCGCGCCCGCGCCGTGCGGCGGGTCGACCTGGCCGTCACCGGGCTGTTCCTCGTGGCGTCCGTGCTGCTCTACAAGGGGCTGTGGACGGACCTGGACCGCGCGTACATCCGTGACGCCGGCCAGGACCAGAACCAGTGGGAGTGGTTCTTCGCCGTCACCGCCGACAACGTGGTCCATCTGCGCAATCCGCTCTTCACGACCCTCCAGAACAATCCCGAGGGCGTGAACCTGATGGCGAACACGGTGATGCTCGGGCTGTCCGTGCCCTTCACCCCCGTCACCCTCGCCTTCGGCCCGACCGTCACCTGGGCGCTCGTCCTCACGCTGGGGCTCGCGGCGACCGCGACCGCCTGGTATCTGCTGATCGCCCGCTGGGTGGTGGCGAACCGGTGGGCGGCGGCCCTCGGCGGCGCCTTCGCCGCGTTCGCGCCGCCGATGATGTCGCACGGAAACGCGCACCCGAACTTCCTCGTCCTGTTCATGATCCCGGTGATCATCGACCGGGTGCTGCGACTGTGCGAGGGACGCGACGTCCGGCGGGACGGGATACTGCTGGGCCTGTTCGCCACATACCAGATCTTCCTCGGCGAGGAGCCGCTGCTGCTCGCCGCGATGGGCATGCTGCTGTTCGCCCTCTCGTACGCGCCGGCCGCCCGCGACGTGGCCGGGGCGGCCTGGCGGCCGCTGCTGAAGGGCACGGGCATCGCGCTGCTCGTGTGCCTGCTGCTGGTGGCGTTCCCGCTCGGCTGGCAGTTCTTCGGGCCGCAGAGCTACCAGAGCGTGCTGCACGGTGACCACGCGGGCAACAGCCCCCTGGCCTTCCTGCAGTTCTCCGGCCGTGCGCTGCTGGGCTCCGACGCGGGCGCCGACCCGCTGGCCATGAACCGCACCGAGCAGAACGCGTTCTTCGGCTGGCCGCTGATCGCGCTGGCCTTCGCGATCGTGATCCGCCTGTGGCGGCTGCCGCTGGTCAAGGCGCTCACCTTCACGGCGGTCGCCGCGGCGTTCCTCTCCCTCGGGGCGAAGTTCCGCATTCCGTACACGGACATCGTGCTGACCGGCCCGTGGCGGGCGCTGGCGCACCAGCCGCTGTTCGAGTCGGTCATCGAGTCGAGGGTCGCGATGATCTGCGCGCCCGCCCTCGGGGTGCTGCTCGCGCTGACGGCGCAGCGGCTCGCCGCCTGGCGCCCGCCGCTGCGCGGTCTGGGCTTCGCCGCGCTGGCGGCGGCGCTGGTTCCGGTGCTGCCGACGCCGTATCCCGTACGCGAGCGGCCCGGGATACCGGGCTTCATCGCGCAGGGCACGTATGAGAAGTACCTCGCCGACGGCGAGTCCCTGGTGACCGTCCCGCTGCCGCACCCCGGCAGCGCGGAGGCCCTGCACTGGCAGTCGGCGACGGGACTCGGCTTCCGGGTGGCGGGCGGCTACTTCAACGGTCCGTGGGGCCCGGACCGCATCGGCATCTACGGCGCGACCCCGCGCCACACCTCCAACCTGCTGAACGACGTCCGCAACTCCGGCCAGGTCCCCGTCATCGGCCCCAACTGGCAGGCGCAGGCCCGCCAGGACCTCGAGGCGTGGAACGCGGGCGCGGTGGTACTGGCTCCGCAGTACAACGAGGGGCCGCTGTACGCGACGGTGGAGAAACTCCTGGGCCGGCCGGGGGAGAGGGTGGCCGGGGTGTGGGTATGGGACGTGGGAGAGGAGTGACAAGGGGGTACCGGACCGTACGAAACCGTGCTGAACGGTCCCTTCGCGGACCGCCCCCGTCGCACTACGCTGCTGTGACCACCGTCCTTCTTCACGCTTCCTCCACCTTCCGCCGTCTTTGACCCGCAGGCCCTACCCCGTACGGTCACCGGACCCTCGACCGCACCACCCGTGCCCGAACTGCTGAGAGCGAGCCCTCCCTTGGCCTGTGACCTGTGGCTGGTCCCCCTCGTCGACGTGCTGTGCCACAGCCCCGACAATCCCTTCGCCGAAGAGATCGCGTCCTACGACAAGGCACTGACCGGCGCGGGCCTGCCGACGGTGCCCGTCTTCGCCTACATGCCGGGCCTGTCGGGCGACGTCGCGCCGGTGGCCGGGTTCGACTACGACGCGCTGCACTTCCTGCGCCGTGCCTATCTGCTGCAGCTGTGCGGGCTCGCGGTGACGCCGGTGGACGAACTCGGCGGCGACTACGAACAGTTGCTGGAGATGTTCGAGTCGACGGCCCAGCAGTCCCATCTGGTGTGGCACTACGACCACGCCGGCGCGTATGTGCCGGTGGACTTCCCGGCTCCGCTCTTCAACGACGAACTCCTCGAGGGCGGCGGCCCCTTGGGCTCCACCCAGGGCCTGCTGCGCGAACTGGAGTACGTGGCCCCGTCCATCGGCATCGACCCGGCCAACCCGCCGGCCGCACCGGAACCCCCGGACCGCCCGACGGCCCTCGAGGAACCGGCCGGCCCGATCCCCTACGACGACAACCCCTTCGCCCGTGAACGCCACGTCTGGCTGGGCCTGCACGCGGCGGCGACGCGGAGCCTCGGCCAGGGATCAATGATCATCTTCAGCTGACGCCCGGCCTTCCTGCAGCCCACCCCACCGACCAGGTGCCCGACACATGTCGGGCACCTGGTGCGTACGGGGGCGTGTCCCTGAGGGCCTCCGCCGGGCCTCGGGCCGGCGGAGCCGCGCAACGGGGCCGGCGCCGCCGGGAATCGTGTCCCCGACGGCGCCGGCCCGCGTACCCCCGCTGTCACCCGAAGGCGCTGGGGTGCATCCAAGGTGTGCCTTCCGCGTCGGCATCCATCACGAGCCGTGGGGTTCCAGCGGCGCTGCGGCTGCCGTGGTAGACGTGCACGTCTCCGTTGGACGCCGCCATCGCCCAGATGTCCGGCACGGAGTCGCCGTTCGTGTCCGGTGTACCCATGAGCAGCGGTCTGACAGTCGGTGACCAGCCCGTGGCGTACTCGGCGTCGGTGCCGGTACGGGACGTGCCGGCGAGTCCGAGGGAGAGCAGATCGGTCCCCGTGCCGTCAGCGTCCGGCTTGCCTTCGCGCAGCAGCAGTCGGCCGGTGCCGTGGGTACGGAACACGAGATCGGCCGTGCCGTCGCCGGTGACGTCGTCGACGAGGACGATGTCCCGCCCGTCCCACGCGGACGCGGTCATCTGGTGTGCGGAGGCGAAGCTGCCGCCGCTGTATCCGGAGATGATCCACAGCTGTGGGCCGTAGCGGGCGAACAGGTCCGGCAGTCCGTCGCCGTCGCCGTCCCCGATGGAGAGGATCTGCGTCAGCTTGTCGGACGTCGGCGCGTTCGGCGGCAGCAGGACACGTTGCCGCTGCGCCACGTCGAAGCCGCTGAAACCGTCGCCGGGGTAGATGTAGAGCTCGCCGTCGGGCATCCGCGCGACGAGGTCCTGCACGCCGTCTCCGTGGAACCAGTCCCCGTTGTGCGTGATCAGGGCGCCCTTCCAGTAGCTGTCGGCCACGGCCTCGGGTGTACCGGAGCCCGTGTCGTAGGACGCCGTCATGCCGTCGTGGATATCTCCCGTGCCGTTGCTCGGGTACGCCTTGAGCCGGCCCGATTCCTCGATCACGAGGAGGTCGGGATGACCGTCCCCCGAGGTGTCGCCGGGGGCGTCCGGTTCTGTGCGCGGCGCGACGGAGAAGTGGTACGACATGCGAGCCGACGGGTTGCCCGCCGTGTCGACGGACTGGACGTACAGCACGTTCGGCCCGGCCTGCGGCGGCCGTACGGTGATCACGGCTCCGCCGCTCGTCGCGGTGACAGTGGAGGGAAGACGGGTGTCGTTCACCCCGTACTCGAACTTTGCCGCACCGGTCGCGCCGGCGAGAGTGAAGGTGCCCGACCCTCCGAAGCGGATGTCCGGCCAGTTGCTGTCCGTGGCGTCCGCCTCCGGGAAGTCGTCCGAGGTGACGGTAGGAGCTTCGGGTGCCTCGAGATCGACGATGAAGCGGCAGGGCAGGGTTCCGTCCGGCGCGAAGGTGGAAACCGCGCCCTCGGTGTCCACCGACCGTACGTCCCACGAGTAGGTGGCGCCGTGGACGAGACTGGTCCACTCGACGTAATGGTGGGCGTATCCGGTGCTGTCGGTGGCCACGTTCTTGTCGACGAGCTTGGTGGTTTCACCGGTGCGCCACAGCCGGAAGTGCAGGTACCTCAGATTGCCGTCCGGGTCGGAACCCTTGGCACGGAACGTCAGCCCGGACTTGCCGACGCGCTCGTAGGGAGAGACGACGTCACAGTCCGGCCCCGGCGTCATGCTCTGCGCCGTCGGCTGACCCGGCGGGCGGTTGTAAACGATCTCGATGTAGGGCGAGCTCTCGCCGTTCGCGAGGAACTTCTTCCATGCATTGGTGTCGCTCTCGTTCGCGGCCTTCAGCCCCATGGTGAGCGTCGACAAACGGTCCCGTGAGCCCCTGTCGGCGGCGGACTTGACGTTGTGGGCGACCCAGGCGTCGGGACAGCTTCCGGACTTGTAGCCGTGCCCGTTGGTGCCACTGGACAGACGCTCGATCTCTCCCGGTTGGTTGGCCCAGGTCGTGGAGCTGGAGATCACGCCCGTGAGGTAGAGGTGGTACTGACGGGCAGCGCAGCCCCATGAGTATGTCTGCAGGGCGCGGAAGGTGGCGGACTTGATGCTGGCCCCGTGCAGTGCGGAGCTGAACTCGAACGTGAACAGGGAGCGGGACAGGCCGTCCGTCGTCGTCTCGAAGCCGACGCGTGCCTCGTTTGTCCCGTCGTTGAAGTTCTGGCCGTTCCAGAAGCTGGAGTTGCGCGCGGACTCGTAGAGCAGTGTCCAGTTCTTCTTGCGTCCCTTGAAGGACGGGTCGATGAACACGGGGTAGACCATGTCCGGGTCGCCGAGGGCCTTCTTGTCCACGTTGACGGCGAGTCTGCCGTCGGTGGAGAGGTCCGCGTCCAGGGGGCTGGCATGCGTTCCGGGCTGGGGGCCGGCCAGTCCGGGGAGGGCCAAGGCAGGGTGGGTGACCGCGGGATCCGGGGCAGGCGTGGACTCGCCGATCGTCACCGCAGGCTTTCCGGAGGAGTCCCACATGTAAGGAGTCGGCGATGCCGCCATCTCCGTACCGTCGCCGTCCTTGGCACTCACAGTGCTCGACGGTTCGTCGAGCTCGAACTTCAGGCTCGCGGACTCCAGCAGGTAGTGGAGCTGCGAAAGCAGCGGGTCCTCGGCGGCCTCACGGGTGTGGACGATCAGCACATGGCTGAAGCCGCTGTCACGAGCCGTGAGCAGAAGGTCGATGTCCGGGCGCACGTTCTCGTAGAGCGCGCGGGGGCCGTCGACGACGGGGGCCGGGAGAGGACCTGGCCAGCTCACCACCAGGTCGTGACCTCCGGTGGTGAGACGTACCAGTTGGGTCCATTCCTCATCCGCTGCCGATGCGGCAGAGACGGCGGCCAGTCGAGGTCGGCTCAGGGCGCGGGATGCGCGGGAGTCCTCCTGCCCTCCGCCGGCGCTGAAGAGCAGCGGGTCGTTGACAGCCTTGGGGGCGTAGCCACCGTCGACCCGACGCAGCGTCGTGTCGACCTTCCTCCACTCGTTGCCCACGTGAGCCCGGATCGTGTCGCTGTACGTCCGCGTCCGCAGGTTGCCGTCCGGCTGAGCCCAGGTGGTCGAATTGGCGGTGTGCCAGGCGGTGACTTGGACGTCCTTGCCGGACCGTGCGGCTTGCCGGAGAGCCTCGGCGGCCTCCACAGGTCCGCTCTTGCGATCGGCCTCGGGTGCCGACCGGGAGCCGTGGTCGTCGACCAGATGCACGCCCACGGGCACGGCAAGCGCCATGGCGAGCAGGGCAGCTGTGCCGACTATTCGCCGACGTCGGCCGATGCCCTTGAAAAGCCTGTGCCGCAACGGGAGTTGAGTCCGGGCAATGCCTTTCTCCGGTGGCAGGTTCTCCGTCTTCCGTGACGTTTTCGAGGCGTCCATCTCGTCCTTTCCCCCGTGAGCGCCTGGATGCTGAGCTGCCCTCGGAATTTCCGCTGAGCGCAAGAGCGCGCGTGCAGAGCATGAACCATCTTCACGTCTTCGTCACGAAGCCCCTGTATCGGTGCCCCCGGAACCGCTGACAGCCTCGCTGCGTCCCTGAAGTGGTCGAATGCACCGCCTGTGTGGCGCTCGGCACTGGCTCCCCGGTCGTGAATCAGGAAATTGGTGGCCATACCGACCCCTGATGCGAGGCATATCGCAGGACCTTCCCGGAAGGTCGCGTTCTTCGGCTTACGTATCGCTCTTCCGCTGATGGCAGGTGATGGCCAATCAATTCCCTTGGCCCTCATCTGTATTGATTGGCCATGGTGATTGATGTCACACAGATTCGGCAGTTGTGGATTTACTGTGCAGCGCACGTGCACAATCGCCGGACTATTTGTCGATTTCCCTGCGTTGGCCGCACTCCGCGTTCCGGCCGGCGGCAGCGGATGTGGGGGTTCCATGTCGCCGTCCGTTTCAGGACGACCGTTCCGCCTGCCCGGAAGCCGGCGCTCGTTCCTGCCGGCACGTGTCATGGCGCGCGTCGGCAGTCGAATGCGTCGTCGTCCGTTGCTTCCCTTCCGGAGCACGGGTGTGGCTGTGTCGGCCCTTCTGGTCGCGACGCTCCTCCCCGTACAGGCATGGGCCGTCCCGCCCGCCGACCCCCGCAACGGCATCGCACTCCCCGGCCTTCAGCAGGAGCAGCCCGCTCCGCCGGACGAAGTCAAGATGGCGGAGCTGAGCACATGGCTGGGTGCGTCGGCCGAGCCCCCGCGCGAGTACGTCCCGACCGACGTGACGCCCCCGGCCGCCGACACCGGCAGCGTCACTCTCGACGGCTCCGGTGACGCGCTCGTCCCGGTCGAAGACCTGCCGGTGAGCATCGGCAAGGCGTCGCCTACGGCTGACGAACCGAATCCGCCCGCGCCGACAGGCACGTGGGACGTCGCCGTCGAGTCCAGAACGGTCACCCAGGCGGTGGACGTCGATGGCGCGATCATCAAGGTGACACCGCCGAGCACGGGCTCCACTCCTGTGGACGTCGAGTTGGACTACGCGCAGTTCGGCGACCTGTACGGCACCGAGTGGTCCTCCCGGCTCAAGCTCACCCAGCTGCCTGAGTGCTTCCTGACCACTCCGGAGCTGCCGGAATGCACCGCATCCGTCGACGTGCCGAGCCAGAACGACCCGGCGGCCGACACCGTACGGGCCACGATCGACCCCGCGGCGAGCCAGGCGGCCGGCCTTTCCACGCAGGCGGGCGGGGGCCCTGTGGTCCTTGCCGCCACCGACTCCGGCGCGGGCGCCGGCGGTACGTACAAGGCCACACCGCTCTCGCCGAGCGGCAGCTGGTCCGCCGGCGGCAACAGCGGCGGCTTCTCCTGGTCCTACCCGCTCGCCGTTCCGGCACCAGCGGCCGGGCCCGCGCCGAAGATCGCTCTCAACTATTCGTCCCAGGCCGTGGACGGCCGGACGTCCGTGGCCAACGGCCAGGCTTCCTGGGTCGGTGACGGCTGGGACTACCACCCCGGCTTCATCGAGCGCCGATACCGCGGCTGCTCGGACGACCGCGACAAGGTCGCGGGTGCCGCACCGAACAACGACACCACCGCCGACAAGAAGAAGTCCGACCTGTGCTGGGCCGACGACAGCGTCTCACTGTCCCTGGGCGGCTCCACAACCAAGCTGGTGCACGACGACTCCGGCAAGTGGGTACCGGCCAACGACGACGGCTCCAAGGTCACGTACCTGAGCAGCACCGGCTCGGCCAAGACCGGCCAGACCGGCAAGTACGACGGCGAGTACTGGGTGGTCACCAGCCGTGACGGCACGCGTTACTGGTTCGGCAAGAACACTCTGACCGGGCGCTCCGCGACCAACTCCGTCTTCACCGTCCCCGTCTTCGGCAACCACGCGGGCGAGCCGTGCCATGCGACCTCGTACGCGTCCTCGTCGTGCGACCAGGCGTGGCGCTGGAACCTCGACTATGTCGAGGACGTACACGGCAACGCGATGGTCATCGACTGGAAGCAGGAGACCAACCACTACGCGAAGAACGAGAAGTTCAAGGACCACGTCTCCTACGTCCGCGGCGGTCACCCGACGCAGATCCTCTACGGACTGCGCGCCGACAACCTGGCCGGGGCCCCGGCCGGCAAGGTCGTCTTCTCGGTCGACGAGCGGTGCAAGAAAGAGGGAGTCGTCACCTGCTCCGACACGGAGTTCGAGTCGACGAACTACGAGGACAAGCAGCCCTGGTGGGACACCCCGTCCACACTGCACTGCAAGGCGTCTGCGGAGAACTGCTACGTCTCCTCACCGACGTTCTGGACGCGCATGCTGCTGAAGGCGGTCACCACATACGGCCAGCGGACCCCTGGTTCCACCGCCCTGTCGAAAGTCGACCGTTGGGACCTGACGCATTCCTTCCCCTACCAGCGCACTGACATCCACCCGCCCCTGTGGCTGGACTCGGTCAGCCGCACCGGTTACGGCACGAAGACGAACGCGGAAGGCGACCAGATCGGTGACAGCCTGCCGCCGGTCACCTTCATCCAGAACCAGGTCGACATGCCGAACCGGGTCTCCAGAGGCGCCGGCGACACCACACCCGACTTCGACCGCCCGCGTATCGAGACCATCCGGACGGAGACGGGCGGGGAGATATACGTCGACTACTCCGCCCCCTGCCCTGTCGGTACCACCCATCCCGCCCCTGAGGCGAACAAGAGCCGCTGCTTCCCCGTCCACTGGTCGCCCGACCCGGGCGTGGAGAAGCTGAACACGGAGTGGTTCAACAAGTACGTCGTGGACCGGGTCGTCGAGAAGGACCGTGTCTCACGCCAGCCGGACGTCGTCACGACCTACACCTACGGAAACGGTCAGGACGACGCCGCCTGGGCCAAGAGCACCGACGAGTTCGTCAAGCCTGCCCTGCGCACCTACAGCGAATGGCGCGGCTACGCCGACGTGACCGTGAAGCGGGGCGTCACCGCCAACGCCGGTGGGCCGGAGGCGACGGAGCAGTCCCAGACCCGTACGCGCTACTTCCGCGGCATGTCGAAGGACGCGGGCCGACCCGCGGTCACCGTCAAGGACTCGACGGGCCAGGAGACACTGGCCGAGGACCTGCGCGCCTACCAGGGCCGGGTCGCCGAGACCATCACGTACAACAAAGCAGGCGGCAGCGTCGTCTCGCGCGAGGTGCACTGGCCGACGGCCGTCAAGACGGCCTCACGGGACCGCACCCAGTACGGACTGACGCCGCTGGAGGCGTACCGCACCGCCACTGTCCGCACCGATGCGGTGGAGACGGTCAGCGCCGGTCGCACCCGCACGGTGCGCACACAGACGACGTACGACTCCGCATACGGCCTCCCGCTGAACGTCTACCGGCACACTCTCACCCCCGACGGCGCCGACACCTGGCGGACCGGCGACGAGACGTGCACGACCACCTCGTACGTCCACAACACCGGCACGCACCTCATCGGCCTGCCGCAGCGGGTTCGCACCACCGTCGGAACCTGCGCACAGGCCGCCACGGCCACCGGCGACCAGGTCCTGGACGACACCCGCACCTCGTTCGACGCCCTGGCGGCCTTCGGGCAGCAGCCGACGAAGGGCCTGCCCTTCCAGGTCGACACCATCCAGGGCGACGGCTCGGGCTGGGTCACCTCGACCCGGACGACGTACGACGCCCTGGGCCGCCCCACCAAGGTCACGGACGCCGCAGGGAACTCCAGCACTACGGCGTACAGCCCCGCCACCGGCCCGGCATTCAAGGTGACGGCCACCAACGCCGCCGGGCACTCCGCGACCTCCGAACTGGATCCGGCGCGCGGCACGGTACTTTCAACCGTCGACCCGAACGGCCGCAAGACGACCAGTACGTACGACGAACTCGGCCGGATCACGGCCGTATGGTCCCCGTCGCGCACACAGGGGACGGACAAGGCGTCGGCCCTCTTTGAGTACCAGATGGCCGCCGACGACCACCCGGCCGTCACGACCCGTGTCCTCCGCGACAACGGCACCTACGAGGACTCGATCACCCTCTACGACGGCCTGCTGCGCCCGCGGCAGACGCAGTCCGAGGCGCTCGGCGGCGGCTCGATCGTCACGGACACCATGCACAACGCGAACGGCACGGTACGGCAGACCAACAACGGCTACTACGTGAAGGACGAGCCGACACCGGAGCCGTTCATACCGGAGACCGTCTTTGAGGTGCCGAACTCGACGAAGACCGCGTACGACGGCCTCGGCCGGCCGATCCGCACGACGACGCTCCACGAGGACCTGCCCCAGCACTCGGCCATCGCCCGCTACGAGGGCGACTGGACGCTGACCCGTACCGGCATGTCCGCCGACGGCCTGACGCCGAAGCCGGGTAGCCGCGCGGTGAAGACCTGGACGGACACGCTGGGCCGCACGTCCCTGGTTCAGCACTACACCGCCCATGACCTGACCGTTCCGATCGACACGTCCTACACCTACAACGCACGTGGCAAGCTGTCACGGGTCACGGACGCGCACGGCAACGCGTTGACCTACACCTATGACTTCCGCGGCCGTCTGACCGGCTCCACCGACCCGGACATGGGCGCGGCCCACTTCGGCTACAACTCGCTCGACCAGCAGGTCTGGTCCCAGGACGGCCAGGGCCGCAAGCAGTACACGGCCTATGACGTGCTGGGCCGGGCGACGGAGCTGCGCGACGACTCCGCCACGGGCCCGCTCGTCGCCAAGTGGACGTTCGACTCGCTGCCGGGTGCCAAGGGCCTGGCCGTCGCCGCCACCCGGTACAACGGCGGTGCGGCGTTCACCAGCGAGGTCACGGGCTACGACCAGGAATACCGCCCCACCGGCACCAAGGTCACCATCCCGGAGACAGCCCGCACCAAGGGCCTCGCCGGCACCTACGCCTACGCCACCTCCTACACCGAGACGGGCAAGGTCCAGTCCGTCCAGCTGCCGGCCACTCCCGGCGGCCTGGCGTCCGAGAAGGTGATCACCCGCTACAACGGCGAGGGCTCTCCGATCACGACATCGGGCCTGTCCTGGTACACGGGTGACACGATCTACAGCCAGTTCGGCGAGGTGCTGCGCACCGCCTCCGGCCAGGCGCCGCACCGGGTCTGGACGACCAACGAGTTCGACCAGAACACCGGCCGGGTGAAGACCGCGAGCGCGCACCGCGAGACCCAGACGCAGAATCTGGTCTCGTCCCTGGCCTACGGCTACGACACGGTCGGGAACATCACCTCCCTCACCGACACCGGCTCGGGCACCGGTGCCGACCGCCAGTGCTTCGCGTACGACCCGATGGGCCGGCTCGTCGAGGCATGGACGGACGTCGACGCCTGCCAGAGCACCCCCGACCGCAGCCAGGTCGCCTCCGGCCCCGACGGATCCGGCTACTGGCACTCGTACCGGTTCGACGCCATCGGCAACCGCACCCAGATGACGGTTCGTGACCTTGCCGGCGCGGACCTGGACGACGAGCACAACTACACCTACGGCACCCCGATTCCGGGTGCCCAGCCGGCGGCCGTCACACAGCCGCACACGCTGACCAAGACGGTGATGACCGAACGGGCGACCGGCTCGGAGGTCACGTCGCAGTCGACGTACACGTACGACACGTCGGGCAACACCGTCACGCGGGTACTGAACGGCGACACCCAGAAGCTCGCGTGGGACCGGCGGAACAAGCTGACCTCGGTCGACACCGACAACAACGGCACGGCGAACGTCTCGTACCTCTACGACGCGTCCGGCGCCCGCCTGATCGAGGACAACGGCACCACCCGGACCCTCTTCCTCGGTGAAGCCGAGATCACGGTCAACCTGGCCGGCGCGGCCGTCGACGCCCAGCGCTACTACTCCCACCCCGGCGCGCCGACGACCGTCCGCTCCACAGGCGGTAAGACCACCGGCCACAAGCTGACGGTCCTGTTGAGCGACCACCACAACACGGCGACGGCGTCGGTCGAGATGGCCGCCGGCCAGACGATCACCCGCCGCCGCTACGACCCGTACGGCAACCCGCGCGGCACCGAGCCCGCGGCTTGGCCGGGCCGCCACACCTTCGTCGGCACCGGCATCGACGACCCGACGACGGGCCTCACCCACATCGGCGCCCGCGAATACGATGCCACCACAGGCCGCTTCCTCTCGGTCGACCCGCTCATCGACATCACCGACCCCCTCCAGATGAACGGCTACACCTACGCCAACGGCAACCCGGTGATGCTGTCGGACCCGACGGGTCTGTGGAGCTTTTGGGACAGCGCCAAGGACGCTGCCAAGGGCGCCTGGCACGGCGCCGTTGACTGGTTCTCCGAGGTGGGCGAAGGCTGGAATCGGGTCACTGGTAACCACACCAAAGCCAAACGGATGAAGGCGGAGCGCGAAAACAAAGCAGGTCACGTCAACGGCACGGTGTGGGTTAAGAATTTCGCTGGCAAACCGTCGTCAAGCCTTGCCTACAAGTTGGGGTACAAGGCAGCGAAATTTGCTATGCCGCTCCTTCCGGGGGCAGGAATGGCGGCGAAGGCGTCGACGGCCCTGGCTCACGCAACGGCGAATGGAACGTCAAAGGCCGCCGCCAGTACGGCACGGGCAGCTGCTTCAGGTTCTATTAGGAATGCGCGGGCTGGTCTACCCCGAGTTACGCCGACTCCCCGCGGTATTGGGTCGAAGAAAGTCTCCCCGGTTGTGGAAGTCCATAGAGCTCCTCAAGGGTGGACCGATGCAGAGCAGCTACGGCAGGCATCGTCGATGGTTCCCGAATTTGCCCTCAAGAACCGAACGGCTAGTACAGCGAGCCGGAGTTACGTCGGCGGATATAATATCGACACGGGTGAGATCGCCCTAGCTAGCTCCGGCGGACGTGCTCCCGGCTGTGGATATTGCGCCGAGGGGAATGTTGTTTGGGCCCTGGGTGGTGATGCTTCGAGAGTTGTCTTCACCACCGCCTACCATGTTGTCGGTAGTGCGGGAGCACGTAGAGCCGAGGTGAAGGACGTCTGCGTAAAATGCCAGGTGGACTATCCCAACGCCCACTTCTTTGAAGAAGGTATTACTTGGGATAAGGAGGGGCCCTGGGGTTCCCACGGTCCATGGTAGTGGTATGTGTTCTGTAGGATTCCGTACTGGGGTGGGCAGTAAGCACCTGCGACCCGGGCGCGGTGTATATGTGCGCATCGTGCAGTTGAGTGACTGCTGACCAGAGAAATGGTTTGTCGCGATGAAACATGAACGACGGCTGCTGCAAGCGGTAATCGAGTGCAGTGGCATCTCGGAGGTTCGGTGTGTGTGCGGCAGGAATTCTCGCCATGTAATCGACGAGCTCTTCGAATCCCTGGATCGCGCCCCCGGAAGCCTGGTCGAGAAGGACTGGATGGAAGGGCACGTGCTCATTCAGTCCTTCATGGAGGAGTCTGCGCCTGCTGTAGCGCAGATCCTCATGTCGGCCTTGCCCGTCTACCCGTCGGGGGAAGCCAGGCAAGTTCTTCTGGAATCACTGATGTACCTGTCTGGAGGTGACTCCGACGACTTGGTCGGTCGATGCCAGGAGGTGATCGTCCGTGGTGCCTGGCTGTTTCTGGAGGAGATTTCCTCAGGTCGATCGGCAGCCTGCGCTTCCTATGCGTTTGAAATTCTGGAAATCCTTGGCGAGGACGAGTGGGTGAGCCTTTCACGTGCGTACTTCTCGGATCTGCTGCCCCAGGAACTAATCAACCCCGACCATGCGTGAGAGCGGAGCCGCACGCATTGAGCAGGGTTCAAGTTGAAGTAACGCTTCATGTTGATTGGTGAACCGGGGCAGCACTCCATACTCGGTGATCACTTCCGGGTCCGACATCGATGACCGCTGGCCAGGAGGGGAGAGCCGACTGAAAGTCTCTGCGCTGGCTCGCGGGCATCGGCAGCGCGCGTGCACACGTCGTCACGGACGTAGGTGATCGTGCGCCCGGTGGCCTCCGCGACCCGGGTGGAGGCTGTAACGGAATGAGACGGCGTGGCTGAGGCCGAAGCGGGGATGCTGGAAACGCAAAGTGGGGGTCTTCCTTCGACGCACCCGCCGTCATGGCTGATCTCTTGTGGCTGAGGGCCACGTCGGGACAGGTCAGCCGGCAAGGGACGGGGACGCGATCGTTCGCGCTCGGTCGTAAAGGTCCCGTGCGGTGGCGTTCTTCAGGTGGGGTCGCAGGAGGCTGAACATGGTTCTGATCCGGTCGTCGGCGCGGCCGGATTGCACCATGGGGTAGTCGTTGAGTGCCTGGTGCCAGGTGGCGCAGGCGGCTTCCAGGTGGTCGATCTCCAGTTGGCGCTCAGCCAGGGTGGCGCGGTGCCGTACGCGAGCGCGGCGGTAGACGCTGTAGCGCACCTTGTCCGACTCCTGCATGGCTTCGATGGCGCCGAAAACGTCACCGAGTTCGTAACGGACCTGGCTGATGTGGTAGTTGAGGGCCGACGGATCCTACGAGCCGAAGATCTTGCCGCGCGACTCGGCGCGATCCATGGCCCCTTCAGCCTCGCGGATGTACCGCAGCGCGCCCGTACGGTCCCCCATCTGCGCGGCGGCGTGTGCCTGCTGGCCCGCGAGGAACGCCTGCATACGGGGACCGGCCTTCGGAGAGGCAGCGGCAGCGGCGTCGGCCAACTCCATGGCCTTCGCCCCGTGGCGGAGGTCGACCGCTTGGACGCTCATGCCACGCAGGGTGGTGCAGTAGGTCAAGTGGTCCTCGGCCGCGCCCGCCAGCTCCAGCGCCTTGACGTAGTAGCGCTGTGCCAGGCCGTGCAGTCCTTCGTCCACGGCCATGTAGCCGGTCAGGTACAGGAGGTCCGAAGCCGCGGACAGCATTGCCTTCCGTACGTCCTCGGGAGCGTCGGCGCGCAGGTAGGAGGCCACGGTGTTGACCATGAACGAGGCCGCCATGGGGCGTGCGTGGGGGCCGCCGAACTGGTCGTCCAGCTCTGAGACGCGCTCGGTCATGGCGATGACCATGTCCACTTCGTTCATTCCGATGCGGGTGGTGCGGCCGGACTCGACGGCTTCGGCACGGCCGATGACATCCGGCCAGCCGGGGATGGTGAGGGCGACGGAGAACAGGCCGGTTCCCGGGACGCTGCGGCGGGACGGGTCCATGTCATGCCTCCCCGGATCGATCAGTCCTTCCACGGTATCTGCGGCCGTGGGGAACTGGCCGCGGGCGACGGGCAACCCGGCCTCGGCGTGGGTGACGGGGCGGCCGAGGCGCCGAGAGAGAGCTTCAAGGATGCACACGCGCACCGCGCTACGGGGAACGGTGCCGCCCAGCCAGTGGCTCACCGCCGACCCGTCGTAGCGCAGGGGCGTCCCCGTCTCGGTGCCGACACGGTTCACCGACCGCGCGAACTGGCGGTGAGTCCAGCGGCTTTCAGCGAGCAGCTGCCCGAGCGCCCTATTCGGATCACGCCTGGCCATGCCCTCAACTCCCCGCGCCCGCGCGAAGTTTCAAGGCTTTCAAGTCCTGACCCTGCCGCAACAGTACCGCTGAGCGTAGCTGCACGGTTGCGTAGGGGTAGCAGGGAACGGCGAGACCTCGCCGCAGCCGTCGTCTGAGGGACTGATGGATGAGAAGCGAAGCGCGGGCCCGCCTGGCCCGGATGACCGAGGAACGGGGCACGGACGGGATGTTGCGGATCGACACCTACGAGGGCGCGGATCTGCCTCCGGGGTCGAGTCGGTTCTCGACGTGCCGCTGCCCACAGCACCGCAGCACCACGCCCGAGGGCGAGGCAGCGAGGCTGAGCGCCGCCGTACGCGCGGTCAACGAACGCAGCCGCGGAGAGCGACTGTGAAACGGTGGGCCGCTGCCGTCGGCCGCTGCGCCGGACCGCTCCTCATCACTGTCTCGGGATCGGTCGGCTTCGTCCTGGGCGTCGCCGCCTCCACACCCACCTGACTCCTTCCCTGTCGCGCAATCCAGGCTCCTCGCCTGTGACTGGGAGGGCCCGCCGATCGTAAGCGGCGGGCATCCCGCCCGGCTGCCTTCTTCGCAAGGGTCCGGCAGCCGGGCGGGTCCAACTCCGCAGCATCAGCCGCGGAGTCCACTGAAAACCGTACGGGAGAACACGATGAACGTGGACGAGCTGTTCACCGGCGACCTGATCACCGGCGTCCCGGCCGTCGAGGCCGTGCTGCTCGACAAGATGCCGGGCGGCGGCGACAACAACGGCGACCACTGCAGCAAGTGATCCAGGGCTTACGCCAGGCGGGGCGGGGCCGTAGGCGATGCCGCCCCGTCGCACGACCTCGGAAGGGAACGACATGCTGTCGATGCGTCTGCGCCTGGACGATCTCCATGAGCCCAAGTGGAGGCCGGCAGGCGGCCGATGGATCAGCGGTGAGAGCGGGATCGAGCCCGCGAACGTGTCCACGCTGGTCATAGAGGTCAACGACAACCAGGCGCCTCGTATCCGGGTCCGGGTGAAGGAGTGCAAGCGGGATGAGGCCGACTTCGTCGAACTCATCATGGAGCCGGGACAAGCCCGCCTGGCGGCAGGCGCCTTCGGCACAGCCCCGCTGTACCTGACAGAGCAGGACGGCGAGTTGCATGCCTCATGGGACCTGTCGGCACTGCGACCGCAGCTGCGGGCCGACCGCCTGGTGCCGCGAGTCGTCGCCCGAACGCTGACGCGGCAGCACCGCTACACGTCCCAGACGCTGTTCGAAGGCGTCTACCGCCTCACCGAGCGGGCATCGGCCACGTTCACCCCCTCGGGGCTCACGCTCCACCACCCAGAACCTGCCGAGCACGTACTTGAACCGCGTACGCTCCGGCCTGGAGTTGATCCACTCGCCACTCTGGACGAGTTGCTGACCGACGTGATCCGCCAGGTGCCGACGGCAACCGGATGTGTGGGTGTCGAACTGTCCGGCGGGGCTGACTCCGGGAACGTCGCCCTGGCCGTGAATGCGGTCCGATTTCGCGAGGTGCACAGCTTCGGCTTGCTGGTGGGAGGGAGTAGCGGCAGGCAGCAGCGTGAGCGTCGCAGGGCTTTTGTGGAGTACTGCGGCTTCCGTGATACGGCCATCCCCGCCATGCGGCATCCGCCATTCTGTCCCGGAGGCGTGCGCGCTCTGTGCAAGCCACACGATCCGGCGGGAGCCTTCTACCAGGAGGCGTTCGACGTCGTACGAGAGGAGGCAGCCGCTTGGCGGTGCGAGATCATGTTCACGTGCAGCGGCGGCGACGAGATCAACGCCCACCATTCCAGGACGCAGGCCCGACTGCCGACTCCTCAATCCCTGCCGTGGCTGGGCAGCAAGGCGGTCCGAGTGCTCGCCGAGGTAAATGATCACCTTGCGCCCATCCCGGTCTGCCCGTACCGACCCTGATGGCGTTCGGGATGCAGAATCCCGGATTTCTCCGGGCCGGAGTGTAACCGGTGAGCCCGCTCGCACACCCGCGGATCGTGCGGTTCATGGAGCAGTTACCCCACGAGCACAAGCGTGGCAAGGCGCTGTTTCGTGCGCGGATCAGACGGGCCGGGCTGCCCGAGTCGGCCGAGTCGGAGAGCTTCCTGGCCGTCCTGGAGAAAGGGCTGCGGTTCTACGGCCCGCCCGTGCTGGACGACATGCTGAAGCAATCAGTCCTGGTGGAGCTCGGCTACGTTGACGGGAAGGCTCTCGCCAAGGCGCGGGATGATGCCGCTGCCGCCCCGGTCGTTCCTGATCTGCTGTGCGATGCGCTCGCCTTGGAGGTCGGACCGCGAAGCCTCATGTGACCAGCCTCAACACGGAAGCCGAGCACGTGGAAGCCACCAACCTCCTGTACCGCGATCCGGCGCTCTACGACGTGCTCCAGGCAGACCGTGCGAGCGCCGAGACCTGCCAGGGCCTGATCCGACGGCACCGGCCGGACGCCCGGACACTGGTCGACTTCGGCTGCGGTACCGGCCGGGACCTGGAGATGCTGGCCGAGCGCTTCGAGGGCATCGGAGTGGACCTCCAGCCCGGTCTGGTCGACCACGCCCACCGGGCCCGGCCAGGGCTCGACATCCGTGTCGGCGACATGCGCACCGCACGACTCGGCACGCGCATGGACGTGGTGACCTGCATGGGCAACAGCCTCGCCTACGTACACGACAACGAGGAGATCAGCCAGGTCTTCGCCACCTTCGCGGCCCACGCCGGGCCGGGCGCGCTGCTCGTGCTGTGCTCACCGGTCGCCCCGATCACCCGGACCGAGCCGACAGTCGCCACGGTGAACACCCCGAGCGGATCCGCGACGGTCACCGTCCGACATCAGTGGGAGCTGCGGACCCAGATCAACACCACGCACCGGCACTGGGTGCTCCCCTCCGGCGACGAGGCCCGGGACGAGATCCGCAGACGTGTCCTGTTCCCCCGCGAGCTGGAGCGCTACGCGGAGGGCGCCGGCTTCGAGGTCCTGGAGATGACCGACGGCACAGGAACAGGGCTCACCGGGCCGACGGCCTGGACGGTGGCCCGGTACGCCGACTGAAGGCCGGCCCGGGCCCCGGGCGGGCTCAGCGCGGCGGCTCCGGGGGCCGCTGCCTCGGCATGTTGGGGCGGGTGGTCGGGGGGAGGGGGAAGCGGCCCTGGATGACGCCGGGGGCGGGGTGCGGGTCCGGGGCCGGGCGGCCGGGGGCGGACGGGAGGCGCAGCGGGGCCGGACCGGGGCGGAAGTCGGTCATCCAGTCGGAGGTCTCGGACCGGACCAGGTCCGCGATGTCCTCGGAGAAGCGGCGCAGCACGCCCAGGCAGCGCTCGGCCGCCTCACTCGCCGTGCCCTCGGTGGGGCCGAGGACCTCGCGGACGCTCTCCGAGGCCCAGTCGTACTGCAGCGCCTGGAGGCGGCGCTGCACCGCCTGCGCGGTGGCCACGTCCCGCATCCAGCCGGCCGTCAGGCCGAAGTACCGGTCGCAGGCGAGGCAGGCGGTGGCCGCCAGCAGGGAGAGGTAGCCCCAGGGGGCGGCTCCGGGGATCGCCCGGGTCAGGTCCAGAAGCGGGAGGGCCGCCCCGGCGAGCGCGCCGGCGGCGGTGCCGAGGCGCAGCGCGCGGGCGGCCCGGCGCTTGAGGACCCGGTCCGCCAGATACCAGTCCGCCGTCCGCAGCGCGTCGGCCTCGACCCAGCGGTAGAGCTCGTCCAGTCGGGCCGCGGGCTCGCCCCAGTCCCCGAGGGGGAACGTCCGTCCCGTCAGGTCACTCGGCGGCGCCTCGCCACCCTCCCCGCGGGTCGGCCCCCCGGGCTGCATCTCCGGCTGGCTCACCGGTGCACTCCTCTGCGCTCTGCTGACGGTCAGGGCTGACGGTCAGGACTGACGACCCAGGCCGACAACCAGGGCTGACGCCCGGGACTGACTATCAGGTCCGAAAAGGTGCTGAAAAGGTGGTGACGTTACACCGCGTGACGTACGTGGCGCGCGTTCGTTCTGATGCGGCGCAGGCCCTTCATACCGCCGAATGGTGGGCTGTGGGTCGCGGATCCCGGTATTTCCGTCCGCACGGGGGTTCTGGTCAGGTATGGGAGCGTCGAGCGGCCCCGTACCGCTCACTCGAAAGAGTTGCCCGAGGCGGGGTGATGCAGGGTGGGGCGGTCGGCTGGGTGAGCACGTAGGCTCAAGGAGTACCGAAACGTACAGCGCGTTCAGTCGTCGATGTAGCCAGGAGTGACCGTGATCCCCGGTGGTGGCCAGCCCAACATGCAGCAGCTGCTCCAGCAGGCCCAGAAGATGCAGCAGGACCTGGCGCAGGCCCAGGAGGAGCTTGCGCAGACCGAGGTCGAGGGTCAGGCCGGCGGCGGTCTCGTGAAGGCGACCGTCACGGGCTCCGGCGAACTGCGGGGCCTGGTCATCGATCCGAAGGCCGTGGACCCCGAGGACACCGAGACCCTGGCGGACCTCGTCGTCGCCGCGGTGCAGGCCGCGAACGAGAACGCCCAGCAGCTCCAGCAGGACAAGCTCGGGCCGTTGGCGCAGGGCCTCGGCGGCATGCCGGGCATGCCCTTCTGATCCGCTACCGCCGTCGGCCTTCTGAGCGGAACCGGCAGCAACTACCGTAAGCAGCAAGCACTCCAGGAGAGGCGTTCCGTTGTACGAAGGCGTGGTTCAGGACCTCATCGACGAACTGGGCAGGCTGCCCGGCGTCGGTCCCAAGAGCGCGCAGCGGATCGCCTTCCACATCCTCCAGACCGAGCCGACCGATGTCCGCCGCCTCGCGCACGCCCTGCTCGAAGTCAAGGACAAGGTGCGTTTCTGCGCGGTGTGCGGCAACGTCGCGCAGCAGGAGCAGTGCAACATCTGCCGCGACGCCCGCCGGGACCCGACGGTCATCTGTGTCGTCGAGGAGCCGAAGGACGTCGTCGCGATCGAGCGGACCCGGGAGTTCCGCGGCCGATACCACGTCCTCGGCGGTGCCATCAGCCCCATCGAGGGCGTCGGCCCCGACGACCTGCGCATCCGCGAGCTGCTGACCCGCCTCGCGGACGGCACGGTCACCGAGCTGATCCTGGCCACGGACCCCAATCTGGAGGGCGAGGCGACGGCCACGTACCTCGCGAGAATGATCAAACCGATGGGTTTGAAGGTCACGCGGCTGGCCAGTGGACTCCCTGTAGGGGGAGACTTGGAATACGCCGACGAGGTCACGCTCGGCCGTGCCTTCGAGGGGAGACGACTGCTCGATGTCTGACGCCATGCTGCACGCCGTAGAACAGGATCCCGACAGCTTCGCGGTCCAGATCGCCGACTCGATCGAGTCCTTCATCGTCGCGACCACGGAGGTCGCCAAGGGCGACGAGCCCGACAGCGCGGTCCCGTTCCTGCTGCTCGAGGTCTCCCAGCTGCTGCTGACCGGCGGCCGCCTCGGCGCGCACGAGGACATCGTCCCGGACGAGCGGTACGAAACGGACACCGGCCCCGACTTGGACGTCGACGATCTGCGCATGCGTTTCGCGACCATGCTGGAGCCGATCGACGTCTTCTCCGAGGTCTTCGACCCGTACGAGCCCCGCAAGGCGCCCGTGCCGTCGCGGATCTCCGACAGCCTCGCCGACATCATCATGGACCTGCGCCACGGCCTCGCCCACTACCGGGCGGGCCGCATCAGCGAGGCGCTGTGGTGGTGGCAGTTCTCGTACTTCTCCAACTGGGGCCCGACCGCCTCCGCGACCCTGCGCGCCCTCCAGTCCCTGGTCGCCCATGTCCGTCTCGACCAGCCCCTCGCGGAGCTGGACGGGCTCGACACCGACGAGGACGTCACGGAGGACGCGCTGGCCGAGGAGGCCGGCAAGGTCATGGTCCAGGAGATCGCCGCGCCGCTGGGACTGCGGCGGGCCCGCTGAGCTGTCCACGAGGCCGTAGTACAACCGCTGCTTCCGCGTGTCCTGACCGCTCCCCCGTGCTGCCAGGTTCGGCCGCCGGCCGACCGCCCTGCCGATGTACGCGTCGGCCGGCGGCGGCCCCCTGAGCCTGGTGCGCGGCGGGGCGGCCCGCGAGTTCACGGTCACGGTCAGCAACGGCATCCGCCTCGTCGACACGACCGCGCCCGAGAGCGCGCCGTACGAGCCCGGTGTCCCGGCGGCCACGTCCCTGACGGTCACGGCGCGTCGCGGCTGAGGGCACCGTCCGGGACGTGTGCGGGCCGGCGTCACTTCGTGCCGACGCCCACGTTCATCCGGCTGTTGAGCACGGCGACGCCGCGCCCGCCGGAGCGTTCGAGGAGCATGCCGTCCAGCACCTGACGTGCCGCACCGCGTTGCTCCTCCGTCAGACCGGAGACGAGCGTGGCGACGATCGGGTGGCCGGAGGTCGTCACGTTCCACAGGTGTGCGGCGGAGCGGATCTCGACAGGCCAGTCCACGGTTTCCACGCGGACGTCGGTGAGCGAGGCGTCGGCGAGCACGTGGCGCATCTTCTCCGGGTCGGTGAGCCGGAACGGCGGCGGCGGGGGATCCGTCAGTGGCGGCGTGAAGCCCGGCACCGCGGCCCGCAGGGCGCCGAAGACGAAGGCGATGAACTCCGTTTCCTGGATCGGCGCCCCGAACGCGACGAGCAGAGCCCGCCCGCCCGGCCTGGTGACCCGTACCAGTTCCGCCAGTCCGCGGGTCAGGTCCGGGAAGACCGACACACCGTTCTGAGATCCGGAGACGTCGAACGTGTCGTCCGCCAGATCAAGGGCCAGGCCGTCCATGACGTGGCTCTCCACCCCGCTCAGGCCTGCCGCCTGCGCCCGGGCGGCGAGGCGTTCGACCATCGCGGGGGAGTAGTCCGTCGCCGTGACGTGTGCGCCGCGGCGCGCGGCGGGGATGCTCAGTGCCCCGCTGCCCGCAGCCACGTCCAGGAAGCGCATTCCCGGACGGAGGCCGGCCAGGTCCAGGGCCCTCTCGGCCAGTTGGCCGGTCAGCGGGGTGACATACCGGTCGAAGTCTTCGGCGATGTGGTCCCAGGCCGCCCGTTCCCGTTGCTGCTGCTGTGTGGATGCATGCGTGGTCATGACCGTCACTTCCTCCCACCCCCCTTGGTGTTCATGCCGGCAGGTTGGTGTTCACGTCGGCCGGAGGATGGAGCGCAGTGCCTTGAGGAACGCCTCCGGCTGATCGATGGGCGGCTCGTCACCGGCTCGGTCGATCACGTGGAGGGGCCAGCCGTAGCGGGCGCTCGCGGCTTCGGCCGTCCGGACTCGTGTCTGGGGGTCCTCCCGTCCCCAGATCAGCGCGGTGGGAACGGTGATCCGCCGCAGGACCTCGTCGGGGATGGCCGGCAGGGCGAGCTGAGGCATGAGAGCGCGCATCGCGGCCTTGTTGCGTCGGGTGCGGGCCGTGTCGACGGCGTACGTCTTCAGCGCGTCCGCCGTGTCGCCCAGTTCCCGCGCCACGCGCTCCGGTTCGGCCGAGCACGCGCGGAAGAGGCGGTCGATGGAGCGCGGGGTGGGACGTGCGGCGAAGCCGGCGAGAGCGACGGCGAAAGACGGCGTCGGCCGGAAGCGGGTCAGCCCGTAGCTGTCGACCAGGATCAGGCGTTCGAGCCGGTCGGGGCGGGCGGCGGCGAAGCGGGCCGCGATGGCACCGCCGAGCAGCCGTCCGACGACGGCGGGCGGCGACGGACAGGTCTGCTCGACCAGGTCCTCCAGCCAGGCCACCGTGCGGTCCGCGTTCAGGGGGCCGTCCCCCGTGTCTCCCGTGTCGGAGGAGCCGTGGCCGGGGAGATCGGGGGCGACCACACGGTGGGTCGTCACGAGGTCGGGGATCACCCGGGTCCAGTGCGCCGCGCACTCCCCCGGACCGTGCAGAAGGACGAGCGGCGGGCCGTCCCCGCCTTCCAGGACGGCGGTGCTCACACCCGCGCAGGTGAGGCGCCGCTCGGTGACGGGGAGCGGGGCCAGCAGAGTCTCACGCGCGTCGATGGTGATGGTGGCCATGACGTCCACCTCTTCTTCGTATGGCGGTGGTTCTTCGTATGGCGGTGGCCCGAAGTACTTGACGCCGCCGACGCTACGGAGAGCCGCCGGGGCGCCGCATCGCGCACGCGTACCAATGCGGCGCGTCGGCCGGAGTGGTCCGTACATACCACGGGCGGAGCCGGGGGGCGCCGGACGAGGCCGGAGGGGGCGCGGTGCCGTGACGGCGTGTCCTGACCGGAGCACTGCCGCCGCACAGCGGCGTGCGGCGGACCGGGCTCGTGGCGGCGTCAGAGCAACCCGTGCCGGTAGGCGTACGCGGTGGCCGCGGCGCGGGAGGACACTCCCAGCTTCGTGAAGACGTTCTGCAGGTGGCGGCGGACCGTGTGCTCGCTGAGGAACAGTTCCGCCGCGATCTCGCGGTTGGTCCGCCCGGCCGCCGCCAGCTCCAGCACCTGGACCTCGCGCCCGGTGAGCCCGCCCGCCGCCGTTGCGGGCCCGCCGCCGACTGCGGCCCTCTCCGCCGCGTCGAGGAGGGCCAGGTCGGGTGCCGCGCCCAGGTCGCGGAAGATCCGGCGTGCTCCCTCGAGGTCCAGCGCGGCGGTGTCGTGGTCACCGAGCCGGTGGCAGGCGATCCCCATCAGGGCACGGGTGCGGGCGTCCTCGTACGGGACCTGGAGCTCCAGCCAGAGCTGCCGGGCCCGGCCCAGTTCCGCACAGGCGGCGCGGGCGTCGCCCTCCGCGAGAAGCACCGCCCCCGTCGCACGGGCGGAGACCGCGCGCAGCAGCGGCGCCCCGAGGCCGGCCGCGATCGCCGCCAATTCGTCCGCGGCGGTGCGGGCGGCGGCTGTGTCGTCGGCGGCCGTGTCGTCGGCCGCAGTTCGCCGCGACGAATGCTCTGTGTCCACGGCAGGGGCGGTGTCGTCGACGGGGGTCCGGCCGTACGGGCCGAGCATGGCCTCGACGTACGCGGCCAGCACCTTCGACCGGGTCGACCGGTCCTGGACGTCCTGCACGATCCGGCCCAGGGCCGCCCTCGCATCCGCGGGCCGCCCCTGGACGAGGCGCAGCAGGGCCAGTCCCGGCTGCGGCGGGCGTCCCTGCTCCGCGGCCTGTCGGTAGGCCTGTTCGGCCTCCTGGAACTCGCCGCGCAGCCGGTGCAGTTCGGCCTGCTGGTAGTACGCCATGCCGATCGCCGGCTGCCCGGGTGGTGTCGCGAGCCGCTCGCGCGCCCGCCGTACCTCGGTCATCGCCGAGGCCCACTCACCGTGCATCTGAAGGATCTCCGAACGGTGCACCAGGCACTGGCCGCGGTAGGGCACCAGATCCGGGTGGGACGCGCACCAGCGGCTCAGCGCCTCCGCCCACTCCTGCGCCCGGTGCAGATCGAAGGCCTCCTGGCAGGTGATGATCACCGCGCAGTGGACGATCCCGGCGACCACCGGTGACGCCTCGCCCGCGGTGACGCCGGTCATCACCTCGTCGAGCAGTGCCAGACCCTGGGCCGTCTCACCCATCCGGACCAGTGTCTGCCCCCGTCCCAGCAGCGCGAACGCGGCGAGATCGCGGTCCCCGAAACGGTCCGCGACCTTGGCTGCCTGGCCGCAGAGGGCGTACGCCGCCGGGGCGTCACCGCCCTCCAGGGTCTGCAGCGCCATGGGCACCAGCAGGTAGCCCTGCTCCACGCAGTCAACCGCCCCCTCGTCGAGCAGCCGGTGCGCCCGGCCGATCCAGCCGCCGCCGCGCGCTGTCTCGCCCCGGTTGAAGAGGAGCATCCCGAGCCAGAACGCGCACCGTGCTCCACCGGGGACGTCGTTCTGCTCCAGCAGCACATGGTGCGCCCGCTCCCAGGCGCGGACGCTGCTGTCGTCCTGGCCCACCAGATACGCGGCTGTGGCGAGCAGCTCGAGGTCCCCGGGGGCGAGCGGTTCGCGGTCGTCGGCAGAGCGGAGCAGGGCGCAGGCGTCCGCCCACCTCTGCTGCCCGAACGCGGTCCGGCCGTCCTCGAGTGTGCCGAGTGGGGACATGCCCGCCTCCTGCCGTCGCCGTCCCGGCGCGCACCTGAAATTTTACGCTCCTGGGCGACCGGTGCGGCGGTGCGGCGGTGGCTCAGGAGCGGCGGTTCGGCAGTGCGGCGGTCCGGCGATGGCCACGTCCGGCCATCGAAGTCACCGCGCGACAGGGACGCGAACCGTCGCGATCACGTCGATGCCCAGATGCTGTGCGACAGCCGGAATCCCCGGCTGCCTCCTGGTCGACCGTGACGACCACTCCCGCACCGGCTTCCCCGACAGTCGGTGACGCGGTGGTGGGCGCGGCGGCGGCCCTCCGGCGCGCAGTTCAGCCGGGTGGCTCCGGTCGGCGAGCGGCGACGTGCCGACCTCGTCCTTCCGGCGGACACCCCCGGTCGGAAAGCTGCTGCCGGACCCCAGCAGCCCACGCCGCGAGGACGCCCAGGCCGCCGGAGGCGAGCAGCAGCGCGGTCGCCAGGCCCCTGGTTCCGACCGAACCCGGACACGAGGCCGCGCCGACCGAGGCCGCGTGTCCCGGCCGGCCAGGCGAGGTCCGCGGTTTCCGGCCGGGGCCCGGAGTGTTTCCGGGCCGGTCAGGACCGGTGCGTGTGAGCCGGCCCACATACTCGCGTACCCCGGCGACCCTTGGGCAGTAGCCAACCCGAACGGCCGCGGACGCCCTCCGGGACTTCCGGATGATCACGTAGTGAGCGGGACATCTCACGATGTGACATCAGCGGGGCGATCCGCGGCCGCTCGATAAAATGAGCCGACCGCAGTAGTGACTGCAGAAGACCGAGCGAGGAGCGCACGTGGGCCTTGTCGTGCAGAAGTACGGAGGCTCCTCCGTAGCCGATGCCGAAGGCATCAAGCGGGTCGCCAAGCGAATCGTCGATGCCAAGAAGAACGGCCACCAGGTGGTCGTCGTGGTATCGGCGATGGGCGACACGACGGACGAGCTGATCGATCTCGCCGAGCAGGTATCCCCGATCCCTGCCGGGCGTGAGTTCGACATGCTGCTGACCGCGGGAGAGCGGATCTCCATGGCCCTGCTGGCCATGGCGATCAAAAACCTGGGCCACGAGGCACAGTCGTTCACCGGCAGCCAGGCAGGCGTCATCACCGACTCGGTCCACAACAAAGCGCGCATCATCGATGTGACGCCGGGCCGGATCCGCACAGCGCTGGACGAGGGCAACATCGCCATCGTCGCCGGGTTCCAGGGTGTGTCCCAGGACAAGAAGGACATCACCACGCTCGGGCGTGGCGGGTCCGACACCACGGCGGTGGCGCTGGCCGCCGCGCTGGACGCCGAGGTCTGTGAGATCTACACCGACGTCGACGGTGTCTTCACCGCCGACCCGCGGGTCGTGAAGAAGGCCCGGAAGATCGACTGGATCTCCTCCGAGGACATGCTGGAGCTCGCCGCCTCCGGCTCCAAGGTGCTGCTCCACCGCTGTGTGGAGTACGCACGCCGATACAACATTCCGATCCACGTCCGCTCGTCCTTCTCGGGACTGCGCGGCACCTGGGTCAGCAACGAACCGCGAGGGGATCAGAAGGTGGAGCACGCCATCATCTCCGGAGTCGCCCACGACGTCTCCGAGGCCAAGGTCACGGTTGTCGGCGTCCCCGACAAGCCCGGTGAGGCGGCAGCCATCTTCCGCGCGATCGCCGATGCCGAGATCAACATCGACATGGTCGTGCAGAACGTCTCGGCGGCCACCACCGCCCTGACCGACATCTCCTTCACGCTGCCCAAGACGGACGGCGCCAAGGCGATGGCGGCCCTGGAGAAGCAGAAGTCCGCCATCGGGTTCGACTCGCTGCGCTACGACGACCAGATCGGCAAGATCTCGCTGGTCGGCGCGGGTATGAAGACCAACCCGGGCGTCACCGCCTCGTTCTTCGAGGCGCTGTCCGACGCCGGCGTGAACATCGAGCTGATCTCGACCTCCGAGATCCGCATCTCGGTGGTCACCCGTCAGGACGACGTCAACGAGGCCGTGCGCGCCGTGCACAGCGCCTTCGGGCTCGACTCCGACTCGGACGAGGCCGTCGTCTACGGAGGCACCGGCCGATGACGCGCCGGCACGGAGGCGTGGCGCGATGACGTCCAAACCGGCGCTCGCGGTCGTGGGAGCGACCGGAGCCGTCGGTGCGGTGATGCTCCAGATCCTGTCCCAGCACGCGGACGTCTGGGGCGAGATCCGACTCGCCGCCTCCCCGCGCTCGGCCGGCCGCAAGCTGGCCGTGCGCGGGGAGGAGTGCGAGGTCCTGGAGATCGGCGAGGGCCTCTTCGACGGCATCGACGTCGCGATCTTCCTGGCGCCCGGCGAGGTGTCCGAGCGGTGGGCGCCCGTGGCGGTCGCCAAGGGCGCCGTCGTCGTGGACGCGTCTCCGGCGTTCCGCATGGACGCCGAGGTTCCGCTGGTCGTCCCCGAGGTCAACCCCCATGCCGTACGGGTGCGCCCGCGCGGCATCGTCGCGAGCCCGCACGACACGACGCTCGCCATGCTCCCGGCCGTCGGCGCGCTGCACGGCGAGTTCGGCCTGCAGGAACTGGTCGTCTCGTCCTACCAGGCCGTCAGTGGCGCGGGCCGTGAGGCCGTGGCCTCGCTGCGGGCGCAGTTGTCGATGGTGGCCGGTACGGATCTGGGCGTGGGGCCCGGGGACGTACGGCGTGCGGTGGGCGACGACCTGGGGCCGTTCCCGGCACCGCTGGCGCTCAATGTGGTGCCCTGGGCGGGGACGGTCGCCGACGACGGCTGGTCGTCCGAGGAGCTGGGGCTGCGGGCGGAGACCCGCAAGATCCTCGGCCTGCCGGCTCTGAGGGTGACCGCCACCTGTGTCCGGGTGCCGGTGCTGACGACCCACTCGCTGTCGGTGCACGCGCGCTTCGAGAAGGAGATCACCGTCGAGCGGGCCCACGAGGTGCTCGCGACCTCGCCCGGCGTCGTGCTCTACGACAACCCGGAGGCGGGCGACTTCCCCACCCCCGCGGACGTGGTGGGCACCGACCCGACCTGGGTGGGGCGCGTGCGGCGTTCCCCGGACGACGCCTGCGGTCTCGAACTGTTCGTCTGCGGCGACAACCTCCGCAAGGGCGCGGCTCTCAACTCCGCCCAGATCGCCGAGTGCGTCGCCGCCGAATACAGGTGAGACCGCCCTCTTCGTGCCGGGTTGTACCCGGCCCGTGCTGCGGCTCGCGGGCGGGTGGCGTCGGTGCTGTCAGTGCCGTCTCGTAATCTCGTGGTCCCAGCAGTTAATACGACGTGGTGCGGCCCCCGTTCTTTGTAGGATCTGTGAACGCCCTGTGAGGGAAACGGTGGCCTGTGCCGCTTGAGCTGGGGCGTCGGCATGTTCGAGTATGCGATTCCCCCTCGCTGCAACCGGTAGTTGGGCGGGAGCGTCTTTGCGGGCACCTCGGCACGGTGCCCCAAAAATGGGGCATTGGGGAAGAACGGTGCGCATGCGGGTTTTCGGTTCGCCGCCAAAAGCGGTGGCATGCGCGTACAACCCTGGCGGGGGGCAGCGTGTCCAACAGGCGTGGCAGAGGTTCTCGACATCGCAAGGGTGGTCCCGGTACGTGGCGCTTCGGTGCGCCCGCGCCGCAAGCCACGCCCGGCCGGCGGCATGCCGGTGATCGCGCCCGTGCCTGCCTCCCGGACCACGCGCGTGCCGTCGCAGCGGCCGGGTGCTGAGGACACCATGGCCACGGGTACCACCGTCGACCTTCTGACCGAGACCTACCGCGCCCACTACCGATCGCTGCTGGGCCTCGCCGCCCTGCTCCTCGACGACACGGCGTCGTGCGAGGACGTGGTCCAGGAGGCGTTCATCCGGGTCCACTCGGCGCGGAGCCGTGTGCGGGACCCGGAGAAGACCCTCGCCTATCTGCGGCAGACCGTGGTCAACCTCTCCCGGTCCGCGCTGCGCAGGCGCATCCTCGGCCTCAAGCTGCTCTCCAAGCCGATGCCGGACATGGCGAGCGCCGAGGAAGGCGCGTACGACCAACTGGAGCGGGACGCGCTCATCAAGGCGATGAAGGGGCTGCAGCGGCGCCAGCGCGAGGTGCTGGTGCTGCGATACTTCGCCGACATGACGGAAGCTCAGGTGGCCGAGACGCTGGGGGTCTCCCTCGGCTCGGTCAAGGCGTACGGCTCGCGGGGGATCGCGGCGCTCCGTGTCGCCATGGAGGCCACGAAATGAGCGGCCGCGACCACGACTCCGAGCGTTTCGGGCTTTTCAAGAAGTACAGGCATGCTGAGCATTACGGGCCGGACGGGCCGTCCGACCACCGGACTGGGAACGACACTGTGAGCAACGGGCCGGCCGACGGGCCGAAGGAACGTCCGGTCAACGACACCGGAGGGGACGAGGACGCACTGCGGCGCCTGCTGCAGGGTGCCGTCCAGGACATCCAGCCCTCCGCCGACGCACTCGACCATCTGCGGCGGGCGGTCCCGGCGCGACGGGCCCGCAAGCGGCAGGCCCTGGTCGGCATGGCCGCGGCGGCCCTGCTGATCGGCACCGCCGTCCCCGCCTTCATCCACGTGGCGAATTCGCGGGGCGCCGACAGCGCCAACCCCGTCAACGCCGGACACGACCAGCAGGCGCAGGGCGGCACGGGCAACGACCCGGGCGTCACCGGTGGCGACAACGGCGTCAAGGCGCCCACCCAGGGCGCCGGGGACACGGTCTCGCCCGGCCGGACGACCGGACCGGGCCAGTCGGCGCAGGCGCCGACCGGCGGCTCGGACGGCGCGTCCGGCGCGGTGCAGCCCCCGGCGACACAGGCTCAGGCCTGCAAGCCCGGGCAGCTGGCGGTCTCGACGGAGCTGGGCGCCCCGGACGCCGAGGGCAAGGCGTACGGAACCTTCCGCGTCACCAACCTCTCCGACGCCGACTGCTTCGTCGGCGGCTCCACCGTCGGCTTCTCGGCGGTGGGCGCCGCCGACCCGGCCCGGATCGGTGTGGCGCGCCACACGGCGGGTGACGCGGCGAGCGGCCTGCCCGACCCGGCGGCGGAGACGGACGTGGCGGTCGCGACGGCGGCCCAGTCGTACGAGGTGAGGTTCGCGTGGGTGCCGTCCGACACCTGCCCGACCGAAGGCTCCTCCCCTGCTCCCTCCCCGTCCAGTGGTGACACCTCGGGCGGTGGCGGAACCACCGGCGGAGGCACCGGCGGTACGGCCAGTGGCGCCGGCGGCCAGGACGGCACCGGTACGTCCGAGGGGAACGCCGCCGAGCCGCAGCTGATGGTCGAGGACGGTACGCAGGACGGCAGCGTGACGGTCACGTACTCCGCGCTGAACGGCGCGGTCACCGGCCGGACGACCGTCCCCGACGCCTGCGCCGGAACTGTCTACTACACCGGCGTGCTGGCAGGCCAGTGACGCGGGGCGGGCCGGGGCGGAGCTGACGCCTGCTCGGCTCGGGGTGCGGTGGGGGCGGCCCGGCCGACGCGGGCCGGGTCTTGCCGGTTCGACGCGGCCGGGTGGGACGAACCGGCCGTGCCGACGCGGGCTCGGTTGGACCAGCCTGACGCCGCCGGGCCTGGCCAACGTGCCGCGAGCCCGGTCGCCCCAGACTGACGCTGCCTGGCCCACCCCGCCCGTGCCGTACGCCGCCCGTGCCGTACCCCGCCCGGTCGGGTCAGGCGGTCTCGAGGTCGAGGCCCAGGGCCTTGTCCCGGGCCGCTTCCGCCTCCCGGCGGACCAGGCGGAACCACATGAAGAGCACGAAACCGGCGAAGACGAACCACTCGCCCGTGTAGCCGAGGTTCTGGAACGCCTTCAGGTCCAGGCCGCTGTTCTCCGGGGCCGCCGCCGGCACGGCCGTCAGGCCGCCGTCCGCCTTCGACAGCGTGACCCACGCGTCGTACACGTCGTCCGGGACCAGGTTCACCAGCGACGCCGCGCTGATCATGCCCAGCTGCCCGCTCGGCAGACCGCCCGCCGTGTGCACCCCGTCCGTACCCGTGGACTCGGAGGCCTGCAGGGCCCCCGTGACCGTGACCTCGCCGGCCGGGGCGGCCGGCGCCCGCCCGCCCTCGGGCATCCAGCCACGGACCACGGGCAGCACCCGTCCGCTGTCCGTCCGCAGCAGCGTCAGCACGTACGAGCCGCTCCTGCCGTCGAGTTCACGCTGCGGGACCACGAACTGCTCGCCGTACCGGCCGGACGCCTTCGCCAGCCGGCCGGACGTCTCCTTGTCGACGGGCAGCAGCTCCTCCAGCGGTGCCGCCTTCTGCTGCTTCTCGTCCGGCCGCTGCTCCGCCTCACGGTGGGAGTCGACGCGGTCCTCGAACCTGCCCAGCTGCCACGAGCCCATGAAGATGCAGAAAGGGATCGCCAGCAGGACGAAGACGTTGATCCCCCACCAGCGGGGCGTCAGCAGGAATCGGTACACCCCTCTACGGTACGGAACGCGTCAGCGGTTCCGTGTGCCGGGTCGGCGACGGAGGCGGCGACCCGGGCGGCGACCGGGACGGTTCACCGCTCCATCGCGGCTCCCTTCAGATACCGGTCCGCGAAGTCGATCTCGAGGCGCACCTGCTTGATGCGCTCCTCCACCACGAGGGAGCCGTGCCCCGCGTCGTACCGGTACACCTCGTGCACCGCGCCGCGTGCCGCGAGCCTGTCCACGTAGTTGTCGATCTGCCGTATCGGGCAGCGCGGGTCGTTGACGCCGGCCGAGATGTAGACCGGGGCCCGGACCGCGTCGACGTAGGTCAGGGGCGACGATGCCTCGTACCGCTCCGGCACCTCCTCCGGGCTGCCGCCGAACAGCGTGCGGTCCAGTGCCTTCAGGTTCTCCATCTCGTCCTCGTACGACGCGACGAAGTCGGCGACCGGCACGGCGGCGAGGCCCACGGCCCACTCCTGCGGCTGGGTGCCGAGGCCCAGCAGGGTCAGGTAGCCGCCCCAGGAGCCGCCCGCCAGGACCAGCTTCGCCGGGTCGGCGAGGCCGGAGGAGACCGCCCATGCGCGGACCGCCGCGACGTCCTCCAGCTCGATCAGGCCGATCCGGTGCTTCAGGGCGTCCGTCCACTCGCGGCCGTAGCCCGTCGAGCCGCGGTAGTTGACGCGCACCACCGCGTACCCGTGGTCGATCCAGGCGGCGGGGCCCGCCGCGAAGGCGTCACTGTCGTGCCAGGCGGGACCGCCGTGGATCTCGAAGACCGTCGGCAGCGGACCGGTGGCGCCCGCGGGCTTCTGGACCAGGGCGTGGATGCGGCCGCCCGGCCCCTCCACCCACACGTCCTCGACCGGCACGGAGGCGGGGGCCTTCAGACCGGGAGGCTCGAGGACCACGCCACCACGGGTGGACCGGACCTGGGGCGGCTGCGCCGCGGACGACCACAGATACTCGACGCCGCCTCCCCCACAGGCTTCGGCCTGGGAGGTGCCCCCAGGGCGGGCTGTCGCGCCGGAGACCGAACCGGCCGGCGTGTCGATCCGGGTCAGCGCACGCGTCGCCAGGTCGTAGCGCCACAGCTCGTCCCGCGCCTCGAAGCCGTGCGCGATCAGCAGCGCGGAGCCGTCCGGATACCACTCGGCGTTCACGTCGCCCGGCAGCTCGACACCGAGGTCGGTCTCCTCACCCGAGGCGACGTCCCAGATCATCGGCTCCCAGCGGCCGCGCCGCTGATGCCCCACGAGGAGCCGGGTGTCGCCGTCGACCGGGGCGAAACCGAGGACCTCCAGGCCGAGCTCCACCGTGCCGCCCGCCGTGTCGTCCAGCTCGGCCACGGTGGTGCCGTCGAGCCGGGTCACCCGCAGCGAGGAGTGCATGGCGTCCCCGTGCTCCGTGTGCTCGATCGCGAGCAGCGACCCGTCGTGCGAGAGGTCGCCCACCCCGCCCGACTCCCGGTGCCGGTAGATCTCCCGGGGTGCCTGTCCGGCCCGTACGACATGGATCGTCGTGCCGTCCTCGTCGGTGGAGCGGCCGACGACCGCGGTGGTTCCGTCCCTGCTGATGGCGAGACCCGCCGGATACGAGGGCTCCAGGCCGGGGGCGGCGGGCACGTCGTCACCACCGTGGAACGGCTGGCGCATCCAGACGCCGAACTCGTCCCCGTCGGTGTCGGAGAACCACCAGACGGCCTCACCGTCAGGGGTGAGTATCCCGTCCGACGTGCCGTTCGGCCGGTCGGTGACCTGGCGCTGTTCGCCCGTCGACCGGTCCCAGGCGTACAGCTCGTACGTCCCCGTCGCGTTCGACACGAAGAGGGATCGGTCCGGCGCGTCCTCCGCCCAGTCGGGCAGGGAGACGCGCGGCGCCCTGAAGCGCTTCTCCCAGTCGGGCATCTCGGCCATGGTGTGTGCGTCGCTCATGCCCTCAATGAAAGCGGATGGCGCCCACATCCCCCGCAGCCTGTGGACAACTTGTCCACAGGCTGCGGTCCCGGCCCTGTTCCCGGCGGTGGATCACACCCCGCTGTCCGCCGCCGCGCCGCGCGTCACATCCCTTCGTCCCCCGCCCCTTCGCCCGCGAAGTCCGCCGCGTCCGCCGCCGCGAGAGCCGGCGCCGCGTGCCGGCCCGTCGGCCGGGCCACCAGATGGCGGGGGTCGGTCGCCCGCGTGATCGCGGACTCGACCGCCGCCACCCGGTCGGCCAGCAGCCCGAGCGCCGCGACCGCCCGCGTCAGCGGATCCCCGTCCGGGCCGCCGAGGGCGTGGGCGCGGACGTACCGCGACTTGATCTCCTCCCAGCGGGCCGCCTGCTCCGCCGTCAGCGTGCCGCGCAGCTCGGCCAGCTTGAGCAGGGCCGCCTCCGCGCCGGTCGTCAGCGTCTGGGCCTCGCCGGAGTAGTGGTCCTCGATCACGGACGCCAGCTCGTCGTCGTTCATGACGGGGCTGATCCGCTCCACGATCTTGTTCATGTTGCGGTAGGAGCCCTGGAGCCGGAACGGCGGCTCCGAGCGGGTCTCGTCGCTGCTCGCCGCCGAGGCGATGTACGCGGCGTTCACCGCGAGGACCGTGCGCCGGGCGGTCAGCAGATGCCGCAGGACCGCCAGGATCTGCTCCAGCTCCGCCGGCGGGTAGGCGTGCCGCAGCCGGTCGGCCCGCGCGGTCGGGTCGCCGGCGGCGAGCGCGACCAGCAGGTCCAGGTCCGCCCGGTCCCGGCCGGAGAGCGGCGCGAGCAGCGGATGGGAGGTGAGCGCGTTCTCGACGAAACTCATCGCGAACACGTCGTCCTTGCCGGTCAGCACGTCGCCCAGGTTCCACACGTCGGCACGGTTGGCGAGCATGTCGGGGATGCGGAACCGCTGCCCCGACTCCGTGTACGGGTTGCCCGCCATGCACACCGCGAAGCGCTTGCCCCGCAGGTCGTACGTGCGCGTCCCGCCCCGCCACACCCCCTCCATGCGGCGCTGCGCGTCGCACAGCGAGATGAACTTCTGCAGCAGCTCGGGCGAGGTGTGCTGGATGTCGTCCAGGTACAGCAGGACGTTGCTGCCCGCCTCCAGCGCAAAGTTGATCTTGTCGACCTCCTGGCGGGCGGTCGCGTTCGGCGCCTCCTCCGGGTCGAGCGACGTCACCGCGTGCCCCATCGCGGGGCCGCTGACCTTGACCAGGAGCAGGCCGAGCCGGTCGGCGACGTACTCCATGAGCGTCGTCTTGCCGTACCCGGGCGGGGAGACCAGCAGGAGCAGGCCGTTGCTGTCGGTGCGCCGGGACTCGCCGACGGTGCCGAGCTGCTTGGCCAGGTTGTCGCCGATGAGCGGCAGGTACACCTCGTCGATGAGCCGGTTGCGGACGAACGCCGGCATCACGCGGGGCCGGTGCTCGTCGAGCCGCAGCCGCTCGCGCTCGGTCGCGGCCAGGGCGGTGCGGCGCTGCTGGTACGACCGGAAGCCGGGGGCCACGTCGTCGCGGAAGCGCCGGGTCCGGGCCAGGAGTTCGTCGATACGGACTGTCATCGTCCGCCGCTCGACGCGCGGGTGGCTGCCGAGCAGCCCCTCGACCGGCTCGCTGAGCGGCGCCGCGCACTCGTACCGCACCAGGTCCGGGCACAGCTCGATCGCCGCGGCCTCCGCCAGGTCCGTGTCGTCCGCGCCGGTCGCCTCGGTGTAGGCGCACAGCCAGTTCTCGACCACCTGCTGCCGGGCCGGCAGGTCGTCGCCGAGCGCGGCCAGGTCGTCCTCGTACACCGAAGTCCCGACCGTACGGCGGAACTTGTCCAGCAGTGTGCGAGCCGAAGCGCCCGTCACAAAGCCCTCGGGGCCGCGGGTCAGTTCCTCGAAGAGGTACTCGGCCGCGAGCGCGTCCCCCAGCTCCCGGGCCATCTCCGCCCGGAACACGTCGATCGCCGGCGCCAGACCGAACGTCTCGCGCGCACGCGCCAGCGACACCGCACGCCGCGTCCACGCCGTGCGCCGTGCCTCGTCCGTGCCGTGCGCCCAGAACAGCTGGGCCGCGGCCCGCGCCTGCGGCGGGTAGCGCAGCAGCCCGGCCTGCTCGTGCAGCCGCAGCAGCGCGCCGAGGATCAGGGTCGCGTCGTGGTCGTGGACACCCCGCTCGTAGCCCTCGTCGTACGCCGCCTCCGCCGCCCTGCGTACGAGGTCGGCGAGATCGGCGCCCGCCAGGGCGGCCGCGCCGTGCTCGTCGAGGAGCCTGGCCGCCAGATGCTCGGCGCGGTACACCGACGCGTTCTCCGACGGGAGGGACTGCTCCCAGTACGGCCGGGTGTCCGTGAAGCCGGGCGCCGTCGCGTCGGTGACCGGGGAACGGTAGTCCGTGCCGGTCAGCGCGAAAGCGAGCCCGTCGCCCTGCGGCACCAGCGTCAGCTCGAACGGCTGGCTGTTGACCGCGAACCGGTGCCGGCCGAACCGGATCGACGAACCGCCGTCCGCGTACAGGTCGGTCCGGTCGCGCAGCGCCCGTGCCGCTTCCTGGCGAGCCGCCTTCAGCCGGCCCTCCAGCTCCTCCGCCCTGACCTCGTCGCCCAGTTCGCGCAGCTCGTCGGCGGTGCGGCGGACCTTGGCGACCATCGGGTCGGAGGCGAAGTAGGTGTTGATCTCGCCCGTGTCGGCCAGCGTGGCGACCCGCCGGGAGACCGTCTCCAGTACGCGCACGGCCGACCCCGCCAGCCGCTCGGCGCGCCGTGCGCGGGCGTCCTGGAGGGTCTGCCGGCGGGACGCGAACGCGTCGTACACCTCGGTGCGCTTCGCGCCCAGCTCGGCGAGGAAGTCGTCCGACTCGGCGAACCGGGACTCCAGGTTCTCCAGCCGCAGCAGCAGCGCCGCGAGCTGCTCGTCGCACGCCTCCGGGTCGGAGGCGGCGGCGAGCGCGCCGGTCACCGCCTGCCCGAGCAGCGCCAGTTCCGCGGCGAACTCCGCCTCGCCCTCGTGGGCGAGGAGCTCCCTGCGGCGGGCGTCGAGCGTGGCGCGGGCGCGGTTGACGCCGCCGAGGACCTCGGCGATCCGCTCCAGGATCGAGGTGCGGACGACCGCGTCGCCGATGTCGAGCCCGGCGACCACCTCGGTCACCGTACGCAGCCCTTCCGCCTGCCCGTCGAGCTGCCCGCCGACGGGCGCGGCCTCGGCGACGGTCGCGATCGCGCCCGCCTTCTCCGTCAGCTCCGCGATGTCCGCGTGGTAGTCCGCGAACGCGTCCTCACGCGCCAGGAACGCCACGGCGCGCTGGGCGAAGGAGGCGATGTCGGCGTCGGTGTCCGCGGCGAGGGCGTCGATGCGGTCCGTGTCCGCGTACCGGAGCTCCTTGAGGGTGATCAACTCGCCCTGTGCGCGGCGCAGTCCGGTGAGTCCGTCGACCCAGCCGCTCGCGCCCCGCGGCGTCTCGCCGCGCAGCCGGCGCACCTGGGCGGCGATCCGCCCCGCCGTCTCCTCCAGCGCGCGGGCGGCCTGCGCCGTCAGCTCCCGTACGGTCTCGAACTCGCCGATCACCTGCTCCGCGGTCGCCCGTACACCGGCGAGCGGCGTGGCGAGGTCGCCGAACTCGGGGTCGGCCAGCCAGTGGTACGCGTCGGCGGTCCGGGTGCAGGAGGCGACCAGCGCCTCGTAGACACCGGTCGTGGGACCGGACTGCGTCTCGGTGACGGCGCGGGCGAGCGACAGGCAGTCGGAGATGCCCCGCACCAGATCGGCGTTGCCGACGACGGCCAGCGGGCCCTGCCCGGCGGGGCGGGCGGCGGCGTAGGTGTCGGAGACGAACGGCGACTGCCAGCGCTGCACCGGGTGGACCCTGGCCGGCTCCCCGCCGTCGGTGCGCAGGACCAGCAGCGCGCCGTCCTCGAACACGGCGTAGCCCTGGCAGTTCAGGGGGGTGGCGACCGTCTTGCGGATCACGTTGTACGGCAGCAGGAGGCTGCGGCCCTCCGCGCGCGCGTGGAAGGCGAACATCACGTCCTCGCCGTTCGGCGACCGTACGGTCCGCTCGTACTCCAGCGCACCGAGCAGCCCGGCGTCGACGTCGAAGGTACGGGCGGTCCCCGTCGCGGCGAGGTAGTAGCCGCCGGGGAAGACGATGCCCTGGTCCTCCGGCAGCAGGCGGCAGGCCTGACCGATGCCGTCGAGCCGCACCACCGTCTCGGTGACCGTGTTGTGGACCAGGTACCGGTACGCCTCCTCCTTGTACGGGCGGATGCGCAGCAGGACCAGCGGTCCGACGCGGGCGTGCTCGATATCGGCGTCCGCCAGCGACTGGAGCGGCTCGTCGACGGGCTCCGCGTGGATGCCCTCGCCGGTCTCCGTGTCGTTCTCGGTCTTCACCGTCAGGGCGCCGCCGACGGTCGCGACGAACACCTCGCCGCCGATGGACACATGCGGATGCCGGCCGAGGACGTGGTCGTCGCGGGTCGAGGGCGTCCACTCGAACTCGTGCGACGCGGGGAAGACATGGTCGCGCTCGCCCCGCGCGTCCAGGAACTCGGCGCTCCCGTCGGGCGTCACCGCCCAGCGCAGCACCCGGATGTCGGTGGGCTTGTCGCCGGTGCGGAAGACGGCCAGCAGCCGGCCGCCCGTGCGGCGGAGCTGGAGGAGACGGGCCCCCTGGTAGTAGCGGTACAGGGCCTCGAACTCACGCAGGAACGCCGGGTCGTCGAGGAGTCCGGGCACCGCGTCGTCGGGAAGCCGGTTCAGGTCGCGGTCGTGCAGTGCCAGGACGTCGCCGACCGAGGTCTGCGGACGCACCCCGACGACGACGTTGTAGCCGAAGAGCAGGCTGTCGCCGACGGCGACGATGTCGCGCGGCACGCTGTTGTTCTCGGTGCGCAGGTGCTCCGTGCCGGCGAGCCGCAGTTCCGTCGAGCCGAAGGTGGCGACGCGGCGGGTGTTGAGGTCGTCGGCACGCCGGGCGAGCTCGGCCGCCCGGGCGGCGAGGCGGTCGCGCAGCACCTCGTACGTACCGGCGTCCATCGTGCCGGAACCCGTGGTCTGGGCTTCGGCGGGCCCGGCTCCCGCGGGGCGGGCGTCCGCCGGCTTCGAGCCCGTGGCCCCAGGGGCCGGCGGGTTGCTGCCGGGGGCGCTCTCCCCGCGGGCGGGGCCGTCGTTGACGGGCACGGCGGTGGTGGGCGTCGTCATGTGCCTGCTCGCTTCCTGCGATGAAGTTCGTGCCCGGGGCGGGACCGGCGCTGCTGACCCCCGTCCGGCAGCACCGGTCCCGCCCCGGAGATTCAGGCGGCCGGCTGGGCCGAGCCGTTGAGCGAGGCCGCCGGGGCGGCGCCGCCCTGCGCTGCCGGGGCCGCGAGCGACCCGACCGGGGTGTCCGCGAGGCCCAGCCGGTCGGCGGCGTCGAGCAGCTGCTGCAGCTGCCCGCTCTGCGCGCCGCCGATCCCGGACTTCATCAGCCGCATGAGCAGCGCCGACACCGTCAGGTTCTGCACGTCGCCGGTCGACACCGAGCCGAGGACCGACGTGAGGTCGTCCGTGAAGCTCGACGTGCCGTTCAGCCACGGCCCGGCCAGCGTCTGCGCGGTCTGCGAGTGCTCCATGAAGGAGTCCACGCTCTTGCCGAGCGAGATCGACGACATGAGCCGGTCGAAGAACACGGACTCCCCGCCGACGATGCTGATGTCGGCGCTCTCCAGACCCGCGGCGAGCACCGTGGCCTGCGCCTCCGCCACCTGGCGCTGGACGTCGATCCCCGCCAGCCGGATGTCCTTCTCCGCCTCCAGGCGCAGTCGGTACTCCTCGTGCCCGCGTGACGCCTCGTCCAGTGCCGCCATCGCCGCGGCCTTCTCGGTCAGACCCTCGGCCTCGGCCTTCAGCTTGTCGCCGATCGCCGCCGCGTCCGCCGCGCCCTTGGCCCGTACGCCCTCTGCCTCCGCGAGCAGGCGTGCCTGCGTCGCCCCGGCCTCCGCACGGCCGGCCTTCTCGATCGCGTCGGCCTCCTTCTCGCGCACCTGGACCGCCGCGAGCCCCTCCGCGGCCGCCTCGGCCTGGATGCCCTCGGCGAGCCGCAGCTTGGCACGGGCGTCGAGGTCCGCGGACTTCACCCGGGCCTCCGCGAGCGTGACCTCCTCGGCCGCGCGGTGCACGGCGGCCTGCTCGGCCGCCTCCGCCGCCTTGATGTCCTTGACCAGCCTCTCCTGGGCCTCGGCCTCGGCCGCGATGACGATCGCCTGGCGCTCGCGCTCCGCTTCCTCCACCGCGCGCAGCCGCTTGATCGACTCCTCCTGCTCGGCGACCGTACGGTCCACGGCGACCCGCTCGCGCACGACCTCCGCGATGTCCCGCTTCTCGGCCTCGACCTCCTTGTCGGCGGCGATCCGGGTCAGCGCGGTCTCCCGCTCGCGGGCGATGACCTCGAGCATCCGGTCCTTCTCGATGCGCTCGCTCTCGATCGCGATCACACGCTCGCGGTTCTTCTCCGCGACGGCCACCTCGCGCGCCTGGTTCTCGCGCTGGACGCCGAGCTGCTCCTCGGTCCGCAGGAACGCGCTCTGCGCCCGCAGCCGCTCCTCCTCCATCACCCGGGCGGTCTCCGCCTCCTCGCGGGCCCGCACGGTGTCGATCTCGCGGCGCTGCTTGATCTCGGCGTCGGCCTGCCGGCGCTCCAGCTCGAGGATGGCCTCGCGGGCGTCGACGTTCTGCCGGGTGATCTCCTTCTCCTCGGTGCGCTGGAACTCGTTGGTGCGCACATGCTCGACGGACGTCATCTCGGTGATCTTCCGGATGCCCTGCGCGTCGAGGACGTTGGACGGGTCGAGCTGGGAGAGCGGCGTCTGCTCCAGGTAGTCGATCGCCGCGTCCTCGAGGCTGTAGCCGTTGAGGTCGGTGCCGATGAGCTGGATGATCCGGTCCCGCAGCTCGTTGCGCTTGGTGTAGAGGTCGGTGAAGTCCATCTGCTTGCCGACCGTCTTGAGCGCCTCGGAGAACTTGGCGTTGAACAGGTCCTGCAGCGTCTCCTTGTCGCTGGCCCGGGCGGTCCCGATGGCCTGGGCGACCTTGATGACGTCCTCGGCGGTCTTGTTGACGCGGACGAAGAAGGAGATACGGATGTCGGCGCGGATGTTGTCGCGGCAGATCAGACCGTCGCGGCCGGTCCGCGTGATGTCGATGGTCTTCACCGAGATGTCCATGGTCTCGGCCTTGTGCAGGACGGGCAGCACGACCTGACCGGTGAAGGTGACGTCGACCTTCCGCATCTTGGAGACGATCAGGGCCTTGCCCTGCTCGACCTTGCGGAACAGCCTCGTGACGATCAGCAACAGACCTACGGCGATGAGCAGTACGGCGGCGATGAGCACGCCGATGCCCGCGGTGATGGCATCCATGGGGAATCCCTCGGGGTGAGAGGTGAAGAACGAGCGGCGAGAAGGGCTGCCGGTGCAGGCTGCCGGGTGGGGCTTCGGTACGGGTGTCTGTGTGCGGTGCTTGTACGGGTGTCGCTACGGGGTGCCGGCGAGCACGCTCGGGCGGCGCGGCTCAGCCGACGGGGCTTGACGAGTTCTGACGGGTTCTGGCCCTGGCGGGCTCTGACGGGTTCGGTTGACCGGGCCGGGCGTCCTCGGGCGGCGTCAGGCCGCGTTCGAGGAGTCGGCCCCGGGCAGTTCGCCGATCGCGGTGAACGGCGCGACCCAGAAGAACTCACCGGCTTCGTCGTACTGGTAGAGCAGCCCCGTGGACCCGGCGGCGAGAGGACCCTCGCCCTTGGCGTCCAGCTGTCTGACCTGTACGACGGCGGTGGAGCCGTCCCTGGCCCTGACCTCCGCCTGGCCGAAGCCCGCGTCCACCCGTCCCGTACGGACGGTGCACGTCATGCCGACGAAGTCCTGCCGGGACGGCACCCGTTCGTCGGGGAAGAGTTTCGCCACGGTGCGGACCAGCCGCCGGGTGACCACCCAGGCGACGAGTACGGCGGCGGCGAGGACCGTACAGGCGAGCGCCGCGTACGGGATGCCGGCCAGGTCGGAACGGCGCAGCAGCACCGAGCCGGTGAGGCTCGTGAACCACCCGATCGCGATCAGCAGCGACGCGGCGACGGCGACCGGCACTCCACCGAGCCCCGAAGCACCGATGCCGGCCGGCTCGACGTCGCCGTCGAACGAGTCGTGGTCGGCGGCTCCGAGCAGCACCAGGAGCCAGAAGACGACGACCACGGCGAGAGCGGCGCTGAACAGGATGGTGGGAAAGGCGAAGGCGGTCGACAGGAACTCGTTCACCGTTTTCGACCCCCGTCTCCCACTACCGAACCATCACCGGCCCATTGCCGAGCAGCAGCATCCGGGATGTGCCGGGCTGCCGACTGGTCCCATCCTGGCAGCGGGGACGACTCAGGCGCATTGCCGGGTTCCGGCAATCTTTACGGTGTGTGGATGCCGGATCGGGGGCCGCGTGACGCAGCCGGGCGCCGATTGGTTCCGGGGGCCGCGGGGGGAAATACGTGGCGCGGCGGCGGAGGCGCGGGCCATGTGCCTGGTCGGACATGGGGGGCGCCGTACGCAGGTTGCTCGCGGGGCTGCGGGGCGCGAGGAGTGCGGCGCGAGGGGGTTGGGGCGGGTCCGAGGGCGCGGCGCGAGGCGTGCGGGGGCGGGCCGGGGCCCGTCTGGTGGGGCGGGTCGGGGGCGCGGATGCCGAACCGGCCGGGGGCCCGCTCCGGTGTCCCTGGCGCGGCCGGGACGGCGGTACGAGGCAGCTGATGCCCGGCCCGTGGACGGGCCGGGCACCAGGAGCCGGCACTTGTCAGACGCTGACGCCTCGCACACAGACGGCTGAGTGCAGACGCCTCAGATGTCGACGCTCAGAGGCCGAGGCGCAGATGACGACGCTCAGATGTTGACGCCGAAGTCCTGCGCGATGCCGCGCAGGCCGGAGGCGTAACCCTGTCCGACGGCGCGGAACTTCCACTCCGCGCCGTTGCGGTACAGCTCGCCGAAGACCATCGCGGTCTCGGTCGAGGCGTCCTCGCTCAGGTCGTAACGCGCGAGCTCGTTGTTGTCGGCCTGGTTGACGACGCGGATGAAGGCGTTGCGCACCTGGCCGAACGACTGGCCGCGGCTCTCGCCCTCATGGATCGACACCGGGAAGACGATCTTGTCGACCTCGGCGGCCACACCGGCCAGGTTGACCTTGATCTGCTCGTCGTCGCCCTCGCCCTCACCGGTGAGGTTGTCACCGGTGTGCTCGACGGAGCCGTCGGGGCTCTTGAGGTTGTTGAAGAACACGAAGTGCGAGTCGGTCAGGACCTTCCCGTTCGCGTCCACCAGCAGCGCGCTGGCGTCCAGGTCGAAGTCGGTCCCGGTGGTGCTGCGGACGTCCCAGCCGAGGCCCACGACGACCGCGGTCAGGCCCGGGGCCTCCTTGCTGAGCGAGACGTTGCCGCCCTTGGAAAGGCTGACACCCATGGAAATCCCCTGCGCAATCCGGCGCGGGCCGCGCCACTTGACGATTCCTTTGCCCAACCGGTCAACGACGGACCCCCCGCTTCGGTTCCCGACCCGTCGCATCGCCTGTCAGGCCTCCGCTCCAGACTGCCACCCCACCCGGGCCGCCGGCCCGCCGACGCGCTACGAACGGGCCGGACCGTCGTCCTCGTCGACGAAGGAGCTGTCGAGCTCGACCAGGAACCGGGCGAACTCCTCGCCCCCTTCGCCGCCATCTCCGCGACCTTCTCGAAGTAGGTCCCAGGACCGACGGGCCGCGGCCCGCCGGTCCCGGGGTCGGCTCGGGAGCGGCGTGCCCCCGGCAGGGTCACACCCGGTCGAGCGGCCGATGCGGCTCCTCGGGCAGACGCACCGCGATCGTGTCGCCGGGCAGCACCGCACCGCCCGTGACGACGACGCTCATGATGCCCGCCTTCCGTACGACGTTCCCGGCGTCGTCGCGGCTGACGACCTGCTTCAGCAGCCCCGCCCGGAAGTTCTCGATCTGCAGGCACGGGTTGCGCAGTCCGGTGACCTCCACGACCGCCTCGTCGCCGATGTGCAGCCGTGTCCCGACCGGCAGACCGAGCAGGTCGATGCCGCGCGTCGTGATGTTCTCCCCGAGGTCGCCGGCCTTCACGTCGAACCCTTCCCGGGCGACCTCCGCGAAGAGCTCCTCATGTATGAGGTGCACCTGGCGCAGATTCGGCTGGGTCGGGTCCTGGGCGACCCGCGAACGGTGCTTGACCGTGATGCCCGCGTGCACGTCCCCCTCCACGCCGAGCCCCGCGAGCAACGTGATGCGGTCGCGGTTGCCCTTGGTGAACGAGTACTCCCCGTTGCTGCTGACCGCCGTCACCGTCCCGCTCATGGCGGAACCCCCCTTCTTCGTCGGCAGAGATCCGTGTCGAGCCTAGTCCGTGACACGACTCGGCGCGCTAACATACGTACATGCATGTACGTAACCAGCCGGGCCCGGACGGCCCGTCAGAGCGCGCCGCGGCCGGTCGGTCCCGCCCCCGGGCCAGCCAGGCCGACCGCAGAGCGCAGTCCCGCGGCGCGCTGCTGGAGTCCGCCGCCCGGGGCCTGTCCCGGTACGGCTACGGCAACCTGAAACTGGAACAGGTGGCCGGCGAGGCCGGATACACCCGCGGCGCCCTGTACCACCAGTTCAAGGACAAGCAGGAACTGACCCTGGCCGCGCTCGAGTGGGTCCTCGACACCTGGCAGCAGGAGGTCGGGCGCCTCGTCGACCAGGAACCGGAGCCCGTCGCGGCGTTGCGGGCCATGGCGCGTGGACACGCCGTCTTCTGCCGGCGTGACGTCGCGCGTATGGCGATCGCCCTGCGGCTGGAGTTCACGGGCCAGGACCATCCCGTCGGGCGGGCGGTGGAGAGCAGTTACGAGGAACTCGTCACGCTCTGCGGCGGCCTCATCGAGGCGGGCCGCGCGACCGGCACGATCCCGCCCGGCCCGCCGACCCGCACGCTGGCGTCGGCCTTCGTCGGCGCCCTCGAAGGAACCGTCGTCGCCCTGGCCGGCGAGGCCCCACACGACGAGACCCTCGCCGAACGGGCCGCCACCGGCGTGCTGGGCCTCGCCCCCGCTGCGCGCGACCGGTCGGAGGACCGCCGGTAGGCCCGAAACCCACGCGCCCGCAGTCCTGTTGGCACGTCCTCGAACCCCGGCCACCGAGAGGCGCCACCATGCACGACCGCACCCTGACCGCCCGTCAGCAGCACGACATACCGGCGGCGATCCGCTCCCTCAGCACCTTCGACGACCCCGACTACGCCGACCTCTTCGCCCTCCCCACGGACGATGCCGCACACACGTCACCCGAGCAGTGGGCCCGCACCGCCTTCGAAGACGTCGCGGGCTTCCAGGGCCAGGTGATCTGGCGCGTCATGCTCGGCCTGCGCCTGAAGCGGCGCTCCTCGCCGGACCACGTGGCCGGCTGGCGGATCGCCGACCGCACCGACCGGTGGATCAGGCTCGAGGCCAGCTCCTGGATGCTGACCGGCCACCTCGTCATGCATGTCGCCGACGAGCAGGTGTCGCTGGCCACCTTCATCCGATACGACCGCCCGGCAGCCGCAAGGGTCTGGTCACGCCTCTCCGCCATCCACCGCAAAGTGGCCCCCGACCTCCTCCGCGACGCCCACAGGATCCAACACCCCGCCCACCGCTGACGCGCCGACCGACAGCCCGTTGGCCTTGTGAGGAGCCCCGAGGGATGTCCTCGAGCTCCACTCGCCGCGCGCCCAGGTGTTCGTGAATGCCGGCCCCTGGCGCTGAACGAGCCGGAAGGTTCGCCAGTTGATCAGAGCTGGTGGCTGCCCGAGACGACTGAGACCCTCCACTGGGCCGGCCCGTCGGTCACCTGGATCGTAAGGCGCTGCAGCGTCTTCCCGGTGTGGATGACCCCCGCGGTGTGCGCTCCGTCGCATGCGATCAGATGGGCTTCTCCGTGACCGTCTCGGTCGACGATGGTCACCCTGCCCTTGCCGGAACAGCCGGCGTAGACGGTGTACGCCTCCTCGGAGGGGGTGAACTCGCGCAGATCCTTGCTGCCTGTGCCGACGGTCTCGGCAACCAGTACCTCTGCGTTCTTGGGAACCTCCGGCGCCGGCGGCTGTGCAGTACCGGCGCGGACGCCGGACGCTGATCCGTACCGACTCCGCAGGCGGCACCCACGAGTTCGTCGCCTGGCTCGCTCAGCGGGGCAGGTGGCTCTCGTGCTCGGTCGGCATGACCATCACCGAGCAGATTCACCAGGCCGTGTGCGCAGAGCCGACCAACTGACGGACATCGCCAGCAGGTTGGAATCAGCTCATTTCTCCGGGCGGATCATTTCACGGACGTGAAAGTGAGAGATTCCTTTCCCACCGTTTGAGGGTTTCTTGAGTTTGCCGCAGCCAGCCGGTACGTGAATCTTCATTCCGAAGAGACCTGCGTCACTTTCGATTGTGGATGCATGTCCCGCGGCATTAAGAATGCTGTGTGCACGTCGTGTGAGCGCAGACCGGCCAAAGTGACGTGCCTTCGGCTCCCTGACCAGGAGTCGTCTCGCAATATTTCATCGAAACGGGGGGTCGATGAGCCGCGTCATAATGCGTACGGGAATTCCTTTCATTGTCGCCGGAGCAGTACTGCTTTCCGGGGCCGGCGCGGGCGCCGTCGCGGCCGTCGAGGAGCCTCGTCCTGCCGAGGGCGCCGAAATCGTCCTGGACGACGGACGTGTCGTGGGCGCCGACGACACGATCACCTTCACCTTCGAGGGTGACGAGGAATCCGAAGCCCTGCCCAAGCCGGGGAAGGGGGAGGCGACCGTGATGGCCTGCCCCGAGGTGAACAACAAGCCGACGTACACCGTCAAGGGGTCGCCGTACTTCATGCCCGACAAGGGCAAGCCCCAGTCGACCTGGCTGCTGCCTCGTCAGACAGTGACCTGGACCGTGACCGGCACCCACACCTTCACCTGGGACATCGGGGCGAGTGCCGAAGCGGAGGCGGGGGCCATCCTCGCCAAGGCCAAAGTCAGCGTTGATACCAAGATCAGCAACTCGTGGACGTGGACCGGCACTCAGACCGTCACCGACACGAACACCACCTCGAAGGGGTATCGGGCCGTGCTGGGACAGGTCGGCTATAACCTGACAGCGGTCAAGACGTGGATCGCTCCCCCCTGTAACGTCAAGAAGAAGACCCTCGTCGTCCTGGCTCCGCGGAAGGGCGACATGTCGATCGGACGGCAGGACTCATGAGGCACGGGCGGGGATCGGACCGGAGAGTGTGGCTGATTCTGCCGGTTGCCGCCCTGCTCCTTGTGGTGGCGTGCAGTTCGGGTGAGGGGGACGGTTCGCCCGCCCTGAGCAAGAGCCCGACGGGGTCCGCACCGGCCGCCACGGCCATTTCCGGCGACGGTGAGGCAAAGGCCGTCCTGGACAAGGCATTCACCACCAGGGAGTCCCTCGGGAGCGGTTCCGGCCGGTTGACGCCGCAATTCGGCAACACGCATCCCGCTGCCCCCGATGAGGTGCTGAGCGTGACTTTCGCGTTCACTTGCACGGGCGGCGCCAAAGTGGGGCTGAAGGTTGCGGCGGGAGGCGAAGAGGTCCAGTCGGCTGCCGGTTCCCAGACGTGTGACGGGTCTATCTTCCAGCGGAGCGTGGACGTGTCCGAAGGTCGCGCTCTCAGTTTCGAGGCGAACGTTACCGGTTCGGAGAACGGCGGCTTTGCCTATGCCTATTATGCCGAGAAGAAGCAACTTCCGCCCGGCTCGTAATACGTGCACGCGAAGCCTTGTGCAGGGTAGGGCCCGGTCGCCTGTCCCGGAGCAGTCCTGATCCGACGACAAGCGACCGGGCCCGGCCCGTCCGGAGGCGGACGTGCCGTCGGCGGCCGTTAGCTACTGCGAACTGCTGGGTTTCACGTTTTCCGGTGGATTTCTTAGCGCGGATGAGGAATCGGCTCATGGATGAGCTGACAGAGCAGTGGGAGGAGTCGTTGGAGGCCCGGTTGGCCCCCGGTCCCCGGTGCGCGCGCTCGATGTCCTGCTGAGAGCGCGCCGGACGTAATGCTCGGGGAGTGGATTTCCTTGATCCACTCCCCGTTCACTCCCCAGAGGCTCCGCGAAACGAGTCAGGGCCGGTTTCCCGTGAAGGAGAACCGGCCCTGACCTGGTGTTTCAGCTGTCGGGGTGGCGGGATTTGAACCCACGACCTCTTCGTCCCGAACGAAGCGCGCTGCCAAGCTGCGCTACACCCCGATGTCGCCGGTGTCCCGGCGACATCGATTACTTTAGCCCACCCGCGGCCGGAGACGAAATCCGGTTTCTGCCCGGGCCGCGCCCGTCCCGCGGCCGCCCCGGACCCGTCGCGACGCGGCCTCGACGCGGTCCGGGAGGCGGCGCGTTTCGGTCTCGGGCCGGCCCGTGGCCGGCCCCGCCGGGTCAGTCGCGTGGCGTCAGGGTCAGGAGGGTCGCCTCCGGGGGGCAGGCGAAGCGGACCGGGGTGTAGCGGTTCGTGCCGCAGCCCGCGGAGACGTGGAGGTAGGAGACGTTCCCCTCGGCCCGGTGGGTGGAGAGGCCCTTGACCCGGTCCGTGTCCAGGTCGCAGTTGGTGACCAGGGCCCCGTAGAAGGGGATGCACAACTGTCCGCCGTGGGTGTGGCCCGCGAGGATCAGGGGGTAGCCGTCGGCGGTGAAGGCGTCGAGAGTCCGCAGGTAGGGGGCGTGGACCACGGCCAGGGAGAGGTCCGCGTCCTTCTCGGGGCCGCCGAGGACCTTGTCGTACCGGTCACGCTTGATGTGCGGGTCGTCGAGGCCGGTGAACGCGATCTCGTAGCCGTCGAGCTTCAGCCGGCCACGCGTGTTCGTCAGGTCAAGCCATCCGGCGGAGTCGAACGCGTCCCGCATGCCTTCCCACGGGTTGTGGACCGCGCCGACGGCCGGGGCGTTGCCGTTGAGACCGTGACGGCCCTGCGCCTTCTCGAGGAGGTAGCGGGCGGGGTTGCGGAGCTTCGGTCCGTAGTAGTCGTTGGAGCCGAAGACGTAGACGCCCGGGATCTCCATGAGCGGGCCGAGGGCATCCAGGACCTCCGGTACGCCCTCCGGGTCGGAGAGGTTGTCGCCCGTGTTGACGACGAAGTCCGGGCGCAGGCCGGCCAGCGACTGGAGCCAGGCACGCTTCTTGCGCTGGCCGCTCACCATGTGGATGTCGGAGACCTGGAGCACGCGCAACGGCCGCATCCGGCGTGGCAGCACCGGCACCGTCACCCGTCGCAGCCGGTACGAACGGGCCTCGATGCCCGCGGCGTAGACGAGGCCGGCGGCACCGGCCGCCGTGATTCCTGCGGTGATCTTCAGGGGGAGCCCGTAGCGTGCGCGCATGTGTCCATCGTCGCAGACCTGTCAGGTACCGGGCGGCGGCGGGACGGCTTCCGCCGACGCGCTGTCGGCCGGCGTGCTGTCGGCCGACGCGCTGCGCACCAGTAGGCGCGCCGGCCGGCGCACGGGCAGCGCGAAGAGGAGCCCGACGCGATCCAGACGTATGTGTTGCCGCTGAGGACCCGTCGATGCCGGACGGCTCGCGGCGTCCGGGTGGGTGGGGGCCGCGTACCGCTCTGCCCACGAGCGCCCACGCCGCTACCAGGACGACGAGCCCGAAGGACGCGCCGACGAGTTCGAACGCCGCCCGTCCCGAGTCGGGGGCGAGCATCGTCCGTACGGGGAGTGCTCCGGCGCTCACGCCGCCCGCCGCCAGGGCCGTCGAGCCGGTGATACGGAGCAGTTGGCAGTGGCGGAAGCCGACGGTCCGCCCGAGGACCCGAACGACGGCCGAGACGATCCGGCTGAAGGCCCGGTCGACATCGCGGTCGACATCGCGGTCGACATCGCGGTCGACATCGCGGCCGAGAGTCCGGCCGATGGTTCGGCCGACGGCCCGGCCGGCGGTCCGTTCGGCGAGGAGACGGAGGGACGGCACCCGTGCAGGCTGTCAACAGCCGGTGTCCGGCAGACGAAGCCCCGGCCGCCCACGGGGGCGTTCATGTGTGTAGGTCGCCTTACGGCCCGGGGGAGGGAGGGGGACCGGACCGGCCACGCCGCGCTGACGGCTCTCGTCCTTCCGCCGCCCACCGGTCGTTCGACACGCGGCCGCCGAACCACCTGAGATCCACTCGGCGCCGGCGACCCACACGAAATGCGCGGGCGCGCCTCGTCACGCACCTGCCACACTTGCCCGCATGACCACGCTCAAGTCCAAGCTGCAGGAAGACCTCACCACGGCGATCAGGGCGCGCGACGAACTGCGCTCCTCCACGCTCCGGCTGACCCTCGCCGCGATCACCAAGGAGGAGGTCTCGGGCAAGAGCGCCCGTGAGCTCTCCGACGACGAGGTGCAGAAGGTGATCGCCAAGGAGGCGAAGAAGCGCCGTGAGGCCGCCGACGCGTTCGCCCAGGGCGGTCGTGCCGAGCAGGCGGAGCGTGAGAAGGCGGAGGGCGTGATCCTCGACGCGTATCTGCCGCAGCAGCTGACGGACGACGAGCTGCGCCAGATCGTGGCGCAGGCGGTCGAGGAGGCCAAGGCCGCCGGTGCCGAGGGCCCGCGCGCGATGGGCGCCGTCATGAAGATCGTGAACCCGAAGGTGGCCGGCCGCGCCGAGGGCGGCCGCGTGGCCGCCACGGTGAAGCAGCTGCTCGCGGGCTGACGCCGGCGGGAAGCTCCGGTCCCGGACGCGGTCCCGGGCCCGTATGCACAAGGGGGCGCCCCCAGTCCTGTCAGGACCGGGGGCGCCCCCTTGCACATCACCGGACTCCTACGGCCAGTTGCCGCCGCCGTCACCGCCGCCGTTGCCCTGGCCGCGGTTGTTGCCGCCGCCGATCAGGTCCGGCGGGATGGAGATGCCGGGCCACGGGTCCCGGTCACCGGGCTTGTCGTCGCCGGGCTTCTCCTTGTCCTTGTCCTTCTCTTTGTCCTCGTCCTTCTTCGGGTCCGGGATGTGGACTCTGATGAACGACGGGGCGGGCTGGCCCGCCAGCGCCCCGGACATCGCGTCCTTCCAGATCGGACCCGGCACGCCGCCGCCGAAGACCTTCGGGTGGTACTGGCCGCCGATGGTGATGTTCTCCATCTCCACCTGCTGGTCGGCGCTGCCGACCCAGACCGCGCCCGACATGTTCGGGGTGTAGCCCACGAACCAGGCGTTCTTGCGGAAGTCCGTGGTACCCGTCTTGCCCGCGTTGTCGCGGCTCTGCAGACCGGCCTGCCGGCCGGTACCGGAGTCGACCACTCCGCGCAGCAGCGTGTTGATCGTGTCGGCGGTCTTCTCCGACATCGCCTGGGAGCACTGGCTCTGCGGGACCTTCAGGCTCTTGCCGTCCGCCGTCTTGATCGACTCGATCGCCGTCGGCGTGCAGTAGTTGCCGCGGTTGGCGAAGGTCGCGTACGCGTTGGCCATGGTGAGCGGCGAGATGCCGGTGGAGCCGAGAGTGAGGGCGGAGGGTAGTTCGGGCAGCTTGCTCCCGTCACCCTGCACCACACCGAGCTTGGTGGCCATCTCCGAGATCGGGCACATCCCGATCTCGGAGATCATCTGCACGAAGTAGGTGTTGACGGACAGTTCCATCGCCTTTTTGAGCGGGTACGGTCCGACCTCCGCCTCGTTCTCGTTCTCGAGCACGGCGCCGTCGGTGTTGACCCAGGGCTTTCCGCTGCACGTCATGATGCGCTCGGGGTACGGCATCTTGAACGGCGACGGATACACCTGCGTCGGAGGCTTGCCCTGCTCCAGCGCGGCGGACGCGAGGAACGGCTTGAAGGTCGAGCCGACCGGGAAGCCGTAGTTCGAGCCGCCCATCTTCTTGTTGACGGAGTAGTTGATCTGGGTCTCGTTCTTGCCGAAGCCGTACGGCTTGGACTGGCCCATCGCCACGATCTTGCCGGTCCCGGGCTCGACGAGCGTCACCGCGGCGGCGACCTTGTCGGTCTGGTAGACGTGGTCCTTGATCGACTGCTGCGCCGCCTTCTGGGCCTGCGGCTTCAGCGTGGTCCTGATGGTCAGACCGCCCTGGTTCCAGACCTTGAGCCGGTCCTTGCGGGTCTTTCCGAAGACCGGGTCGGTCAGGAAGACCTGGCGCACGTAGTCGCAGAAGAAGCCCGCGCCGTCCACGGCGGTGATGCAGCCGTTCTTGGGCTTGCTCACCTTCAGCTCGATGGGCGCCGCCTTGGCCTTCTCCGCCTCGGCCCGGGAGATGTCGCCCACCTCGGCCATGCGCTGCAGCACGATGTTGCGGCGCTTGGTCGCCTCCTCCGAGTCGTTGACCGGGTCGAAGCGGCTCGGCGACTGGACGATGCCGGCGAGGAGCGCCGCCTCCTCCAGCTTCAGGTCCTTGGCGTGCTTGGAGAAGTAGCGCTGGGAGGCGGCCTCGATGCCGTACGCCTGCTGACCGAAGAAGGTGATGTTGAGGTAGTTCTCGAGGATCTTCTTCTTGCCGAGCTCCTCCTCGACCTGGATCGCGTACTTCAGTTCGCGGATCTTGCGGCCGAGGGTCTGCTGGGTGGCCTGGGCGACCTTGTCGGGGTCGTCGCCGGCCTCTTCGACGAAGACGTTCTTCACGTACTGCTGGGTCAGTGTGGAGGCGCCCTCGGAGACGCCGCCCGACTGCGCGTTCTTGTTCAGCGCGCGCAGCACGCCCTTGAGGTCGATCGCGCCGTGCTCGTAGAAACGGGCGTCCTCGATCGCGACGATCGCCTTCTGCATGTACGGCGAGATGTCCTTGAGGGGCACCACCGTGCGGTCACGTGAGTAGACCACGGCGATCTTGCCGCCCTCGGAGTCGAGAATCGTGGTGCGCTGACTCAGCGGCGGCGTCTTGAGGTTGGCCGGGATCGTGTCGAATCCTTCGACCGTCCCCTTGGCCGCCAGTCCCAGCGCTCCGGCCGCGGGCAGGGCGATGCCTGCCAGCACCGCTCCGGAGAGCACACTGACACCGAGGAACTTGGCGGCCTGCTGCGTCGCTGTCAGACCGCCGCCCGAGCGCTTCTTTGGCATGAGGGCAGCCTACGTTCTCATTTGCCGGACAGGCGTAAAGGCCTTGGCCTAAGCTGCTCACAACTGTCACAGCAGTGCGGTTCCGCATCAAGTGCTTGACACGACTCCCGCTGTACCCGAATCCGGCGAAATTGTGTCCGCACATCATGTCCGAATCCGGCGCATGCGTGGTGATGTGCCCCCGTGTGACCCAACTGAATTGCCCCGCTTTGTCGGGGCTTTCTGTTATGTCTCCAGGTCACTCCCCTGGGTGATCTGCCGCGTACGCATAGTCCGTTCGGGCCATTCAAGATTGGGCCCCAAGGGGGTGTTGCGCTGTGCCCACCTTCCGTAACGTCCTCAACTGGCAGCGGTGAATATGCCGCTGCCGCCGTGGGGGAGCCTCGATTCGGGAGAGGACGGCGCCGGCATGGGCTGGGTAACCGACTGGAGTGCGCAGGCAGCCTGCCGCACGACGGATCCGGATGAACTGTTCGTACAAGGGGCAGCGCAGAACAGGGCCAAGGCGGTGTGCACGGGATGCCCGGTACGCACCGAGTGCCTGGCCGACGCGCTCGACAATCGCGTCGAGTTCGGCGTGTGGGGCGGCATGACCGAGCGGGAGCGGCGGGCACTGCTGCGCAGGCGGCCCACGGTCACCTCGTGGCGGCGACTGCTCGAGACCGCACGCACGGAATACGAGCGCAGCGCCGGGATCCTTCCCGTCGCCCTCGACGACGACGAGACCTACGAGGCGTACGCGGCGGTGGGTTAGCGGCCGGTCAGCGGCCTGAGAAAGCGCGCGGCGTGCGCCGTCCGCATACGCCGGCCGCGCGACGACGGCCGATCGACCGGGAGTGCGTGGCACGCCTGACACCCGGTCACGCCCGTACGGGCGCCAACAGCCGCAGTGTGTACGGGGTGTCGGGGCGGTTTTCCGTGGAGGGGTGCCGAGGACCGACGCGGCAACGCCGGACGTCGCGCGCCCACGAGCCTGCGCGCTGAGTTCCGACGTGCCTAAGCCGCTCCGGCCGACGCGTCCCCGCCCTCCGCGAGGCGGTCGCCGATGGCGCGCAGGCCGGCGAGGTCGTGGACGTCTCCGGGGAACGCGGGCACCTCGGCCACCGCCACTTCCGGGTGGAGGGCGGTGAAACGGTCACGGGTGCGCTGCTCGCGGGCGAGCACCTGCATCCGTTCCGCATGCAGCCGCAGCAGACCGGCGGTCATCTGCTCGGTGGTCTGCGCCGGCGAGATCTTCAGGTCTGCGGGCGGGTCGGGAACTTCGAGAGGATCCGATACGTCTTCCGGTGTGCCGGCGGCCGACGTGCCGACTGCCGGTGGGGCTTCGGGGGAGCGACCCGCGGACGGCGATTCGGGAGAGACGGCCGCGGCGTCACGAACACCAGTCTTCCCGGGCCCCTGATCCACAATGCCGGCCTCCTCAAGATTTTCCGCGGCCGCCAGCGCCCGCTCCGCGGACAGCCCCGCCGCCCCGCTCCCGTGCACCCGGTTGAGGACCAGACCGGCGAGCGGCATCTTCTCGGCCGCCAGCCGTTCCACGAAGTACGCCGCCTCCCGCAGCGCGTCGCGCTCGGGCGCCGCGACGACGAGGAACGCCGTCCCGGGGGCCTGCAGCAGCCGGTACGTGGCGTCCGCCCGCGTACGGAACCCGCCGAACATGGTGTCCATCGCGGCGACGAACGTCTGCACGTCCTTCAGCAGTTGGCCGCCCAGCACCTTGCCCAGCGTGCCCGTCATCATCGACATGCCGACATTGAGGAACTTCATCCCCGCCCGGCCGCCCACCTTCGCCGGCGTCATCAGCAGCTTGATGAACCTGCCGTCCAGGAACGACCCGAGCCGCTTCGGCGCGTCCAGGAAGTCCAGCGCCGAACGCGACGGCGGGGTGTCGACGACGATCAGGTCCCACTCGTCCCGCGCCCGCAGCTGGCCCAGCTTCTCCATGGCCATGTATTCCTGCGTGCCCGCGAAACCGGCGGACAGGGACTGGTAGAAGGGGTTCTCCAGGATGGCGCGCGACCGCTCCGCGTCCGCGTGCGACTCGACGATCTCGTCGAACGTCCGCTTCATGTCGAGCATCATGGCGTGCAGTTCGCCCGCCGGCCGGCCGTCACGGCCCTTGCCGGAACCCTTCCGCGACGCCTCGCCCCGGTCCTCGATGCCCTTGACCCTGCGCGGGGTGTTGTCGAGCGAGTCGATGCCCATGGACTGCGCGAGCCGCCGGGCCGGGTCGATGGTGAGGACGACGACCTTGCGGCCGCGCTCGGCAGCCCGTACGCCGAGGGCCGCGGCCGTCGTCGTCTTGCCGACGCCCCCGGCGCCGCAGCACACGATGATGCGCGTGGCCGGGTCGTCGATGAGCGGGTCGATCTCCAGCCGGGCCGATGGGTCCAGTGTCATGAGCCCGCCCCCTGCTTGCGCAGTTCCTTCGCCAGTTGGTAGAGGCCGGACAGGTCGACGCCCTCACTCAGCATGGGGAGTTCGTACGCGCCCAGCTCCAGCGTGTTCAGCGTCCCGCGCTGCTCGCGTTCCAGCTCCACACGCTGCGCGTGCTCGGCGGCCTGCTCCAGCAGCGGGGTGACGAGCGTCGCGGCGCCCGGGACGCCGGCCGCCTTGAGCGCCTTGGTGACGGCGCCGCGCCGGCCGTCCGCCGCGTCGCGCAGCGCGTCCTCGTCGAGGAGGTGCGGGCGGACCATGTTCACGATGACCCGGCCCACCGGCAGATCGGCGGCGCGCAGTTCGGCCACGCCGTCCGCGGTCTCCTGCACCGGCATCTCCTCCAGGAGGGTCACCAGGTGGACCGCCGTCTCGGAAGACTTCAGGACCCGCATCACCGCCTGCGCCTGATTGTGTATCGGGCCGATCCTCGCCAGCCCCGCCACCTCGTCGTTGACGTTCAGGAAGCGGGTGATGCGCCCGGTGGGCGGGGCGTCCATGACCACGTGGTCGTAGACGTACCGCCCCTGCTTGTCCCGGCGGCGGACCGCCTCGCAGGCCTTGCCGGTCAGCAGCACGTCACGGACGCCCGGCGCGATCGTCGTCGCGAAGTCGATCGCGCCGATCTTCTTCAGGGCGCGGCCCGCGCCGCCGAGTTTGTAGAACATCTGGAGGTAGTCGAGGAGCGCGCGCTCGGCGTCGATGGCCAGCGCGAAGACCTCTCCGCCGCCGGAGGAGACGGCGATCTTGCGCTCCTCATAAGGAAGCGCCTCTGTCTCGAACAGCTGGGCGATGCCCTGCCTGCCCTCGACCTCGACGAGGAGAGTCCGCTTTCCCTCGGTCGCGAGGGCGAGCGCGAGGGCGGCGGCAACCGTGGTCTTACCGGTCCCGCCCTTGCCGCTGACGACCTGGAGCCTGCTCACGTATGCGAGCCTAACCAGTCGCGCCCCGCCCTACGCACGAGGTCGCGTGCGGGCTGCGTCACGAACCGTCGGCCTGCGTCACGGACCATGCCGGGGGTGCGGCTACAGTCGGCTCCATGACCAAGTGGGAATACTCGACCGTGCCCCTTCTCGTGCACGCGACGAAGCAGATTCTGGACACCTGGGGCGAGGACGGCTGGGAGCTGGTCCAGGTCGTACCCGGCCCCAACAACCCCGAGCAGCTCGTGGCCTACCTGAAGCGTGAGAAGTCCTCGTGAGCGGCGTCGTCGACGCCCGGCTCGCCGAGCTCGGACTGACGCTGCCCGAGGTGGTGCCGCCGCTGGCCGCGTACCAGCCGGCCGTGGTGTCCGGAGCGTACGTCTACACCGCGGGCCAGCTCCCGATGGTGGACGGCAAGCTTCCGGTGACCGGCAAGGTCGGGGCCGAGGTCACCCCCGAGGAGGCCAAGGAGCTCGCCCGCACCTGTGCGCTGAATGCCCTGGCGGCCGTGAAGTCGGTCGTCGGTGACCTGGACCGCATCGCGCGTGTGGTGAAGGTCGTCGGCTTCGTGGCGTCCGCCGCGGACTTCACCGGCCAGCCCGCCGTCCTCAACGGCGCCAGCGAGCTGCTCGGCGAAGTGCTGGGTGACAAGGGCGTCCACGCGCGCAGCGCGGTCGGTGTGGCCGTGCTGCCCCTGGACGCTCCGGTCGAGGTCGAGATCCAGGTGGAGTTCGTTCCGGACGGAAGCTGACCGAGCGCCTCAGTACGAGTACGGCCCCGTGCCCGCCGCCCTGCCGGCGGGCACGGGGCCGTTGCCGTACGACCGCGGTCCGGCGCGAAGAGGGCCCTCGAACATCGACGCGGAAGCGCATAGCATCCGCCCATGTCCAATGGTCAGTGGTACCCGCCGGAATGGCCCGATCGCATTCGCGCGCTCGCGAGCGGCGAGCTCACCGCCGTGGCCCCCAGGCGGGCAGCCACGGTGATGCTGCTGCGCGACATGGCCGACGGCACCGCCGTCCACATGCTGCGCCGGCGCGCCTCCATGGCCTTCGCCGGCGGCGCGTACGCGTACCCGGGCGGCGGCGTGGACCCCCGGGACGACCGCCCGGTGCGCTGGGCGGGCCCCTCTTTGGAGGTCTGGGCGGAGCGCCTCGGAGTCGGCGACACGGCGTCCGCCCAGGCCATCGTGTGTGCGGCGGTGCGCGAGACGTTCGAGGAGGCGGGCGTCCTGCTGGCCGGTGCCACCCGCGACACGGTCGTCGGCGACACGACGGGCGACGACTGGGAGGCGGACCGGCAGGCACTGGTCGACCGGGGACTGTCGTTCGCGGACTTCCTGGACCGCAGGGGGCTCGTGCTCCGCTCGGACCTGCTGGGCGCGTGGGCGCGCTGGATCACGCCGGAGTTCGAGCCGCGCCGGTACGACACCTGGTTCTTCGTGGCCGCCCTCCCCGAGGGCCAGCGCACCCGCAACGCCTCCTCGGAGGCGGAGAGCACCGTCTGGATCAGTCCCGCGGACGCCACCGCCGGGTACGACAAGGGCGACCTGCTGATGATGCCGCCGACCGTCGCGACGCTCCGCACGCTCCAGCCGTACGGGACGGCCGCGCGGGCCCTGGAGGCGGCGGCGGACCAGGATCTCACCCCGGTGCTGGCCAAGGCCCGGCTGGAGGGCGGGGAGGTCGTCCTGAGCTGGCCCGGACACGACGAGTTCACCAAGCATGTGCCCACCGGAGGCCCGCGATGACGGACGCCGCCACGCTGCCGGGACAGCCCCGCGGCGGTGTGCTCTCCGGGCCTGCCACCGCCCGCGCCGTGAACGTCCTCGCCCCGAACCCGTCCGCGATGACCCTCGACGGCACCAACACCTGGATCGTCTCCGAGCCGGACTCGGATCTGGCCGTCGTCGTCGACCCCGGGCCGCTCGACGACGGCCATTTGCGGGCCGTCGTCGACACCGCCGAACGGGCGGGCAAGCGGATCGCCCTCACCCTGCTGACCCACGGCCACCCCGACCACGCCGAAGGCGCCGCGCGCTTCGCGGAGCTGACCCGTACGAACGTCCGGGCCCTCGACCCGGCGCTGCGGCTCGGCGACGAAGGGCTCGCCCCGGGCGATGTGATCACCACGGGCGGTCTGGAGATGCGGGTCGTCCCCACGCCCGGCCACACCGGGGACTCGCTCAGCTTCCATCTGCCGGCCGACCGGGCCGTGCTCACCGGCGACACGGTCCTCGGCCGTGGCACGACCGTCGTCGCGCACCCCGACGGCAGGCTCGGCGACTACCTCGACTCGCTGCGCCGGCTGCGCTCGCTCACCGTCGACGACGGCATCCGCACCGTGCTCCCCGGCCACGGCCCGGTGCTGGACGACGCCCAGGGCGCCGTCGAGTTCTACCTCGCGCACCGCGCGAACCGGCTCGCGCAGGTGGAGACGGCTGTCGAGAACGGCTGCGCCACAGCCGCCGAGGTGGTGGCGCGGGTGTACGCGGACGTGGACAGGTCCCTGTGGCCGGCCGCGGAGCTCTCCGTACGGGCACAGCTCGAATACCTGCGGGACCACGGCCTCATCGGGCCCGCCGCCTAGCGGCGCCCTCAGGAGGCCGGGGAGACGTCTTCTCCACGCGAAGGGGCCGCCCGCAGCACGCGGGCGGCCCCTTCGCACGGGACGGGGTGTGCCTGAGCGGGTGGCGTCAGCGCGAACGCTTGGCCAGGCGCTCCACGTCCAGCAGGATCACCGCACGCGCCTCCAGACGCAGCCAGCCGCGCTGCGCGAAGTCGGCCAGGGCCTTGTTCACGGTCTCGCGGGAGGCGCCGACCAGCTGGGCCAGCTCTTCCTGGGTGAGGTCGTGGACGACGTGGATGCCCTCCTCCGACTGCACGCCGAAGCGGCGCGACAGATCGAGGAGCGCGCGGGCGACACGGCCCGGTACGTCGGAGAAGACCAGGTCGGACATCTGGTCGTTGGTCTTGCGCAGCCGGCGGGCGACGGCGCGCAGCAGCGCAGTGGCCACCTCGGGCCGGACGTTCAGCCAGGGCTGGAGGTCGCCGTGGCCGAGGCCGAGGAGCTTGACCTCCGTCAGCGCCGAGGCGGTCGCGGTGCGCGGGCCGGGGTCGAAGAGGGACAGCTCGCCGATCAGCTCGCCGGGGCCGAGGACCGCGAGCATGTTCTCGCGGCCGTCGGGGGAGGTGCGGTGGAGCTTGACCTTGCCTTCGGTGACCACGTAGAGGCGGTCGCCCGGTTCGCCCTCGTGGAAGAGCGCGTCGCCGCGGGCGAGCGTCGCTTCACTCATCGAGGCGCGGAGCTCCGCGGCCTGCTCGTCATCGAGCGCCGCGAAGAGCGGGGCGCGCCGCAGAACGTCGTCCACGAGTTCTCTCCTTGTCGACCTGCTCAGGGGACGTTGGTCCCATGATGCCGGACTGTGCTGTGCCGGCCTGGGGACACTGTGCCCGGTGGGGCTCCACCCGGGCACGGACCCCGGTGGTAAACAATCGTGCGATCAGTCACAACAAGTTTGACGTACTGGCGCGTCTCTCCCTACGGCAGGGGCCCGATCGGGTCCTGATTGCGGGTGACCGGGGCGGATGTCGGTGGGGGCCTTTAGGCTGGCCGGGTGTCCAATTCGCCGGTGAGAGCACAGGCCGAGGGGGCTGGGAGCGTGTCCGGTAAGCAGAATTCCGCTGTGGGCGAACAACGATCACCCACCTCGGGCAAAAAGGATAAAACACCCAAGCCGGAAACGCGGCTGGCCATGGTCCGGCGCGCCCGCCGCATAAATCGCGAGCTCGCCGAGGTGTATCCGTACGCCCATCCGGAGCTCGACTTCGAGAACGCCTTCCAGCTGCTGATCGCGACGGTCCTGTCCGCGCAGACCACCGACCTCCGGGTCAACCAGACGACGCCCGCCCTCTTCGCCACGTACCCCACGCCCGAGGACCTGGCGGCGGCGGAGCCGGAGGCGGTCGAGGAGCTCATCCGCCCGACGGGGTTCTTCCGCGCCAAGACCAAGTCGATCATGGGCTTGTCGGCCGCCATCCGGGACAACTTCGGCGGCGAGGTCCCCGGCAGGCTCCAGGACCTGGTGAGCCTGCCCGGAGTGGGCCGCAAGACCGCGTTCGTCGTCCTGGGCAATGCCTTCGGCGTCCCCGGGATCACCGTGGACACGCACTTCATGCGCCTGGCCCGGCGCTGGAAGTGGACCGACCAGGACGATCCGGTGAAGATCGAGGCCGAGATCGCCACGATCTTCCCGAAGAGCGAGTGGACCATGCTCTCGCACCGGGTGATCTTCCACGGCCGCCGTATCTGCCACGCCCGCAGACCCGCCTGCGGCGCCTGCCCGATCACGCATCTCTGCCCCGCGTCGTACGGGGAGGGCGAGACGGACCCGGAGAAGGCCACGAAGCTGCTGAAGTACGAGAAGGGCGGCCAGCCCGGCCAGCGCCTCAAGCCGCCTCCGGACTATCCGGGGAAACCGGCCCCGGCGCTGGGCGCGACCGGGTGACGCTGCCGCGAGCGGAACGATCGAGGCGCCCAGGGACGTTGTGCGTGAGGGGGTGCCGATGACACGCACTGGAGAAGAGACGTACCAGCGATTCGAACAGCACGGCGACGGTGAGGTGGTGGTCGACGGTGACGTGGTCGTCACGACCGACGGCCTGCCCGAGTGGCTCGACCCCGTGGTGCGCGCCGCCGATACGGTGGAGCCGCACCAGCTCAGCCGCTTCCTGCCGCCCGAGAGCGGACACGGCCGCCAGTCCGCCGTCCTCGTCCTGTTCGGAGAGGGCCCCAAGGGGCCGGAACTGCTGCTCATGGAGCGTGCGGGCACGCTGCGCTCCCATGCGGGACAGCCCTCCTTCCCCGGCGGCGCGCTCGATCCCGCGGACGGCGACCCGGCGACGACCGGGCCGCTGCGGGCCGCGCTGCGGGAGGCCCAGGAGGAGACGGGGCTGGACCCGACGGGGGTGCAGACCTTCGGCGTACTGCCCAAGCTCTACATCCCGGTGAGCAGTTTCGTCGTCACGCCCGTACTGGGATGGTGGCGAGCCCCCAGCCCGGTCGGAGCGGTCGATCCCGCGGAGACCGCACGCGTGTTCACCGTGCCCGTGGCGGACCTCACGGACCCGGCCAACCGTGCGACGGCCGTGCACCCGCGCGGCCACGCCGGCCCGGCGTTCACGGTGGAAGGGGCTCTGGTCTGGGGTTTCACCGCCGGGGTGATCGACCGGATTCTGCACTTCGCGGGCTGGGAGCGACCATGGGACCGCACCAAGAAGGTCCCGCTGGACTGGCACGCATGACAGGCTGAAACGAGTGATGCCCTCCCGGCGGGGGCGTGACACCGACCGCGCGGCTCGCCGTGCCCCACCCCCAGCCGGACCGAGCACCGGCGACGACACTGCGAGGCAGAATTCGGTGAACGTGCTGGACTTCCTGTTGCTGGTCGCCGCCGTGTGGTTCGCGATCGTCGGCTATCGCCAGGGCTTCGTCGTCGGCATCCTCTCGGTGATCGGCTTCCTTGGAGGCGGACTCGTCGCGGTCTATCTGCTTCCGGTGATCTGGAACGCGCTGACCGACGACGCCGAAGTGTCCACCACGGTCGCGATAGTCGCCGTCGTCATCGTGATCGTCTGCGCCTCGGTCGGCCAGGCCTTCACCACCCATCTGGGCAACAAACTGCGGCGGTTCATCACCTGGTCGCCCGCCCGCGCGCTCGACGCCACGGGCGGTGCGCTGGTCAACGTCGTCGCGATGCTGCTGGTCGCCTGGCTGATCGGCTCCGCGCTCGCCGGCACCTCGCTGCCCACCCTGGGCAAGGAGGTGCGCAGTTCGAAGGTGCTGCTCGGGGTGTCGCGTGTGATGCCCGATCAGGCCAACACGTGGTTCAGGGACTTCTCCTCGGTCCTCGCGCAGAACGGCTTCCCCCAGGTCTTCAGCCCGTTCGCCAACGAGCCGATCACCGAGGTGCAGCCCCCCGACCCGGCACTCGTCGGCAGCCCCGTCGCCGCGCGCGCCAAGCAGTCCATCGTCAAGGTCGTCGGTACGGCCCCGAGCTGCGGCAAGGTCCTCGAAGGGACCGGCTTCGTCTTCGACGAGCGCCGGGTGATGACCAACGCCCACGTCGTCGGCGGCGTCGACGAGCCGACGGTGCAGATAGGCGGTGAGGGCCGGCTCTACGACGCCAAGGTCGTCCTCTACGACTGGCAGCGCGACATCGCCGTCCTGGACGTCCCGGACCTCCAGGCCCGCCCGCTCGAGTTCGCCGACTTCGAGGAGGGCGACGCCGAGAGCGGCGACAGCGCGATCATCGCCGGCTTCCCGGAGAACGGCGCGTACGACGTGCGCTCCGCCCGCGTCCGCGGACGTATCAACGCCGACGGCCCGGACATCTACCACCGGGGCACCGTCCGACGTGACGTCTACTCGCTGTTCGCGACCGTGCGACAGGGCAACTCCGGCGGCCCGCTGCTGACCACGGACGGCAAGGTCTACGGGGTCATCTTCGCCCGGTCGCTCGACGACGCGGACACCGGCTACGCGCTGACCGCGGACGAGATCCGCAAGGACATCGAACTCGGCCGCAGCGCCAACGAAGAGGTCGACAGCCAGGGGTGCGCCTTGTAGCGGCGCCGCGACGCAGGGTCAGTCCCGGGGATGATGCCGCAGGCGAGCGGACACCCAGCGCGCGCGGCGCCTCAGGATGTGCGGAATCCCCATTCCCTGCCCCGGATGCTCGTGACCCTCGCGCGGAAGGCCACTTGTCTCGCGAGTGATCGGCCTACTGGCCGAGCGTCGGTTGCGTGCTGCGTCACCGTAGTCGTGCGTCCAGCCCATACCCGGACGTGTGCCCGGGCCCCATGGTCGGTAACCGTGCCCCGGGCGGCCAATTGGCTTATGCGCCAGGCATTTGGCTGCTCATAGCACCATCGAACTTTCGGTGGGCGGAACCCTTCGGCCGGCTACCGATCGGGCTCGGGGTCCTTGAGCCAGTTGATCAGTTCGTTCGAGAAGGCGACCGGGTCCTCCTCGTGAGGGAAGTGGCCGAGGCCGTCGAACAGCCGCCACCGGTAGGGCGCTTCGACGTACTCACCCGAGCCGGCCGCGCTGCGTGTCCGCATCGCCGGATCGAGTGAGCCGTGCAGATGCAGCGTGGGCACCCGCACCGGACGCTTCATCCGGCGGTTGAACTGGATGCCGTCCGGCCGGGCCAGCGACCGCACCATCCAGCGATAGGGCTCGATGGAGCAGTGCGCGGTCGACGGAATGCACATCGCCCGCCGGTAGACCTCGACGGCCTCCTCGTCGAGCGGCTGCGGCCCGGACCAGTTCTCGATCAACTCGCCCACCAAGGCCGCGTCGTCCGCCACCAGTTGGCGCTCCGGCAGCCAGGGCCGCTGGAAACCCCACACGTAGGAGCCGGCACGGCTCTGCGCGAAGTCGGAGAGCATCGCCGAGCGCCACCGCCGTGGGTGCGGCATCGACGACACGGCCAGCCGGCGTACCAGCTTGGGCCGCATCACGGCCGCGGTCCACGCCAGGTAGCCGCCCAGATCGTGCCCGACCAGGGCGGCGTCCGGCTCGCCCAGTGATCGGACGACACCGGTGATGTCGAGCGCCAGATTGGCCGGGTCGTAACCCCGCGGCGTACGGTCGCTGCCGCCCACCCCGCGCAGGTCCATCGCCACGGCCCTGAACCCCGCGTCGGCGAGCGCCGGGAGCTGATGCCGCCAGGTCCACCAGAACTGCGGGAACCCGTGCAGCAGCATCACCAGCGGCCCGTCGCCCATCTCGGCGATGTGGAAGCGGGCGCCGTTGGCCGCCACGTCGCGGTGGGTCCAGGGACCGTCGATGCGTACGGGACTGCCAGGGGCGCCGAAGCTGCCGGGAGCGGAATCAGGGACCGTCATGCTGATGAGCGTGCCACAACCCGGGACGCGGTGTTCGCGTCCCGGTGCCCGCAGGTCACGCCGAAACCTTGTCCGACAGCCGGTCCGCCCTCGTGTTGCCCTGGACCTTGGTCAGTTCGACGCCGCGCGGATGCGGCTTGGCGTTGCCGAGCACGGCGGCCGTCTCCTTGGCCGACGCGACCGCATTCTGCGGACCCTTGCCCTTCTTCGCCTTCTTCACGAAGACCATGCCGATGAGTCCGAGCAGAGCGGCCAGAACGACGTTCACCGCGAACGACAGCAGGAAGCACCATGCCAGGTTCCAGCCGGTCCACGCCTCGAAGCCGTAGGCCAGGGCGAAACTCAGCATGGGCAACGAGAAGAGCAGTACCGCGCCGGCCGCCGTGAACGCGGCTCCACCGATCCCGGCCTTCTTCACATCCTGCCGCAGCTGGGCCTTGGCCAGCGCGATCTCGTCGTGCACCAACGCGGACATCTCGGTGGTCGCCGAGGCGACCAGCTGGCCAAGACTGCGGTCGGCGCCGACAGCGTTCGCTGTGGTGTTGCCGGGGTCGCTCATCGCTGACTCCCTCTCCTCTTCCACGGGTCCGGTGTTCGTACGGTCCGATGTCAGATCATGCCGGACTGTCGCCGTTGTCGCTCGAAACCGCGGCCGTTTCCGCCTTCTTGCGGTGCTCCGCCGCCTTCTTCTCGTAGATCGCGGCCATCCGCAGGTGGTACGCGGGGTCATCCTCCTCGTAGATGTCCGGGATCCCGGACATGTCCTCGTCGCGCTCCTCCTCCGCCGACAGCGCCTGGTACGTGCGTACCCGCATCTTCAGCAGGATCGCGGCGAAGACGGCGGCGATCAGCGAACCGATCAGCACCGCGGCCTTGACCTCGTCCGTCAGCGTCGAGTCGCCGGTGAAGGCGAGCTCGCCGATGAGCAGCGAGACGGTGAAACCGATGCCGGCGAGTGTGGCGAGCGCCAGGACGTCGGGCCAGGCCAGGTCTTCGTTGAGTTCGGCCTTGGTGAAGCGTGCGGCCAGCCAGGTGCCGCCGAAGATGCCGAGGGCCTTGCCGACCACCAGGCCGAGCACGACACCGAGGGTCTCGGGCTTGGTGAACACATGGGTCAGCGAGTCACCGGTGACGGCGACGCCGGCCGAGAACAGGGCGAACAGCGGTACGGCGATTCCGGCCGAGAGGGGGCGGACGAGATGCTCGATGTGCTCGCCCGGGGAGTGCTCCTCGTCCTCACGGCGGGAGCAGCGCAGCATCAGGCCCATCGCGACGCCGGCGATGGTGGCGTGGACGCCGCTGTTGTACATCAGGCCCCAGATGACCAGCGCGAGGGGCACGTAGATGTACCAGCCGTGCACCGACTTGCGCAGCAGCAGCCAGAACACGGCGAGACCTGCGAAGGCTCCGCCGAGGGCCCAGAAGTTCAGGTCGCTCGTGAAGAAGACCGCGATGATCAGGATCGCGAAGAGGTCGTCGACGACGGCCAGTGTCAGCAGGAAGGCGCGGAGCGCCGACGGCAGCGATGTGCCGATGACGGCGAGAACGGCGAGGGCGAACGCGATGTCGGTGGCGGTCGGCACGGCCCAGCCGTCCGTGGAGCCCCCGCCGACGGTGGTGACCACCAGGTAGACGAGTGCGGGCATCACCATGCCGCAGAGCGCGGCGATCACGGGCAGAGCGGCTGCCTTGGGGTCGCTCAGCTCACCGGCGACCAGCTCTCGCTTGAGTTCTATGCCGGCTACGAAGAAGAAGATCGCGAGCAGTCCGTCGGCGGCCCAGTGCTGGATCGAAAGATCGAGGTGGAGCGAGGCCGGGCCGATGTGGAAGTCGCGTACGGAGGCGTAGCTGTCGCTGAGGGGGGTGTTCGCCCAGATCAGTGCCACGACCGCCGCGAGCAGCAGCAGCATGCCGCCCACGGTTTCCGTGCGCAGGGCTTCGGCGACGTAGTTGCGCTCGGGCAGCGAAAGGCGGCCGAGGAACTTGCGGTCGGGACTGGGCGGAACCACGGGACGAAACCTCCGGTCGGGGGCAGCACAACAAGCTTGCCGACCAGACTTCCCGGCGCACCTTGGATCTACGTCGCTTCGCTGACGCGTTCTTCACTCTACCCAAGCCCGTTCCGGCACTACCGGTGAGCGGGGTGCGGGCACGCGCAGGCCCCGGCACGGTCTGCCGGGGCCTGCGTGCAGGCGTTTCCGCTGGTCAGTCCTCGCTGGCCGCGCTGGGCAGCTTCGTCTGGATGAGATCCATCACAGAGGAGTCCGTCAGCGTGGTGACGTCTCCCAGCTGGCGGTTCTCCGCCACATCCCGGAGCAGTCGGCGCATGATCTTGCCGGAACGGGTCTTCGGCAGCTCGGCCACCGGAAGGATCCGCTTGGGCTTGGCGATCGGTCCGAGGGTCGCGCCGACGTGGTTGCGCAGGTCGTTCACGAGGCTGTCGTCCTCGGTCGCCGTCCCGCGCAGTATCACGAAGGCGACGATGGCCTGCCCGGTGGTCTCGTCCGTCGCACCCACGACGGCCGCCTCCGCGACCTTGGGGTGCGAGACGAGCGCCGACTCGACCTCAGTGGTCGAGATGTTGTGACCGGAGACCAGCATGACGTCGTCGACCCGGCCGAGCAGCCAGATGTCGCCGTCGTCGTCCTTCTTGGCGCCGTCGCCCGCGAAGTACTTGCCCTCGAAACGCGACCAGTAGGTGTCGAGGAAACGCTGGTCGTCGCCCCAGATGGTGCGCAGCATCGACGGCCACGGCTCGGTGAGGACCAGGTAGCCGCCGCCTCCGTCGGGGACCTCGTTCGCCTCGTCGTCCACGACGGTGGCCGAGATGCCGGGCAGCGGGCGCTGCGCGGAGCCCGGCTTGGCGGCCGTGACACCGGGCAGCGGCGAGATCATCATGGCGCCGGTCTCCGTCTGCCACCAGGTGTCCACGACCGGGGTCTTGCCCCCGCCGATGTGCTCCCGGTACCAGATCCACGCCTCGGGGTTGATCGGCTCGCCCACCGACCCGAGGACCCGCAGGCTGCTCAGGTCGAACTTGGCGGGGATGTCGTCGCCCCACTTCATGAACGTACGGATCGCGGTGGGCGCGGTGTAGAGGATCGTGACGCCGTACTTCTGGACGATTTCCCAGAAGCGGCCCTGGTGCGGGGTGTCCGGGGTGCCCTCGTACATCACCTGCGTCGCACCGTTGGCCAGCGGCCCGTACACGATGTACGAGTGGCCGGTCACCCAGCCGATGTCGGCCGTGCACCAGTAGACGTCCGACTCGGGCTTGAGGTCGAACACGGCGTGATGGGTGTACGCCGTCTGGGTCAGATAGCCGCCGGACGTGTGCAGGATGCCCTTCGGCTTACCCGTCGTGCCCGAGGTGTAGAGGATGAAGAGCGGGTGCTCGGCGTCGAAGGCCTCGGGGGTGTGCTCCGCGGACTGGCGGCCGACGATGTCGTGCCACCAGACGTCGCGCCCCTCGGTGAAGACCGTCTCCTGGCCCGTGCGCCGCACGACGAGCACGTGCTCGACCTGCGGGCAGCGGGTGACCGCCTCGTCGATCGCGGGCTTGAGCGCGCTCGGCTTGCCGCGGCGGTAGCCGCCGTCGGAGGTGATGACGAGCTTGGCGTCGGCGTCCTGGATACGGGAGGCCACCGCCTCGGCGGAGAAGCCGCCGAAGACCACCGAGTGCGCGGCGCCGATCCGGGCGCAGGCCAGCATCGCGACGGCGGCCTCGGGGATCATCGGCAGGTACACGGCGACCCGGTCGCCCTTGCGGACACCGAGCTCGAGCAGCGCGTTGGCGGCCTTGGAGACCTCGTCCTTGAGCTCCGCGTAGGTGATGGCGCGGCCGTCGCCCGGCTCGCCCTCGAAGTGGATGGCGACACGGTCGCCATGGCCTGCCTCGACATGGCGGTCCACGCAGTTGTACGCCACGTTGAGCTTGCCGTCGGCGAACCACTTCGCGAAGGGCGGGTTGGTCCAGTCGAGGGTCTCGGTCGGTTCGGTGGCCCAGCTGAGCCGACGCGCCTGCTCGGCCCAGAAGCCAAGCCTGTCCGCCGCGGCCTGCTCGTACGCCTCCGCCGTCACGTTGGCGTTCGCTGCCAGCTCGGCCGGCGGAGTGAACCGCCGCTCTTCTTTAAGAAGGTTGGCCAGGCTTTCGTTGCTCACGACATCTCCCTTTCCCAGGGCGTCTTCCATGCGTATGTGTCCCAGGCCATAGCTCATCAGCCAGGGGGCCGGGTGACAAGGCCCTTCCGGATATTGGTTTAGACCTGTCGTTTCCCGGGTCTGTGGGCGCCCCTCGCCTCCGGGCGGTGGGGACGAGGGGCCACACGTTCTCACGGACGCCGGGCGGGGCTGGTTCAGCCACGCTGCCGGGCGGCCGGAACCGGCCGCCCGGCGGGTGGATCAGGCCCGGGACGTCTCCAGCGCCGAGGGGGTCGGGGCGACTCTGTCGAAGACCTCCTCGGTCTCGTGCTCCGCGGTGCTCGTGAGGAGGTATGCCTGGGCCTCGCCTACATGGAAGTACATCCCGTGCAACTGGAGGGTCCCGTCCGCGAGCCGGCGCGCCACCGACTCGTGGGCGCGCAGGTGCTCCAGCTGCTGGACCACATTGGTCAGGCTCAGCTGTTCTACCGCGTCGGCCGGCAGACGGCCGGAGATTCGTGCCCAGTGGTTGTGCCGGCTTCTCATCCGCTTCAGGCTGGGCTGGCCGTGGCGCAACCACCGCCTGAGAGGAGTCCGGACCCCTTCGGGCGGGCTGGCAAGCAAGGCTTGCATCGCGCCGCAACCCGAGTGTCCGCAGATGGTGATCGAGTCCACCGAGAGCACGTCCACGGCGTACTCGATCGCTGCCGCCACGGAGTCGTCGCCGGTCTCCTCCCCCGGGTGCGGAACCAGGTTGCCCACATTGCGCACCGTGAACAGGTCACCCGGCCCGCTCGCTGTGATCATGCTGGTCACCAGTCGGGAGTCGGCGCAGGTGATGAACAGCTGGGAGGGGCGCTGGCCCTCGCGCGCCAGCCGTGCCAGCTCCTCGCGGACCAGTGGGGCGGTGTTCCGCTGGAAGGAGCTGATGCCGCTTGCCAGGTGGTGGGCATCCGCTTGTAGTGGGCGCTCACCGCAGTGGTGGTTGCGCCAGGGGGTCCACGGGCGGCAGCACCCATGGGCCTCGTCGGACGGCTCGCTGATCGGCACGCCCGACCGGCCGGTGATCTCCACCGTCCCTCCCTGCGCGACGTGCGAGGTCTGCCAATCGTGCAGGGTCTCATATGCGGCATGGTCCATGAACGAGCCGTCCAGTTCGACGACGGCGTCCGCCCCTTGGGGCACTTCGTGCAGCAACCGGCTGAGCCGTGGCACCGCGAGGAACGTCAGCTGGCCGCGGGCCCGCACGCGGTGCAGGCCTTCCTGTTCCTCCAACGTGATCCGTGTCCGGGTGAGTCGGTACAGCGCGACGGAGACCGCTACCGCCACCCCGATGATCACGCCGGCCAGGACATCGGTGATCACCACGGCGCCGAGCGTGGTCGCGTAGACGAGCGTCTCGCGGTTTCTCTTCACCTTCCGCAGATGGGTGATGTTGACCATCTGCATCCCGACCACCATCACGAGAGCCGCGAGTGCGGCCAGTGGAATCAGGTCGAGCACCGGGACGAGGAACAGCGCGGCGACGACGATCCACAGCCCGTGGAGCATCGTGGAGTGCCGGCTGACGGCACCGGCGGCCACGTTCGTCGTGCTGCGGACCGCGACACCGGCAACGGGCAGTCCGCCGAGCGCACCGGACACGATGTTGGCCGCACCCTGCCCGGCCAGCTCCCGGTCGAGGTCGGAGCGGTGGAGGGGACCGTGCGTCTCCGGACGGGCCGCCGCCAGTTTGTCCACCGCCACCGCGGACAGCAGCGACTGCACGCTGGTGACCAGGGTGATGGTGAGGACGGCCGCGGCGAGTCCGAGCACCGGGCCTTCGGGCAACGAAGGCAACGCATGACTGTGCCAGGAGGGCAGGTCGACCTGGGGCAGTCTGAGGCCGACGACCGCGGCCATCGCCGTCGCTGTCACCACGGCGGCGAGGGCGGCGGGAATCTTCCGGACGATCCGGCCGGCGCGACCCGGGACACGGGGCCAGCCCAGGAGCACGGCGATGGTCAACGCGCTGACCGACAGTGCGGCGGGCCGGGCGTCGGCCAACTGCTCAGGCAGCCCCGTGATGTTGGCGACGACCGAGCTCTGCGGGGTGCCGCCCAGGACGATGTGGAGCTGGGCGAGGGCGATCGTGACGCCGATGCCCGCCAGCATGCCGTGCACGATCGCCGGGCTGACGGCAAGAGCCGAGCGGGCGACCCGTAGTGCCGCCAGACCGAGTTGGCACACGCCTGCGAGCACGGTGATCGCGCAGGTGACGCGCCAGCCGTACTGCTGGATCAACTCGGCGGTCACCACGGTCAGTCCGGCGGCAGGTCCACTGACCTGGAGCGGGGAGCCGCCGAGGCGGCCGGCGACGATGCCTCCGACGGCCGCTGCGACGAGACCGGCCTGGAGCGGTGCACCGGTGGCCAGGGCGATGCCGAGGGACAGGGGCAGCGCGATCAGGAATACGGCGATGGACGCGGAGAAGTCGGCGCCCCGGATGCGGAGTCGGCGGACGCCGCCGGGCGGCGGGCCGTGCGGACGCTGGAAGCGAGATGCGGGGGACACCCCGTCGAGCTGGGCGGGGTGGTTCTTCGTGAGCTTGTCGGGCTGGTGAGAAGGATCGTCGGTGTGAGTGGGGGCGCAGGACATGGTTCCCGTCTCCTCCGGGGCAGCGCGGTCGCGGAATGGGGGACGCGGCCGTGGGTCACGGCGTGCAGCGGCGGGATACTCAAACGTTCGGTAAATGGATCGTAATGCAGAGTAAAGACTCGGGCATTATTTTCGCGGCAAATAGGCCAGGCTTTCACTCGATCTGCTGATTAGTCATTTCATATCGGCTCGTCGTTCATTACCTCAGCCCTCGCAATGCGAGCTTGACGGCTCCGTATGCACCGGTCGTCAGACAGTCGTATTGGCACAGGAATGAGGTGGGCGGATGTTGGCCGCCACGAAGAGGCTCGTCGTCGTCGGCACGGTCGCCACGGCGCTGGTCGCAGGTCTCGCGGGGTGTTCCGGGCCCGGCGGCGCCGAGGTGCCGGGCGGTCCGGCCGCCAAGGAGGGAGCCGCGGGAGGCAAGGAAGGCGTCGCCGCCCCCAAGGGCGCGGTACGCCTCATCGGCGACGGATCCACCGCCTTCACCGGTGCCCAGCCCGGCCTGCTCGAGCCGAAACGGCTGAAGCCCGGTCAGAAGCCGCCGCAGTTCGTGGTGTTCTCCTGGGACGGTGCCGGTGAGGACAGCCAGAAGCTGTTCTCCCACTTCCGCGAGGTCGGCAAGAAGTACGACGCGACGATGACCTACTTCCTCAGCGGCGTCTATCTCCTGCCCGAGGAGAAGCGGGCGCTGTACAACCCGCCGCAGCACGCGGCCGGCCGCTCCGACATCGGCTTCAACGACGCCGAGGGCATCAGGGACACCGTGCGTGAGCTGCGTGCCGCCTGGCTCGACGGGAACGAGGTGGGCACGCACTTCAACGGCCACTTCTGCGGCAAGGACGGCGGGGTCGGCACCTGGTCGGTCGAGGAGTGGAAGAGCGAGATCCGCCAGGCCAAGTCGTTCGTCAAGAACTGGAAGACCAATGCGGATCTGGCCTCCATGGAGCCGCTCCCCTTCGACTACGACAAGGAGCTCATCGGCGCCCGCACACCGTGCCTCGAAGGACGCGAGAACTTCGTGCGCGCGGCCAGCGAACTGGGCTTCCGCTACGACACCAGCGGCGTCAACAACCAGGTCTGGCCGGAGAAGGAACTCGGTCTGTGGGACCTCTCGCTGCAACTGGTCCCCGTGCCCGGACGCGCCTTCGAGACGCTGTCCATGGACTACAACTTCATGGTCAACCAGTCCGGCACCGTGAAGGGCGACCCCTCGAAGCACGCGTACTGGGGAAACCAGATGCGTGACGGCCTGATCCAGGCATTCGAGCGGTCCTACGACGGCAACCGTGCGCCGCTGATCATCGGCAACCACTTCGAGTCCTGGAACGGCGGCACCTATATGCGCGCCATCGAGGAGACGATCGCCACGGTGTGCGTGAAGAGCGAGGTGGAGTGCGTGTCGTTCCGCCAGCTGGTCGACTGGCTGGACGCGCAGGACCCGAAGATTCTCGAGAAGCTGCGCGGCCTCGGGGTCGGCGAGGCGCCCAAGGGCGGCTGGACGCAGTTCCTGACCGCGCCGGTGGCACCGGCGGCTCCGCCGGCCGGGAAGCCCGCCAAGGGAGCCGGGCAGAAGTCGGCGGAGAAGCACTGAGCGCGACGGCTCCTTGAGTAGGAGGGCCGCGGTCCCGCCCCGGGGAAGCCCACGGGGCGGGACCGCCGGCCTCGGCCGGCCGCACCTCGGCACGGAAAACCCGGCCGGCTGCGGCACCGGGAGTCTCAGCCGGGCTGTGGCACCAGGGCGGGCTCACGGAGGACGAAGGCAGGGTCCACCTGTGCCGCGAGATCGGCCCCGGTCCTGGCGTTGCCCCAGTTCTCCGCGTTCTTCAGATGGAAGTGCACCATCTGGCGGGTGTAGCGCTCCCAGTCGCGGGCGGCGTACGAATCCTCCGCCGCGTTCTGCAGCGTCTGCAGCGCCATGCGGTTGTCCGCCTCCAGAAGCTCGAAGCGGAGCGGGCGTCCCTTCTCCATGGCGCGTACCCAGTCCGAGTGCCCGAGGGTGACGAGCAGATCGTCACCGACCTCCGCGCGGAGGAACTCGATGTCGTCCTTGCTCTGCACCTTGTTGCCCACGACCTTCACCGCGACGTCGAAGTCCCGGGCGTACTCCTTGTACTGGCGGTATACGGAGACGCCCTTGAGAGTCGGCTCGGCCACCAGGAACGTCATGTCGAAGCGGGTGAACATCCCGGAGGCGAAGGAGTCGGAGCCGGCCGTCATGTCGACCACGACGTACTCCTCGGCGCCGTCGACGAGGTGGTTCAGGCAGAGCTCGACCGCTCCGACCTTGGAGTGGTAGCAGGAGACACCGAGGTCGGACTCGGTGAAGGGGCCGGTGGCCATCAGCCTGATGTCACCGTCGTCGAGCCGGACCGTGCGGGCGCAGGCGTCGTAGACGGGGTTGTCCTCGGTGACCGTGAGCAGGCGAGAACCTTCGCCGGGAGGGGTCGTCTTGATCATCGTCTCGGTCGAGGCGATGCGGGGGTTCGAGCCGCGCAGATAGTCCTTGATGAGCGGCAGGTGGGCGCCCATCGACGGCAGCTCGGCCGCTTCGGTCTCGCTGAGGCCGAGCGCGGCGCCGAGGTGCTGGTTGATGTCGGCGTCCACCGCGACGACCGGGGCTTCGTTGGCGGCAAGGTGGCGGATGAAGAGCGATGACAGCGTCGTCTTGCCACTGCCGCCCTTCCCTACGAAAGCGATCTTCATGTTCACCTAGCGTAGTGGAGTGATGGCTCGCTGCTGTCGTGTCGGGTGAGGAACGCCACTCGAAGGTGGGGAGCGCCCGCTGCGGCGCGTAGCCTCGCTACCTATGAGTACGAACGCCTCGCCGGCCGATCCCCTCGCCATCCTCGGCGCCTTGCCGGGCGTCGCCGACTCCGTGGACTCCGTGCGAAAAGCCGTCGACCGGGTCTACGGGCACCGGGTCATGCGCCGGCGCAGCAACGAGATCACCTCAGAGGCGGCGCTGCGCGGAGCCCGCGGTTCCGCCGCCCTGTCGGGAGCGGACTGGGCGCTGGAGGAGGTCCGCAGGCGCACCGACTTCGGCAGTGAGCCGGAAGCCCGTACGGTCGGCGCCGCTCTGCGGCTCACCGCGGAAGCGGGTCAACTCCTCTCCATCTGGCGGCAGTCGCCCCTGCGGGTGCTGGCCCGGCTGCACCTGGTCGCGGCGAGCGGTGCGGGCGACGACGACACCGTCGGGCGCCCCCGCCTTCCCGGCGAGGGGGTGGACGAGCCGCTGATCGGGGCGCCGTTGCCGGAGGTGGCCGAGCTGACGGGGCGGCTCGAGGGCCTGGCGGAGCTGATCATCTCGGGCACGGAGGCTCCTGCCCTGATCACTGCCGCCGTGGTGCATGGCGAGCTGCTGGCGCTGCGCCCCTTCGGCTCGTACAACGGACTGGTCGCGCGGGCGGCGGAACGGATCGTGCTCGTCGGCAGCGGGCTCGACCCGAAGTCGGTCTGCCCGGCGGAGGTCGGCCACGCCGAGCAGGGCCGGGCCGCGTACGTCGCCGCCTTCGAGGCGTACCTGACCGGGACGCCCGAGGGAATGGCCGCCTGGATCGCCCACTGCGGCCGTGCCGTCGAGCTGGGTGTCAGGGAGTCCACCGCGGTGTGCGAGGCGCTTCAGCGGGGCGCGGCCTGAGGTCTCCCGAGATCCCTCGAAGCGGCGAGGCCCTGGACAAAGGGTTGCGGCGGTACCGGTTCCGGTACCGCCGCTGGCATGAGCGCCGAGTTACCATGCGTCCTCGAAATGTTGCCCATCAGGTCGGGAACTTTGCCCGTCACCTGGTGCGGCTGGCCCGTAATCGACGGGTCGACGTCGCGTGGGTGCTCGGTTTTCATGCTTCGGTCCGTGGGGCCTTTGTGCGTTAAAGGTGATCCTTTCGGATGTGCCTCGGTCTCGCGGGCCGTGACTCCTTTGTACTACTACCAGCAGCGATGTGAAAGCCCTGCCCGCGCTTCTTTACTTTTAGGTTCAAATACGGACGAACCTTCAAGCCTCTTGCCGGAGGCCCGACCGGAGCCGAAGCACGCTCAGAAGGCGGTGGCCCGGCCCGCCGTCTGAGCCGCGACAGTGCGCCGGCGGCTGGCGTACCAGACGAGTCCCGCCGTGGCCGCCGCCGCTCCGACAGCCGCCATCGCCATCAGTGCGGGCCGCGGTGCCATGGAGAAGCCGGGCAGCCGCTGCTTCAGCCGCACGGGCCGGTTGAAGTCGAGAATCGGCCAGTCCCGCACGGCCGCCTCGCGGCGCAGTCCGCGCCCCGGGTTCACCGCGTAGGGGTGTCCGACCGCCGCGAGCATGGGGACGTCGGTGACCGAGTCGCTGTACGCGTAGCAGCGGCTCAGGTCGTACCCCTCCGACTCGGCGAGCTCCCGGACGGCCTCCGCCTTGGTCGGCCCGTAGGCGTAGTACTCCACCTCGCCGGTGAAGCAGCCGTCGTCGCCGACGACCATGCGGGTGGCCACGACCCGGTCGGCGCCGAGGAGCTCCCCGATGGGCTCCACCACCTCGGCGCCGGAGGTGGAGACGATGACCACGTCGCGGCCGGCGGCGTGATGCTCCTCGATGAGGGAGGCGGCCTCGTCGTAGATGATCGGGTCGATCAGATCGTGCAGGGTCTCGGCGACGATCTCCTTCACCTGCTGGACGTTCCAGCCCTTGCAGAGTGCGGAGAGGTACTCGCGCATCCGCTCCATCTGGTCGTGGTCCGCGCCACCGGCGAGGAAAACGAACTGTGCATAGGCGGTACGCAGTACGGCGCGCCGGTTGATCAGCCCGCCTTGGTAGAAGGACTTGCTGAAGGTCAGAGTCGAAGACTTCGCAATGACCGTCTTGTCCAGGTCAAAGAAGGCAGCTGTGCGCGGCAGGGAGTGGTTTTCCACGAGCTGAGCATATGTGCCCGCCATTCGGCGTACGCTGGGGCCTGTGGGTTTGCCTGAGAAGGCTCTCGGGTACACCATGGAAGTCACGGATCGTTCGCGACCGTGCTAACCCGGTCCGGCTCCTCCCCCCCCGAGTCGGCCGGAGAGACGACCCCCGCTCTCCCCCCCGGCGGGGGTCGTCGCATGTCCAGGCACGTTTTTCCTCTTGGATTCGCCTCGCAGCCGCCTTCGCGGCCCTTTGGCGCGCCTCGACGCCGGCGGACGGCCGACCCTCAGTTTCGTCACCTTGTGTAACGATCAGGCTGCGCTGCGGCAGGTCCTCGGGAACGGCTTTAAGGGAACGCTTCCGGTGCCGTCCATGGGCCGCCGCGCACTCACTGGTATGGGCTACGGGGATATTCACAAGTGGCTAGTTGTCCACAGTTTTTCAGCAAGATCCACACGATTTTTCACTGCGCTGCACCGTGATTCCAGCCGCGTAACTCGCGGGCCGGAAGGAATCACCGATCTCGATGAGATGCGAGATCGCAGAGGGAAGGGGTGGAGATCGTGGCCGGATCCATCACATCGGACCGCTCGCGCGCCGCGGAGAAGCGGCCGGGCGGACCCTTGATCGTCACCGAGGACCTGGAGCTGCTCGACGATCTGCTGCGGCTCTGCGCGGCGGCCGGCGCCGAGCCCGAGGTGCACCACGCACTGCCGGAGCGGAACGGCGGATGGGAGGACGCGCCGCTCGTCCTGGTCGGCGACGACGCCGCCGCACGCTGCCGGGGAGCCTCCCGCAGGCGCGGCGTGCTGCTGGTCGGCCGGAACCAGGACGACCCGGATGTATGGCGGCGGGCCGTGGAGATCGGGGCCGACTGCGTGCTGCGGCTGCCCGATGCCGAGAGCTGGCTCGTCGACCGGATCGCCGATGTCGTCGAGGGGGTCGGACGCCAGGCGCTGACCGTCGGAGTGATCGGCGGACGCGGCGGCGCCGGCGCCTCGACGCTCGCGACCGCGCTCGCGGTGACCGCGGCACGCGGCGGCCGGCGCACCATGCTCGTCGACGGAGACCCACTGGGCGGAGGGCTCGACGTGCTACTCGGAGGCGAGCACACCGAAGGCAGGCGATGGCCTGATTTCGCCGCTTCGAAGGGCCGGGTCGCCGGCGGGGCACTGGAGGAGTCGCTGCCCGAACTGCACGCGCTGCGCGTACTGAGCTGGGATCGCGGTGACTCCGTGGTCATCCCTCCGGAGGCCATGAGATCGGTCCTGGCAGCCGCACGTCGACGTGGCGGAGCAGTCGTCGTCGACCTGCCGCGCCGCGTTGACGAAGGCGTGGCGGAAGCGCTGGCACAGCTCGACCTCGGCCTGCTGGTCGTCCCCGCTGAGCTGCGCGCCGTCGCGGCCGCCAACCGGGTGGCGTCGATCGTCGGCATGGTCCTCCCCGACCTGCGGGTGGTGGTGCGCGGACCGTACGCGCCCGGCCTGGACGAGCAGTGGGTGGCGGGTGCCCTCGGGCTGCCGCTCGCCGGTGAGCTGCCGACAGAGCCCGGCCTGGCGGCCGCACAGAGCGGAGGGGCGCCGCCGGGCGGGAACGGCCGTGGACCGCTGGCCAGGTTCTGTACGGCCTTCTGGGACCGTGTGCTGGTCGGGGAGGGCGTCGCATGAGTTCCGGCCTGCTGGAGGCGGTACGGCAGCGGCTGGCGGAGAGCGGCGCGGAGCCCACGCCGGCCCGGGTGGCTGCCGCGCTCCGGGCCCAGGGGCGGCTGCTGGGCGACGCCGAGGTGCTGGGCGGCACGGAGAAGCTGCGCTGCGAACTGGTCGGCACAGGGCCGCTGGAGCCGCTGCTCGCCGATCCGTCGGTCACGGACGTGCTGGTCTCCGCGCACGACCGGGTGTGGGTGGACCGCGGCAGGGGCCTTGAGCTCACCGAAGTGACGTTCGCCGACGCGGCGTCGGTGCGCAGACTCGCCCAGCGGCTCGCGGCAGTGGCCGAACGGCGGCTGGACGACGCCCGCCCATGGGTGGACGCCCGCCTGCCGGACGGGACACGGATGCACGCCGTGATCCCTCCGGTCGCGGTCGGCTCGACATGCCTTTCGCTGCGCGTCGTGCGGCCCCGCGCCTTCTCCGTGGAGGAACTGGTCGCGGCGGGAACCGTGCCCCCGGGTGGAGACAGGCTGCTGCGGGCGCTGGTCGAGGCCCGGCTGTCGTTCCTGATCAGCGGCGGTACCGGTTCAGGGAAGACCACGCTGCTGAGCAGTCTGCTGGGGATGGTGGGGGAGCGGGAGCGCATCGTGCTGGCCGAGGACTCGGCCGAACTCAGGCCCGAGCACCCGCATGTGGTGCGGCTGGAGTCGCGCGCGGCGAACCAGGAGGGCGCCGGGCGGGTCACGCTCCGGGACCTGGTCAGGCAGGCGCTGCGGATGCGCCCCGACCGGCTGGTGGTGGGTGAGGTGCGTGGCGCGGAGGTGACCGAACTCCTCGCGGCGCTCAACACCGGCCACGAAGGCGGGTGCGGCACGGTCCACGCCAACGCGGCGGCGGACGTGCCCGCGCGGCTCGAGGCGCTGGGGACCGCCGCAGGGCTCGACCGGGCCGCGCTGCACAGCCAACTGGCGGCGGCACTCTCGGTGGTGATCCATCTGATGCGGGACAGGGCAGGCCGTCGGCGGGTGGCCGAGATCCGCGTCCTGGAGCGGGATGCGGCGGGCCTGGTGGTGACGGTACCGGCGCTGAGGTGGGGCAGGGCGGCATTCGTGGCCGAGGCCGGGTGGGAACGGCTGCGAGCACTGGTCGGTGATGCCCTGTGACCGCCGTACAGGCGATGTGCGCGGCGGCGCTGTGCCTGGTCGGGGCCGCCTGGCTCACGGCAGGCCAGCAGCGGGGGCTGCGGAGAGCGCGGCTGCTCTTCGCGGACGCGGGGGCGGCGGCGCTGCCTCCGTGGTGGTCGGGGGAGCGGCTGCTGCCCGTGATCAGGCTCCGGAGGGAGTGGCTGTGCCTGCCGGTCGCTCTGATGGCGGCCTTTGCCGCCGAGTCGCCGCTGCCGCTGGCCCTGGGAGCCGCTGCCGTGCCGTTGGTGCGCAGGTGGCTGCTGGCCCGGGAGCGTGGGAGGGACAGCGACCGGCGGGTCCAGGGAGTCATCGATCTCTGTGGCGCGACGGCGGGGGAACTGCGGGCCGGGCTGCAGCCGGCGCAGGGACTTCTCCTTGCCGCAGGGGCGACGGACGTACTCGGTGACGCTGAGGCGGCCGTGCTGGCGGCTGCCCGGTTTGGTGGAGACGTGCCCGAGGCGCTGCGCAAGGCGGCTCAGCAGCCGGGTGCGGAAGGGCTTGCCGGAATGGCGGCCTGTTGGCGGGTGGCCGTGGACAGTGGCGCGGGCCTGGCCGCCGGGCTGGACCGCCTGGAGGCGGCTCTGCGTTCCGAGAGTGATCAACGTGAGGACCTGAAGGCCCAGTTGGCAGGAGCCTGGTCGACCGTCGCGCTGCTCGCGTTGCTTCCGGTCGCGGGCCTCGCCATGGGCTGGGCACTCGGCGCGGACCCGCTGTACGTGCTGTTCCACACCTCGGCGGGAATCGCGTGCCTGGTGACCGGCGGGCTGCTCGAGACGGCAGGGCTGTGCTGGGCCGGACGGATCGTGCGTGCGGGGGAGCAGGCGTGAACGGTGAAGCTGTGCACAGGCTGGGGACAGTTGTGGCGGTCCTCTCGTCGGTGACTTGTCTGGTCTCGCTGATGGCGACGAGGCGGCGGGAGCACAGGGCTCGAAAGAGGATCCGGTCTCTTCTGCGCATCGGCCCCGAGCCCCGGCGTGGGCACGTGGACTTACGGCGCTGGGGCAAGCGCTGGGCGCCGCCTCTGGGCGTGGCGGTGCTCGTCTGGGTTCTGATCGGCGGGCTCGCGGGCGGCGCCGTGGGGATCGCCGCCGCTTTCTGCGTCCGGCGCCGGCAGCGAAGCCGTGACCGGCGGCAAGGTCCCGCTGCGGTCGAGGCCGGTGATCACAGGGAGGCGGCGCGCCAACTGCCGTTGGCCGCGGATCTGCTGGCCGCGTGCATCTCGGCCGGGGCAGGCCCGCGCGAGGCCGCGGAGGCGGTCGGGGAGTCCCTCGGCGGCCCGGTCGGCGCCCGCCTCGCACACACCGCCGCACAGTTGCGTCTCGGGGCCGAACCGGCGCCCGCGTGGGGCTGGTTCGCCGGAATACCGGGCGCGGAGCCGCTGGCCCGCTGTCTGGAGCGGGCCGACTCCACCGGAGCGCCGGCCGCCGAACCGGTGTCGCGGCTGGCCGAGAGGTTCCGTGCCGAGAGGGCCCGCGCCGTGGCCCGCCAGGGCCGCAAGGCGCAGGTGCTGATCACCGCACCGGTGGGCCTGTGCTTCCTGCCCGCGTTCCTCGCGGTCGGCGTGGCACCGGTGGTGATCGGCCTGGCGGGCGGACTCCTGCATGGCAACTGAGGCTACAACCCCCGGCAATTGCCGGAAACGCACCACCCAGGACAGACGACGACTTCGACATCTGGAGGCATGGACATGTGGAAAACGATGCGTGACCGCCTGAAGGCGCTGAGGCGCGGACTGCGTACCGACGAGGGAATGACAACGTCCGAGTACGCGATGGGAACGATCGCCGCGTGTGCCTTCGCGGCGGTCCTCTACAAGATCGTTACCAGCGGGACCGTGTCGGGAGCCCTCGAAGCGGTGATCGGAAAGGCGCTCGATGCCCAATTCTGAGGCACTGTGTGCCGCTGGTTCCCGTGAACGGGGCTCGGTGACGGCGGAAGCGGCGGTGGCTGTGCCGGCCCTGGTGGTGTTCGCCATGGCCCTGGTCTGGGCACTGACGGCCGCTGCGGCGCAGATCCAGTGCGTGGACGCCGCTCGGGCGGGCGCTCGGGCCGCGGCACGGTCCGAGCCGCGGGCGGCCGCGGTCGCCGCCGCCCGTTCGGCGGCACCGAGCGGCTCCGTGGTCACGCTGACACGCAGCGGCGACCTCTGGCGTGTTCGTGTCGAGGCGGATGCTTCCGGTCCGGGCGCGCTGGCCCTGACGCTCGGCGCCGAGGCGGTGGCGTCGGCGGAGGACGCCGTGGGGCCGGGAGCCGCGGCCGCGGGGCACGGGGTGGTCGTCCGGCGGGATGCCGAGCGGGAGGGTGAAGCCGGCCCGGGTGTGTCGGGCCGCGGGGAGGTCGTACGGGTCACTGCGCCTCACGAGGCCACGCCCCGGGGTGCGGCGCCGGTTGTGGCCGTGGAGCAGCCCCTGGCTCCCGCCTCAGGGCCGATCACGGCCCCGGGCGCGGTTCGGGAGGGCAGTCCGGTCCTCGTCCGGGGGAAGGGGGCGGCTCGGTGACCGGACGTGGCGCCCTGGACGAGGACGGTGGCTCGGCGACCGTGTGGGTGGCGATGGCGACGACCGTACTGTGCGCGGTCTTCGCGATCGTGCTGGCGATGGGTCAGGCCGTGGTGGCCCGCCACCGGGCCGGAGCCGCCGCCGACCTGGCGGCGCTGGCCGCGGCCGACCACGCCCTGAGCGGCACGGCCGACGCCTGCGCGAGGGCGGGCCGGGTGGCGAGGGCCCAGGGCGCCGAGGTGGTGCGGTGCGCCGTGACGGGCGAGGTCGCGGACGTGACGGCACTGGCCCGGTTCGGGCCCTACGCCCCGGCGGTCAGGGCGCGGGCGGGGCCGCAGGGGCTCCCGGATCCGGCGCGCCCAGACCTGCCCCTCCACGGGCCGTCGCTCCGGGACGCGACCCTCCGGGGCCCGACGCTCCCGGAGGCGGGGCTTCAGGAGGCGCAAGGGCTCCCGGGTCCGGCGTTCCGGAAGGGGGCGCTCCCGGAGGCGGGGATTCAAGAGCGGCCGGAGTTCCCGGGGCGGGCGCTTCAGGGGGCGCCGGCGTTCCCGAGCCCGGTGTCCCGGCCGCCGGGGCCGCTCGCAGGAGCTCCGTGAGCAGCCGGACCGCGCCCCGCTTGTGCAGCGGATCGTTCCCGTTGCCGCACTTGGGCGACTGGATGCAGGAAGGGCAACCCGCCTCGCACTCGCACGAGGCGATCGCCTCTCGCGTGGCGGTGAGCCACTCGCGGGCCGTGTGGAAGGCCCGCTCGGCGAAACCGGCCCCGCCCGGGTGCCCGTCGTACACGAAGACCGTCGGCAGCAGCGTGTCCGGATGGAGAGGCACGGAGACGCCACCGATGTCCCAGCGGTCGCACGTGGCGAAGAGGGGCAGCATCCCGATGGAGGCGTGCTCGGCGGCGTGCAGAGCGCCGCCCAGCTGCTCCGGGCCGATGCGGGCGGTGTCCAGCTGGTCCTCGGTGACCGTCCACCACACGGCCCGGGTCCGCAGTGTCCGGGGAGGGAGGTCGAGCTTGGACTCGCCGAGGACCTCGCCGGTGATCAGCCGGCGTCGCAGGAAGGAGACGACCTGGTTGGTGACTTCGACGGAGCCGAAGCAGAGGCGCCCGTCGCCCCACGGGATCTCGGTGTCGGTCTCGAGCACGGAGATGGCGGTGGTGTCGCGGGCGGTGGTCGAGTAGGGCGGGTTCGCCTCCGAGACCAGGGCGACGGAGTCGTCCAGGTCGAGCCGGTCGACCAGGTACGTGCGGCCCTGGTGGAGATGGACCGCGCCGTCGTGGACAGCCGTGTGGGCGGCGCCTTCGTCGACCGTGCCGAGCAGCCGGCCGGTGGCGGCCTCCACGATCTGCACGGGGCGTCCGCCCTCGCCCCGGATGTCGGTGAGGTCGGCGGCGCGCTCCCGGCGGGTCCAGTGCCAGCCGGAGGCACGCCGGCGCAGCAGCTTCGCCGCCTCCAGCTGGGGCATCAGATCGGCCGTGGCCGGTCCGAAGAGGTCGAGGTCGGCGTCGGTCAGCGGAAGCTCCGCGGCGGCCGCGCACAGATGTGGCGCGAGCACATAGGGGTTGTCGGGATCGAGGACGGTGGATTCCACCGGACGGTCGAACAGCGCTTCGGGATGGTGGACGAGGAAGGTGTCCAGCGGGTCGTCGCGGGCCACCAGCACGGCGAGGGCGCCCTGGCCCGAGCGGCCGGCCCGGCCCGCCTGCTGCCACAGGGAGGCACGTGTGCCGGGGTATCCGGCGATGATGACGGCGTCCAGACCGGCGATGTCGACGCCGAGTTCGAGCGCGGTGGTGGCCGCGAGGCCCAGGAGCTCGCCGGAGTGGAGGGCGCGCTCGAGGGCGCGGCGCTCTTCGGGGAGATAGCCGCCCCGATAGGCCGCGACACGCCCGGGCAGAGATCGATCCACTTCGGCGAGGCGTTCCTTGGCGATCACGGAGATCAGTTCGGCGCCGCGCCGGGAGCGTACGAAGGCCACGCTGCGTACGCCCTGCACCGTCAGGTCGGTCAGGAGGTCGGCGGTCTCGGCGGTCGCCGTGCGGCGCACCGGTGCGCCCTTCTCGCCGTGGAGCTCGGTCAGGGGCGGTTCCCACAGCGCGAAGACCAGCTCGCCGCGCGGTGAGGCGTCGTCGGCGACCTCGCGCACGGGCAGACCGGTGAGCCGGCCCGCGGCGACGGCCGGCTGCGCCGAGGTGGCCGAGGCGAGGAGGAAGACCGGATCGGCGCCGTAGCGGGCGCACAGACGGCGTAGTCGCCGCAGTACTTGGGCGACATGGGAGCCGAAGACGCCGCGGTAGGTGTGGCACTCGTCGATCACGACGTAGCGCAGGGAGCGCAGGAAAGACGCCCAGCGGGGATGGGAGGGAAGTATGCCGCGGTGCAGCATGTCCGGGTTGGTGAGGACGTAATTGGCGTACTGACGCACCCATTCGCGTTCCTCGACCGGCGTGTCGCCGTCGTAGACGGCGGGCCGGATCCGGTTGCCGAGCGGCGCGGCGAGTTCCTTCACGGCGCGCCGCTGGTCGGCGGCGAGCGCCTTGGTGGGCGCCAGGTACAGGGCGGTCGTGCCGCGGCCGTTGGGGGCCTCCGCGCCGTCGAGCAGGGCGCTGAGCACGGGGGCCAGATAGGCCAGCGACTTGCCGGACGCGGTGCCGGTCGCGATGACCACGGACTCGCCGTCCAGGGCGTGCTCGGCGGCGGCCGCCTGGTGGGCCCACGGATGCTCGATCCCGGCGTGCTGGACGGCGCTGATCACTTCTGCCCGGATGCGGTCCGGCCAGACGGCATGTCTGCCCGGTCGAGGGGGCAGGTGCTCCGTATGAGTGATGCGCGCAGCCCGGCTCGCACCCGCGGCGAGCCGGTCGAGGACCGAGCTGGGAGAGGGGCGGTTCGCCCCGCTTCCGGGCGGTCGACTGGGACGGTGATTCATGGCCATCGGCACCGAGTGTGTCACCGGCGTGACGGACAATGGTCCCAAGGCGTCGTGCATGGCTGCTGGTAAGTGATTGAATGCCATCGCGGCTGGCGACCGTCTTCCGGCTCCGTCGGGGAGACTTGAAGGGCGGCCGCTCGATAGCAAGGTGCTGGAGGATCCGTGGACCTGTCCCTGTCGACTCGCAATGTGTCCGGACCTGGTGGTGACCGTACGGTCGTCGAGGTCGGTGGCGAGATTGATGTGTATACCGCGCCCAAGCTGCGCGAGCAGTTGGTCGAGTTGGTGAACGACGGCAGCTACCACCTGGTTGTCGACATGGAGGGCGTGGACTTCCTCGACTCCACCGGCCTCGGCGTGCTCGTGGGCGGGCTCAAGCGTGTGCGTGCGCACGAGGGCTCCCTGCGCCTGGTCTGCAACCAGGAGCGCATTCTCAAGATCTTCCGGATCACGGGTCTGACCAAGGTGTTCCCGATTCACACCACGGTCGACGAAGCAGTCGCCGCGACCGACTGACGGTCGGCCGGAGACTGCCGGAAGCAGAGAGGGGCCCCGGGCATCCAGCCCGGGCCCCTGAGAGGCACGTCCGTACGTCCGAGGGGGACTGCATGGCAACCGTCGAGCTCCGCTTCAGCGCCCAGCCCGAGCACGTCAGAACGGCCCGTCTGGTCGCCGCTGCCGTGGCTCGCCGGGCCGGGGTCGAGGAGGCGGTGCTGGACGAGGTCCGGCTCGCCGTCGGAGAGGCATGCAGTCGTGCTGTCGGGCTGCACCGCAGCCACGGCATCACCGCGCCCGTACGGGTGATCCTGGCCGAGGAGGAGAAGACTTTCTCCATCGAGGTCGGTGACGAGGTGCCGGCGTCGGGCGCCGGTTCCACGGCAGTCTCCGCCGGCGGCGTGGGGGCCGACGGCGTCGACGCGGAGGGCGAGGACGAGATGGGCCTCGCCGTCATCAGCGGTCTCGTGGACGATGTGGAGGTCTCCACCACGGAGGACGGCGGCGTCATCCGTATGAGCTGGCCGGCCGCGTCGGTCGTGACCGCTCCCTGAGTTCTGTCGCGCCGCCGTTCCCTGAGCGGATCGCCGCGGGCCCCTGGGTACCTCTGTGGGACCGCTGACGGCCCCTGCCGACCGCCCGCGCCGGACCGGACGGCGTTGCGCCACAGCACCCGCTCTACGGCACCGCGCCCACCGAGCGGCGTCCACCGCGCCGGTCACTCGCGTGGCCCGCCCAATGACGTCGGCCGAGCGGGTTTACCGGTCATTCCCGCGTTCGCCGGACAGTCTTGTGCCCGAGGGGGCGGACGGGGCGGAGCCGCGCGGCCGCTGCGGCCGATCTCTGGTCAGTTGATCGTTCTCCATGATTCCGAATGAAAGAGGCCCTGCTGAGCAGGGCCTCTTTCATATTTTCTAGATCATCGATCCGGCGTCAATGCTTTTGCCCCGTTACCGCTTTCGGGGCCGATTTTCGTGCCCGATCGTTCCCTGAGGAGCAAGTCAAGGTCAATTGCATTTACCGCGCCCTGTTTTGATCAGGTTCCGCTCCCTACAATCCGTCCACATCTTGAGCTCTGAACGTCAAGGAGGACGAATGGCGGGGCTCTTCAACCCACACCTGATCGATCACCCCACTTCTCTCTCAGCCGCGGTACTCACGAATGACAACCGACTGATCGTTATTGTGATCGCGGTTGTCGCCCTGGCGGCGCTCGTCGTCGCCCAGCTCCTGGTCCGCCAGGTGCTCGCCGCGGGCGAGGGCACCGAATCCATGAAGAAGATCGCGGCCGCCGTGCAGGAAGGCGCAAATGCCTATCTGGCCCGGCAGCTGCGCACACTCGGCGTCTTTGCCGTCGTGGTCTTCTTCCTGCTGATGCTGCTCCCGGCCGACGACTGGTCGCAGCGGGCCGGGCGTTCCGTGTTTTTCCTGGTGGGTGCGCTTTTCTCGGCGGCCACCGGATACATCGGGATGCGCCTTGCGGTACGGGCCAATGTGCGCGTCGCCGCTGCCGCGCGCGAAGCGACACCGGCGGAAGGCGAGCCGGAAAAGGATCTGACGGCCGTCGCGCACAAGGCCATGAAGATCGCTTTCCGTACCGGAGGCGTGGTCGGCATGTTCACCGTGGGCCTCGGCCTGCTCGGTGCGTCCTGTGTCGTACTCGTCTACGCGGCCGACGCGCCGAAGGTGCTCGAAGGCTTCGGCCTGGGCGCCGCGCTCATCGCCATGTTCATGCGTGTCGGCGGCGGCATCTTCACCAAGGCGGCCGACGTCGGCGCCGACCTCGTAGGAAAGGTGGAACAGGGCATCCCGGAGGATGACCCGCGCAACGCCGCCACTATCGCCGACAACGTGGGCGACAACGTCGGCGACTGCGCCGGCATGGCGGCCGACCTCTTCGAGTCCTACGCCGTGACACTCGTCGCGGCGCTCATCCTCGGCATGGCGGCGTTCGGCGACGCCGGCCTCGCCTTCCCGCTCATCGTCCCGGCGATCGGCGTGGTCACCGCGATGATCGGTATCTTCGCGGTCGCCCCGCGGCGCGCCGACCGCAGCGGGATGACGGCCATCAACCGCGGGTTCTTCATCTCCGCGGCGATCTCGCTCGCCCTGGTGGCTGTGGCCGCCTACGTCTACCTGCCCGGTTCCTACGCCGAGTTGGACGGCGTCGGTGACGCCGCGGTCCGGGCGCACGACGGGGATCCGCGGGTACTGGCGCTCGTCGCCGTCGCCATCGGAATCGTCCTGGCGGCGCTGATCCAGCAGCTAACCGGGTACTTCACGGAGACCAACCGGCGCCCCGTGCGGGACATCGGCAAGTCCTCGCTGACCGGCCCGGCCACCGTGGTCCTGGCCGGCATCGCCATCGGCCTCGAGTCGGCCGTCTACACCGCCCTGTTGATCGGCCTCGGCGTGTACGGGGCCTTCCTGCTCGGCGGTACGTCGATCATGCTGGCGCTGTTCGCGGTGGCGCTGGCCGGTACCGGCCTGCTCACCACGGTCGGCGTGATCGTGGCCATGGACACCTTCGGTCCGGTCTCCGACAACGCCCAGGGCATCGCCGAGATGTCCGGTGACGTCACCGGCGCCGGCGCCCAGGTCCTGACCGACCTGGACGCGGTGGGCAACACCACCAAGGCCATCACCAAGGGCATCGCCATCGCCACGGCCGTACTCGCGGCCGCGGCGCTCTTCGGCTCGTATCGCGACGCCATCGCGACGGCGGCCACGGAGGTCGGCGAGAAACTGGGCGACGGTGCCCCGATGAACCTGGTGATGGACATCTCGCAGCCCAACAACCTGGTGGGCCTGGTCCTTGGCGCGGCGGTCGTCTTCCTCTTCTCCGGGCTGGCCATCAACGCCGTCTCCCGCTCCGCGGGTGCGGTGGTCTACGAGGTGCGGCGGCAGTTCCGCGAGCACCCCGGGATCATGGACTACACGGAGAAGCCGGAGTACGGGCGCGTCGTCGACATCTGCACCAAGGACGCGCTGCGCGAGCTGACCACGCCCGGTCTGCTCGCCGTGATGACGCCGATCGCGGTGGGCTTCTCGCTCGGCGTGGGCGCCCTCGGATCGTTCCTGGCGGGTGCGATCGGCACCGGCACCCTGATGGCCGTCTTCCTGGCCAACTCCGGTGGCGCCTGGGACAACGCCAAGAAGCTCGTCGAGGACGGGCACCACGGCGGCAAGGGCAGCGAGGCACATGCCGCCACGGTCATCGGCGACACGGTCGGCGACCCGTTCAAGGACACGGCCGGCCCGGCGATCAACCCGTTGCTGAAGGTGATGAACCTGGTGGCGCTGCTCATCGCGCCCGCGGTCGTCCAGTTCAGCTACGGGGACGACGCCAGCGCCGGTGTACGTGCCGTGATCGCGGTCCTGTCGATCCTGATCATCGTCGGTTCCGTGTACATCTCGAAGCGGCGCGGCATCGCCGTCGACGACGAGGGCGGTGCGGCGGAGCGCGGCGCGCAGCAGACCGGTGCGGCGGTGGTTTCCTGACCCTTTGTCAGTGGACGGGCGGGCGGCGCGCTTTGGGGCGGCCGCCCGCCCGTCCGTGTGTGTTCAAGAGGCGTGGGTGAGGCTTGTCTCCCTTGGTGCAAATGGCTTTAATAGCCCCTTAATCGGGCGCACGACACGCGGTTGTCGCCCAGTTGGCGTGTATGTTCCGGGGCCGAGAGGCCTTGGAAGGGACCGATCCGGTGAACAAGAAGCTTGCGGCCGCACTGTCCAGCGGTGCGGTACTGGTACTCACACTGTCGGGCTGCGGCGACGACAGCGAGGAAAAAGTGAACGCCTGGGCCAAGGAGGTCTGCGACCAGGCCCAGCCGCAGATCAAGAAGAGGGCCGACGCCCAGCAGGCCATCATCTCCACGGCCGCGGACGGCAAGCCCGCCGACATCCAGGCGGCCGACTCCAAGGCGTTCGCGGACATCGCAGCGGCGGACAAGGCGCTCGCCAAGGGCATCAGCGACGCCGGAGCGCCCCCGGTCGAGAACGGCGCGAAGCTCCAGCAGGACGCGGTGAAGGAACTCGAGGCCACCGCGAGCGCCTACCTCGACCTGAAGAAGAACGTCGACGAACTCGACCCCAAGAACCAGCAGAAGTTCGCCGACGGCCTGCAGACCGTCGCGGACGGGCTGAAGAAGATCGAGCGGATGGACCAGGCGGCGCTCGAAAAGCTCCAGGCGGGCGAATTGGGCAAGGCCATGGTGAAGCAGCCCGGCTGCCAGCGGGCCAAGACGTCCAGCCCCGCGAGCGGCGCGTCCGCGTCGCCCGACAGCGCGTAGACCGCGGCCTCGGAAGAAGCCGAGTGGGCCGGGCCGTGCGGCGGTTGTCAGTGGGGGCGGCCACAATGGGCGGGTGAGTACGACCCGCCTTCCCGTGCCCGACCGCTCGCCCCGGCTCCGCGAAGCCCTTCTCGCCGCCGCGTTCACCGCGGACGGGCTGCTCGACCTGCTCGGCGCGCCCGCCTATGCGGCGCTCGCCCGCAGCGAGACCGTGCCTGCCCTGCGCGCCACCCGGGGGAGCGGCGCCCTGGAGACCCTCGTCCGGCTGTTCCTGCTCCAGTGCGCCGTACCGCAGGACCGGGCGCGAGCCGCGCTGCCCCTCGAGGAGTGCCTCGCCGACGGTTGGGTGGTGCGCGACGGCGACGAGGTGCGGGCCGCGGTGGACGTCCGGCCGTACGGCGGGCCGGAAGGGCAGGACTGGTTCATCGTCTCTGACCTCGGCTGCGCGGTCGGCGGCGCGAGCGGCGCCGGCGGCCAGGGCGAGGGAGTGGTCCTCGGGGTCGGCGGGGCGTCCACCACGCTCGCCGGCATCACGGTGCGTGCGCCCGTCGCCTCGGCCCTGGACCTGGGCACCGGCTCCGGTATCCAGGCGCTGCACGCCGCGCAGCATGCGACGCGGGTGACGGCCACCGATCTGAACCCCCGCGCACTGCACTTCACCCGGCTCACGCTCGCCCTGTCCGGTGCGATGGAGGCCGATCTCCGGGAGGGTTCGCTGTTCGAGCCGGTCGGCTCGGACACGTACGACCTGATCGTGTCGAACCCGCCGTTCGTCATCTCCCCCGGCGCCCGGCTGACCTACCGGGACGGCGGGATGGGCGGCGACGACCTGTGCCGCACGCTCGTGTCGGAGGCCGGGGAGCGGCTCAACGACGGGGGGTACGCCCAGTTCCTCGCCAACTGGCAGCACGTGGAAGGGGAGGACTGGCAGGAACGGCTCCGCTCCTGGGTGCCGCGCGGCTGTGACGCCTGGATCGTGCAGCGCGAGGTCCAGGACGTCACGCAGTACGCCGAGCTCTGGCTGCGGGACAGCGGGGACCACCGCACCGATCCCGCGCAGTACGCGGCTCGGTACGACGCGTGGCTCGACGAGTTCGAGGCGCGGAAGACGAAGGCGGTCGGCTTCGGCTGGATCACCCTCAGGAAGTCCGGTTCCGAGCGGCCCTCGATCGTCACGGAGGAGTGGCCGCATCCGGTCGAGCAGCCGCTCGGCGACAGCGTGCGCGCCCATTTCGACCGGCAGGAGTATCTGCGGACGCGGGACGACGCGGCGCTGCTCGCGGACCACTTCGTGCTCGCCGACGAGGTCATGCAGGAGCAGGTCGGGCTGCCGGGCGCCGAGGATCCGGAGCATGTGGTGCTGCGCCAGAACCGCGGTATGCGGCGCGCCACCAAGGTCGACACGGTCGGCGCCGGTTTCGCCGGTGCGTGCGACGGCAGCCTGAGCGCCGGGCAGATCCTCGACGCCATCGCCCAGCTCCTCGGGGAGGACCCCGTCCAGTTGCGCGACCGCACGCCGCAGGCGCTGCGGCTGCTGGTCGACGAGGGCTTCCTGGAACCGGCCGCGCGCTGACGGCCCGCCGCGCGATCTTCACCCGGGGCGCCTGATCCCGGCGCCGCCGACGACCCCGCCGCGCCGGGTTTCCGGCCGCCGTGCGGTGACGGTGCCGTCCTGCGTCTCTGGCCGCTCGCCGAGCACGGCCGCGTTGGATCTTCGCCGGGCGAGGACCGGGCGGGACGGCCTCGCCTCGCCCGGTCGTCGCCCGGCTGGGCCGACGCCTGCCGCGTCGGCGGGCCCCAGTCCTCCTGGGGCTCTCCGTGTGCGCGGACCGCAGCCGAACCGGATCTTCGCCGGCCGGGCCGGGTGCCCATTCTCGGCTGCGGGTCGGCTGCCGGCCGCCGCGTCCGCCCGGCCCACCCGCCCCGTCCCCGCCCGCTCCGGGTGACGGTGCGGGCACCGGACGTCCCGGGCCCGGTGACGGACGCCCGCCCCGAACCTCCCGGGCCCGCTCACCGACGCCCGCCCCGTACTCCGGTGGCCCGAATCGACGGGTAAATCCGGCCAAGGTTCGTTTTGCGGCCGCGTTTGCTGTGACATCGCCCGCCACCGGGCGGGTGAACCCCCCGTGGCGTTCATCCGCAATTCGTGCCTACGACGCCCAGGGGTGCCAGCCTCGCCCTGCAAGGACCTCGGCACCAGGGAAGGACCGGGTACGGGCATGGAGAGCGGGCCAGCGATCTTCGCCGGGACGGCATTCGCGCTGTTCGGGGCCGCGCTGCTGCTGTGGACCGGGACGCGCCTCGCGCACCGCCGACCCGTCGCACACGGAGTGACCGCGGCCACGGCCGGCACCTTCGGCACGCTGTTCGGTGCGGCGTTCCTCACTCTCGCGGTGTGGTGCTTCAGCCGCCTCTGAGGGGGTGCCCGGGAGACGACGTGCCGGTCCGGGCGGCATGAACGGCTGGACTCGGGTTACCGTTCGAGTGGCCGTTGCGGGCTTTTGCCGTTTGACACGGGGGCGGGTTGTACCGTCACACTCCGCAGCGACAGCAGCGCCACAGCAGCGCAGCAAGGCATCACCACCGTGTGCCGCAGTGCTGTGAGCGCCCATCGAGCGTCGACCGGAGAGAAGAGCGAAGTTGTCCCCGACCAGCGAGACCGCACAGGGCGGCCGCCGACTCGTGATCGTCGAGTCGCCTGCCAAGGCGAAGACGATCAAGGGCTATCTCGGCCCCGGCTATGTCGTCGAGGCGAGCGTCGGGCACATCCGCGACCTCCCGAACGGCGCCGCCGAGGTGCCGGAGAAGTACACCGGTGAGGTGCGGCGCCTCGGCGTCGACGTCGAGCACGACTTCCAGCCGATCTATGTCGTCAATGCCGACAAGAAGGCCCAGGTCAGGAAGCTCAAGGAGCAGCTCGCCGAATCCGACGAGCTCTACCTCGCAACCGATGAGGACCGCGAGGGCGAGGCCATCGCGTGGCACCTCCTCGAGGTCCTCAAGCCCAAGGTCCCCGTCCACCGCATGGTCTTCCACGAGATCACCAAGGACGCCATCCGCGACGCCGTCGCCAACCCGCGCGAGCTCAACAAGCGCATGGTCGACGCCCAGGAGACCCGCCGCATCCTCGACCGTCTCTACGGCTACGAGGTCTCACCGGTCCTGTGGAAGAAGGTCATGCCCCGGCTGTCCGCCGGCCGTGTGCAGTCCGTGGCGACCCGTCTCGTCGTCGAGCGTGAGCGCGAGCGCATCGCGTTCCGCTCCGCCGAGTACTGGGACCTGACCGGCACCTTCTCGACCGGCCGCGCCGGTGACCTGTCCGACCCGTCCACGCTCACCGCCCGGCTGAACACCGTCGACGGACGGCGTGTCGCACAGGGCCGCGACTTCGGCTCGGACGGCCGCCTCAAGTCCGACCAGGTGCTCCACCTCGACGAGGCGAACGCCCGGGCGCTGGCCGCCGCGCTGGAGAACGCCTCGTTCGCCGTCCGCTCGGTCGAGTCCAAGCCGTACCGCCGCTCTCCGTACGCACCGTTCCGTACGACGACGCTGCAGCAGGAGGCCTCCCGGAAGCTGGGCTTCGGAGCCAAGGCCACCATGCAGGTCGCGCAGAAGCTGTACGAGAACGGCTTCATCACCTATATGCGTACGGACTCCACCACCCTCTCCGACACGGCCGTCTCCGCGGCCCGTGCGCAGGTCACGCAGCTCTACGGTGCCGACTACCTGCCGGAGAAGCCGCGGGTGTACGCCGGCAAGGTGAAGAACGCGCAGGAGGCGCACGAGGCGATCCGTCCCTCCGGCGACCGGTTCCGTACGCCCGCCGAGACCGGGCTGACCGGCGACCAGTTCAGGCTCTACGAGCTGATCTGGAAGCGGACCGTCGCTTCTCAGATGAAGGACGCGACCGGCAACTCGGTCACCGTGAAGATCGGCGGCCGGGCGTCCGACGGACGGGACGCCGAGTTCTCCGCGTCCGGCAAGACCATCACGTTCCACGGCTTCATGAAGGCCTACGTCGAGGGCGCCGACGACCCGAACGCGGAGCTCGACGACCGCGAGCGGCGTCTGCCGCAGGTCGCCGAGGGCGACGCCCTGTCCTCCGAGGAGATCTCGGTCGACGGTCACGCCACCAAGCCGCCGGCCCGCTACACCGAGGCCTCCCTGGTCAAGGAGCTGGAAGAGCGCGAGATCGGCCGCCCGTCGACCTACGCCTCGATCATCGGCACGATCCTCGACCGGGGCTACGTCTTCAAGAAGGGGACGGCCCTCGTCCCCTCGTTCCTCTCCTTCGCCGTGGTCAACCTGCTGGAGAAGCACTTCGGCCGGCTCGTCGACTACGGCTTCACCGCGCGGATGGAGGACGACCTCGACCGCATCGCGCGGGGCGAGGCGCAGGCCGTGCCGTGGCTGAGGCGCTTCTACTTCGGCAAGGGCGACGCGACCGGCGCCGCCTCCGAGGCGGGCAACGGCGACGGCGACCACCTCGGCGGCCTCAAGGAACTGGTCACCGACCTCGGCGCGATCGACGCCAAGGAGATCTCCAGCTTCCCCGTCGGCAACGACATCAAGCTGCGCGTCGGCCGCTACGGACCGTACGTCGAGCGCGGTGAGAAGGACGCCGAGGGCCACCAGCGCGCCGACGTCCCGGACGACCTCGCGCCCGACGAGCTCACCGTGGAGTACGCGGAGGAACTGCTCGCCAAACCGAGCGGCGACTTCGAGCTGGGCACCGACCCGGTCAGCGGACATCAGATCGTCGCCAAGGACGGGCGCTACGGCCCGTACGTCACGGAGATCCTGCCCGAGGGCACGCCGAAGACGGGCAAGAACGCGGTCAAGCCGCGGACGGCCTCCCTCTTCAAGAACATGTCCCTGGACACAGTCACCCTCGACGACGCGCTGAAGCTGATGTCCCTGCCGCGCGTGGTCGGCACCGACGCCGAGGGCGTCGAGATCACCGCGCAGAACGGGCGCTACGGCCCCTACCTGAAGAAGGGCACCGACTCCCGTTCCCTGGAGCGCGAGGAGCAGCTGTTCTCCATCACGCTGGACGAGGCGCTGGCGATCTACGCGCAGCCCAAGCAGCGTGGCCGGGCCGCCGCCAAGCCGCCGCTGAAGGAACTGGGCACCGACCCGGTGAGCGAGCGTCCGGTGGTCGTCAAGGACGGCCGCTTCGGCCCGTACGTCACGGACGGCGAGACGAACGCCACGCTGCGGACCGACGACAGCGTCGAGGACATCACGCCCGAGCGCGGCTACGAGCTGCTCGCCGAGAAGCGTGCCAAGGGGCCCGTCAAGAAGAAGACGGCGGCCAAGAAGGCGCCGGCGAAGAAGGCCCCGGCCAAGAAGACGGCAGCCAAGAAGACGGCGGCGAAGACGACCGCCGCCAAGACGACGGCCGCGAAGAAGACGACGGCCAAGAAGACGACCGCGAAGACCGCGGCCAGGAAGACGGCCGCGTCGTCCGAGGAGTAGACCTCCGCGCGACCGCATACCGGCGTTTTGTGGCAGGGGAACTTCACACCCTTGCCACAAAGCGCCTGTATGTTCGGACACCCCTCCGGGGAGTGTGCGGCTCCGGATAGGCTGGCCGAATGACGCGAGCCGAGCAGCCAGCCGATCAGCAGGCGGTCATGAACACCGCTTCAGAGACTGCCGCACACGCATCGGATTCCGACACACTCGCCACGGACTCACGAGAACGGGCCGTGCGCTCCCTGCTGCGCCACCCCCCATTGAGGCGGCTGTGGAACGCGCAGGTGGTCAACGGCGTCGCGGACGCTCTCGCCGTTCTCGTCCTCCTGCTGCTGTCGCTGCAGGCGGCGGTTGCGTCCGGCGCGTTCGGGAGCGGGTACCGCGGGGCCGCCTTCGCGGTCGCCGCCGTGCTGGGCGCCCGCGTGCTGTCCACGCTGCTCTTCGGAGCCGTACTCCTCGGTCCCATGACCTCGCTGACGGCGCCCAGCGGCCTGTTCGACCGGCGCTGGACCATGATCGGGGCCGACGGGCTGCGACTGGGGATGCTGGTGGTCGCACCGCTGTGGATCGACTGGATGCCGGGCAAGGCGCTGGCGATGCTGCTCGTCACGGTCTTCCTCACCGGAGTCGCGGAGCGCTTCTGGACCGTGGCCCGTGAAGGCGCCGCGCCGTCGCTGCTGCCCGCGCCGCCGCCGGAGGGCGCGGCGGTCCGGCCGCTGCCCGACCACCTCGACGCGCTGCGCAGGCTGTGGCTGCGCACCGGCTTCGGGGTCATCCCCGTCGCCGCCGCGGCGCTGCTGGCCGCCACCCTGATCGGCAATCTGCTGGGCACCGGCATCGACTGGTTCACCGCCCACCAGGCCGCCCTCGGGTCCTACGTCGCGGCCGGCCTCTTCGCGGCGTCCGTGTCGATCCTGTACTTCCTCGAGCTGCCCGGCTCCCAGACGCCCCGGCCGCGTTCGCCGCTCGAGGGCCTGCGCAGGCCGTCCGCCGGCGACGGCGTGGACAAGGGCCGCACCGGCGGCATACCGCTGTTCGTCGTCGCCTGCGCCGCGGTCACCGGAGCCATCGCCTCCGCTGCCGCCGTCGGCGTGCTGCACGCCGTCGACCTCGGCGGCGGACCCGTGACGTTCGCGCTGCTGATCCTCGCGCTGATCGGCGGCACCGCCGCCGGTATCCGGGGAGCGGGCTCCGTACTGCCCTCACTGTCCCGCCGCAGGCTGCTGCCGCTCGCGGTCGCCGTGACCGGCGTCGCGCTGCTCGCGCTGGGACTCGTGCCGGACACGGCGACCGGGCTGTTCCTCGCCACGGTCGCCGGCGTCTCCGCGGGCGTCGCCGCGAACACCGGGCACATCCTCATCGACCAGGAGACCGAGGAGTTCCGGCGGCACCGGCTCACCTCGCACCTGCAGGCGGTGGTCCGCGTCGTCATCGCGCTCGCCGCGCTCGCCGCACCGCTGCTCGCCGCCGCGATCGGCCCCCACCGGCTGGCGAGCGGCGACTTCGTCTTCGCGCACGGCGGGGCGGCGTTCACGCTCATGCTCGTCGGGGCGCTGCTGCTGCCCGTCGCGGCGATCGTGCTCGCCAAGACCGACGACCGTTCCGGTGTGCCGCTGCGCCGCGACCTCGGCGACGCCCTGCGCGGCGGGGCGGACCCGGCGCAGGCGCCCGTGGCAGGCGGCTTCTTCATCGCCATCGAGGGCGGCGACGGGGCCGGCAAGTCCACCCAGGTCGAGGCCCTCGCCGAGTGGATCCGCGCCAAGGGCCACGAAGTGGTCGTCACCCGCGAGCCCGGCGCGACCCCGGTCGGCAAGCGGCTGCGCTCCATCCTGCTCGACGTGTCGAGCGCCGGACTGTCGAACCGGGCCGAGGCACTGCTGTACGCGGCCGACCGCGCGGAGCACGTCGACTCGGTGATCCGCCCGGCTCTGGAGCGCGGCGCGGTCGTCATCTCCGACCGGTACATCGACTCGTCCGTGGCCTACCAGGGCGCGGGCCGCGACCTGTCGCCGACCGAGATCGCCCGGATCTCGCGCTGGGCGACGGACGGCCTCGTACCGAACCTGACCGTGCTGCTCGACGTCTCCCCGGAGGCCGCGAGGGAACGCTTCACCGAGGCGCCGGACCGTCTCGAGTCGGAGCCGGCCGAGTTCCACCAGCGGGTGCGCTCCGGCTTCCTGACGCTGGCCGCGGCCGACCCCGGCCGCTATCTGGTCGTGGACGCGGGCCAGGAGCCCGAGTCGGTCACCACCGTCGTACGGCACCGGCTCGACCAGCTGCTGCCGCTGTCCGAGGCCGAGATCAAGGCCCGGGAAGAGGCGCGAAGGGCGGCCGAGGAGGCAGCCCGCCGCAAGGCAGAGGAAGAGGCCGCCCGCAAGGCCGAGGAGGAGCGCCTCGAACGCGAGCGGCAGGAGCAGCTCGCCAGGCTCCGCGCCGAGGAGGAGGAGCGCAAGCGCCGCGAGCTGGAGGAGGCGCGGCAGCGGGAGGCCGAGCGCCAGGCCGAGGAAGCCCGGCAGCGGGCGGAAGAGGCCCGGCGCCGTGCCGACGAGGAGATGCGGCGCCGCGAGGCCGAGGAGAAGGCCCGCCAGGCGGAGCAGGAAAGGCTGCGCAGGCAGGCCGAGGAAGAGGCCCGGCTGCGCAAGGAGGCCGAGGAGCGCCGCCTGGAGAAGCAGCGCAAGGCGGAGGAGGCGCTGCTGCGCGCCGAGGAGGCCCGCCGGGCGGCGGAGGCCGCCGCGGCCTCGGTCGCCGCCGCGTCGTCCGCCGAGACCACGGTGGCGACTCCGGTCGTCAGGCCGGACGAGGTCACGCAGGAGGTCCCGGTCCCGGGCGGGGCGCACGACGAGACGAGCGTGCTGCCGCAGGTCCCGGACGAGGCCGAGACGGCCATGCTCCCGCAGGTGCAGGACGAGGCCGAGACGGCGATGCTTCCGCAGGTGCGCGAGGAGCGTGCGGCGGACGAGACGGCGGTTCTGCCGCCGGTGCGGGACGCGGGGCCGTCCGGTCCGGCCGACCGCGTGCCGCCGGGCATCTTCCGTGACGAGCGCGAGCAGCAGCGCGGCGAGAACGGGAACGAGCGCACCACGGAACTCCCGCAGGTCGATCCCTCGGCGGAGCGCTCGCGCCGCCGCTCCGACTGGGCGGAGGAGACCCCGCTCGACGACCTGCCGACGCTCGCGGACGAACTCCTCGGTCCGCGTGAGGACGACGAGGACGACGGCGGCCGCGGGCGCCGGGGCCGGCGCGGCTGAGGAACGCTCCGGGCGACCGGACGCGACAGAAGAGGACCGGGTCCCATGGGGGCCCGGTCCTCTTCCGTGCGGGGCCTGTGCCGCCGGGGCCTGTGGATTCCGCCGCGGCACGGGCGCGCGTCACGGCGCACCGGCACCGGCGACCGGACGGCCGTCAGGGCGGGCCGGCGGAAGGTGCGGCGGCAGACGGAAGAAGATCAGGCATTCGTCGCGGCTGTCCGGTGGCAGCCGCGCAGCCGGCGGCGGAAACGACGTGGACGGGACTGTCGGTGCTCTCCCCCACAATGGGAGACCCCAGCAGGAAAGGCGGTGACGGCACATGGCCGTGTGGGACGACGTGGTCGGCCAGGAGCGTGTCCAGGAGCAGCTCTCCGCCGCCGCGCGCGACGCGGACGCGCAGATCACCGCCCAGTCGGCCGGCGAACCGGTGCCCGCCGCGTCCAAGATGACGCATGCGTGGCTGTTCACCGGCCCACCCGGCTCGGGACGTTCCACCGCCGCCCGTGCGTTCGCCGCCGCGCTGCAGTGCACCAGCCCCGACCGTGCCCTCGGCGCCGCACCGGGCTGCGGCTTCTGCGACGGGTGCCACACCGCCCTCGTCGGGACGCACGCCGACGTCGACGTGATCCGCACCGACCTGCTCTCCATCGGCGTCGGCCAGACCCGTGAACTGGTCCGCCGCGCCCAGCTCTCGCCGGCGGTGGGCCGCTGGCAGGTGATCATCCTGGAGGACGCCGACCGCCTCACGGAGGGCGCGGGGAATGTGCTGCTGAAGGCGGTCGAGGAGCCCGCGCCCCGCACCGTCTGGCTCCTGTGCGCGCCGTCCATCGAGGACGTGCTGCCCACCATCCGCTCCCGCTGCCGTCACCTCACCCTGCGTACGCCACCGGCGGCCGCCGTGGCCGACGTGCTGATCAGGAGAGACGGCATCGAGCCGGACGTCGCGGTGGCCGTGGCCCGTGCCACCCAGGGCCACATCGGCCGGGCCCGCCGGCTCGCCACCGACGAGCGGGCCCGTGCCCGCCGTGCCGCGGTTCTCAAGCTGCCCCTGCGCGTGGAGGACATCGGTGGCTGTCTCAGAGGCGCCCAGGAGCTCATCGACGCGGCCGCGGAGGACGCCAAGCAGGTCGCGGAGGGCATCGACGTCAAGGAGACCGAGGACCTCAAGGCCGCGCTCGGCGCGCAGGCAGGCGGCCGGATGCCGCGCGGCACGGCCGGCGCGATGAAGGAGCTCGAGGACAGACAGAAGCGCCGCAAGACCCGCACCCAGCGCGACAGCCTCGACCTCGCGCTCACCGACCTCACCAGCTTCTACCGCGACGTGCTGGCGCTCCAGATGGGATCGCGCGTGGAGCTGGCCAACGGCGACGTACGGGACTCCCTCGACCGTGTCGCCCGGAGCTCCACACCGGAGGGCACTCTGCGGCGGATAGAGGCGGTGGTCGCCTGCCGTGAGGCCCTGGAGCGCAACGTGGCACCGCTGCTGGCCGTCGAGGCGATGGCGGTCTCGCTGCGGGACGGCTGACGGCACCGGCCTGCCCGGCGGGGCCGTGTACGGGCGCAGCGGCTGTGTGCGTACCTCACCGGGTCCGCCCGGCCGGTTCGTCCGCGCGAGCCGGGACCGGCATCGGCCGCCCGCTGCCATTACGCTCCGTTGAATGGACACCAGGCGCCTGTTCCGCACCTTCGCCCTTCCGCTGGCCACGGTCGGCCTCCTCGTCTCCGGCTGTACGGCGGGCGGCCCGTCGGCAGGGGAGCGTGACGCGCCAGGCGCGGCCGGCGGGGCGGCGCCGTCCCCGGCCCTCGAGCCGTACTACAGCCAGAAGCTGGACTGGCGGGAGTGCGGCGTGCCCGGTTTCGAGTGCGCCACGATGAAGGCTCCACTGGACTACGCGAAGCCGGAGGGCGACTCGATCAAGCTCGCCGTCTCCCGGATCAAGGCCACCGGGCCCGGCAAGCGGCTCGGCTCCCTGCTGGTGAATCCGGGCGGCCCCGGCGGCTCGGCCGTCGGATACCTCCAGGCGTACGCCGGCATCGGCTACCCGGCCCCGGTCCGCGCCCGCTACGACATGGTGGCCGTCGACCCGCGCGGTGTCGCCCGCAGCGAGCCCGTCGAGTGCCTGACCGGCCCCGAGATGGACACGTACACCCAGGTCGACCAGACGCCGGACGACACCGCGGAGGCCGGCAGGCTGGAGCAGGCGTACAAGGACTTCGCCGCGGGCTGCGAGGAGCTCTCCGGCGAGGTCCTCCCTCATGTCTCGACCACGGAGGCCGCCCGTGACATGGACGTCCTGCGCGCGGTCCTGGGCGACGAGAAGCTGAACTACGTGGGCGCCTCGTACGGCACCTTCCTCGGCGCGACCTACGCCGAACTGTTCCCGGACCGGACCGGCCGCCTGGTCCTCGACGGGGCGATGGACCCGGCGCTCCCGGCGCGCGAACTGAACCGCGACCAGACGGCCGGGTTCGAGACCGCCTTCAAAGCCTTCGCCGCCGACTGCGTGAAGAAGGCGGACTGCCCGCTGGGCAGGACGTCCGTCGCCGACGCGACCGACCGCCTCAAGGACTTCTTCGCGAAGCTCGACGCCACGCCCGTGCCGACCGGCGAGGACCGCCCGCTCGGCGAGTCGCTGGCCACCACCGGCGTGATCGCCGCCATGTACGACGACGGCGCGTGGCCCCAGCTGCGCTCCGCGCTCACGGCCGCGCAGGACGGCGACGGCGCACCGCTCCTGGCCATGGCCGACAGCTACTACGAGCGCGAGGCGGACGGCTCGTACGCCAACCTGATGTTCGCCAACGCGGCCGTGAACTGCCTCGACCTCCCGGCCGCCTTCGACGGCGCCGATGAGGTGCGGGCCGCGCTCCCCGAGTTCGAGAAGGCGTCCCCGGTCTTCGGCCGCGGCTTCGCCTGGGCCTCTCTGAACTGCGGCTTCTGGCCCACCGAGGCCACCGGCAAGGCCCACGCCATCGAGGCGAAGGGCGCGGCCCCGATCGTGGTCGTGGGCACCACACGCGACCCGGCCACCCCGTACAAGTGGGCCGAGAGCCTGGCCGGCCAGCTCTCGTCCGGCCGGCTCCTGACGTACGACGGCGACGGCCACACCGCCTACGGCCGGGGCAGCGACTGCATCGACACGGCGATCAACACCTACCTCCTGGAGGGCGAGGCCCCCAAGGACGGCAAGCGCTGCTGAGGCCCGCGCCGGGGTGACCGGGGGTGGTTCGGGGCACCCCCGGGAACCCTGTAGACTTGGCGCCGCTGCTGATGAGAGCGTGTCCCGCGAGGACGCGTACGTCCGCAGCTTGCCGCCTTAGCTCAGTTGGCCAGAGCAACGCACTCGTAATGCGTAGGTCTCGGGTTCGAATCCCGAAGGCGGCTCCATGGTGAACCCCAGGTCAGGCCTCTGACCTGGGGTTTCTTGCTTCGGATGGCCTTGGAATCTCGGCAAATCGGGCACCGTCCGTCTGTGCATCGTAATGCGTAGGTCGGAGGTTTGGTTTCTGTGACGAGATCGACGATCCAACGCTCTGACCTGGTCTTTTACCTGCCCGTAGGGGATGGAGCATGCTGGCGCAAAGGATCCCGGTGGACACCCGGTGGACAGCCGTGCGTGACACTCCATCAGGGGAATCTCGCTGACCCTGGGGCGAGGGTGAAATCCACCCGTAGCCGATGGGGCGACCGGCGTCGTCGAGACTGTCCGGTCCTGACAGATCTCACGTCCGGCTCGGGCCCTGGCGAAGATTGGCCGTGAGGACACTCCGTAGCTGATCTGAGGGCGCAGAAGGAGCGGGTGCGTCGGTGCGTGCGGGAGCGTCGGCCCATTTCAGCATCAGCACTATAGGTTCGGTGCTCTCGTTGTCCCTGGATCCCAGGTGCGCGGCCTGTCATCGAGCCGGGCGACGAGCGGCAAACGATATCAGTGCGGCATAAGGTGCGCGTAGCATTAATGGTCATGGATCTCGTGGCACGCGTACGCCGGGCGTTGGGCGAACAGGCTATCCACCCAACGGAGTTCGAACGCTGCGGAGCTCGGCGGTGATTCGCGGGGCTCCGCAGGTGCCGTCCGACTCGTGGTGCACGGCCCGTATTCGGGCTGCCAGGCGGGCGTCGGCCGCCTGACGAACGGCCCGGTCCGCGGCCGTCCGACGCCAGTAGTAGAAGCTCGAGCGGGCAACGTCGAGGATGCTGCAGAGCCGCTTCACGCCGTAACGGCGCTGGAGGTCGGCGACGAACTGGAAGCGGTTCACCAGCGCGTCTCCCCGGCGAAATACTTCGCCGCCTTCCGCAGGATCTCGCGTTCCTCCTCCAGCTCACGGACCTTCTTTCGCAGGGTGGCGTTCTCCGCCTCCAACGGCGTCGGCGGCTCAGCCGGCACCTCCGCCCGGCGTCCCCGGGGCCGACTCGCTCCGGCTGCCCGGACCCAGTTCCGCAAGGTCTCGGGGCTGATCCCCAGATCGGCGGCGACCGACCTGATCGTCGCCTCGGGCCGCGACTCGTACAGCGCGACCGCGTCCGCCTTGAACTCCGGCGGATAGTTCTTCATGACCACGAGATGTCCGTTCTCAGATCCTCAGGACCCAGTGTCTCGTGTGTCCAACATCAGGGGTCAAGGCCCAAGGCCGGGTAGTTACTGACTTCGGCTCGTCAGGGTGAATCTTTGCGAAGTCCCTGATGATGCTGCGTGGTTGGTTGTATCTCCTGGTGTGTGAGGTACGCGGATGGGGGCGGGCTGACGCCTGCGGGGCGGCGGCGCCGCGAGTCGGTACGCATGCAGGCAGCCGAGCTGTTCGAGCAGAAGATCAAGCCGTTGGAGGTGGCACGGCGCCTGCGGGTGAGCCGAAAGTCGGCCTACGAGTGGCAGCAGCTGTGGCGGGACGGCGGTCGTGAGGCTCTGGCCTCCCGTGGCCCGAGCGGGTCGCGATGCCGTCTGTCGCCGCGTTGCCTTCAGAAGCTGGCCGAGTATCTCGAGCAGGGGCCGGCCGCGCACGGCTGGGTGGAGGACCAGGTGTGGACCGCCGCGCGGGTGGCCACGCTGATCGGCAGGAAGTTCCACGTCTCCTACACACTCGAGTAAACACCCTCCCGGCGCGCTGGAAAGGACTGCACGTCGTCGCGATCGACGGCACTTACCTGGACGTCGCCGACGACGAAGCGGTCCGCGCCAAGCTGGGCAAGGGAGCCAACCAGTACACCACCGCCTCGGGATACCCGCAGGTCATGCTGGTGGCACTGGTCGCCTGCGGCACCCGCGCGGCCATCGACGCGGTCTTCGGACCACGCAAACCCGGCGAGTCCGTCCTGGGACGGCGCCTGGCACGCTCCCTGAACAGCGGAATGATCGTCCTGCTGGACCGGGGATTTGCCACCAACCCCTTCCTGACCACCGTCGCCGGCACCAAAGCGGCTTTCCTCGCCCGTCTCTCCTCGGTACGCAAACCGCCAGTCCTGGCTACCTACCCGGACGGCTCGTTCTTGTCCCGGGTCGGTGACATCGAGGTCCGTATCGTCACCTGCGAGATCACCATCGCCACCAGCGCCGGCCGCCGCACCGGCACCTACCGGCTGGCCACCACACTCCTGGACCACCACACGCACCCGGCATTCGACCTGGTCAGGCTGTATCACGAACGATGGGAAGTGGAATCGGCCTACTTCGAGATCAAGAAGGCCATGCTCGGCCAGCGCGTTCTGCGCTCACGCACCTGGCCGGGCATCGCCCAGGAGATCTACGCACTTCTGACTGCCTACCAGGTGATCAGGATCGCCATAGCCGACGCCGCCCAGGCATCCGGCACCGATCCCGACCGCTGCAGCTTCTCCACCGCCCTGCAAACCGCCCGCGACCAGGTCGTCCAGGCCCAAGGCGTGATCGCCGACACCGTTATCGATCTCGTTGGCACGATCGGGCATGCCGTCCTGGGCGCCCTCGTGCCCCAATGACGCCTCCGCTTCAGCCCTCGCGCGGTCAAGCGGCCCCTGTCCCGATACGCCTACAAGAGCCTCAAAGTGGACCGCCGCACCTACAAGGCCACTATCAGCATCGACATCTTGACGTCGGCTTCCGGCCCGTAACTTCACGGCCTTGCCCTTTAACTACCCGGCCTTGGGTCAAGGCCCCCTGCGGTCAGGGCCTCGGTGAGCTCGGGGATCTTGTTGCGGAGCTTACGCTTGGCCAGCTCCGCGAGGAGTTGCGGGTCGCGTTCCCCGACGATGAGGGCTTCGAGCATGGCCCGTCCAGCTGCGATGCAGACCATCCGCGGACGCCGCCAGTCGATCTACTCGGTCGCCTCCACGCCCAGCACCCTCCGTACAAGTGCCTCGAACTCGTGCTGCGCCGACTCCAGCCAGGACAGGTACGAGACGGCCACTCCGCTGTCGGAGCCCTTCGTGTCCTTCTTGAACTCGATCATCACTGGGCTTCCGTTCTTGTCCAACCCAAGGTGTCGATCCGCCCCCGGTGCCAGGGGCCGGTCGCATGCTCCGATGCCAGGAAGCGGATGCCGAGCATCTGCTCCAGGTCGGCCTCCCCGCGTCGCTGTAGCTCCACCTCCAGCACCACCGTTGAACCGGACAGCTCGTCGTACGGCCATCACGCCTCCGGCCGCCGAGAGGAGTGTCCTGGTCAAGGGGTAAGCCGGCCGCTACAGGGCGCGGGACCGTGGATCATCGCGGTGCGAAGACCGGCTTGCGGCGCTCCCGGACGGCGGCCATGGCCTCGGGGAAGTCAGGGCGTGTGAACGATTCCCGCATGAGGGAGACGGACTCGGCCACGGCGTCGGCCGCGGGCATGCGGAGGCCGTCCAGAATCTGGCGCTTGATGACGGCCATGGACGCCGGGGAGCAGGTCTCGGCGAGTTGGCGGGCGTACTCCTGGGCGGCCGCCAGCACCGTGTCGCGAGGCACGGTGTGCTGCACCAGGCCCATCCGCAGCGCCTCCTGCGCGCCCACGGCCCGGGAGGACAGCAGCAGGTCCGTCGCGTTGCCGACGCCCACCAGGCGTGGCAGCAGCCAGGCCGCGCCGTACTCGGCGATCAGGCCGAACCGGCTGAACACGGCCGAGACCTGCGCCTCGTCCGCCATGAACCGGACGTCGGCGTACAGGGCGTGCACGAGACCGAGGCCCGCCGCGCTGCCGTTGATCGCCGCGATCAGCGGGGTCCGCATCGTCAGCGGAAGATGCGCCGGGTGTCCGAGGAACGCGTCCGGATCTTCTTCCGGCGAGTCCTGCGGTTCGGAGAGTTGGGCCAGCAGGTCGGGGGTCGCTCCGGAGCAGAAGCTGCTGCGCGCGCCCGTGACGACGACGGCGCGAACCTCGTCGTCGGCGTCAGCCTCGGCCAAGGCGTCGTAGTAGGCGCCGAACATGGCCAGGTCCATGCCGTTGCGGCGCTCGGGACGGGCGAAGGTGACAGTTCGCACGGAGCCCTCGGTGTGTATCTCAATGCCCGTCGCGCTACTGGACATACCCTCTACCTCCATATGGCAGACTGCTGACTTTCCTTAGTGGCCTGCTTACCATGAAGCCCCTGATGATGAGTGGAGCATTGTTGTGCGACTACCGAGGCCGCTGGGCCTGTCCGGCCTGAGTACGTGGATACCCGAAGCACGTCAGACCGCCCGCGATGCCGTCGAACAAGGCCTGGTGGAGGCGGACACGGCCGAAGAACTCGGCTACGAGGCGCTGCCGGTGGCGGACAAGGCTCCTCCCGAGATGGCGGTCTTGGCGGGGCGCACGGCCCTGCGGAGCGCCGGGGTCGCGTCGGCCGGGCTGGGCATGGTGCTGCACGCCTGGATGTACTACCAGGGGCACGACCTCTGGTCGCCTCCGCACTACATAGCCGATCAACTCGGCGCCCGGCGGGCCGAGCCGCTGGGTATCCAGCAGGTGTGCAACGGCGGAGCGGCGGCCGTCGAGGTGGGCGCGGCCCGGTTGCTGGCCGACCCCGGTCTCGGCCACGTCCTGGTCACGACGGCCGACCGGTTCGCGGCACCGGGCTTCGACCGCTGGCGCGGAGACTACGGGATCGCCTACGGGGACGGCGCCACCGCGCTGCTGCTGCATCCGCTCGACGTGCGCTCTCCGGACCTGCTGCTGCACGCGGTCACCACCGTCGCCGCACCGCAGCTGGAGGGGATGCACCGAGGACGGGACGCGTTCGGCGCGATGCCGCGCTCCGTGAGTGACCGGGTGGACATGCGCCGTACGAAGAAGGCCTTCCTCGAACGCGAGGGCATGGAGGCGTTCACCCGGGCCAGCGCGGAGAGCCTGACGGCGGTCGTGGAGCGCTGCCTCGCCGCCGGCGGACTGGCGGCCGACAGTGCGCTGCTGCGCTGTGTCGTTCCGCCGCGGCTGGGCGCGAAGACCATCGACCTCGCCTATGCGCCGGCCCTGCGCAAGATGCTGCCGGCCGAGATCCGGACGGTGGGCGGGGATACGGGACACCTGGGCGCGGGGGATGCGGCGGCCAGCCTGACCGAGCTGTGGGCGGACCGCGTCCTGTCGCCGGGCGAGTACGCCCTGGTGGTGAGCGCGGGAGCCGGGTTCACCTGGTCGTGCCTGCTGGTGAGCGCGGTCTGACCGCAGGACGCCGAGACGCCCGGAACCGGGCGGCCCGGTGTGGAGCCACCCGGTTCACCGCGTCTCGTTCAGCGTCTTGATGGCCCGCTCCAGGTAGTTCTCGAACTGCTTGAACTCCTCCGGGGTGAACTCGGCCCGCAGCCCGTCCTCGACGCGCATGGCCTCCTTGTCCGCCTTCTTCAGCACGGCGCGTCCGGCCCTGGTCAGCTTGTTGACGATGACCTTCTGGTGGAGCGGAGAGGGCTCCCGCTCCATCAGGCCGTGCTTCTCCAGGTTGGCGAGGACCGTCGACATCGTCTGCGGCGTCACCATGCTCTCCCGGGCGAGCTGCGCGGCCGACATCCCGCTCGGGAAAAGCGAGAGCAGCAGCAGTACGGAGTACTGGGGCACGGTCAGGTCGAACTGGCGCATCGCCTGAGTCTTGCGCGCGATCAACGCCTGCTCGGCCCGCTTGATGGCGTTCCCGAGCCGGTTCCCGACCGCTGCCGTCACGGCCGCGCGGAGGTCCTGCGCCTGCTTCGTCGTTCTGGTTTCCGCCATATCAGTAGTCTCCCATGAATGAGCCTACGAATCTCTCTCGGGACGCGCCTGCCGCAGGGGCTGGGGAAGCGCACAGGTGAGCCGGGCGGTGCAGACCCTGCGTTCCCGCTCGTCGGAGATGACGATCTCGTACGTGGCGACTCCGCGCCCCACGTGCAGGGGGCGGCAGATGCCTGTCACGAGGCCGGAGCGCACTGCGTGGTGGTGGGTGCAGGAGAGTTCCTGGCCGACGATGATCCGGTCCGGTCCGGCGTGCACCCAAGCGGCGAGCGAACCGAGGGTCTCGGCGAGGACCGCGTTGGCGCCGCCGTGCATGATCCCGATCGGCTGCCGGTTCCCGCGCACCGGCATGGTGCCCACGACGAGGTCCGGTTCGCAGCGGAGGATCTCGATCCCCATGCGGGTCACGAGCTGTTCGTCCAGGTAGTTGGGAAGGACCGGCACCGGCCCCAGTCTCGCCGCCGACTGCGTCATTCGACTCTCCATGATCGTACGTGCCTGCACGAGTGTATGTGTTCTGTCTTATGGTAGCTATAGAAGTCAAGTATGTGTACTGTTACAGTCTGTCGAGGAGAGGGAGGCCGCGATGCGCGGTACCGCACTGGGGACGTCCGGCCCGGAAGTCGGCGTCGTAGGTCTGGGCTGCATGGGCATGTCCTGGGCGTACGACGAGCTGGGCAGGGACGACGCGGCCTCCGTGGCGGTCGTCCACCGTGCCGTGGAGCTGGGCTGCACGCTGATCGACACCGCGGACATGTACGGCCCGTTCACCAACGAGGAGCTCGTCGGCCGGGCGCTGCGCGGCCGACGGGACGAGGTGGTGCTGGCGACCAAGGGCGGTCTGGTGGTGGACGATCCCAAGACCTACGCCAGCCACCGCGACGGAAGGCCGGAGCACCTGCGCGGCGCTTGCGAGGCCAGCCTTCGGCGCCTGGGCGTCGACCACGTCGATCTCTACCAGCTCCACCGGGTGGACCCGGACGTGCCCGTCGAGGAGAGCTGGGGCGCCCTGGCGGAGCTGGTACGGGAGGGCAAGGTGCGTGCCATCGGCCTCTCGGAGGCGTCGGTCGAGGACATCCGGCGAGCTCAGGCCGTGCATCCCGTGGCCTCCGTGCAGAGTGAACTGTCCTTGTGGAGCCGGGACACGGTCGAGTCGGGGGTCCTGGAGTTCTGCCGCGAGCAGGGCATCGCCCTCATCGCCTTCTCGCCGCTCGGCCGGGGATTCCTCTCCGGCCGGATCAGCTCCGCCGACGACCTCCCGGAGGTGGACGGCCGCCGCCGGCTGCCCCGCTTCCAGTCCGAGGCGCTGGCCGCGAACCTGGGCATCGTCGGCCGGCTCCGGCAGGTCGCGGAGCGGCTGCGGGCCACCCCGGCGCAGGTGGCGCTGGCCTGGGTGCTCGCGCAGGGCGAGAACGTCGTGGTGATCCCGGGCACGAAGAACATGCGCTACCTGGAGGAGAACGCGGGCGCGGCTGCAGTGGAGCTGGACGACGCCTCGCTGGCTGCGCTGGAGGACGTTCCGGCGGCGGTGGGCACGCGCTACTGACCGATCCGGCCGCACTCGGGCCGGGCCTGTGACAGTCATGGCGCACGGGTCGTTCCGTACCGCGCACCTGCTTGCGGACTCTGACAGCGCGACGAAAGGCTCCGTGGCTACCTTTGCTCCGCGCCGGTCCGCGCGCCGAACGGCAGTCGGCGGACGGCCGGAACGAGGCGCGCTGCGTCAGCGGCCGCACCACGGTTCCGCCCTCGGGTTCACGGCGTCCGCCCAAGGCACGGTGCCTGCGGCGGCAGGAGAGGAGAGGGGGAAGGGTGCGCCTGCGAAGTCTGGGCAACACGGGAACCAAGGTCGGCGCCATCGGCCTCGGTTGCCTGGGCATGAGCCGGCCGCACCGGGAGTCCGCCCGTGACGACGGGCAGTCCCTCCGGATCGTCAACGAGGCCCTGGACCTCGGCGGGAACCTCCTCGACACCGCCGGCCTCCACGGCACCGGACACGACGAAGCGCTGCTCGGCAAGGCCATCGCGGGACGCCGGGAGGAGGCCGTCGTCGCGACGAAGCCCGGGATCGCCCCGGACGATCTCTGCCGACGGGCGATCCACCGCGACGGCTCACCGGCCCATCTACGCGAGGCCGCGGAGGCGAGTCTACGACGCCTGGACATCGACGTCATCGATCTCTATTACCTCCACCGCATCGACCCCGCGGTGCCGTTGGCGGAGACCTGGGGCGCCATGGCCGAGCTCGTCCAGCGAGGCATGGTGCGCTGGCTGGGGCTGTCCGGGGCGACCGTGGCGCAGGCCCGTGATGCGCACGCGATCCATCCGGTGACGGCGGTGCAGTCCGAACTCTCGCTGTGGGCCCGCGACGCGCTGGACGGCGCGTCGGACGGCATGGTCGGCTGGTGCGAGAGCGTGGGAGCGAGCTTCATCCCCTCCGCGCCCCTGGGGCGCGGCTTCCTCACCGGGACGTTGCGTGCCGGCGGGCTCCGGAGCGGCGACCTGCGGACCTCCGACCCCCGCTTCCACCGCACCGCGATGGAGGCGAACCTGCCCATCGTCGACGTGATCAGAGAGGTGGCCGACCGCCGGTCGGTCACCCCCGCACAGGTCGCCATCGCCTGGATCCTCGCACAGGGCGAACAGGTCGTGCCGATCCCCGGCACGAGCAACTCCCGCTATCTGCGGGAGAATCTGGCCGCGGCGGACGTACGGCTGACCGATGAGGACTTCGGGGACCTCCATAGGCTGCCTGCTCCCGTCGGCAGCGGCACCGAGCCGTGAGCGCCGACGCCTCCACGACCGTACGCGGCCCGCGTCGCCCTGCCCGGCAGCGGGCCCCGGGCCCCCGCAACCCGTGTCACGCGACGGCCCACCGGCTACGGCGCACTCCTCTCGACGTCGTGTCAGCTTCCGACGGCCTCGGAGGCCACGAGGGAGTCGACCGGACGCGTGCGCGCGCCGAGCGCGGTCAGGCGGTCCAGCGCCTCGCGGTGCTGTGCGTCGCTCTCACTGGCGGTGGCGTCGGAGACGACGGTCACCTCGTAACCGAGGCGCAACGCCGTCACCGCCGTGGACGCGACGCCGTGCGCGGTGGTCAGGCCGGCCAGCACGACCTTCGTCACCCCCGCCTGCCGCAGGTGGTCGTGGAGACCTGTGTCCTCGAACGCGTCGAGGCCGTGCTTGGTCACCACGTGCTCTCCGGCACGGGCCGCGCACGCGGGAACCAGCTGGTTGGGGGTCGAGGCGAGGCCGCCGTCCGCGCCGTCGGCGCGGACGTACCGGACGAGTACGACGGCCGCGGAGTCCGCCGCCGCGAAGTGCTCTCGCAGCTTTCCGCAGGCGTCCGCCACGGTGGCGCCGCTCACCGGCTGCCAGGGCCTGTCGACGATCCACCGTTGCAGATCGATCAGGACGAGTGCCGTGTGCGCGCGGGTCATGAAGTGTTCCCCCGGGAAAAGATGAACAGCGTCCACGGCACACTAGCAAGGAGAAATTCGGGTCAGTGGAGAGGGTGATTCCGACCGACGACGGTCTGCTTCTGTGGGCCGAGACGTTCGGCGACCGTCGTGATCCCGCGGTGCTGCTGGTCATGGGCGCCACCGCGCCGGGCATCGTGTGGCCGGACGAACTGTGCCGGCTGCTCGCGTCGGCGGGGTACTACGTGGTGCGCTACGACCACCGCGACACCGGGAGATCGGGCAAGTCCTCCGTCGCGTACGGCCTTTCGACGCTGGCCGCAGACGCCGCGGCGGTGATCGCCGGGCTCGACGCCGGCCCGGCCCACGTGGTCGGCCAGTCGGCGGGCGGCATGGTCTCCCTGCTGCTCGCCTTCGGCCGTCCCGGACTGGTCCGTTCCCTGGTGCTGCTGTCCAGTTCGCCCGGCACCGATGCCGATCCGCGGCAGTCCCGGACCGGGCCTTCGGACGCGTCCGAGCCGGAGGCGGACCCGCCCGAGGCCGGTCCCGAGGAGCGCCGGGCCATGGCGGTCGAGGGCTGGCGGGGACTGGTGGGGACCGCCGTGCCGTTCGACCGCGCCTACTGGTCGGACCTGGTCGACCGCGTGGCGGAGCACAGCCGCGAACCCGACACCTCCGCGCGCCACTTGGCGGCGATGGCGCGTACGCCCGCGCTCACCGACCGCATCACGGCGCTCCGGGTGCCGACGCTGGTGGTGCACGGCGAGCAGGACCGGGTCTTCCCCGTGGATCACGGCGAGGCGCTGCGCAGGGCGATTCCGGACGCGCGGCTCCGCCGGATCCCCGGCATGGGACACATTTTCCCTCCGCACTGGTCGTCGACGATCGGCGCGCTGATTATCGGCCATCTGCGGCGGAATTCCGGCGGTGGTGAGAAGCGCCACCCTGACGGTCCTGCTCCAGTAAATCCTTTGGCCAATACATGATGTCTACTAGTGTGACATCCGCATGAGTGAAGTGCCCTTATGGAACGCGCAGTTCCGGCGATGAAGCCGCACCTACACGCGGAAGGATCGGGCACGAGCAAACCAACACAGGTCGACGGGGGAAGGTGAGCTGTGTGACAGGGACGACCACGGTCGCGGTGGACAATTCCGCGACATCCGGCTACAGAAACAACTTCGGGATCCTCGGACCGCTTTCAGTGACGGTCCAAGGTAAAGAATTGGCATTGGAATCTGCAAAACTTCGCATTCTGCTGGCAGCACTGCTGGTGCGAAGCGGAACGGTCGTGAGCAACGAGCGTCTCGCCGAATGGCTATGGGACGAACGGCAGCCGTCCAATCCTCGCGGAACGCTGCACACCTACGTACGGCGCCTGCGCATGCTGCTCGGCGACGCACTCCCGCTGGAGACGGCCGCAGGCGGCTACCGGATCGATGTCCCGGCGGGCGAGCTGGACCTCCAGCGCTTTCGCCGACTGGTCCGGGACGCCCGGCGGTCCGAGGCGCTGGAGGAGCGGGCCCGCCTGCTCGCCTCGGCGCTCGCCACCTGGCGAGGATCGGCGCTGGAGGACGTTCCGGCGAGCTCGCCGCACCAGGTGGAGTGCCGGTCCATGGAGGACGAGCGACTGGACGTGCTGGAGGCGTACTTCGAGACCGACCTCCAACTCGGCAGGCATGCGCAGCTGGTGCGGGAGGTGCGCGCCGAGGCCATGGCCAACCCGCTGCGGGAGAACTTCTGGTGCATGCTGATGCTCGCCCTCTACCGCTCCGGCCGGCAAGCGGAGGCCCTGGACGTCTACCAGCAGGCACGGCGGAACCTGGTCGAGCAGCTCGGCATCGAGCCGGGCGAGCGGCTGCGCACCCTGCACACTGGGATCCTCGAGTCGGACCCGGCGCTGGCGGCTCCGGACGGCCCGGGCCCCGGCATCGGCGAGACCGGCCCCGTACCCGCCCAACTCCCGCCGCTCGGCGCGGGTTTCGTGGGACGCGCCACCGTGATCGACCGGATCGCGGCGGCGCTTTCGCCCGCGTCCGAGCGCACCAGCGTCCCGGTCTTCGTGCTGTCCGGACCGCCCGGAGTGGGCAAGACGGCGCTGGCGGTGAGCGTCGGCAGACGCGTGCGGCCGGTCTTTCCGGACGGCCAGTTGTACGTGGACCTGAGCGGCTACGACCAAGGAGCGGCGCGTGAGCCGTTGCCGGCTGAGCACGTGCTCTCGCAGTTCCTGCGCGCGCTCGGGGTGCCGGCGAAGCAGATCCCGGTCGACCTCGTGGAACAGGCGAACCTGTACCGGTCGAAGCTGACCGGTAAGAAGGTGCTGGTGGTGCTGGACAACGCCGCCGGCGCCGAACAGGTGGTCCCGCTCATACCCGGTGACGGCGGCTGCTCCGTGCTGATCACCAGCAGACGGCAGCTGCGGTCCCTCGTCGTCACGCACGGAGCCCAGTTGATCCAGGTCGGCACGCTCACTCCGCCCGAGTCGGCGGAGCTGGTCGCGGGCATGATGCGTCAGGCCGCGGTGACGATCGATCCGGAGACGGTGCGCGAGATCACCGCGCTGTGCTCGTATCTGCCGCTGGCCCTGCGGATCGCCGCGGCCAACCTCATCGGCGCTCCGGGCGGGCAGACCGAGGCGTACCTGGAGTGCCTGCGGCGCGGCAACCGCCTCGCCGCGCTGTCCGTCGACGGCGACACGACGTCCGCCGTCTCGACCGCCATCGCCCTGTCGTACAATGCTCTCGGACCGGACGACCGCGCCATCTTCCGGCTCGCCGGACTCTTCCCGGGCTCCGACTTCTCCCCCGTCGCCGTCTCGGTGCTCGCCGACATCAGCGAGGCGCAGGCGCGGGCGGGCCTCAGCCGCCTGGAGATGGCGAGCCTGCTCCAGCAACCCGCCCCGGGCCGCTACCAGTTCCACGACCTGCTGCGCGACTACGCCCAGGACCGCGCCGCCGAGGAGCACCCTGAGCGGGAGCGGGCCGAGGCGGTGGAGCGGCTCGGCCGGTGGTACCTCGCGGGCGTCTGCGCCGCGGCCGACGTCCTCCACTCGGAATTCGTCCGGCTCACCGAACCGCCCTCGCCACCGGGGGCGTTCGACGCGCCGAGCCATCTCGACGAGAGCCACTCGATGGCCTGGCTGCTGGCCGAGCGGCGCAACCTGATGGCGTCCGTGCGCTACTTCGCCGCCCACGGACCGCACTACCTCTCCTGGCACATCGCGGACGCCCTGCGCGGTTTCTTCTGGACGGGCAAGTACCGGACCGAATGGCGGGAGACGACCCGCACCGCCCTCGCCGCCGCCGAGGCGCACGCCGACGACCGGGGCATCGCGGCGATGCACCGCAGCCTCGCCAACCTCGCCAACACGATCGGTGACTACGAGTGGGCCCTCGTGCACCAGGAGAAGAGCCTCGCGGTGCACGACCGGCTGGGCATGGCCGAGGAGGCCGCGGCCACGCTCAACAACATGAGCCTCGCCCACCTCAGCCTCGGCCGCGGAGGGCGGGCCCATGAGGCCGCGCAGCGGGCGCTCGACATCGCGCGCACCATCCTCTCGTCGCGCCTGGAGGCCACCGCCAAGGGAGTCCTCGGCTTCATCCACTGGACGCGCGGGGACATCGAGGGCGCGACCGAGTTCCTCACCGCCTCCCTGGCCACCGCCGGAGCCCTCGGCCTGCACCACATCAGCTCGTACAGCCTGCGCAACCTGGGCCTGGTGCACCAGGCGACCGGAGAACTCAGCCAGGCGCGCTCCTACTTCAGCCGGGCGCTGGAGGTCTCCGAGGCCATCGACTCCTCGTACGACCGCAGCGTCTCGCTGTACGGGCTCGCGCTCGTCGACCTGGACATCGGCCACTACGACAGCGCGAGCGAGGCGGCGCAGCGGGCGCTGAGCTCCTTCCAGGAGTGCGGCGACCGCACGTACGAGGTCGAGACGCTGTGCCTGTTGTCGGCCATCAGCGGGAGTCTGGGCTCACCGCGGCGGTCGGCGCGGTACGCGGCCGCGGCGCTCGACGGGGCCCGGCAGATCGGCTACGTGGACGGCGAGGCGTACGCGCTGGCACGGCTCGCCGTCGCCGACGGGCTCCTCGGCCGTGACCCCGCCGAGCACGCCGAGAGGGCCCGCTCGCTGGCCGACTCCAGCACGAACCGGATGGCCCGCAGCAAGATCCTGCTGGACCTGGCCCAGCTCCACCTGACGCTGAGCGCGCCGGAGCGGGCCGAGGAGTGCGCGCGCCAGGTGCTGCGCCTGTCGAAGCCGGGAGCGCAGCGGCTGAACATCGCCCGGGCCGAGGAGGTCCTGGGCGTCGTAGCCGCTTCCGGCGGCGACCACGCACGGGCGCGCGCACTCCAGAGCAGGGCGTGGGCGACCTTCACCGAGATCGGCGTCCTCGCGGACGCGGGTCCGCCGGCACGGTTGGACGCGTCGTGGGGCCAGGAAAGGACGGCATCGTGAGCACCGCCGCTCCAACAGCCGGCGTGCGCACCGCGCCGGAACGCGGACGCCTGCGCCAGATTCTGCTCGCCTCCCTCGGCAACGCCGCGGAGTGGTTCGACTGGACCGTGTACGTGACGTTCGCCGCGGTGCTCGGGCCGCAGTTCTTCCCGTCCGGCGACGGCGCGACGAACGTCCTCGAGACCCTGTCCGTGTTCGCCGTCGGTTTCCTCTTCCGGCCGGTCGGCGGACTGCTCATCGGCGCCTACTGCGACCGTCGCGGCCGTGGCGCGGGGCTGCGGCTGTCGCTGCTGCTGATGGCGGGCGGCAGTCTCCTGATCGCGCTCGCCCCGGCCCATCGGACCGCCGGCGTGCTGTCCCCGGCGCTGCTGGTGGCGGCCCGGGCGCTGCAGGGACTGTCCGCGGGCGGCGAGAGCACGGCGATGAGCACCTACGTGACCGAGACGGCGCCGAGGCGGCGGCGCGGGCTGTACTCCAGCGCCATCTACATCAGCACCACGCTGGGCACGCTCACGGCCACCTTCCTCGCGCTCCTGCTGCGGAACACGCTCACACCGGACCAGTTGGCCGACTGGGGGTGGCGTGTTCCCTTCGCGCTCGGCGCCCTGTTCGCGTCGTACGGCTGGTGGATGCGCCGCGGGGTGCGCGAGACGCCGGTCTTCGACGCGGTGCGCGAGCGGGCGCGCCGTCCGGCCTGGCAGGTGCTGCGCGCTTATCCGCGCCGGGTCGTCCGGGTGGCCGGCTTCTCGCTGGGCGCGACCGTCGTCTACTACACCTTCGCGACCTATCTGCCGCTGTACGCGCAGGTGCACGGCGGGGTGCCGGCGAACTCCGCGCTGTGGGCGTCCGTCGCCGCCCAGGTGGTGTTCATGGCCGCGCTGCCGCTGCTCGGGATCGCCACCGACCGCTTCGGGCCACGGCCCATGCTGCTGGCGTTCGGCGGCGGCTTCGTCTGCCTGACGCCGGTGCTGTTCGCGGTCATGTCGGGTTCGGTCGTGCGGCTGTTCGCGGTGATGACCGCGGCGCTGCTGCTGTTCGGCTGCTACGCGACGGCCGCGCCGGCGGCGACGTTGCAGATGTTCCCCACCGCGCTGCGCTCTACCGGCGTGGGGCTGCCGTACGCGCTCACGGTGGCGCTGTTCGGCGGCACGGCGCCCTATCTCAACGAGTACCTCGCCGGACTCGGTCACTCCGCCTGGTACTCCTGGTACGTCGTGGTGCTCTGTGCGACGAGCACGGTCTTCTTCGTCCGGTTCCGGGGGACGGCCGACGCGGACCTCACCGCCGTCGAGGACACCGGCCGCGTACCCGCGGCGGAGGTCGCCGTGCGGGGCTGACGCCGGAGGGGGCCGCAGGGCGCCGGGCCCGTGCCCCGTCCTCACTGCTTGCTGGTGCCGGTCGGACGGATCACGTACACCACCCGGTGCTCGGCGTCGGCGGGCGGGCCGTCGAACTCGAGGGAGTAGCGGTCCGCGAGCCGGAGGAAGAAGGCGCCCTCGGGGTCTGGGTCGATGCGCTCGACGGAGCCGCGGATCTCCAGGTAGCGGTAGGGCTGCTCGGGGTCGTTGATGGACACCGAGACGACCGGATGCCGGGTGACGTTGCGGTACTTGTATCGGGTCGTGGTGTTGGTGAAGTACAGGTACTCACCGTCCCAGCCGAACCACATGGGGTTCACCTGCGGCGTGTTGTCCGGCCTGATGGTGGCCAGGTGCGCGAAGAGGGGGCGCTCCAGCAGATCGCGGTGGCTCTCGGGAATGATCGACATGGTGTTTCTCCGGTGGACGTCAGACGGCTTCGTGCGGATGTGGGAGCGCTGCGGCATGTTTCTCGGGGGTGTCGGCGGGCGTGAGCAGCGGCGCGAAAAGCTCTTCGAGCCGCCGCCGCACTCGCCAGGAATCGCGCGCGGGACAGACCAGGTCGGCGATCCCGTCCGGGCGGACCAGGACGATCCGGGCGGTGTCCGGGCCGCTCCGCGACGCGGACCGTTCGGCCGTCCACGGCCGCAGCGTGCCGGCGCGGGTCCGCAGTACCTGGACCTCGACCGTCTCGGCGCACTGGTCGCCGGCCCAGGCGGCCAGCCGGGCGGATCGGCTGCCGTTCGCCGGGTCGCCCAGCAGGAGGAGCGTGTGGCGGAGGTCGGAGAGAGCCGAGCGCAGCGGTGTCCGGCGGGAGCTCGTGGCGTCCCAGATCCGTCGCTGCGGGACGAGGCCGCCCTCGGTGAACCCTCCGGAGCCCGGCCACGGCCGGCCGGCGGGCAGGGCGAGGCGCCGCCGGGAGCCGGGCTGCGCGTAGACGGTGCGCTGGCCGGCCAGCCAGGGCAGGTAGTCGAGGTGGAAGAGGCGCAGCACGGAGGCGACACGGAGCGCGTTGTCGCGCAGGGCCACCTGGTGCGGTTTGTTCAGCAGCCAGATCCTGGTCTGGGTGTCCGCCTGCCGGATGGCGGCCCGGGCGGTCTGGGCGCGCTCGCGTTCGAAGCTGTCCAGCAGCGCCGTGTCACTCCGGCCGTGCCAGCACAGGGCCAGTTTCCACGCCAGGTTGTGCGCGTCGGCCATGCCGATGTTCAGCCCCTGGCCGCCGGCCGGACTGTGGATGTGCGCGGCGTCGCCCAGCAGGAAGACCCGCCCCTCGCGGGTGCGGTCCGCGTGCCGGGAGTGCACCGCGAACACGCTGATCCAGTCCGGGTCGCGCAGTTGGATGCCGCCGGGCCCCCGCTCGTCGACCAGCTTCTGGACGACCGCCAGGTCCACGTCGTCGCGCCCCAGGCCGGGCGGCGCCGAGGTGAAGACCCGGAAGCGGCCGGAGGGCAGTCCACACGTCACCAGGATGCCGCGCGGTGAGCAGAAGTAGTGGGTGACGTCCGGCTCCAGCGATCCGTCGAGGTCGATGTCGGCCACCACGAAGGACAGTTCGTGCGTGGCGCCCTCGAAGCCGATGTCCAGGTGCTCCCGGACGCGGCTGCGCGCCCCGTCGGCGCCCACCACCCAGGAGAACTCCTCCGTCCGCTCCGTTCCGTCCGGGCCGCGGAGCACCGCCTCGACCGCCGGACCGTCCTGCTGGAACCCGACCAGTTCGGTGCCCCACGCGATCCGTCCGCCGGCCTCGGCCAGCGCGTCCCGGAGCATGTCCTCGACGTCCGGCTGCGGCAGGCAGACCGGTTGCACGTCCGGGTCCCGGAAGCGCAGGTCGGCGATGACCCGGCCGTCGGAGTAGTACCGCATGGCCCGCTGCGGCAGGACGCGCCGCCGTATCTCCTCGTCGGCTCCCATCCGGCGCAGCAGTTCCAGGGTGCGGGGCCAGACGCCGAGAGCCTTCGTCGACATGCTCGGGCCTTCGGCGCGGTCCACGCAGTACACCGGCACACCGCGCCGGGTCAGTTCCACGGCGGCGGTGAGGCCGGACGGGCCTGCGCCGACTACCAGGACGGGACGCTGGTCTCGAGTCGTCATACCCGGGTGGCTTCCTGGGCGGTGGCGTCCTCGGCGGCCGGAGCGGCGATGGCCGGCTCCGCGCGCTCGCGCAGCATCAGGTAGACGACGACGGTGGCGACGGCGCAGACCGCGGCCAGCAGCCACAGCACGGAGTGCATGGCGCCGGTGTAGCTGTCCGCGAGGAAGTCGCCGAAGCGGTCGCGCAGTCCGGGTTCGACACTCTGTCCGGCGCGCTCCAGGTCGCCGCTGGCGACGCTGTTGGCCACGCCGGCCGCGTCGCCGGCGGGGAGCCCGTAGTCGCGCAGTCCGCCGGCCACCCGGTTCTGCAGGAGGGAGACCAGGACGGTGCTCATCACCGTGATGGCGACCGCTTCACCGGCGAGCCGCATGGTGTTGAACATGCCCGCGGCCATGCCGGCGCGTTCCGGGGCGACCGAGGTGATCGCCACCCCGTCGATCAGCCCCGCGGAGAGGCCCATTCCGAGGCCGATCAGCAGGAGCGGACCGGCCAGCTCCAGCGTGGAGATGCCCGGGCGCAGCACGGTGAGCCAGGCACCGCCGAGCGCGACCAGTAGGAGGCTGAGGCTGAGGACGACGCGGGTCGACATGCCCAGCTTCACCAGCCGGCTGACGCCGAGCGGCACCACCAGCACCGGCAGGGTGAGCAGCATCATGGTCGCGCCGGCGGCGTCGGCGGAGGCTCCGTTGGCCGCGCTGAACCACGAGGGCAGCAGCACCAGCAGGCAGACGAAGCCGAAGGCGATGGCCACGGGCAGCAGGCAGACGGCCAGGAAGCGGGACTGCCGGAAGAGCGCGAGGTCGAACATGGGGTGCGTCTGACGGCTCTCGGCGACGAGGAACAGCGCGATCAGCAGCGCCGCACCGGCGAACATGCCGATCACCTCGGCGCTGGCCCAGCCGGTCTGCGGTCCCTGGACCACGGCCAGCATCAGCAGGAAGAGGCTGCTGGTGAAGGTGACGGTACCCCACCAGTCGATCCTGGCGCCCTCACTGTTGCGGGACTCGCGGATCGAGGGCAGCGCCAGCAGGGCCATGGCGGCGACGAGGGCGTGCGTGAAGAACACCCACCGCCAGCCCAGCGTGCCGACGAGGAAGCCTGACACGGACGGGCCGAGGGCCAGGCCGGCGCCCGCCGAGGAGCCGAGGATCGCGAACGCCCGGCCGAGCGAGGCTCCTTGGAAGGTGGTGGCCAGGATCGCGCTGCCGCTGGTCATCACGGCGGCGGCGCCGAGCCCGGCCAGGCCGCGCATCACGTCGAGCAGCAGCACGTTGCCGGCCAGGCCGCTGGCCACCGAGGCGAGGACGAACACGGTCGTTCCGGCGGCGAACAGGCGTCGGCGGCCGACGATGTCGGCCAGTGAACCGCAGGCGAGCATGAAGGAGGCGAACGCGAGGTTGTAGGCGTTGACCACCCACTGCAGCGGCACGATGCCGGCGTGCAGGTTGGAGGCGATGTCGGGCAGGGCCACCGAGCTGCCGGTCAGTGAGGCGGGCAGGATCAGGACGGCCACGCACACCGCGGCGAGGACGATCGTGGGCCGTGCCGTGGCGCGGTCCGAGGTCACTGTGCTCATGTGAGCTGCAATCCCTCCGTGGATGACTTGTAGAAAGTACCCTTGAGTCAGAACTCTAGTTTATATCAGTACTCTGTCATAGATGCGAGCTGTACCTTGAGTGAACAGGCTGAGCTGCTTCCGCCGTGCCGCCGGCGCGGGCGCCGCCGTCGGGCGCCCGCGAGACGCACGGGCCGGACCGGTGCGGGCGGGACGGACGGTCAGACGGGTATACGCTCGGTGCCGGGCACGAGCGCGTTGGACAGCACCCGCCAGCCGTGCTCGGCCGCCATCCCGGCGAGCACGGGGTGGTTGCCGACGACGGTGGGCCGGCCCACCAGCCGGAGCATGTCGAGATCGCTCGGGTCGTCGGCGTAGGCGAAGCACTCTCCCGCCGCCGCGCCCCGCTCCGCGAGGACGTCGCGCACCGCGGACCCCTTGGCCGGGCCGAACATCGCCCGGGAGACCCGTCCCGTCAGCAGCCCGGCCGCGTCCACCTCGGGCTCGGTGCACAGCACCACGTCGATGCCCAGGTCTTCGGCCATCGGCCGCAGGCTCGCGGCCCACGCTCCGGACACGGCCACGGTGAAGTGGCCTTGGCGCTGGTGGTGCCGCAGCTCGCGCAGCGTGGCCTCGACGAACGGGACTCCCCGGCCGCGCAGCCGCGCGTACCAGTCGCGGCCCTGGTGCAGCAGCTCGTCCCACGCGACGCCGGCGACGCCGCGGTAGAACATCGCGCTCACCTCCGCGGGGGCGCCGCCCTCGGCGGCGAACCTGCGGAGAGGGTCGGTCATGGCCCGGTACGCCGAGCCGTCCAGGTCGCCCTGTTCGCACAGCCGGTGGCGCAGCATCGCGAACGGGCTCTTCATCGCGACCAGCGTCTCGTCGACGTCGAAGAAGGCCACCACCGGAGCGGACGACGACGTCACGCCGCCCACTGCAGCCCCCCGTTGACCTCCAGCACGTGCCCGTTCACGTAGGAGCTGTCCGAGGCGGCGAGGAACACAGCGGCCGCCCCCACCTCCTCCGGCCGTCCCAGCCGCCCGGAGAGCAGCCGCTTGCGGTAGCTCTCCCAGATGCGGTCGTCCGCGGCGACCTGCTTGCCCATGCCTTCGTCGATGTAACCGGGCGACAGGCAGTTGACCGTGATGCCCTTGTGCGCCAGTTCGAGAGCCGACGCACGGGTGAACATCTCCACGGCGGCCTTGCTGGCGCTGTAGGCGGCCGCACCGGCCACGGCACGGCTGGCCACGCAGGACGAGAGGTTGATGATCCGGCCGCCGCCCTGTGCCTGCATCGGGCGGATGGCCGCCCGGGTGCACAGGAAGACCCCGTTGAGGTTGGTGGCGACGGTGGTGTTCCAGTCCGCCGTCGAGAGCCGGCTGATCGTGCCGTCGCGGCTGACTCCGGCGTTGTTGACCAGCACGTCGATCCGGCCGAAGGCGGCCACCGCCGCCTCCATCAGCTCCGCCACGGAGTCCTCTTCCGTGACGTCGGTGCGCTGGTAGTGGGCCCGGCCGGGATGCCGGTCGACGAGTTCCTTCACGTCGTACGGGTTGCGGGCGGCGCAGACGACGTTCGCGCCCTCGGCGAGGAAGCTCTCCGCGATGGTGCGGCCGAGGCCGCGCGTGCCGCCTGTGATGATGGCGGATGTTCCGTCGAGTCTCATTGGTTGCTCTTCCGTCCTCAGTACCAGGTCATGAGCGTGGCGGCGGCGGTCATGCCACCGCCGATGGAGGCCAACAGGACACGCTCGCCGCGCTCCAGGGGGCGGTCGTGGTGGGTGTGGTGGAGGGTCAGCGGTACGGAAGCGGCTGCGGTGTTGCCCAGGCTCGGCGCCGTGAGGGCGACCTTGTCCGGGTCGATGCCGGCCCCGGCCGCGAAGGACTCCAGCAGCCGGGTGTTGGCCTGGTGGAAGACGAAGCGGTCCACGTCCTCCATCCGGGCGCCGCATTCCGCGAGGGTCTGGCCGACCACCTTGTGCAGCGTGGTCATCGCGTACTCCCGTACGGCCCGGCCGTCCATCCGGAAGAGGTGCTCGCCTGCCGCGCGGGCCCGCTCGTCCAGCGGGGTCCGGGTGCCGCCGGCCTCGACCTTCACGTAGTCGTGCAGTTCGCCGTTGGCCAGCAGGGTGCCGCCGTGGATTCCGTAGCCCTCCGGCACCGGGCCGAGCACGACCGCGCCCCCGCCGTCGCCGAAGAGGCTGACGGTCTTGCGGTCGCCGCGGTCCATGAGCGTGGAGAACATGTCCGCCCCGACCACCAGGGCGTACTGACCGGGCTGCCCGTCGAGCAGCGCCTTGGCGACGGTGAGCGCGTAGAGGAAGCCGCTGCACACCGCGTTGACGTCGAAGGCGGGCAGGGCCGGCAGGCCGAGGCCCGCCTGCACGACGGCCGCCGTCGACGGCTGCGGGTGGTCGGGGGTGCAGGTGGCGACGATCAGGGCGGCGAGCCGTTCCCTGGCCTCCGGTCCGGCCTCGTCGAGCGCCGCGCGGGCGGCGGGCAGCGCCAGGTCGGACGTCGCCTCGCCGGCCGCGGCGTAACGCCGCTGAAGAATGCCGGTTCGTTCGGCGACCCACTCCTCGGTAACGCCCGCCCAAGCGGCGATCTCCCGGTTGTCCACGATGCGCTCGGGAAGGTGGGCACCGACTGATATCACGCCGATTGCCATGGATTCAGCCTCTTCTTCCTGCTAACTGACGGATGGTCATATGCCCATGCCGAGTCCGCCGCCGACCGGCAGCACCGCGCCGGTCACGTAGCTGGCCTCGGCACTCGCCAGGAAGCGGACGGCTGCGGCCACTTCCTCGGCCCTGCCGGGCCGTCCCAGCGGCGTCCGGCTCAGGAACTGCTCGCGCCGGGCGTCGCTGAGGTCGCGTGTCATGTCGGTGGTGATCAGTCCGGGAGCCACCACGTTCACGGTGATGCCGCGCGGCCCCAGCTCCCAGGCCAGCGAGCGGGCCATGCCGACCAGACCGGCCTTGGCGGCCGCGTAGTTCGTCTGGCCCGGCGAGCCCGTGAAGGCGGCCGACGAGGAGACCAGCACGAGCCGTCCCCAGCGCTCGGCGAGCATGCCCCGGGACGCGTGCTTGACCAGCCGGATCACCGCGCGGAGGTTGGTGTCGAGCACCTCGTCCACGTCGTGGTCGGCCATCGACAGCAGGAGCGCGTCCCGGGTGATGCCGGCGTTGGCCACCAGTACCTCCACCGGCCCCTGTTCGGCGGCCACCTTCTCGAACAGCCGCGCCACCGCCTCGGGATCGGTGATGTCGCAGGCCACCCCGTACAGGCCGGGCGGCGCCCCGGTGCTGTGGTGGGTGACCGCCACCCGGTCGCCCTGCGCGGTCAGGTCCCGGGCGACGGCAAGGCCGATGCCGCGGTTGCCTCCGGTCACCAGGACGGAGCGGCCGGTGCGCGTCATGCCGCCGTCACCACCACGGCGGCGTTCTGCCCGCCGAACCCGAAGGAGTTCGACATCGCCGCGCCGATCGTCGCCGTGCGCGGCGCCCCGGCGACGACATCGATCTCCACCTGGGGGTCGACGCGCTCCAGGTTCGCGGTCGGCGGTACGGAGCCCTGCTCCACCGCCAGCACCGTGTACGCGGCCTCGACGGCTCCGGCCGCGCCGATCAGGTGGCCAATCGCTCCCTTGGTCGAGGTGACCAGGGGATGGTCGCCGATGACCCGGCGGATGACGGCCGCCTCGGTGACGTCGTTCTTCGGCGTCGACGTGCCGTGGGCGTTGACGTGCGCCACCTCCGCCGGGTCGAGGCAGGCGTCGGCCAGCGCCGCCCGCATCGCCCGCTCCGCCCCGTCGCCCGTCGGGTGCGGGGCGGAGGCGTGGAAGCCGTCGGCCGACGCCCCGAAGCCGCTGATCCTGGCGCGGACCCGGGCCCCTCTGGCGTGCGCGTCGGCCACCCGTTCGAGCACCAGGACGCCTGCGCCCTCACCAGCGACGAAGCCGTCCCGGTGCGCGTCGAACGGGCGGGACGCGCTTGCCGGGTCCTCGCCACGCCGGGAGAGCGCGCCCATCTTGTGCAGGCTGGCCATGCCGGTGCGGGTGAGAGCCGCCTCCGAACCGCCGGCCAGCACCACGTCGCAGAGTCCGGCCTCCAACAGCATCCGGCCGATACCGATAGCGGTGGTGCCGGAGGCGCACGCGGTGGACACCACCTGGTTCGGCCCCAGCGCCTGGCATTCCATGGCGATGTGACCGGCCGTCATGTTCACTGGTGCCGTCACCATGAGCTGCGGTGAGACCACCGTCGGTCCGCTGCTCAGGTAGGTCTCGTGCTCGCGCTCGAAGCTGGCGGAGCCGCCGAACGAGGTGCCGATCACCACGGCGACCCGGGCACCGTCCCAGACCTGCGGGTCGAGGCCTGCGTCCGACACGGCCAGCCGCGCGGCGGTGACGCCGAGCTGGCTGACCCGGTCCATCCGCAGCGCCGTGCGCCGGCCGAGTTCCGCCGCCGCGTCGAAGTCTTCGACCCGGCAGGAGAAGTCGACGGCCATGCCCTCCAGATCGGGGCTTCTGCTCGCGGTGGACCGGCCGTCCCAGATCTGGGCCACATTGGCCTTCACCCCGGTCCCGGCCGGCGTGACGAGTCCCAGTCCGGTGACGGCCACGTCGAACCGGCGGCGTCCGGCGGTCACGAAGCCGCCTTGAGCTGGCCGTCGAGGGTGCCGAGAACCTCGCCGACGGTGCGCTCGGGCGCGAGCTGGAGCTCGTCGAGCACCACGCCGAACTCCTTCTCCACGGCGACGCTGACCTCGACGAGCAGGAGCGAGTCGAGGTCGAGGGATTCGAGGGTGGTGTCCGCGGTGAGCGACTCGGTCTCCACGCCGATCTTCGCGCTGAGCAGGGAGTAGAAGCGGTCCTGGACGTCGTTCATGTCGGTTTCTCCTGTCGATGGGTCGGTCGTCCGGGCGGTTCTCCGCCCGGGAGGTCTCTTCGATTCCGCCGGGGTCTTTCCGGACCGGCAGGTGGGACGGGACGCCCGGTTCAGACGGCGGGGTCCGGGCGGCTGACCACGGCCGCGGTGAAGGTGAACCCGCCACCACCGTTCAGCACGAGGGCGTACTGCCCCGGCTCCAGCCAGTCGCCGTTCGCGAGGTCGGCGAGCGAGGCGTTCAGGTCACCGGCTCCCAGGTGGCCGGTGGCGCGCCCGAGGTCCAGCAGCGGCGCCGCGACGGACTCAGCCAGTGGCGGTACGTACGCCTCCGCCATCGCCTTGGAGCCCAGCCGCGGCAGCACGGCGTGACGCAGTCGCGGATCGTTCGGTGCGAGGCCGCAGGAGGCGAGCGCCTCGAAGACGGCTGCCCGGATGCGGTCGTGCGCGAGCTTGGTGAAGTGGTCGACGCCGAAGTACCGGACGAAGTGACGCTTGGGACGCCGGACGTCGATCATCGGGCCGTGTCCGAGCGGGTCCGCGTTCAGCTCGTCCTCGCCTCGGTGCATGACCTCCAGCTCGGACGCCACAGTGGTCGCCAGGGCGTGCAGGGTGAGGTCCGAAGGCAGCTCGTCGCCGCGGTGCACCAGCACCGCCGTGCCCGCGTCGCCCGCGGCCATGCCGTAGTCGGTGCGCCAGCGGTGCCAGCTCGGCATGAGGAATCGGTCGCCGGTGGTCACCAGGGCCGGTCCGGCCTGCGGGTCGCCCTGGAGCCGGGAGACGGCCAGCTCGATGCCGATGGCTCCGCCGTTGCACTGCTGCAGCAGTCCGATCGGCACCGCGTGGTGCGCGCTCAGCCGGTCGGCGATGTAGTGAGGCGCCGACCACGCGTCGTGCCCCTGATGGTGCACGCTCGCGTGCAGCACCATCGACAGCGTCCGCGCCGGCCAGTCGCCCCGCTCCAGCACTCGGCGCCCGGCGGTCACGGCCATGTCCGGCGGCGCGGTGTCCGCGCTGACCGGCAGCGCCGTGTATCCCAGGTCGGCCGCGGTGCGCCGATCCACGTCCCCGGCGGCCAGGGCCTCCTCGACGGTCTGTCTCTCCGACGGGTACCAGGCCGCGCACACGAGCCCGTACGTTCCGCTCAGCCGCATCAATGGCCACCGGAGGCAGTGGCCGCAGGAGCGGGGTCCGCCGACGGTGCGAGGACCGCGACCTCGCAGTCGCAGGCGGTCGCTCCGTCCTGCTCGAACAGCACGGCCACGGAGCGGCTGCTCCCGGCCTGCTCCACGCGCGCGGACACCTCCGTCGGGCTGTCCAGTTCGACGAAGCGTCCGAACCGGGCGCTCAGCGCACTCACCCGCCACGGCCCGTGCGCCTCACCGGCGTCCTCCGTCTCCGGCGCGACCGCCGACAGGGCGGCCTGACGGGCGGCTTCAAGCAGCGCGGTCGCCGGTACGTGGTCGAGCGGGTGGTCGTAGAACACCGGATGCGCGACCGGTACGTCGAGCTCCGCGACGGTCAGTCCGCCAGTGCGGCGCACCGTCGACAGGACGACGTTCTCCTCCAGCGCCCGCCCCACCCGACGGCCGTCCGCGGGCGTTCCGCCCAGGCGCGGCGGCATGGCATCGGAGAGCGGCGCCGCCGAGCTGCGGCGGCGGGTCCGGAAGCTTTCGTAGCCGGCACGGGACGGGTAACCGGTGATCACCGTGCTGGTCGCGACACGGCGCCCGGCGAGGTACAGCTCACTCACCAGCGTCGCCCCGAGCAGAGACTCTCCGCGCTGCTTCAGGTCCTTCGCCTCGATGACCATCGTCAGCTCGCCGGTGCCGTGTCCGGGCCGCTGGACAGGCGGTTCGCCGTCGAGGGCGATGGACCACTCCGCGATGAGGAACGCCGTGTTCGTCGGGACACCGAGATGGCGGTGGGCCACCAGGGTTCCGGCCTGCCGCGAGCACTCCAGGAGCAGCATCGGGTCGATGGACGCCGAGGGACTCGGGTCGTCGTTGAAGTAGCGGTGGGCGGACGGCAGCCGTGCCGCGACGCCGAAGCGGCCATCGCCCAGCGCGACGTGATCGGTGACGAAGACCTCGTCAGCCGCGTGACGGTGCACCAACGATCGCTCCAACGGTCCGTCGAACCGCAGCTGCCGCTCGCCGTGGACCTGGGTCATCGACCTGCTCCCTTCACATCGGTCTCGCTGTGGCACCTGCGCGGAACACCGGTAGACCGGCGCGGCTCCGCGGCGGAATCCGGAGGTCGGGCGACGTCATGTGTCGTCGCTGTCATCCGCGGGCACTCCTCCCCGTGGGAGACCGGTGACTTTCGCACCGCTCTCGCTCTCTCGTCGTGATGTGCCGCATGCCTCGAACTCCGCGGCCGACAGAATGAGAAGCTAGCTGCGGCGTCTTTCGCGCTGCTGTCGGAGCGTGTAAGCGACGGCTGCGGAGGGGGTGCTTCCCGTCCTGCCGGGGCGCGAGTGGCAGATCTTCCGTACGGAGCCGGCGGGGGCCACGCTCAAGGCCGGCGAAACCTGCCTGTTGGGCATCCCCGCGGCCGTGGTGCACGTTCACGCAGCCGATCGTTTCGATTCGCCCTTGGTCACCGGCATGCTGCCCCGGCCCGCGTCCTACCTTGAGATCCTGCGGCAGGGCGAACCCTAGGACCCCGGGCGCCGACCTACGCGGTCGTGATGCGTAGGTCGGAGGTTTGACAGTGAAAGCGTTCTATGGGGAGGGGTATATGGACGTGCCCTGAACTGCCGCTTTCGGCGGTTTGCTGATGCCTGGTCTGTTCCGGCTGTCGACGGGGTGCGCGAGGGGAGCGCATCGGTGCACCGGCGATGCGGCTGGTGCTGTGGATGGCAGGCGGTCCAGCGGGATATGCCGACCGTGTTCATGGTGTCGATGTCGAACAAAAGCGGCGGATGACTGGAGAAGCGTCAACAGCGGCATATCCATCAAGGCTCTGGTGGCCCGAACCATGGTGGTGCTGTCGGCGTGAGGTTATGAGGCCGAACGGGTGCGAGCGCGCCACGGCGTTGCAGCAGAGGCAGCACGTGGTCTCGTACGGCGGGCGCGAGCACAAGGTCTTGTTCTCGGCCGGATGCCCACCGCAGGTGAGCCAGTTCGGCCGCCGGCCGGGGAACCTGGCTGATGTGCGCCTCGAACACAGTCATCCGCATCGGTACACTCTCCAGCGCCGCCACGGCTTCGACTTCGGCCAGGAAGTGCGTGTTTATCGGTTCCACACCGAGTTCCTCATCCAGCTCCCGCGCCAGGGTCTCCAGCGCTTCCTCGTCCGCATCGGGCTTGGCACCCGGCAGGTAGAACACGTCAGGTGCCGACTTCTTGCTCACGACCAGGAGACGTCCTTCCTGCACGATGGCGGCAGCTACCACGAGCAGTGGCCGCCCGCAGCCGAGGGCACTCCTGTTGCTGCACGGTCGATCGTTCATGCGCCTCATTTCGCCGTCTGCTCGGGGCGCAGGAGCATGGTCAGGAGGGCGGCGAGGGCGCAGAAGGCCATGCCGGTGACCATCACCAGAGACGGGTGCGAGCGATCGAGGGCGAGGGAGCCGAAGAGCGCCCCCATAGCGATCGAGACGTTGAAGGACAGGACGTATAGGGAGGTCGCAGCTTCCCGCGCCTCGGGGCGCTGCGGAAGACCAGGGTCTGCAGGGCGAACGGAAGTGCGGAGTAGGCGAGCCCCCAACTCAGCAGGAAGACGATCGCCGCCGGCTTTCAGGCGCCGGCGGCGAGCAGCAGGGCCGTCGAGCCGCCGGTGCAGGCGACGAGGCCGAGAACGATGGTGCGCAGCGCCGGGCCGCGTCCGATGACCGCTCCTGCCAGGAAGCTGCCCGCGACGCCGGCGGCGCCGAAGGAGAGCAGCAGTACTCCGGTCATGTTCGGGGCCACTCCGACGTTCCGGAGCAGGAAGGGAGTGATGTAGGTGCAGGCGGCGTAGTGGCCGATCACGACGACGGCGGTGACGCCCACCGCCATGCGCAGGTTGCCGGTCTTCAGCAGGCGGGGCAGCTCGGAGAGGTAGACGCCGCCGCGCGCGGGCATCGGGGGCATCAGCACGGCGGTGGCGGTGAGCGCGACGGCGCTGCACGCGGCCAGGGCCCAGAAGGCGGCACGCCAGTCCAGCCACTGGCCGACGATGGTGCCGAGGGGGACTCCGAGGACCGTGGCCAGGGAGATGCCGGAGAACACGACGGCCGTCGCCCGCACGGAGTGGGCGGGTGGCACCAGCCGTACGGCGATGCTCGCGACGATGGCCCACAGCACGCCGTGGATGAATCCGATCAGCAGTCTGACGAGCATCAGCCACACGTAGTTCACGGCCAGCGCGGTGAGGACGGTGCCCACGACGAACACCGTGAGGATGACGAGGAGCAGCCGTCCGCGGTCGAGACCGCGGGTGGCCGCGGTGAGGACCGGCGCGAGGATGTCGGCGAACAAGCCGTACAGAGTGACTGGGAGCCCGACCGTTCCTTCCGAGACCCGCAGACCGGCCGCCATCTCTGGCAGCAGCCCGACGGGCATCGTCTCGGTCGCGGTCACGGTGAAGACGCCGAAGGCGACGGCGGTGACCGTGAGCCATCCTCTCCAGAGTTTCTCCGCATCCCCGACGGGTCGTACGCCGTGAAGGCCTTGCCGCGGTGTCAGGGTCGGCGCTCGCTCGTCGATCCGCACGGACCGCCGCACCCAGACCCCCCGTTCCTTGGTCTTCGTCCTCGTTCACCAGTTCCCGTAGTCCTCTACGTAGGTGGCGATCAGCTCGAGCAGGGCGTCGGCCCGGTTCCGGTCCTCGCGCTGCTCGCGCAGGGCCTTGTCGGCGGCCTGGAGGCGGGCCAGGGCGGCCGGTTCACCGTCGACCAGGTCGTCGACCACCGGCGTGGCAACCAGGTCCAGGCATTCGGTGAGCAGGCGGCGGGTGGCCGGGGCGGGGGAGCCGGGTCGGGGTCGGTGAAGCTGGTGGTCAGGTAGCGCGCGGGGTCCGTGAGGCTCCAGCCGACGACGGTGCCGTGCTGGGCGAGGAGTGCCACGTCGGGGGCTATGCCGATACAGGATTCCAGCGGCTCGTCCAGGACATCGAGGTCACGCAGGCAGATCAGCGCGGTGTCCCCCGGGAGCGCGGCACAGCACCGTGCACGTCTCATGCCGGAAATCCCGGACCTCGTCCGCACGGAGCCCGCCCCGGCGTACGGCGGGCATGACGGGAAGGCGGGTGGAGGTCTCGGCGGCGGCGTACACGTACGGCAGCTGGAGTTCTGCCCCGACCAGCTTCCGGCTGTCCGGGGCGAACCGGAAGAGGTCCGGCGTGTCCCACAGCCAGTGCTGGCTGCCGAAGGTGTCCGCGACGAACCGCTCACGCTCGCTTACGTCCGCGTACCGCGCGAGATCCACGGAGTCGCCGGTGAAGCGGGGGGTGATGTGCAGTGGATTGTCCGTCATCGCTGCGCGCCAGTCGCCGTCGAACGACAGTTTCGTGGTCATTCCTGCCTCATCTGATCTGCACTCCTGGGGCCAGGTTGCCGAACTTGCCGGGGATCCTGCCCTCCATGACGTCCTCGTGAGTAACTGGCTTGCCGGGGTCCGACGGACGGCCGCCGAGCGCCTGCGCGCCGGAGTCGCCCTTGTCTCCGTACGCCGTGATGGCCTGGCCCTGCTTGGCGCCGGGCGCCAAATGAGACGACCTCTAAAGGGAACGGGGCAGATGTGGCTGCCCGGCCGTGGCATTGATCACGGCGAGCGAGGACGGTGGCCGGCTGACGGTCGTGGGTACGGTCAGGAATTCGGTCCGTCGTGATGCCCAAGCGATGTGGTGCTGAGCGGGCTGTCAGGTGTCGACAATAGTTTCTGCACTCAACCAGGGTGCGAGTGGGAAGTTCTCCGAGGGTTGGCTGCCGCGCCCGGATAATGGGGGTGTGGTCCCGTCCGGTGGACAGCCGGTGGACAGACGCCCTTGGACAGCGCATCACAGGGTGGCAGGGGTCAACCCGCTGCGCATGCTCTGATCAGCCCAAACGTCACTGGGTAGCACGACGAGGCACGGCGCAACACGAACGCTCATGGTCTCGTAATGCGTAGGTCTCGGGTTCGAATCCCGAAGGCGGCTCGGATCAGCCCCAGGACTCACTCGCCGTGACCTGGGGCTTTTTCATGCCTGGGGGCGGGCCCGGATGTCGGGTCGCGGGAGGGGGCGATCCGGCCGTGCCCGGAACGAGTCAGGTCCGCTGACGCAGCGTCGCCGTGAAGGTGCGGCCGTACGCGTGGTGGGTGGTGACGTCCAGGCGGGTGCCGCCGGGGACGCGGCGGACGTGGACGGCGTCGTCGGCGGAGACGGGGCGCAGGGCCCGGCCGTGGAGGGTGAGCGAGACCGTGCGGCGCGTCGTCGTCGGGTCGGACACCGCGATCGAGACGGTGCCGTCGGCCGCCGTGCGGAGCAGTACGGACGCCGGTCCCTCGATCGCGAGGCGCTCCGCGTGGTGGACGCCGGGGGCGAAGGTGTTGGCGGCGACGATGCCGAGGCCGGTGTGCTTGACCGCCTGGAGGCGGACGGTGTTGGCCAGCACGGAGAGCGGGCCGTGGGCGTAGGCGGCCAACTGCCGTGCGGAGGCGTTCGGTACGAGGGCGTGCGCCATGGCGGCGGGCCCGGAGCCGGCGTCCTGTGCGTAGGAGAGCGTGAAGACCTGCTTGGTGACGGCCGTGTCCGGGTTGGACAGCCGGACGGTGCGGCGGCTGCGGGTGACCGTGCCGAGCGCGGCGGTCGGTGCGGGGCCGGACAGGAAGACGTATCCGACCGCGGTGCCCTGGTCGGCGTCGGCGTCGGCGTAGCGCAGCCAGGCCAGCGGGGCGGTGCCCGGTCCCTGCCAGGGCGTCGAGTCGTGGAGCCGGCCGGTGAGGGTGACCGGGGCGGTCGGCGCGGCGATGCGGCTGTCGACCGTGGTGGTCACCGCCCGGCCCGCCCCGCCGGACACACCGGCGGCGAGGACGACGATCTCGTCGTCGAACATGAACCACGACTTCGTCGCGCGGGCGCCCCGGTAGGCGACGAAGTCGTCGGGCAGCTCGCCCGCCTGCCGCGCCGCGTACGCGGCGTCGTCGGACACGACGAGCCCGGCCGCTCCGTACGCGCCGAGGCGGGCGCCGCCGGAGTAGGGGTCGGTGCCGCGCGGGAAGTAGACGTAGGCGTTCTGCGACTCGGAGGACGACGTGAAGCCGCGCTCCGGATTGTCGTACCAGAGCGTGCCGTAGAGCTCGGGGACGGTGCGGCGGTTCTCCACCGGGGCGGTGACGCCGGCCAGCCGGTACGGCGGGACGGCGGTGAAGTAGTCGACACCGAACGCCTGGCGCTGGTCCTGGCCGGCGAGGTAGAGGTAGTGGGCGCCGTCGCCCTGGAACCACGGCATCAGGTTCTCGCCGCTCATGTACTCGTACTTGCTGATCCGGTCCGAACTGCGGGCCAGCGCGAAGGCGTAGCCCGGCCGCCGGTGGACGGTTCTCTCCATCGCGTTGAACGCGGTGTGGGAGGCGTCGGGCACGAGGTCCTTCGCGGGGACCGGTGAGCCGAGGATGCCGGCGTAACGGGCGATGCTGACCGGAGAGGTGAACGAGAGCGGGTCGAGGCCCGTCCGCGAGGTCTGCCGGACGTACTTGACGTAACCGGCGAGGGTCTCGGCGTCGCCGTCGGCGGCGTACCCGGAGATGTCGACGACGGACTCCACGACGGCGGCGACGTCCGCGTAACCGGTGCCGGTCCGGGAGACGGCGCGGCCCTTGACGATCTCCATCATCCAGCCCTCGTGGATCAGCGGGGCGAAGCCGTCGGCCACCCAGCCCTGCACGACGCCGACCAGGTCGGCGACGGGCACATAGGCGGTGCCGTCGAGGATCTTCACGGTCTGGACGATGCGCGTGAGCAGGCCCTTGCCGTACGAGCCGGTGTAGGCGACGGACGCGTGCTGAACAAAGGAGCCGTCGGCGTAGAAGCCGTCGGTGACGCCGTGGCGCAGGTCGTACGGGTCGATCCGCGCGAAGACGGTGAGCTGGTCGGCGACGGCCTTCCGGACCCGGGCGTCGTCGCCGAGGACGGCTCCCTGGAGGATCCGGTTGGTCGTGATGTCGGCGAGGTTGGCGCCGGTGTGGAAGCGCGAGTCGAGGTCGACGTCGCCGTCCTTGCCGTTGCGGAGGTACCCGTCCATGGTGGCGACGCAGACGGCGGTCAGATCGGGCCGGTACGCGGCGAGTTCGTCCCGGAGGAGGACGAGGGTCCGGGTCAGCTGGGTGGAGATGCCGATCTCCCAATGGAACCAGTTGCCGTAGTACCCCGCCGCCCCGTCGCCGTAGTACTCGGCGTGGAGGTGCGCCAGGCCGTCGACGACCCGTCGCTGCACCGCCCGGTCGTCGCGCAGTTCCCCGCCGGCGGAGCCGGGGAGACGGGTGGCGAGCGCGATCTCGTACAGATACTGGAACGACCTGCTCAGGTTGGCCTCGGCGGCGCCCAGCGGGACGCCCTTGAAGAGCTCGCCCGGCCCGGCGCCGTCCATCGCGGCGAGCCGGGACCGGGCCGTGCGGACGACGGACGCGAGCTTCGGGGACACCTCGGGGTGCGCGTTGGCCTCGGCGGTGCCGGCGAGGACGGCGACCGTGTTGCGGAGCAGAGTGGCGTGGTCGGCGGCCGTCGTCTGCGCCGGCTCGGTGGGTCCTGACCGGGGTGCGGCCGCGGCTCGCAGGGACTCCGCCACGGCAAGCAGTGTCGCGGCGGGGATCACGGACAGCACGGAACGACGCGAGAACTCCACCTGAACGCTCCAAGGTTCGGCCGGAAAGCGCTTGCGGGCCAGCCAAGCAACGGTGCTCCGGGGTGTCAACGGCCCGGGCCGCGCCGACCGAGCCGGTACGGGACTGGCCGTGGGCGCGGTCCGGGGCGCACGCTGGGGGCATGGCCGGGAGCCCGCCGCTCGTCGTCCACCGGATCTCGCCCTCGGGCGGGCGCCGGGTGACCGTGCGCGGGCGGATCATGGGGCTCGCGCACTCCGACGACGAGGTGCTGGAACTGGTCCGCCGGGCGGGGGAGACGCCGGCCGCGGCGTGGCGGCTCGAGGACCCCACATGGGTCGAGTGGACCGGCGGCAGGCCGCATCAGTACGAGTCGTTGAAACTGTTGCCCTGAGCGAGGTCGGCCGGAGGGCGGGGGCATGGGGTTCAACAATTTCGCACGCAAGGTCCGGGACGCCTCGCTGCCCTACGGGCACCGGGTCGTGTCCCTGCGTTCGTGCGTTCAGCTGTACCGGCCGATCGGTTTCGAAGCGACGGTCGGCTACCTGGAGGCCGAGTCGGGCCCCTTCCGCGAGGACGAGACGTCGCTGCTGCGCGCCCTGAACATGATCGGAACGAGCCGGGCGCTGTGGCAGGAGGACGTCCGTGGTTATGCGGTGCTGCGGGCCGAGGCCAAACGGCGGGGTCGGCGGGTGCCACGTGACGACGAGGGGAATCCGCTCCGGCCCGCCTTCTGGTACGGCGCCCGGCGGGAGGCCGCGCTGTACGCGCTGGCCCACTGGCTCGGGCGGAGAAGCGAGGGGCACCGCGACGACGAACTCGGCCACGCCATCGCCCGGCTGGCCGTCGGCTGCGTCGCCACGGATGGCGCCCTGGGAGAGCGCGAGTGGGTCTCCCTCGGCGCGTGTGCGGCCGAGTTGGAGCGGCGCGTGATCCCACCGGCGTGGCAGGACGCGCGAGCCGGCTACTACGGGACTTGGGAGCTGCGCTTCGCCGTACACCTGATGAGGACGGCGGCGCCCGACGAGGTCATCCCGCGGGGCTGAGCGCGGGGCTGAGCGCGGACCCGAGCGGGACCCGAGCGGGACCTGAACACGGGCCGGGGCAGCAGCCCACCGGGTTGCCGGGACGGGAGACCCGGGGCCGGCGAGCCGGCTCGCGAAGTCGGTTGAAACATTACGGGGACGCCGCCGCGTCAATGAGGTGAAGGGGTCGTCGGTACGCACGGGGAGAGTGGACAAGGGATGAGAGCGTCCCGAATCGAGGAGTACCGAGAGTTCGCGGCCAACCGGGCCGCGCATCTCTACCGTTCCGCCTGCCTCCTGACCAGCGGGGACACCCACCTCGCGGAGGACCTGGTGCAGGAAACGCTCAGCAGGATGTACATGCTGTGGGGCCGTGTCTCCCGGATCGACAATCCGGCGGGGTACGCCCAGACCGTGCTCGTCCGCGCGTTCCTCACCCACCGGCGGCGGCGCTCCGCCTCCGAACGGCCCGTCGGCGAACTGCCGGACTCCGCACTCCTCTCCGGCGACGACCCGGAGCTGCGCCTCGCGCTTCTCGGAGCGCTCGGCCGGCTCTCGCCGAAGGACCGGGCGGTCGTCGTGCTGCGGTACTGGGAGGACCGCAGCATCGAGGAGACCGCCGACGCGATGAACGTCAGCTCGGCCGCCGTGCGCACCAGATCCGTACGCGCACTCGCCAGACTCCGCGAGCAACTGGGCGGCAGCCTCGTCGAGTTCGCGGCTCGCTAGCGCACGCACCTGTCTTTCGCGGCCCCCGGGCGGGCCCGAACACTTCATTCCGTATTGCGACCAGAGAGTGTGGTTCCCCATGCCTTTTGAGGACGAGCTCGGTGAGGCGATGCGCCGCACCGGGGACACCTTCCGGCCCTCCGACCGGCCGGGCCTCGTGGACGGCGGACTGACCCGCGGCCGCCGCCGGCTTGCCCGCCGGCGGGCGGCCGCCATGACCGGCAGCGTCCTGGCGCTGGCCGTGGTCACCGTGGCCGGCGGCTATGCGACCGGCTCGCTCGGCGCGGGCGACGACAAGGCGTCGGCCGCGGCCGCGTCTCCTGCGACACCGACGGTCCCGGCCACGTCGACGGCTCCGGGCTCGGTCGAGACCGGCGGTGTCACCAAGGAACAGATGATCGAGACCTTCAAGGGCCTGCTTCCCGAAGGGAAGACGACCCATGAGACCGGGGCGGGCGTCTCCGACGGCCCTTCGCAGAGCGTCTACGCCTCGGTGGTGTTCGACGACGGCAGGGGCGCGGCGGCGATCGGTCTCGGCGTCAACGTCGTCGACCCGGCGGGGAAGAGTGCCGCCGACTCCGTGACCTGTCCGTCGCAGGCGCTGGTGCGGCACGACGACTGCAAGGAAGAGACGCTGTCCGACGGCTCCCGGTACATGCTGTTCCAGGGCTACGAGTACCCGAACCGGCGTGAGGACACCAAGGTGTGGCGGGCCACCCTGGTCACGCCCAAGGGCGTGATGGTCGACGCCAGCGAGTGGAACGCGCCGGCGGAGAAGGGCGCGGCGGTCAGTCGGCCGGCCCCGCCGCTGACGGCGGCGCAGATGAAGGCCCTGGTCACCGCCGAGGCGTGGCGCACGATCGGCGCCCAGCTCGACGGACCCCGTAAGGAGACGGCCCAGCCCGGCCGGTCCACCGGTGTCCCGGTGGACAAGGTCCTCGTCCCCCTGCTCCCCAAGGGCCTGAAGGTCGTCGACCAGCAGGGCGATCCCGGCTACGGGTTCGTCGTCGCCGACGACGGCCAGGGTGCGAGCTTCGTCCAGGTCAACGTCCAGACCAGGATGAAGGAGCTGCTGAAGGACCACTTCACCGGCGACGTCACCACGCTCCCCGACGGCACCAAGGTCCTGGTGAAGAAGGAGAACGACGCGGACGAGAAGGGCGGCGAGGGCGCGGTCGGCTGGACCGTGGACACTCTGCACCCCGACGGCTTCCGGGTCGTGATGATGGCCTTCAACGCACCGGGCCAGGGTCAGGACGCCAGCCGCGCGGAGCCGGTGCTGACGATCGAGCAGATGAAGACCATCGTCCTCGACGAGAAGTGGCGCGCGGCAGCCGAGTGACCTGACGGCCGGGCCGCCGGCGCCCGGGCGCCCCGGGCCGCCGGCGACGGGGCGGCCTGTGGCCGGATGGCCGGACCATCGGCTGTCGGACGGCCGTGGGCTGTCCGGCGGCCCGGCGGCCGGACGCCCTGTGGCCTGACGGCCGGACCGCCAACTCTCCGACGGTCGTGGCCGACGGCCGAACGATGTACGCCCCGCATGGCCGGCGCCCGGGTCTCTGGTGCCGGACGCCCTGGTCCCGGACCGTCGGCACCCCGGACCGTCGGCGCCCCGGACCGTCGGTGCCCCGCGGTCGCCGGCCGCGGGGCGGCCCGGCGGCCGGACCGTCGGCCGCGCGGCCCCGCTGGGGCTCACTTCGCGTCCGAGTAGCGCTCCACCACCGCGATCGTGAACGGAAACCGCACCGGCGTCTCCCCGAAGGCGATCCGCCCGGCCAGCTCACCGGCCGTGCGGATCGCCTTCGCCACGTCCTCGGCCTCCTCGGCGGGGCAGTGCACGATCACCTCGTCGTGCTGGAAGAACACCAGCTCCGCCCGCATCTGCGCGGTCGCCTGCCGCAGCGCCGCCAGCATCAGCAGCGCCCAGTCGGCGGCGCTGCCCTGCACCACGAAGTTCCGGGTGAAACGGCCGCGGGCCCGCGCGTTCGACGACGCGTAGCCAGGCGTGAAGCCGGGCCCCGCGGCGGCCGTTTCCAGAGGCTCCGGGGGCTCCGCGGGTTCGGCGGGCTCCTGGGGGATGCCGGCCTCCTCGTCGTCCCCCGACCCCACGGCCCGGGGGCTGGTGCGCCCCAGCCAGGTCCGTACGAGCCTGCCCTCCTCGCCCGCCTTGGCCGCGTCGTCCACATAGGCCACCGCGCGGGGGAATCTGCGGCGGAGCGCCGCCAGGTTCTTCAGGCCGTCGCCCGACGTCTGGCCGTAGACGGCGCCGAGCAGCGCCAGTTTGGCGTGGGCGCGGTCGCCGGAGAAGGCGCGGTCGGACAGGGCGGTGTACAGGTCGCCGTCGTGGCCCGCGACCTCCATCAGTCCGTGGTCCCGTGAGATGGCGGCGAGCACCCGCGGCTCCATCTGGTCGGCGTCGGCCACGACGAGACGCCAGCCCTCGTCCGCGACGACGGCACGCCGGATCACCTTCGGGATCTGAAGCGCCCCGCCGCCGTTGGTCGTCCAGCGGCCGGAGACCGTCCCGCCGGGCAGGTACTCGGGCCGGAAGCGGCCGTCCCGCACCCAGCCCTGCAGCCAGCTCCAGCCGTGTGCGGTCCAGATCCGGTACAGCTGCTTGTACCGGATCAGCGGTTCGACGGCCGGGTGGTCGATCTGCTCGAGCTCCCAGCGCCGGGTCGAGCGCACCTTGACGCCGGCCTGGGCGAACGCCTTGACCACGTCCGCCGGCAGATCCGGCCGCACCCGCCGGCCGAAGGCGGCCGACACCTCGCCCGCGAGCTCCGCCAGCCGCCGTGGCTCGCCGCCGCCCGCGTACCGCTCGCCGAGCAGTTCGTGCAGCACCTCGCGGTGCACATCGGCGCGCCAGGGCAGTCCGGCGCGCGTCATTTCGGCGGCCACCAGCATCCCCGCGGACTCGGCGGCCGTCAGCAGCCGCATCCGGTCCGGGTGCTCGGCGGCCGCGTGTCTTCGCTGCTGCTCGGCGTAGACCTCGAGCAGCGCCTCCAGCGGCACGGTGACCGACTGCGGTTCGAACAGGGAGGGTTGGGCTCCGGGCTCGGCGGCACGCGCGGGCGGGTCGGGCGGTACGGGAGCGTTGCGCAGGCGCGCCCAGGCGGCCGCCGCCGAGCGGGGCTCACCGAGCCTGCCCTCATGGCCGAGGAGCAGCAGCTCGGCGGCCTCGATGTCGTAGCACCGCTCGACGCGGACGCCGGCCGCCAGCAGCCGGGGGAAGACCTCCGTGGTGGACCGCCACACCCACCGGTCGACCTCCGGCCGGGACCGGACCGCCTCGACCAGGTCGGGCTCCTCCAGGACCGGCCCCGCGGGCAGGCCGTCGGGACCGAGGGGGACGAGCCGAGCCCCTCCCCCTTCGGTCGCCGCCAGAGCCCACCGTCCGCTCACGGATCCGAGTGTGGCAGCAGGGTGTGACAACGGCCCGGCCGTCGCCTCCGCTACGGCCCTGTCGAGACCGCCCGCCCGGCCGGTGGCCGCCGTTCCGGCCGGGCGTCACGGGTCGAGGCTCCGTACGACACGGGCCGGGTTGCCGACGGCGAGCACCCCGGCCGGCAGGTCCTTGACCACGACCGACCCCGCACCCACGACCGTGTTCTGGCCAATGGTGATCCCGGGGCAGACGATCACACCGCCGCCGAGCCATACGTTGTCCCCGATCGTGATCGGGGACGCCCTCTCCCAGCCCGCGCGGCGGCGCTCCGTGGACATGTCGTGGGCCGGCGTGAGGAGTTGGACGCCGGGCCCGATCTGCACGTCGGAGCCGACGGTGATGGGAGCGGCATCCAGGAAGACCGCGTTGAAGTTGATGAACGTGCGGTCCCCGATGGCGATGTAGCGCCCGTAGTCGCAGTGGAAGGGCGGCCGGATGCGCACGTCCTCGCCGAGTGAGCCGATCAGTTCACCGAGCATCGCCGTCCGCTCGGCGGGGTCGGCGCCGCTGTACGCGTTGTAGGCGGCGCAGAGCCCGGCGCGGCGCAGCGTGTCGGCGCCCAGCTCCTCGTCGTCCGGCAGGTACCAGTCGCCCGCCAGCATCCGGTCCTTGTTCACACCCATCGGTCGGCCCCTCCTCGACACCCGCTCCGTAGGATCGATCCTGCTACGCCGCCGACGACGGCGGTGGGTTCTTGGACAGGGTGGGGACGTTCGGTGGTACGCGGTGCGATGCGGAGACAGGTGCGGGGCGCGGCCCTCGGGGTGGTGGCGGCGCTGGCCATGGGGGCGGTGACCGGTTGCTCGCTGGAGACCAAGGCACCGCCGTCGAAGAGGGCCGGTGGGTCGCCGGTCCCGCAGGAAGAGACGGCGGCGCGTGACAAGGCGGCGGCGAAGGACGAGGGGCCGGCCGTGGGCGGCCCGGTGGGCGCCGCCGGTTCGGCGTGCCCCATGCCGGTGACCTTCGACCTCGCGGAGCACTGGAAGCCCGAGGCCGTCACGGCTCCCGAGGACGGGGAGTTCGCCGAGCTCTTCGTACGCGGCCCGGTCTCGCTCGTGTGCGAGATCGACGCCAAGCCCGCGGGGAGTATCGGCTTCATGCGGGTGTGGGTGGGGGCCGGCGCCGGCGGCGACACCCGCAAGGTGCTGGAGGCGTTCGTCACGGCGGGGGGCGACGACCACACCAAGCAGGAGTACACGGCGATCAAGGCCGGCTCGTACGAAGCGACCGAGGTCACGTACGTCAACACGAGTGTCCTGCTGGACGAGCCGACGGACGAGCGGGCCTTCGCCGTGGCCACACCGAAGGGCGTGGTGGTCGTCGACCTCGGCGGGCTGGACTCCGAGGAGCAGGAGGAGATGCTGCCGGCGTACGAACTGGCGAAGCGGACCGTACGCGGCTCCTGAGCGCGAGGGAGCCCCGGAGGCGGGCGGGGCGCACCGGCCCCGCCCGCCGCTCACCCCGCCCGCCGGTACCCGGTCGTCGCCGCGAGGACCGCGACCCCCGCGCAGGCCCCGAGCGCCGCCCCCGCGGTCGCCCACGGCACCGCGAGCGTCACGGGCGCCGACAGCGCGGCGAGTGCCGCGGCGAGCCCGGCCAGGTTCACCGCCGTGACCGCGGCGCCCAGCACCGCGCCCACGGCGACGGCGAGCAGCGCCTCTCCCGCGACCACCCGCAGCACCTGGCCGCGGGTCGCTCCCGCGAGGCGCAGCGTGGCCAGTTCGCCGGCGCGCGCGGAGGTGGCCGTCAGCAGCGTGCCCGCGAGGGCGATCGCCGTGTAGACGAGGGCGATCCCGAGGACGACGAGCAGACCCAGGCGGGTCTGCGGACCGGTACGCGGATAGGTCTCCGCCGCCCAGTCGGCCGCCGTGCGGACCGTTCCGCCCGTGGCGTCCCGCAGTTCGGCGGCGACGGCGTCGAGGGAAGCGCCCGATCCGGCTCGTACGTCGATCCTGTCCACCGGCGCGGCGGGCACGGCGGCGGCCGTGACGAACGCGCCGTCGGCCCCCGTCCCGGTCGCCACCACGGCGGCGACACGCAGCCGGGCAGGGCGTCCGTCGCCCAGCCACACATCGACGGTGCCGCCCACCTCGGCGTCCTGCCATTCCTCGCTGACGACGATCGAACCGTCGTCGAGGTCCCGCAGTTCGCCCGCCGTGACCGGCAGCCGCGCCAGCGCGGCGAAGGCCGCCGGGTCGGTCACCGCACGCGCTTCGAAGCCGACGAGCGCGGTGCCGTCGTCCTCCCGTACGAACACGGCGGTGGACGCGGACGGGGAGACGGTCGCGCCACGCGGATCCCGCTCCGGTGTGCGCAACCGGTCGCCGGTGACGACCAGTTGCGCCGCCGTCGTCTCCCGCGCCTCGGCCGCCCGTGCTGCCGCCACCGACTCGGCGGACCCGGTCAGCGACCCGGCGAGCGCCACCGTGACGAGCACGGGCGCGGCGACAGCGGCGGTACGGCGCACGGACGCGGCGGTGTTCTCCCGTACGAGCATCCCGGTCGCCCCCGGCAGCGGCAGCAGCCGCGCGACGCGCCGTACGAGCAGGGGGGCCAGCAGCGCGGCGGCCGTGATCAGCAGCATCGGCCGGGTCGTGTACGTCTTGCGTTTCAGCAGGTCGGCCGGATCGGTGGCCAGTCCCCAGAGCAGCAGTCCGGTACCGGCCGCCGCGAGGGCGAGGCCGGTCAGCAGCCTGCCGCGGGGCAGCACGCCGGTGTCCACGTCCGCCTCGCGCAGCGCCTCCGCCGGGCCGACGCGACCCGCCCGGCGCGAGGCCGCCCAGGCCCCGGCGAGCGCTACCGCGAGCCCCGTCCCGAAGGCCACGGGGAGCGGCCAGGCCACGCCGGCGCGGATCGCGAACCACTCGGGCGCCACGCCCCCTTCGACCAGCACCCGGGCCAGCACGGGCGCGCCGTGGACGCCGAGTGCGCAGCCCGCGGCGGAGGCGAGCACCCCGACGGCCAGCGCCTCCGTCAGCAGCAGTCGCCGGAGCCGGCCGGGCGTCGCCCCCGCCGTCCTCAGCAGCCCGAACTCGCGCCGCCGCAGGGCCACCGCGAAGGCGAACGTCGAGGCGACGACGAAGACGGAGACGAACGCGGACACGCCGCCGGCCGTGCCGAGCAGGGAGTTCACGGTGACGAGCGCCTGCGCGTCCCGCCCGGAACCGGGATCGGCCCGGCGCCGGTCGTCCCCGGTGAGGACCTGCGCCCGCGAGCCCACCACCTCGCGCACCGCGCCGGGCGCGGCGTCGACGCCGACCGCGTCGGGTCCGCCGCGCCGCACGACGGGGCCGAGCCGCCGCAGCTCCCGTACCAGCTCGCTGTCCACAGGCTGTGGATGGGCGAGCGGCTTCGACGCCTCCGCGGTCCGCGGGCCACGCCGCACCTCCACGGTGATTCTGTCCTGCCCCATGACGACCACCGGGGACGCGGCGAACCGCTCCGGCGCGCGCCGCGGCGCGTCGGACGTCGAGGCCAGGCCGAGCCCCATCGCCGTGAGCAGCCCGACGCCGAGCGCGAGCGCCACGAAACTCGCCACCAGCGTGGTCCCGCGCGCCCGCATGGAGGCGACGGCGACGGTCAGCACGGGACGGCCTCCGGGCCGGCGAGACGTGCCGCGACCTGTGCGGCGGTGGGCGCGGTGAGCTCCCCGCCGACGCGGCCGTCGACCAGGAGGACGACCCGGTCGGAGAACGACGCGGCCACCGGATCGTGGGTGACCATCACGATCGTCTGCCCCTCCTGGTCCACCAGCCCCCTGAGCAGAGCCAGCACCTCACGGCTGGTGCCGGTGTCGAGAGCGCCGGTCGGCTCGTCGGCGAACAGCACGGCCGGCCGGGTGATCAGCGCCCGGGCGAGGGCGACGCGCTGCTGCTGTCCTCCCGACAGCTGCCCGGGCCGGTGCCCCGCCCGGCCCTCCAGGCCGACCCGGGCGAGCGCCCCGCGCACCTCGGCACGGGACGGCCGCCGGCCGGCCAGCCGCAGCGTCAGCCCCACGTTCTGCGCGGCGGTCAGCGACGGGACGAGGTTGTACGACTGGAACACGAAGCCGATCCGCTCCCGCCGCAGCAGCGTCAGCCGCCGCTCGCTCAGCCCTCCGAGCCCGATGCCGTCGATCTCCACCGTCCCCGAGGTGGGCCGGTCGAGTCCGGCCGCGCACTGGAGGAGGGTGGACTTGCCGGACCCGGAGGGCCCCATGACAGCGGTGAACGAACCGGCGGGGAAGTCGAGATCGACGCCGTCGAGGGCGGCCACGTCATGGTGTACGCGGCGAAGAGCGGTGAGCCGTACGGCTGTTGTGGTCATGGCCCCAGGCTTCCGGTCCCGGCGGTCCTGATCACGACCACTGGAGGGTGTTCCGGGGGTAGGGCCTGCCCTACCCCGAGGCGGTGCCCGGCGCGCCCGTGGGACCATCCGAGGTATGAGTACGGTCGAGAAAGCGCTGGCAGCGGTGCTGTACGCGGAGAGCGACGAGGCGCTCGACACCGGTGCGTCCCTGCTCGCCGCCGACCCGTCCGCCGACGCCGAGCTCGACCGGCGCGGCGAGGAGTTCGTCCGGCGGGCCTGGGAGCGCGGCTGGCAGCCCGCCGACGTCCTGCGGCTGGTCCGCCGCGATCTCGGCGAGGCGCACGAGCTCCTCGCCGCCGCTCTGATCACGGCGGAGACGAAGCGCTACGGCTCCCGTCTGGCGCCCCGCTTCCGGGCGCAGCTCGCCGAACCGGCGGCCCTGCGGCCGCCGCGGTCCGACCGCTTCTCGCGGGCCACGGCCCTGCTGGAGCTCTACCGTCTCCTCGCCCGCCTCCCCGCGATCGAACCGGTCGGCCCGGTCCCCGGCGAGCCCCTGTCCGCGGTGCGCGCGTCACCCCACGAGCCGCGCATGCTCGGCCGTATCCGGGCGCTGCTGGCGAAGGCGGAGGCCACCGGTTTCCCGGAAGAGGCCGAGGCGCTGACCGCCAAGGCGCAGGAACTCATGGCGCGCCACAGCGTCGACGAGGCCCTGCTGTCGGCCCGTACGCACAGCCCGGACGCCCCGTCGGCGTGCCGGATCGGCGTGGAGGCCCCGTACGAGACGGCGAAGGCGGTCCTGCTCGACGCGGTGGCCGGCGCGAACCGCTGCCGCGCGGTGTGGAACAGCTCCTTCGGCTTCTCGACCGTCGTCGGCTTCGAGAGCGACCTCGAGTCGGTCGAGCTCCTCCACACCTCATTGCTCGTCCAGGGCGCGACCGCCCTGGCCAAGGCGGAGTCGGCGCAGCGCGCGGGGGGCCGCAGGCGCACGAAGACCTTCCGGCAGTCGTTCTGGACGGCGTACGCGAGCCGGCTGGGCGAGCACCTGGCCGCGGTGGCCGACGAGGTGGTCACGGCGGACCTGCTGCCGGTCCTGGCCTCGCGCGACGTGGCCGTGACCGCCCACACCGACCGGATGTTCCCCGAGACCACCACCACGCGCGTGCGCGGCGTGACCGACCTCGACGGCTGGCACGACGGCCGCGCCGCGGCCGACCGGGCCGAGCGCCGGGGGCCCGGTCCGTCTGCGGGCGGCGTGGCACGGCGGCGGCCGGGGCGTTAGCGCGGGGAGACATCGGATCGGCGGCGGGCGGCGCGCGGAACGGCCGCGCTGCCCGTGCCGCGGAAACGGTGGCCGGTGCACCGATGCGGCGGGTCCGGGGCTCGTGAAGCGACGGACCGGTGCGGACGGCGCCGGGAGATGACGGACCCGTGCGTGAGGCGCCGCCGCGGGGCCGCCAGGACCCGGGACCGGCCCGCCCCTTGAAGAAATGTCCGTGAAGCCCGTTACGCTCGCCCCATGAGCTGGCTCCGGGCGCTGAGGGAGACCGCCCGTTCGGGCCTGAAGATCGAGCGGCAGCGGCTGGAGCCCCTGGTCGCGATCCGCGGCGCCGCCGGGTTGGCGCTCGTCGTCGGGGCCGCCCTCACGCTCTTCGGGCCGGTCGTCGCGGTCAGTTCCGCCTTCGGGGCCTTCCAGGCGGCCATCGCCACCTTCCAGCGCAGCTGGCGCCCGCGGCCCGTGCTGGCGCTCGTCTCGGGCGCGACGCTGGCCGTCTCCACCTTCCTCGGCTATGTCACGGGCGCCCACATCGCCCTGTTCCTGGCGCTGCTGATGCTGTGGACCTTCCTCGCCGGGCTCGCCTGGGCCGTCGGGCCGACCGTCGGGATCATCGCCTCGTCGAACGTCGCCATCATGCTGGTGACGGTCACCCTGCCCACCTCGGTCGCCGCCGCGGCCGGCCACGCCGCCATGATCGCCGTCGGCGGGATCGTGCAGGCCCTGCTCGTCGTCGTCTTCCCCGTACGCCGCTGGGGGGCGCGGCGCGACGCGCTGGCCGACGCGCTCTCGGCGGAGGCGGACTACGCGCGCCGGCTGCGGAGCGACCCGACCGCGTCCTTCGACCCGGCACCGCTGATGCACGCCCGCAGCGCCGCGGCCGTCACCCCGAGGGAGGCCCGGCGCAGGCCGGCCGAGCTGCACGGCACCCGGGGGGTCGCCGAACGCATCAGGCCGGTGCTCGCCTCCCTCGCCGACCCGGCCGTCGGCGTGCCCGCCGAAGGACCGGCCCGCGACCGGGTGCGCGAACTCCTCGACGCGGCGGGCGCCGTGCTCGACACCGCCGCGCGTGCCGTGCGCCACGGGGAGGCGGTGGAGGTACCGGCGGCCGCGGCCGCCGCCCTGCGGACGCCCGACGCCGGCGCCGCCCTCTCCGGGCCGCCCCGCCGCGCCGCTCTGCGGCTGGCCGCGCTGCTCGACGACGTCGTCGCCACGGCCCGCGGCGACGGCGTCACCGAGTCCGGCCACCGCACGCGGCAGGGCCTGCTGCGGCTGCTGCCCGTGGCCCTGCGCGCCGTACGGGGCGAGTTGCGTCCCGGCTCGCCGATCCTGCGGCACGCGACGCGCTCCTCCGCGGTCGTGGCCGCCGGCTATCTGCTCGGCACCGTGCTCCCGTTCGGCCACGGTTACTGGGCGCCGCTGACGGCGGTCATGGTCATGCGACCCGACTTCTCGCAGACGTACGGCCGTTCCGTCGCCCGGCTGTGCGGCACCCTCGTCGGGGTGGGCGTGGCGTCCGCGGTGGTGCGGGCGGCCGATCCCGGCACCTACGTCAGCGCGGGCATCGCCGTCCTGTGCGCCTTCGGCATGTTCCTCGTGATGCGCACCGGTTACGTCGCGGCCAGCGTCTTCATCTCGGCCTATGTGGTCTTCCTGCTCGGCACCGGCGGGGAGGAGTGGGACCAGACCGTGCCCCAGCGGGTGCTGCTCACCCTCCTCGGCGGGCTGCTGGCGATGCTCGCCTACGCCGTGTACCCCGCGTGGGAGACGCCGCGGCTGCATCACCGTCTCGCGGACTGGCTGCTCGCGGACAGCCGTTACGCCGCGGCCGTCCTCGACCGCTATGCCGACCCCGCCGACACGGCGGACGTCCGCCGGGCCCTGCTGGCCTCGCGGGACGCCCGGATCGCCTGGCGGGAGGCGCTGAAGAAGGCGAAGCACGAACCGGTGCGTTCCCGGGTGCTGTCCCGCGACACGGCGGAGGAGGCGGGCCGCGCGCTCGCGCAGGCCGGCCGGGTCGCCATGCTCATCGAGGCCCATCTGCCGGAGTACCGGCCGGGGCGTGACGCCGAGCCCGTTCCCGCCGCCGCCGCGCTCGCCGAGGTGCTGCGGCACGCCGCGCGGGACGCCGTGGAGGCCATGCGCGACCACCGGGTGCCCGACTGGGAGGCGCTGCACGAGGTCGTGGACCGCTGGGGCACCAAGGAGGCGGCCGACGCGGTTCTGCGGGGCGGAGCCGTGCAGCTCCTGGACGCGCTGGACGCGCTGGCGGCGGCCCTCGCCGCGGGGCCCGGACGACGAAGGGCCGCGGACCCGTGAGGAATCCGCGGCCCGTGGCCCGGCGAGGTGTCACCCGTGACAGTGACCGTCGACCCGGCGCGTGCCCGTGACGGGCAAGACCGTCAGGGGATCTGGAACTCGCTCGGCATACCGGTCGGCAGGCCGTCGGGCAGCTGTCCCTGGTCGATCTTCTTCAGGGTGTCCTTCTTGCCGGCGTCCCACGAGATGACCAGGGTCGTGCCGTCGTTGGACTCGACCGTGCCCGTCGTGCGGTCGGTGTTCCCGTCCGCGCACTTGAGCGCCAGCATCTGCTTGCCGGTCTCGCGCACCTCGCCGTGGCAGGTGTGTCCCTCGGCGACGAGCGTCGCCGTCCCGTTCTGGACGCTGAGCGCGACGGGGCCGGCGCTGCCGCTCGTGTCGGCCCAGGTGCCCTCGACGTCGCGGCTGCGGCCGCCGTCACCGCCTCCGGTGTCCCCGCCGGTCTCCGTGGGCGAGGCCGAGGGCGCGGCGTCCTTGCCCGCGTCGTCGCTCTCGCCGCTGCCGCATCCGGTGAGCGCGAGGGCGGCGACGAGGCCCGCCGCGGCGGCCGTGGTCCGTACGAGCTTGCGCATGTGATCGATCCCCCTGATCGGTAGCAGGACCGCGCCAAGCTACCAGGAGGACTTGCGGACTCCGGGGAGGAATCCGGCGTGGGCCTGCTCACGCATTCGCACCCGGGAAAGCCCGAACTTCCGCAGATGACCGCGGGGCCGGCCGTCCACGCCGTCCCGGTTGCGGACGCGCGTGGGGCTCGCGTCACGCGGCTGACGCCGCAACTCGGCCTGCGCGGACCGCCGTTCCGCTTCGCTCGTGTCCGGCGCGCGGACGATCCGCTTCAACTCCGCCCGCCGGGCGGCGTACCGCTCGACGACCGCCTTGCGGTGCTCGTTGCGGGCGATCTTGCTCTTCTTCGCCATCAGACCTTCACTCCCCGGGCGCGGATGCGGGCCACGGCGGCCTCCACGCCGATCACGTCGATCGTCTTGACCGCCCGCGCGCTGAGCGTGAGTCGCACATGGCGGCCCTCGCCGGGGAGCCAGTACCGCTTGCGCTGGATGTTGGGGTCGAAGCGGCGGGACGTGCGCCGGTGGGAGTGGGAGATCCGATTGCCGAAGCCGGGCACGGCCCCGGTCAGCATGCAGTGCGCGGACATGGTGATGCACCTCTCGCGAGTGGGGTTGGAAATGGAAATCATTTCCATTTATTCTAACCCCATGGCTCGCAACGACATCCGACCGGTCATCAAGCTCCGCTCCACGGCGGGCACCGGCTTCACCTATGTGACCCGCAAGAACCGCCGCAACGACCCCGACCGGCTGACCCTGCGCAAGTACGACCCGGTCGCCGGGCGGCACGTCGACTTCCGAGAGGAGCGCTGAGCGATGAAACCCGGCATCCATCCGCAGTACGGGCCCGTCGTCTTCCGCGACAAGGCCGGCGGCTTCGCCTTCCTCACCCGGTCGACCCTCACCAGCGACAGGACGGTCGACTGGGAGGACGGCAACACCTACCCGGTCGTCGACGTGGAGATCTCGTCGGCGAGCCACCCCTTCTACACGGGCACGGCACGGGTCCTCGACACCGCCGGACGCGTCGAGCGCTTCGAGCGGCGTTACGGAGGCCGGGGGTGACGCTGTCCGTCGTGCTCGTCGGCGGCCTGCACGCCGACGCCCGCCGGGCCACCGTGGAGCGGCTGCTGTCCACGGTGCCCGGCAGTGTCGCCCTCCACCACGACCTCTCGACAGCCGGGCGGGGCACGGTCGTCCGCACCGTGCGCGACGCCTTCCGCGTCCGCGACACCGGCGAGGCGCAGCTGGTCAACGACTGCGCCTGCTGCGCGCTCCGTGAGGACCTGGTGCCCGAACTGGCCCGGCTCTCCGACGACGGCGCGACCGCTCTCGCGATCGTCGAACTGTGGGACTCCGTCGAACCGAAGGCCATGGCGGAGGTCGTCGCGGCGCACGGCGGCGACCGCCTCGCCGTGACGTCGGTGATGACGGCCGTCGACCCCGCACTGCTGCTGCCGTATCTGGGCAACGGCGACGACCTGGCGGACGCGGGCCTCGCCGCGGCCGCCACCGACCGCCGTACGATCGCCGACACCTGGGCGCGGCAGCTGGAGTACGCCCCGGTCCTCGCCGTCGTGGACGCTGGCGAGGCAGCCGAGGAGGACCACGCGCTGCTGAGCCAGCTGCACCCGACGGCCCGCCGGGTCCCGGTGGACAGCGCCGAGCTGGCCGCCGCGGCGGTCGCCGGGTTCGACGTGGAGGCGGCCGCGGCCGCGCAGCACCCCGCCTGCGCGCTGCTGCCGCAGGAGGCGGACGAGTGCGGTGTCGCCACCTATGTGTGGCACCGCAGCCGCCCGTTCCACCCCGAGCGGCTCTATCAGGCGCTGGAGGACCTGACCTGCGCCGCCGCCCGCAGCCGCGGCCGGTTCTGGCTCGCCGACCGGCCGGACACCCTGCTCGCCTGGGACGCGGCCGGCGGAGCGCTCTGCGTGGAGGGCACGGGCCCCTGGCTCGCCTCGCTGCCGGACGCCGCGTGGGAGATGGTCCCGCCGGTGCGCAGGGCGGCCGCCGCGCTGGACTGGCACCCCGAGCACGGCGACCGCTGCCAGCACCTGGTGTTCACCGCGCCGGGTCTCGACCGCGACGGGCTGGAGGAGCTCCTCGACTCCTGTCTGCTGACCGACGCCGAGTACGCCGCGGGCCGGGAGGCCTGGAAGCGGCTGCCGCCCGCCTTCGACTCCCTCCTGGAGGTCTGACATGTCCCCCCGGCCCGCACAGCCGCGCAAGCCGTCGGCCCCCCGTCCCAATCCGCTGGAACGGGACGGCGTCACGTACATCGACTACAAGGACACCGATCTGCTGCGGAAGTTCATCTCCGACCGCGGGAAGATCCGCAGCCGCAGGGTGACCAGGGTGACCGCGCGGCAGCAACGCCAGTTGGCCCGCGCTGTCAAGAACGCCCGGGAGATGGCGCTGCTGCCGTACGCCTCCGGAGCCGCCGGCCGCTGAATGCCGCGAGACAGTGGCCGATTTCCGGGGGATGGCACCGATCGCCGGGGGCAGACGTCTCTATGTCGGAGAGCTGTAGCTGTAACCGCGGTGACACCCCGCGTGCACGTGCATCTGCTTATGCATCCGCCTCACGCATCTGCATATGAACACAGCTATGATCCGGGATAGTTGACACTTGCACCTTGCACCCCGGGAGCGACTTGTGCACAACGTGTACAACGGCATGGCGGCCACGGAGCTTCAGGGGGTCGTCTGGCAGAAGAGCAGGCACAGCAACTCGCAGGGCTCGTGCGTGGAGTTCGCCAGGCTGCCCGACGGTGGCGTGGCCATGCGTAATTCGCGGCACCCCGACGGGCCCGCGCTCGTCTACACGCCCGCCGAGATAGAGGCACTGCTTCTCGGTGTGAAGGACGGCGAGTTCGACCATCTCGTCGCGGGGGCCTGAGGCCGGAGACCGAGCGGCACGACGCCGAACGCCGGGCCGGGGAGCTCCCCGGCCCGGCGCTTTCGGGTGCGGAGGGCGGCCTAACCGACGCGGAACAGCGCCCAGACCACCTTGCCGTGCAGTGATCCGGCGAGCGGGTGCCAGCCCCAGCCGTCGCTGAAGGAGTCGACGAGGAAGAGGCCGCGGCCGGACTCGGCGGAGAAGTCCTCGTCCGCCTCGCGCGACCGGGGGCCGTCATGGCTGGGATCGCGCACCGCGCACACCAGGCGGCCGGTCCACCGCATCAGATGGAGCCGGACCGGCCCTTCATTGGCGGGTACGCGCGGTGCGCTCTCGGCCGGCAGGGCGTGCCGCAGGGCGTTGGTCACCAACTCGGAGACGACCAGCGCGACGTCGTCGAACCGCTCCTCCAAGTCCCACTGGCCCAGCGTGCTCTCGGTGAACCGGCGGGCGCCGCGGACCGCGTCGAAGCGGGCGGGCAGGGAGCACGAGGCCGAACTGGACACGGCCGCGGGGTCGATCGGGGGAAGGCCCTGCCGTAACGGCTCGAGCATGGTGGATCCATTCGGTCCCATGCGAGGCACTCCCGGGAATCGCGGCTGTGACGCTACAACACGAACGAGTACGCAGGTGGCGCGCCAGCCATGGTTCCCAATGCGCAGGGCAGATGCAAGGGCAGATGCACGTGCACGCGCCGGACCTGTCCGCCCCCGTGCCGTTTGTTGCTCATATCTTCCGTGAATTTCCTCAACTTCTATGGACGGACCGCTCACGTATCCGTAACGGGATGAGTACTCACCGAAGCGTTTTGGTGGCAGAATCCCGCTCTTGGGGTTCGGGGGGACCCTCGGCAGCATCGGAACGAGTGAACAGAGCGTCAGTACAAAAGGGATGGGGAGGGTCGAAGTCGTGGCGGCAGCAGAGGCCGAGTGGGCGTGGGGACAAACCCGCACCGAGGGTCCGGGCGGAGGTTCGGTGGTGCGGCGCATCCTGCTGGGCTCCCAACTGAGAAGGCTGAGGGAGTCGCGCGGCATCACGCGAGAGGCGGCCGGCTACTCGATCCGCGCGTCCGAATCGAAGATCAGCCGTATGGAGTTGGGCAGGGTGAGTTTCAAGGCGCGCGACGTCGAGGACCTGCTGACCCTCTACGGCGTGGCCGACGACGGCGAACGCGCCTCGCTCCTCGGGCTCGCCAAGGAGGCCAACGTCACCGGCTGGTGGCACAGCTTCGGCGACGTACTGCCCGGCTGGTTCCAGACATACATCGGCCTCGAGGGCGCCGCCTCGCTGATCCGCATCTACGAAGTGCAGTTCGTGCACGGGCTGCTGCAGACCGAGGCGTACGCGCACGCCGTCGTCGTCCGCGGAATGCCCGACGCCCCGCGGGCCGAGATCGACCGCCGGGTCGCGCTGCGCCTGGAGCGGCAGAAGACCCTCGTCTCCGAGCGCGCCCCGCATCTGCATGTCGTGCTGGACGAGGCGGCCCTGCGCCGGCCGTACGGCGACCGGGCGGTGATGCAGGCCCAGTTGCGCCATCTGATCGAGGTCTCCGAGCACCCCGACATCACGCTCCAGGTGATGCCGTTCAGCTTCGGCGGGCACGCGGGGGAGAGCGGCGCGTTCACCATGCTGCGCTTCCCGGAGTCGGACCTCTCCGACATCGTCTATCTGGAGCAGCTGACCAGCGCGCTGTACGTGGACAAGCGCGAAGAGGTCGCGCAGTACGAGCGGGTGATGGAGCGGCTCACCGAGGACAGTCCGGATCCGGCCGAGACGCGTGACCTTCTCCGGGGACTACTTCAACTCATCTGAAACATAAGTACGATGACGCCACATCAGACTTCCGTGCTCATGCCTTGGAGTAAGGGATCACATGGCCTTCTTCACCGACCTGGCCCAGCAGTACATAGACGGCGAGTGGAGGCCGGGCAGCGGCTCCTGGGACATCATCGACTTCAACCCGTACGACGGTGAGAAGCTCGCCTCGATCCCCGTGGCCACGGCCGACGAGGTGGACCTGGCCTACCGGGCGGCGGAGCGCGCGCAGCGGGAGTGGGCCGACACCAACCCGTACGCCCGCCGGACGGTCTTCGAGCGGGCCCTGCGGATCATCGAGGACCGCGAGGAGGAGATCTCGGAGGCGATCGTCGCCGAGCTCGGCGGCACGCGCCTCAAGGCGGGCTTCGAACTCCACCTCGCCAAGGAGTTCCTGCGCGAGGCGGTGAATCTGGCGCTGCGGCCCGAGGGGCGCATCCTGCCGTCGCCCGTCGACGGCAAGGAGAACCGGGTCTACCGGGTGCCGGTCGGTGTCGTCGGTGTCATCAGCCCCTTCAACTTCCCCTTCCTGCTGTCGATCAAGTCGGTCGCCCCGGCGCTGGCCCTCGGCAACGCGGTCGTCCTCAAGCCGCACCAGAACACCCCGATCTGCGGCGGTTCGCTGGTGGCCAAGGTGTTCGAGGACGCGGGCCTGCCGGCCGGTCTGCTGAACGTCGTGATCACGGACATAGCCGAGATAGGCGACGCGCTCATCGCGCACCCGATTCCGAAGGCGATCTCCTTCACCGGCTCCGACAAGGTGGGCCGCCACGTGGCCACCGTCTGCGCGGCCAACTTCAAGCACGCCATTCTGGAACTCGGCGGCAACAGCGCGCTGATCGTGCTCGACGACGCCGACATCGACTACGCGGTGGACGCCGCGGTCTTCAGCCGTTACGTCCACCAGGGCCAGGTCTGCATGGCGGCCAACCGCATTCTGGTGGACCGCTCGGTGGAGAAGGAGTTCACCGAGAAGTTCGTCGCCAAGGTGCGGACCCTCAAGGTCGGCGACCCCGCCGACCCGGCGACCCACATCGGGCCGCTCATCAACTCCTCGCAGGCGGACGCGGTCACCTCGGTGGTCGACCAGACGGTCGCGGCGGGCGCGACGGCCCTGCTGCACGGCACCGCGGAGGGCAATCTGGTCTCCCCGTCGGTGCTGACCGGCCTCCCGGCCGACTCGCCGGTCCTGTCCCAGGAGATCTTCGGCCCGGTGGCTCTGATCATCCCCTTCGACGGTGAGGACGAGGCCGTCAGGATCGCCAACGACTCGCCGTACGGGCTGAGCGGCGCCGTGCACACCGGCGACGTGGAGCGCGGTGTGCGGCTCGCGAAGCGCGTGGACACCGGCATGATGCACATCAACGACGGCACCGTGCACGACGAGCCCATCGTCCCCTTCGGCGGGGAGAAGAGGTCGGGCCTCGGCCGGCTGAACGGCGACTCGATGCTCGACGCGTTCACCACCCAGAAGTGGATCTCCGTGCAGCACGGACGCTCGCGGTTCCCGTTCTGAGGAATCCTCCGGACGCCGGGCCCTTGCGGACAGGATCTGACCGCAAGGGCCCGTAGCTTTCTGGGTGTCGGCAGGAGGGCGGACGGGTCCCTCCCCGAGATCACCCACCGGAGGCGGACATCATGGTCACTCACGTTCCCGCGGAGGCCCACGGCGACGAGCGCGGCGCGCTCCTCTCCTTCGTCGAGGCGCAGCGCGGCGCGATCCGGCGCTCCGTCCTCGGACTGACCGAGGAGCAGGCGGCGAGCCGGCCGAGCGCCAGCGAGCTCTCCCTGTCCGGACTGCTCAAGCATGTGGCCGAAATGGAGCTGAACTGGCTGCGGCTGGCGCAGCAGCGGCCGAACGAAAGGCAGCGGTCCGAGGAGACCTGGGGCGACAGCTTCCGGCTGGTCGGCGACGAGACGATCCCCGGGACGCTGGCCTTCTGGGACTCGGTCGCCAAGGAGACCGAGGAGTTCGTCCGCGCGGTGCCCAGCCTGGACGACACCTTCCCGCTGCCGCCGGCGCCCTGGTTCCCGAAGGACGCGCGGGTCTCGATGCGCTGGCTGATGATGCACCTGGTCGAGGAGTTCGCCCGGCACGCGGGCCACGCGGACATCATCCGCGAGTCCCTCGACGGCAAGGGCGCGTTCGATCTGGTCGCCCTGGAGAGCGGCACGAGCGGCGAGGAGGGCTGAACGGGGCCGGGCCGCCCGCACGGTCCGGAGGCCGCTACGCCCGCAGTTCGGCCAGCCGGGCCAGGGCGTCCCGCGCCGCCTCCCGCTCCCCGGCGTCGAGCGGCAGCGCGGCGGCCCGCTCCAGCAGCCGGCCGGCGAGCGGTTCGTCGCCGAGCCGCCGCGCGATGTCGCCGCGCAGGACCAGCAGCCTCAGGTGCTGCACGGCGGTGGGGCGCTCGTCCTCCCGCGCCAGCGCATGGTCGATGAGCCGCGCCGCGCCCGCCGGGTCCTGCTTGGAGTCGGCGAGCAGATCGGCCAGGTGCAGGGCGCGGGCGAACGTCTCCCTGGGGGCGGGCCGATGGCTCTGGTCGTCGCCGAGCGGCGTGCCCACCCGGATCGTGTTGCCGCCCGGGTCGGTCATCAGGAACTGCCGCATCCCGTACGACATGTCCTTCAGCGGGCCGATACGCGGCAGGCCCCGGGACGGAATCCGGCCGTAGGCCGCCTTGAGCCCGGTGCGGAACGCCGCGTGCAGGGCGTCGACGTCGTCGGTGACGACGTAGCAGCCCGAGTAGGACTCCGCCGGGTCGTACTGCTTCATGCCGAAGAACTGCAACTGCACCGAGCCGCGCTCGACCACCGCGTACGGGTAGGGGCTCTTCTGTATGAAGGTCGTCTCGAAACCCAGGGCGGTGTAGAAATCGACCACCGGTTGGATCGTCCGGCAGGGCAGGAGCGGGATGGTCTTCTCGGTCATGGCAGGTACTCTAGTCAAAGTTGAATAGAAGGGAAGCCGTGATGTCGGCCATCCGTCTGCTGGTCCTGGGAGCCGTGCGCCAGCACGGCCGGGCGCACGGTTACCAGGTACGCAACGACTTGGAGTACTGGGGAGCACACGAGTGGTCGAACGCCAAGCCGGGCTCGATCTACCACGCGCTCAAACAGATGGCGAAGCAGGGGCTGCTGCACGCGCACGAGATCGCGCCCTCCACGGCCGGCGGCCCGCCGCGCACCGAGTACGAGATCACCGAGAAGGGCGCCGAGACGTACTTCGCCCTGCTCCGTGAGTCCCTGACCGCGCACGACCAGAAGATGGACGTGCTCTCCGCGGCCATCGGCTTCGTCGTCGACCTGCCGCGGGCGGAAGCCGTCGAGCTGCTCGAAGAACGGGTGCGCGGCATCGAGCGGTGGCGGGCCTCGGTCACCGAGTACTACACGCCGGAGGAAGGGCCCGAGTCGCTCGGGCACATCGGCGAGATCATGAACCTGTGGGTGTCGTCCGCCGATTCCGGCGCCGAGTGGACCCGTGGCCTGATCCGGCGGATCAAGGCCGGGGCGTACACCTTCGCGGGCGAGGGCGAGCCGTTCGTCGGCGTCCTCGCCGAAGGCGAGGAGAACCCGTACGCGACGGGCGAATCCCACGAGGGGGACACCCGCTGACCGGCCCTCAGTGGTGGAACGGCGTCTCCGGCCGCCGCTCCGCGCTCGCCGGGTGCGACTGGCGGCGCAGATCCGGCAGCAGCATCCGCAGATCGTCGAGCAGCAGCGCCGCCAGGTCCGCGGAGAACCCGTTGCGGCAGACCACCCGCAGCACCGACAGGTCCTCGCGATGGGCGGGGAAGGTGTACGCGGGCACCAGCCACCCCTTCTCCCGCAGCCGCCGCGACACGTCGAAGACGTCGAACGCCGTCACCTCGGGCGCGGTCGTGAAGGCGAAGACGGGCAGCTGGTCCCCGCGGGTGAGGAGCCGGAAGTCCCCCAGCGCCTCGATCCGTCCGGCGAGCCCTGTCGCGATGTCCCGCGCCGTCTGCTGGACCGCGCGGTAGCCCTGCCGCCCGAGCCGCAGGAAGGTGTAGTACTGCGCCACCACCTGCGCGCCGGGGCGGGAGAAGTTGAGGGCGAAGGTCGGCATGTCACCGCCCAGGTAGTTCACCCGGAAGACCAGTTCCTCGGGCAGCGCCTCCGGCGAACGCCACAGCGCCCAGCCCACGCCCGGGTAGACGAGTCCGTACTTGTGCCCGGAGGTGTTGATCGACGCCACCCGCGGCAGCCGGAAGTCCCAGACCAGTTCTTCGTCCAGGAACGGCGCGACCATCGCGCCCGACGCGCCGTCGACATGGACCGGGACATCGATGCCCGTGCGCTCCTGGAGGGCGTCCAGCGCGGCGCAGACCTCGTCGACCGGCTCGTACGAACCGTCGAAGGTCGAGCCGAGCACCGCCACCACACCGATGGTGTTCTCGTCGCACAGCTCGGCCGCGGCCTGCGGATCGAGGTGGAAGCGGTCGCCCTCCATCGGCACGAGCCGCGGCTCGACCTCCCAGAAGTTGCAGAACTTCTCCCAGCAGACCTGGACGTTGACGCCCATCACCAGATTGGGCCGGGCCCCGGTCCCGTAGCGGTCGGCGTTCCGGTTCGTCCAGCGGCGTTTGAGCGCCATCCCGGCGAGCATGCAGGCCTCGCTCGACCCGGTGGTCGAGCAGCCGACCGCGGTGGCCGGGTCGGGCGCGTGCCACAGGTCGGCGAGCATGGCCACACAGCGCCGCTCCAGCTCGGCCGTGCGCGGGTACTCGTCCTTGTCGATCATGTTCTTGTCGCGGCACTCCGCCATCAGCTCCGCCGCCTCCGCCTCCATCCAGGTGGTGACGAAGGTGGCGAGGTTGAGCCGGGAGTTCCCGTCGAGCATCAGCTCGTCGTGCACCAGCTGGTACGCGGTGGGCGGCGGCAGCGGGCCGTCCGGCAGCCGGTGCGTGGGCGGGGCCGACGTCATCCGGCCGACCGGATCGGCGAGCCCGAAGAAGGGGTTGACCGACAGTCTGCGCCGCTCCGGTCCGTGGTCCTCGGTCCCGGTGGTGCCCTGGTGGAGTGCCATGGGGCTCAGGCTGATACGGGCTCGCACCTCACGCAATGCGAGGACGCACGCCGGGAGCCCGGCCTGACCCGAACGCGGGGCCGGCCCGGCGGCGCCGCGCTGGCCCGTCTCCCGTCACATCCGGGCGATGACGACCGCCGTGCCGTAGGCGCAGACCTCCGTGCCGACGTCCGAGGCGTCCGTCACGTCGAAGCGGAACGCGAGAACCGCGTTCGCGCCCCGGGAGCGGGCCTGTTCGATGAGGCGTTCCATGGCCTGGTTGCGGGTCTCCACCAGGGTCTTGGTGAGCCCCTTGAGCTCACCGCCGACCATCGACTTCAGACCCGCCCCGATCTGACTGCCCAGGTGACGCGAGCGCACGGTCAGTCCGAAGACCTCCCCGATCACCTGCTCCACCCGGAAGCCCGGGATGTCGTTCGTCGTGACGACCAGCACATCGGCCTGCGGGCCCTGCCCGCCGCCGTACTCCTCGATTCCCATGGTGCACAGCCTCGTCGGTGGCCGTTCACCCCGCATCCGCTACGACCGGTGGAACGCGGGGTCACACCTGTGCGTTGATAGCTTTGGGCAGCCGACCCGCCGATGACTATGACCACAGGAGCCCGGACCTCGTGAACACCCTTGCGCTCGGACCGAGCTGGCTCGACCCGGACTACCTGATCACCACCTTCGGCCTGATCGGCGTGCTCGCCATCGTCTTCGCCGAGTCCGGTCTGCTGATCGGCTTCTTCCTGCCCGGCGACTCGCTGCTGTTCACCACGGGCCTGCTGGTGACCACCGACGTGATCAAGCAGCCCCTGTGGCTGGTCTGCACCCTGGTCGTGCTCGCCGCGATCATCGGTGACCAGGTCGGCTATCTCTTCGGCCGCAAGGTCGGCCCGGCCCTCTTCAAGCGCCCCGACTCCCGCCTCTTCAAGCAGGAGAACGTGGAGAAGGCCCACGAGTTCTTCGAGAAGTACGGTCCGAAGTCCCTGGTCCTGGCCCGCTTCGTGCCCATCGTGCGGACGTTCACGCCGATCATCGCCGGCGTGAGCCGGATGAACTACCGCTCGTTCGTCACGTTCAACATCATCGGCGGCTTGCTGTGGGGAGCCGGTGTCACCCTGCTCGGCGCCGCGCTCGGCAAGGTGGACTTCGTCCACAAGCACATCGAGGCGATCCTGATCCTGATCGTCCTGCTCTCGGTCGTGCCGATCCTGATCGAGTTCCTGCGGGCCCGCTCCAAGGGCAGGAAGGCGGCCGCCGCAGCGGGCTCGGACACCGACCCCGAGATCCCGCCGTCGTCCCGCGGCGGCCGTCACGCCAAGCGCTGACGCTTCCCCACGGCTCAGAAGCCGCGCGTCCGCTTGGCCGCGCGGCGGCCGCCCGGCGTCTCCACGCCGGGCAGCGCCCCGGTGACACCCGGCACCCGCAGGAACAGCCGGGAAATCTCGCCGCCCAGGTTCACCCCGATCGCGATGGCCAGCGCCAGCGCCGCCGCCTTGCTCAGCGAGGTCAGACCGGCGTTCGTGTTGCCCCGCGCGATCTCCAGCAGTCCGAAGTACGTGGCGCTACCGGGCAGCAGCGGGCCGATGGCGGCCGTGACGTACGGCAGTGCCGAGGCGAAGCGGTAGCGCGACAGCATGTGCCCGAACAGGCCCACCAGGCCCGCCGCGGCGGCCGTCGCGGCGACCGGCGAGGCCTCGGCGACGTCCGCGAGCGCGCCGTAGACGACCCAGGCGACACCGCCGTTGAAGGTGACCAGCGCGACCGTGCTGCGCTCCTGCTGGAGCATCACGGCGAAGCACAGCGACAGGCTCATCGCGGCCAGCGTCTGGGGCACCGGCCGCGGCCGGCTGTGGATCGCGGTCTCCGGACTGAGCCCCGCGTCCAGCGCGACGCCCAGATACAGCACCGCCAGCACGCCGACCACGATGGCGACCACGAGATAGCCGACCTCGAGCAGTCGCGCGGCCGCCGTGATGTAGAAGCCGGTCAGCCCGTCCTGCACCCCGGCGACCAGCGCCCGTCCCGGGATCAGCGCGAACAGCCCACCGGTGATCACCGCGGAGGCCCGCAGCTCCAGGGGTGAGAGCGACAGGGCCACGCCCATCGCCGCCGACGGCATCGCCGCCGCCACGAACTGGTAGAACTCCGGCAGTCCGCGCCCCGCGCACAGCCAGGCCAGCCGGTCGCCGAGCATCGCACTGACCGCGGCGGCGACGAACACCACCGCGTCACCGCCGACCAGCACCGACGCCGACCCGGCCAGCATGCCGCCGGCCAGCGTGAGCGCCCAGCCGGGGTAGGGGTGCCGGTTACGGCGGATCTCGGCGAGCCGCCGGTAGGCCTCCTCCAGGGAGACGTCCGACTCCTCCGCGCTGATGTCGTGGACCAGCAGGTAGACCGCCGCCAGCCGCGTGTAGTCGGTGCCGCGCCGCCGCACGGTGCGGCTCGCGGTCACCGGGTCGTCGACCAGGGACGGCTGATACGTGATCGACAGCAGTGTGAAGGTCACCGTCGGCTCGCAGCGGTCCAGCCCGTACGAGCGCGAGATGGCGAACATCGCCGCCTCGACGTCCTCGGCGCCCTCACCGCCCGCGAGCAGCAACTCGCCGATACGCAGGGTCAGGTCGAGCACGCGGGGGACGGCCGGGCCGGCCTCGTCGTGCCGGTGCGGCGACTCGGGCATCGGCCGCTCGCCCACCGGGATCTTGAGCATCGCGCGCATCCGGTCCTGCCAGGGCGCGTCCTTGGACGTGCGCACCAGGGGGATGCCGTGCGCCGGGGTGAAGGCCGGCGGCGAATTGCGCGCGCTGTACGTGCGCGGCGGCGCGAACGCGGACCCCTCGGGCTCGGCGGCCGACTCCGGAGCAAGGCCCTCCGGAACGGCGAACTCGGAACTCGGGTGGTCCTCCTCGGGCACCTCCGGCTGCCCGACCCCCGCCGGAGGGATGAAGGCGCTGTGCGCCTCGTCGGACTGGGGTTTCCGGTCCTCCGGGCCCTCGGGCTCCGCCACCACTCGTCGTCCTCGCTCTCCCTCTCGTACTGTCCCTCGACCGGCGCTCCTGCCCAGTATGGGCACGGGCAAGGGGGGACACGCGACGCGGGCGGCACACCAGAGGTGTGCCGCCCGCGCCGGAGTGCTCAGTCGTGCGGCGTCAGTGCGCGCCGCCCTGTGCCTCGAGGCGCTTGAAGGAGGCCTCGATCTCGGCCTCGGCCTCGGCGCGGCCGACCCAGTCGGCGCCCTCGACGGACTTGCCGGGCTCCAGGTCCTTGTAGACCTCGAAGAAGTGCTGGATCTCCAGGCGGTCGAACTCGGACACGTGGTGGATGTCCCGCAGGTGCTCCACGCGCGGGTCGGACGCCGGGACGCACAGCAGCTTGTCGTCGCCGCCCGCCTCGTCCGTCATACGGAACATGCCGATGGCGCGGCACTTGATGAGGCAGCCCGGGAAGGTCGGCTCGTCAAGAATGACCAGCGCGTCCAACGGGTCGCCGTCCTCGCCGAGGGTGTTCTCGACGAATCCGTAGTCGGCCGGGTAGCTGGTCGAGGTGAAGAGTCGACGGTCCAGGCGGATCCGACCGGTCTCGTGGTCCACCTCGTACTTGTTCCGCGAACCCTTCGGGATCTCGATGGTGACGTCGAACTCCACGGGTGGCTCCTCCATGATCAAACACACAACAAGACGCAGTACTGGTGATTAAGTGTCCCTCACGCACATGTGTGATCGCGAAAGGGGCTGGTGCGAGGTGCCGGTGATCAGGACGTGGCAGCTTGCAACAGGTGCTGCCGTGGTCGGCCTCACCCTCGCCGCCGGGGCGGTGGCCGCGGCGGGGCCTTGGGACTCGGGCCAGCGTAAGGCCGAGAGAGAGCGTGTGGCTGCCCACAGCCCCACGGGTGGCGCACATCACGCGCCCGCCCCGGAGCGGCCCGCTCCCGCGCCCAGCGCGGCCCCCGTTCTCACGGCCCTGGGCGGCCCGCGGACCGTGACCGCGGAGGAACCGGCCGCACCCGCCGGCGGGCTGCCGAAGATCCTCGACTCCCTGCTCGCCGACCCCGGTCTCGGTCCGGCGCCCGCCGCCTGCGTCGTCGACCTCGCCACCGGCGAGCGGCTGTACGGGAAGCGGGCCGAGACCCCCATGGTCCCCGCGTCCACCGTCAAGATCGCCACGGCCGCCGCCGCGCTCACCGCCCTCGGAACCGGCCACCGCGTCCCCACCACGGTCGCCGCGGCGCCGGACGCCGACGTGATCACACTCGTCGGCGGCGGTGACGCCACCCTCGACCGGGCCCGCCTCGGCGAACTGGCCGAGCGGACCGCGCGCGCCCTGCGGGAGCGGAAGCCGGCGGCGAAGGACGGGCAGCCCGCCGCGAAGATCCGGCTCGAGTACGACACCTCGCTCTACGAGGGCCCCCTCCTGCATCCCATCGGCCCCAACGACAACATCGCCCCCGTCAGCGCCCTCATGGTCGGGCAGGGCCGCCTCGACGCACGCACCACCGGGGCGGCCACCCGCAGCGCGGACCCGGCCGGCGAAGCCGCCCGGGTCTTCCGGGACATGCTCTCCGAACGCGGGGTCCACATCGCGGCGCCCGTCCCCGGCCGGGCCGCGGCACAGGCCGTGCCCCTCGCCCAGGTCCTCTCCGAACCCCTGTCGTCGGTCGTCGAGCGGATGCTCACCGACAGCGACAACGACATCGCGGAGTCCCTCGCCCGGCAGACCGCCCTCGCCACCGGCGAGAAGGCGTCCTTCGCCGGCGCGGAACGAGCCGTCACCCAGCAGCTGCGAAGGCTCCGGCTGCCGCTGAACGGGGCCCGGTTCGCCGACGGCAGCGGTCTCGACCGCCGCGACCGGGTGTCCGCCGCACTGCTCACCACTCTCCTGGCCCGCGCCGCCGACCCCGACCACCCCGAGTTGCGGCCGGTCCTCACCGGGCTCCCCGTCGCCGGCTTCAACGGCACCCTGGAACACCGCTGGTCGGACACCTCCGCCGGCACCGGTCTGGTCCGCGCCAAGACCGGCACCCTCACCGGGGTCAACGCCCTGGCCGGCACCGTCGTTGACCCGGGCGGCCGACTCCTCGGCTTCGCGTTCCTGGCCTCCGGCACCCCCTCCCCGTACGAAGCGCAGCCCGCTCTCGACCGCCTCGCGGGCGCGCTCGTGTCCTGAGCCGTCCCGTTCCGCCCGCGGCCGCCGGCCGGACCGGGGGCGGGCAACACCTCTCCGCAGCCGCAGCCGAGAACGTACGGTTGACGCATGACGAGCATCGGTGGTGCCGAGATGGTCGACTGGAACCTCGCCGTGGCGACCGCGACCCGCTTCGTGCGGCCCGGTCCCGAGGTGAGCCGGGAAGAGGCCCGCGCGGTCGTCGCAGAGCTGCGCCGGCATGCCAAGTCCTCGGAGGAGCACGTCCGGGAGTTCACCCGGATGATCCCGGAGGGCGCGGTGCCACGGGACACCCCGGTCCTCGTCGTGGACCGGGCGGGATGGGTCAAGGCGAACGTCGCGGGCTTCCGCGAGCTGCTGCGGCCGCTGCTGGACAAGATGCAGGAGCGCCGCTCCGGCGGCCCCGGCGGCGCGGTCCTCGGCGCCGTCGGCGGCAAGGTGACCGGTGTCGAGCTGGGGATGCTGCTGTCCTTCCTGGCCTCCCGGGTCCTGGGGCAGTACGAGACCTTCGCCCCCGCCACCCGCGACCTGCCCGCCGGCGACCCCGCCGAGGCCGGCGGCAACGGCGGCGGACGGCTGCTGCTGGTCGCGCCCAACATCGTCCACGTCGAACGTGAACTGGAGGTCGACCCGCACGACTTCCGCCTCTGGGTCTGCCTCCACGAGGAGACCCACCGCACCCAGTTCACCGGCGTGCCGTGGCTGCGCGACCACCTCGAGGGCGAGATCCAGTCCTTCCTCGCCGAGACCGAGACCGACCCCATGACGGTCCTCGAACGGCTCCGCGAAGCCGCCCAGTCGCTCGCCGGGGCACGCCCGGAGGGCGAACGGGACGAGGGCGGCCACTCGATCGTCGAGATCGTCCAGACCCCCGCCCAGCGCGAGATCCTCGGCCGGCTGACCGCCGTGATGTCCCTGCTCGAAGGGCACGCCGACTTCGTGATGGACGGCGTCGGCCCCGCGGTCGTGCCGTCGGTCGCCGAGATCCGGGAGAAGTTCCAGCAGCGCCGGGCGCGCGGTGCGAGCCGGCTCGACCTGGCCCTGCGCAAGCTGCTCGGCCTCGACGCCAAGCTGCGCCAGTACCGCGACGGCGAGCGGTTCGTACGGGCCGTGGTCGAGGAGGTGGGCATGGACGGCTTCAACCGCGTCTGGACCTCGCCGAACACGCTCCCCACCAAGGCGGAGATCGCCAAACCGGCGGACTGGGTCGCGAGGGTGCACCGGAAGGGGGAGGGCGCACCGTAGAGGAAAGGCGCGAAAAGCGGACGCGTGACGGCAGAAGGACGCCGCACCAATCACCCGTCCGAGGGACCGTGGGCTGTGGATAGGCGTGCAATGCTCGGGTATTGGCTCGGTTCTGTCACCATCGACGCACTCTGAGTGACAGCTCTCGGAGTGGCGATCGTCGTCCGCTGGCCGTTCCTGATCGTCGTCCCGACTCGACCGAGACACTCCTCCCTCCCGAACCGTTCACGAAGGGCACCGGACATGGGTCCCCATCCTGCGGTCGCGGCGATACGCCTGGCGGTCCGCCGCGTACTCCACGACGTACTCACCGATCACACGGCACGAGCAGCCCGCTTCGCCCGCTCCGCCCCGGGCCCGGCCCCCGCGGGCGAACCGCCGCTCGTCCTCGTGGCGTGCTCCGGCGGAGCCGACTCCATGGCCCTCGCCTCCGCCCTCGCCTTCGAGGCCCGCAAACTCTCCGTCCGCGCCGGCGGCATCACCGTCGACCACGGCCTCCAGGACGGCTCCGCCGGGCGCGCCGACGAGGTCGCCGCACGCCTCGCCGCACTCGGGCTCGACCCCGTGGAGACCGTCGCCGTCCGGGTCGGCCGCGCGGGTGGACCCGAGGCCGCGGCCCGCGACGCCCGGTACGCGGCGCTCGACGAGGCCGCGGAGCGCCACGGCGCCGCCGCCGTGCTGCTCGGACACACCCGCGACGACCAGGCGGAGACCGTCCTCCTCGGACTCGCCCGCGGCTCCGGCATCCGCTCGCTGTCCGGGATGGCCGCCGTCTCCGGGACCGCCGGCCGCTACCGCCGCCCCTTCCTCCAGATCGACCGGCAGACCGCCCGCAAGGCCTGCATGGTCCAGTCGCTGCCCGTCTGGGACGACCCGCACAACGCCGACCCCGCGTACACCCGCTCCCGACTGCGCCACGAGGGCCTGCCCGCCCTGGAGAAGGCGCTCGGCAAAGGCGTCGTCGAAGCCCTCGCCCGCACCGCTCAGCTCTCCCGCGACGACGCCGACGCCCTCGACAGCTGGGCCGCCGACGCGGACGCCTCCGTACGGGACGAGAGCGGCATGCTGGACTGCGCCAAGCTGTACGTCCTGCCCCCCGCCGTACGGCGCCGGGTGCTGCGCCGGGCCGTGATCCGGGCCGGCGCGCCCGCCGGGTCGCTCTTCGCCCGGCACGTCGAAGAGGTCGACCGGCTGATCACCGGATGGCGTGGTCAGGGGGCCATCAACCTGCCCGGCCGGGTCCAGGTGCGACGGCAGGGTGGCAGACTGGTCATTCGGCAAGGCTGAACCGCCGAGAGAAAGCGACGCGGGTGAACGAGAAGGACATGGGCACCGACCTTCAGTCGGTGCTCATCACCAAGGAAGAGATCGACGCGAAGCTCATCGAGCTGGCCGCGAAGATCGACGCAGAGTACGCGGGCAAGGACCTGCTCATCGTCGGAGTCCTCAAGGGCGCGGTGATGGTGATGGCGGACCTGGCGCGCGCGCTGTCCTCCCCCGTCACGATGGACTGGATGGCCGTGTCCTCGTACGGCGCCGGCACCCAGTCGTCCGGTGTGGTGCGCATCCTCAAGGACCTGGACACCGACATCAAGGGCAAGCACGTCCTGATCGTCGAGGACATCATCGACTCCGGACTGACCCTGTCCTGGCTCCTGTCGAACCTCGGCTCCCGCGAGCCGGCCTCTCTCGAGGTCTGCACCCTGCTGCGGAAGCCCGACGCGGCCAAGGTCGCCATCGACGTGAAGTGGATCGGCTTCGACATCCCGAACGAGTTCGTCGTCGGTTACGGCCTCGACTACGCGGAGAAGTACCGGAACCTTCCGTTCGTGGGCACACTGGCCCCACACGTCTACGGAGGCTGAAGCAAGGGCCCACCGGGAACCAAGCCCGCCTTTTCGCCGTTGGAGCAAGGGAAGGCGGTCCCCGGTGGCATTGCTGAGGTACCGTCCGAAGAACAGTTGTCTTTTCTCACAGCAGCATTTACCTACGGGCAGGAGGGACGGGGCGACACCGCCCCGTATGGATGGACGTGAAGCGATACTTCCGTGGGCCGGTCATGTGGATCGTGCTGGCCGTCCTCGCCGTGGTCGTGCTGATGCAGGTTGTCGGCTCGTCCGGCGGCTACAAGACGGTTGACACCGGCAAGGTCGTCCAGGCGATCGACAAAGACCAGGTCAAGCAGGCAAAACTGACCACTGGTGACGAGCAGATCATCAAGATCGAGCTCAAGGAGGGCCAGAAGGTCGACAACAGCAGCAAGGTCCAGGCCAGCTACATCGGCACCCAGGGCGTAGACCTGGCGGACACGCTGCAGGACAAGTTCGAGTCCGGCGCGATCGAGGACGGCTACACGGTCTCGCCGTCGAAGCAGAGCCCGTTCGTCTCGGTCCTGCTCTCCCTCTTGCCCTTCGTTCTGATCGTCGTGGTCTTCCTCTTCCTGATGAATCAGATGCAGGGCGGTGGCTCCCGTGTCATGAACTTCGGGAAGTCCAAGGCCAAGCTGATCACCAAGGACACCCCGAAGACGACGTTCTCGGACGTGGCGGGATCCGACGAGGCGGTCGAGGAGCTCCACGAGATCAAGGAGTTCCTCCAGGAACCGGCCAAGTTCCAGGCCGTCGGCGCCAAGATCCCGAAGGGCGTGCTGCTCTACGGCCCGCCCGGCACGGGCAAGACCCTGCTCGCACGCGCCGTCGCCGGCGAGGCGGGCGTCCCCTTCTACTCGATCTCCGGTTCCGACTTCGTCGAGATGTTCGTCGGCGTCGGTGCCTCCCGCGTCCGTGACCTCTTCGAGCAGGCCAAGGCGAACGCCCCGGCGATCGTCTTCGTCGACGAGATCGACGCCGTCGGCCGCCATCGCGGCGCCGGCATGGGCGGCGGCCACGACGAGCGCGAGCAGACGCTGAACCAGCTGCTCGTCGAGATGGACGGCTTCGACGTGAAGGGCGGCGTCATCCTGATCGCCGCCACCAACCGGCCCGACATCCTGGACCCGGCGCTGCTGCGCCCGGGCCGCTTCGACCGGCAGATCGCGGTCGACCGGCCGGACATGCAGGGCCGTCTGGAGATCCTCAAGGTCCACCAGAAGGGCAAGCCGGTCGCCCCGGACGTCGACCTGGGCGCCGTCGCCCGGCGGACGCCCGGCTTCACCGGCGCCGACCTGTCGAACGTGCTGAACGAAGCCGCGCTGCTCACCGCGCGCGGCAACAAGAAGCTGATCGACAACCACTTCCTGGACGAGGCGATCGACCGTGTCGTGGCGGGCCCGCAGAAGCGGACCCGGATCATGTCCGACAAGGAGAAGAAGATCACCGCGTACCACGAGGGCGGACACGCCCTGGTCGCGGCGGCTTCACCCAACTCCGACCCGGTCCACAAGATCACGATCCTGTCCCGCGGCAGAGCCCTCGGTTACACGATGGTGCTGCCGGAGGAGGACAAGTACTCGACCACGCGCAACGAGATGCTCGACCAGCTCGCGTACATGCTGGGCGGGCGCGCGGCCGAGGAGCTCGTCTTCCACGACCCGACCACCGGCGCTGCGAACGACATCGAGAAGGCCACTGCCACGGCCCGCGCGATGGTCACGCAGTACGGCATGACGGAGCGGCTGGGCGCGATCAAGTTCGGCGGTGACAACACCGAGCCGTTCCTGGGCCGCGAGATGGGTCACCCGCGGGACTACTCGGAAGAGGTCGCGGCGCTGGTCGACGAAGAGGTCAAGAAGCTCATCGAGACCGCGCACAACGAGGCGTGGGAGATCCTGGTCGAGAACCGCGACGTTCTCGACAATCTGGTCCTCCAGCTCCTCGAGAGGGAGACGCTCGGCAAGGAGGAGATCGCCGAGATCTTCGCGCCGATCGTGAAGCGCCCGGCCCGCCCGGCGTGGACCGGCTCCTCGCGGCGTACGCCCTCGACGCGTCCGCCGGTGCTCTCGCCCAAGGAACTGGCCCTGACCAATGGCGCCGCGAACGGTGCGGCCTCGTCGGCGGCCACGGTGACCGATGTCACCAAGGCCCCCGCGGAGCCGGTCGCCGAGGAGCGTCCAGAGGCCTGACCAGGCACTATGCCGTGGCGGCTCGCCCCGCCCCGGAATGAACGCCGCATCTCCCAGGTTCTAGCCTGGGAGGTGCGGCGTTTTCACGCCATGTGGAAGCAGAGGAACGAGGCACAGATGACCGACCCGGTGACGCTGGACGGCGAGCGTTCTATCGCCGAGTTCGACGAGAAGCGAGCGGAGAACGCCGTCCGCGAACTGCTCATCGCGGTCGGAGAGGACCCGGACCGTGAGGGCCTGCGCGAGACCCCGGCGCGGGTGGCGCGGGCGTACCGGGAGATCTTCGCCGGGCTGTGGCAGGAGCCGGGGGACGTCCTGACGACGACGTTCGACCTCGGCCACGACGAGATGGTGCTCGTCAAGGACATCGAGGTCTATTCGACGTGCGAGCACCACCTGGTGCCGTTCCGGGGCGTGGCCCACGTCGGCTACATCCCGTCGACCACGGGCAAGATCACGGGCCTGTCGAAGCTGGCCCGCCTGGTGGACGTCTACGCCCGCCGGCCCCAGGTCCAGGAGCGGATGACGACGCAGATAGCCGACTCCCTGATGGAGATCCTGGAGCCGCGCGGTGTGATCGTGGTCGTCGAGTGCGAGCACATGTGCATGTCGATGCGCGGCATCCGCAAGCCCGGCGCCAAGACGATCACCTCGGCGGTGCGCGGCCAGCTGCGGGACTCGGCGACGCGCAACGAGGCGATGAGCCTGATCATGGCGCGGTGACCGGACGGCCGGCGGCGCGGCCCGGCGGTCAGGCCGCTCGGGCCGCGCCGCCGTTGTCGTCGTCGTCCTCGGGCAGTCTGCAGACCCGCTCGAGGAAGATCGCCGCGGCGATGACCGCGATGCCGGCCACCACCGCGAACCCGGCGTAGATCGCCTGGTCGCGGCGGGCGGGGACGTCGAGCGAGCCCAGCAGGAACACCCCCGTGCCGCCGTACATCCCGCTGACCAGCGCCGCCACCAGGGCGCTCGCCTGGCCGAAGACCACCGCACGGGCGGCCATCAGCGGCTCGACGCCCTTGGCGCCCGGGCGCCGTTCGCGCTGGGCGCGGAGCCGGGCCCGGATCGAGAGGGCGGTCGCGGCGAGGACGGCCGCGATGGCCGCCAGCACGATGGGGGCGGCGAGCGGCACGCTCGGCAGCGTCCCCAGCGAGTCCCACAGGCGGGCGCCGCCCCAGGACAGCACGCCTGCCGCGGCGAAGAGACCGGCCAGCACACCGAGCCGTAGTTGCTTCACCGAGAAAGCCGCCCTTCGCCTGTTGCTCCCGACTGTGCACGGCCGCCGTGCGCGACCGTGCCGTACGAGCCTAACGACTACTCGGGCAGGCGCAGTTCCAGGTCGCCGCGCGGCTGGACGCCGGCGACGCCGACACCGGCCAGCAGCTCGGCCACCGCGCCGCGGCCCGGCAGCTGGGCCTCCGGCTCGATGTCGTGCCACGGGGCGAGCACGAAGGCGCGCTGGTGGGCGCGGGGGTGCGGCAGCGTGAGCTCCGGGTCGTCGGACACCACGTCCGCGTAGGCGACGATGTCGACGTCGATGGTGCGCGGGCCCCAGCGCTCCACGCGGACGCGGTCGAAGGCCTCCTCGATGGCCTGGCCGCGCTCGAGGAGGGAGGACGGCGGAAGCGTCGTCCTGATCATGACCACCGCGTTGAAGTACGACGGCTGGCTGCCGGGTTCGACACCCCACGGCTCCGTCTCGTAGACGGGAGACACGGCCTTCACCCGCAGGCCGGGGGTGTCCTCGAGCGCGTCGATGGCGCCCTGGAGGGTCTCCAGCCGGTTGCCCAGGTTGGAGCCGAGGGAGATCACGGCGTCCTTGGGATTGGACAGAGTGACATCGGCGGCATCGACCTGCTCCGTGACGGAGGACGGCACCGGCTGCACGGTCGGGTCGCTTGCTGCCTGATTCATACTCGGCTCCGGGTGATCGTGATGGTGACGTCGTCGAAGGGCACCGTGATCGGGGCGTCCGGCTTGTGCACCACCACCTCGACCTCCTGGACGACATCGTGTTTGAGGCACACCTGGGCGATCCGCTCCGCCAGCGTCTCGATCAGGTCGACCGGATCGCCCTCGACGACGGCGACGGCCTCCTCGGCCACCACGCCGTAGTGGACGGTCTTCGACAGGTCGTCGTCGGCCGCCGCGGGGCGGGTGTCCAGGCCGAGCACCAGATCGACGATGAAGGTCTGGCCCTCGTCCCGCTCCTTGGGGAAGACGCCGTGGTGCCCGCGGGCCTTGAGGCCGCGCAGCGCGACACGATCCACGCGAATCACTCCTGCTTCTGTAGGTCCTCGGGCACGCGGCCACATGCGGATGGCGCGGTGCCCGCCGTCGAATCTACCTGCGAGCACCGACATGACGTGCCCACGGGGCCGGGGGCGGCTCACGTGGGGCTGGGTAGCCGCGTATACCCCGTCGGCGGCGGCGACGAACCCGTCTGCCCGGCCCCTACCCACTTACGAGGAGCTGTTCTCGTCTTCTTCGCCGTCTGTTTCCGTCAGAACGGGTGATCCGTGGTGCGACCAGATCTTCCAGCCGTCCAAGGTGCGGCGGAACACATTCGTGGCGACGACCAGCTGCCCGACGAGCGGCCCGAGCTCGCCCCCGTCCTCCGCGGGGCCGCCGCTGAGGATGTTCTCCGTGCAGGTCACCAGGGCCGTGTCACCGGCCACGCTCACCTTCACGTCGGTGAGGAAGAACTGGATGTACTCCGTGTTCGCCATGATCAGCGCGTACGAGCGCAGGACCTCGCCGCGGCCCGTCAGGACCGGCCAGCCGGGGTGGATGCACGAGATGTCGTCGTCCAGCCAGAGGTCGGACAGCTCGTCGAAGTCGCCCCGTTCCATCGTCTCGTAGAAGGCCGTGTTGGCCTGCTCCACGAGCTCCGTGTCGGTCCCGCTCACCGGGCTCCCTCGACGGCCCGGGCGACCCGCACGGCGTCGGCCGTGGCCCGTACTTCGTGGACCCGGACCGCCCAGGCGCCTTCGTGGGCGGCGATGGCCGAGACCGCGGCGGTGGCGGCGTCCCGTTCGCGGGCCGGCGGGGGCGCGCCGTCCCTGGCCAGTACACGGCCGAGGAAGCGCTTGCGGGAGGCGGCCACGAGCACCGGCCGGCCGAGTGCGTGCAGGTCGGCGAGGTGCGCGACGAGGGCGAGGTCGTGCTCGGCCTGCTTGGCGAAGCCGAGGCCGGGGTCGATGACGATACGCTCGGGCGCGATTCCGCCCTCGACGACGGCCTCCATCCGGGCGCGCAGCTCCCGGGCGACCTCCGCGACCACGTCGCCGTAGACGGCGCGGCTGTTCATGTCCTCGCTGAAGCCGCGCCAGTGCATCACCACGAACGGGGCGCCCGTCGCTGCCACGACCGGGACCATCCGGGGGTCGGCGAGGCCGCCGCTGACGTCGTTGACGAGGACCGCGCCCGCCGCGACCGCCTGCTGGGCGACGCCGGAGCGCATGGTGTCGACCGAGACGGTGACGCCCTCGGAGGCGAGGCCCCGCACGACGGGGACGACCCGGCGCAGCTCCTCGTCCTCGTCGACGCGGCTGGCGCCGGGCCGGGTGGACTCGCCGCCGACGTCGATCAGGTCGGCGCCCTGGGCGGCCAGGTCGAGACCCCGCTTGATCGCGGCCGTGGTGTCGAACCAGCGGCCGCCGTCGGAGAAGGAGTCCGGCGTCACATTGACGACTCCCATGACCGCACAGCGGTCCCACTCCGGCAGCCCTTCGGCCGTGCCCCGTCCGCGCAACGTACTCATGGCCCCACCCTAGGGCTTGTCCTGACCCGTACACGGCCCGCCCGGCGGCCGGGGCGCCGGGCGGCACGGGCTCGCCTGCCTCAGGCCGGCGGGGCAGTGGACCGGTCGCGGCGCGTAGGTGCACCGGTCGCGGCGCGTCAGCTCCCCGGACATGCCGTCCGCCCCGGGGGGACGAAGTGGATGACGGCCGTCAGGTCGCCGTACGGGGACGCCCCCGGCCCGCCGCAGGTGCGGTCACGGGTGCGGTGGGCGTGGGTGTGGTGGCCGTCCCGTTCGCTGTGCCGCACCGTCCGGCGCGCGCTGTGCTGCGCGTGCCCGGCCGGAGAGAAATCCGCGGCGTCCACCACCGCCTCGTCGCCGGGCTCCACGCAGCCGAGTCCGGTCTCGCGGGACCAGACCTCGCAGCCGGTCTTGGAGCAGCCCGTCACCGCGGGCGTCCAGGAGCGCGCTTTCGCCTCGTCCATGAAGCGTTCGATGGCGCCCGGCCATGCCTCGACGTCGCCGAGCGGGTCGCCGGCGGCGAGCATCACGCCGGAGACGACGCGGTAGCGGACGGCGGCCTTGCCGCTGGGGGAGAAGACGACGCCTTTGTCGCGGCGGGCGAAGTGGCCGAGCGGGTCGCGTACGCCGTGGAACGCGAGCAGGTCGCGCAGCCGGCGCTCCTCGTCCTCGGTGACGCGGGCGGCGGGGAGCTCGGGGCGTAGGGCGAGGTAGCCGGTGGTGATCACGGTCAGCAGGCCGAGTGAGCCGAGACAGTGGCCGACCGTCGAGGAGACGCCGGGGGAGTACCGGAGGGGGCCCTCGAGGCCGGCCAGCCCGTAGATGACGTGCTCCAGGCGGTCGGTGAGCCCCGGGCTGCCGGTGATCCGGCCGGGATGGGCGCTGACGGTCACCAGGCCGAGGACGAGCGAACCGGCGCCCATCAGTACGAAGTTGGTCAGCGCGCGCCAGCGGCTGCGCGGGTCGGGCGGCGCCGCGAACGCGCCCCGGTGGCGCAGCAGCAGCCCCAGCAGCGCCAGGGAGAGCAGCGTGCCGACGACCGAGTGGCGGTGGACCACCTGCGCGAGGGCCCCGGCGGGCAGCAGGACCACGGCGGCCCGCCAGGCCCGGCGCTTGTGGCGTCTGATCCCACGGGCGAGCAGGAGCAGCAGCACGCCCGCGCTCAGGGAGAGCGCGGCGGCGACCGGGCCGGCGGCGCCGGGGAGCGCCTCGGCGACCGTGTGCGTGCGGCTGTGCCGGAAGAGGGGGAGGATCCCGGCCGCGATGTCGACCAGCCCGACGGCCGTGACTGCCGTGCCGGCGAGGGCCGGGACCGTCCCGGGCCACGGTCCGCGCGGGAGGCGGCGTACCCGGTCCGGCGCCGATCGTGATGTGTCCCCATCCACCGTTGCAGACATCGCTTCCCGTGACTTCCGTGATGTGCGTGATCGCGGATCGGATTCCGCGCCCAAGACCGCATATCGGTCGGCCGGGACGATTCGCGCCCTCTAGGACGGGACTTCGGGAAGGGGGGTTCATCCGTGCCCGGGAATTCGTGGACAGGGCAGCCACTTCGGGCGGCGCACGGGCCGGCCGGCACGGGCTCGCGCCGCGTGGCCGGCCGGCTCAGCCCTTCGTGACGGGGCCGGCCGGCGGGACCGTCGCGATGGACTCCAGGGCTACCTCGGCGCGGGCGATCTCCTGCGCGTCGGCGTCGATCGAGCGGCGCAGCGCCCCGTGCAGCCGGGCCGGGGTGAGGACTCCGAGGAACCGGCCGGTCTCCTCCTTGTCGATCACCGCGATCCAGCCCGCGTCGTGCTGGAGCATCGTGGAGAACGCCTGCTTGAGCGAGGCGCCGACCGGCAGCCACGCCTCCATCCGGCGGGCGTGGTCGCGTACGGCGCCGGATCGGCCGGCCCGCTCGGCGGAGATCCAGCCGTGCAGGTTGTTGTCGCCGTCCAGGACGACGGCCCAGCGGGCGCCGAGGTCGCGGGGGAGCGGATCGCCGAGGTGGACGACCGGCGGCTGTTCCAGGTCCGCCGCCTCGATGGGGGTCACGGAGAGCCGCTTGAGGCCGCGGTCGGCGCCGACGAAGTCGGCCACGTACTCGGTGGCGGGGGCGCCGAGGACGGCGGCGGGCGCGTCGAACTGCTCGATCCTGCCGTGCCCGTAGACGGCGATACGGTCCCCGAGGCGTACGGCCTCCTCGATGTCGTGGGTGACGAACAGGACCGTCTTGCGGACCTGGGACTGGAGCTTCAGGAACTCGTTCTGCAGATGCTCGCGCACGACCGGGTCGACCGCGCCGAACGGCTCGTCCATCAGCAGCACCGGCGGGTCGGCCGCCAGCGCCCGGGCCACGCCGACGCGCTGACGCTGGCCGCCGGAGAGCTGCTCGGGGTAGCGGTCGCCGTGGACGGACGGGTCCAGGCCGACCAGTTCGAGCAGTTCGGCGGCGCGTGCGCGGGCCTTGGCGCGTCTGACGCCGAGGAGGTGGGGCACGGTCGCGGTGTTCTCCAGGACCGTCTTGTGCGGGAAGAGGCCGACCTGCTGGATCACATAGCCGATACGGCGGCGCAGCTCCACCGGGTCGGTCCGCGCGATGTCCCGGCCGTCGACGAGGATCCGGCCGGAGGTCGGTTCGATGAGCCGGTTGACCATCTTCATGGTGGTGGTCTTGCCGCAGCCCGACGGCCCGACGAGCGTGACCAGTTCTCCCTCGGCGACCTCGAACGAGAGGTCGTCCACGGCGGTGGTGCCGTCGGGGTACCGCTTGGTGACGTGCTCGAATCGGATCATGATCCCCCCATGGTGACGAAGGCTGTGTGGAAGCAATGGTGCTGCAACGCGGCCGTCCTGGAGGATTGTCGGTGGCCGGGGATAGGGTCGCGGGCAGTGGTCGGCATCAGGCGCGGTCACGGGCGCGGTATCAGGGGTATCAGGAGTGCCGGCGGCGGCATCACGGGGGAGGGGGGAACCGGTGGGTCCGGGGTGGGAAAGTGCTGAACTGGCGGCGCAGAGCTGTCTCGCGGCCAACGATTGGATCTGCGGCGAGTATCTGCGCACGCGCAGCGACGAGTTGACCGAGGCGACCGTCCAGCATGTGTGGATCACCGTCGCGTCGGTGCTGCTCGGCCTGGCGGTCGCCTTCCCGCTGGCCCTGCTGGCCCGTGCCAGACCGCGGTTGGCCGGTCCCGTGCTGGGGCTCACCACCCTGCTCTACACGATCCCGTCGCTGGCGATGTTCTCGCTGCTGCTGCCGTTCTTCGGGCTGTCGGCGGCGCTGGTGGTGACCGGGCTCGTGCTCTACTCCCTCACCATTCTCGTGCGGAACATCCTGGCCGGGCTCGAAGCGGTCCCGGCCGAGGCCCGTGAGGCGGCCCGCGGCATGGGCTACGGCCCGGCGCGGATGCTGTGGGAGGTGGAACTGCCGCTGGCCCTGCCCGCGTTGATGGCGGGCATCCGGATCGCGACCGTGTCCACGGTCGCGCTGACGACGGTCGGCGCGCTCGTCGGCCAGGGCGGGCTCGGCAATCTCATCGACGACGGCGTGCAGACCACGTTCAAGGCGCAGGTGCTGACCGCCTCCGTGCTGTGCGTGCTGCTGGCGGCCGTCGCCGATCTGCTGCTCCTCGGCGCCCAGCGGCTGCTCACCCCCTGGACCCGGATACGCGCGGCGGAGGCGAAGCCCTGATGGACGCGGTCACCGGCGCGTGGACCTGGCTCACCACCGGCGCCAACTGGTCCGGCGAGTCCGGCGCCTGGCACCGGCTCGTCGAGCATCTGTACGTCAGCGGCGCCGCGCTCGCCCTGGCCTGTGCGATCGCGTTGCCGGTCGCCCTGTGGCTGGGGCACATCGGCAGGGGCGGCGCCCTCGCGGTCAACATCTCCAACGCCGGCCGGGCGATCCCCGTGTTCGCGGTCCTCGCCCTGTTCATGCTGACACCGCTGCGCAGCGCCGGGTACGCGCCGACGATCATCGCGCTGGTGCTGTTCGCGGTGCCGCCGCTGCTCACCAACGCGTACGTGGGCATGCGCGAGGTGGACCGGGCGGTGGTGGAGGCCGCCAGGGGGATGGGCATGTCGGGCGGCCAGGTCTTCCGGCGGGTCGAACTGCCGCTCGCGTACCCCCTGCTGATGACCGGGCTGAGGTCCGCCGCCGTCCAGGTGGTGGCGACGGCCACCATCGCCTCGATGGTCGGACAGGGCGGCCTCGGCCGCATCATCACCGCCGGATTCAACACCTACGACACACCGCAGGTGGTCGCGGGCGCAGTGCTCGCGGCGCTGCTGGCCCTGCTCGTGGAAGGGATGCTGGTGGCCGCCGACCGGCTGCTGAGCCCCCTGCGCAAGTCCGTGCCGTCGTCCGGCTGACGGCACTCCATTCTTTTTTCGTACTGCTTCCATGACGCTGTGGACGGAGATCCTGATGACCAAGACCTCGCGCATCGCGGGTGCTGCACTGGCCGTGGCCGCCCTGACAGGCGCCCTCGCCGGGTGCGGCGGCGATTCCCTCGAAGGGGAGAAGGACAGCGTCTCGTCGCCGGGCGGGTCGGGCAAGAAGGGCACGCTCGTCGTCGGCGCGGCCGCGTTCACCGAGTCCAAGGTGCTCGCCGAGCTGTATGCGCAGCTGCTGCGGGACGCCGGCTACCAGACGTCGATCACCACGGTGAAGAACCGCGAGCTGTACGAACCGTCCCTGGAGAAGGGCGAGATCGACGTCGTACCGGAATACGCGGCGACGCTCGCCGAATTCCTCAACGCGAAGGTGAACGGGCCCAAGGCGACCGAGGAGAAGCCCGTCGCGTCGGGTGATGTCGCCGCCACCGTGAAGGCGCTCACCGAGCTCGCCGAACCGCGCGGACTGAAGGTGCTGCCCGCGGGGGAGGCCGTCGATCAGAACGCGTTCGCCGTGACGAAGGAATTCGCGGAGAAGAACAGGCTCACGTCGCTTTCCGATCTCGGCGATTCGAAGCTGAAGGTGAAGATCGCGGCGGGTGACGAGTGCGAGGTGCGGCCCTTCTGCGCGCCGGGCCTGAAGAAGACGTACGGCATCGACGTGGCGGGCATCGATCCCAAGGGTGTCGGCACTCCCCAGGCCAAGCAGTCCGTCAAGGACGGTGTGAACCAGATGGTGCTGACCTACACCACCGACGGCACGCTCGCGAGCTACGACCTGGTGGTCCTGGAGGACGACAAGAAGCTGCAGAACGCGGACAACATCCTTCCGGTCGTCAATGCGAAGGACGCCGGCAGCCAGGAGATCGCCGACGCCCTCGCGAAGCTGACCAAGGCGCTGACCACTGAGGATCTCGCCGAGATGAACCGCAAGGTGGACGGGGAACGCGCCAAGCCGGAGGACGTCGCGAAGGCCTATCTGGAGGCGGAAGGGCTTCTTCGTAAGTGACCGGAGCGCGGCCCGGCGTTCTCGGCCAGAGATTTGCCGGGCCGACACCCCATTCGGAGGCTACGCACGGTAAATTTCGGGCCATGCCACGAGGACGCCACCGTCATTCCCCTCCCCTGCACAAGCTGCTGCCTCCCTCGGCAGTGGCCGGAGCGTCGGTTCTGTGCGCCCTCGGCGCGTGGTTCGCCGGCAATGCGGTCGTGCTGCGCCTGCTGGTCGCGGCAGCGGCGACCGCCGCCGTCACCGGCGCCGTCCTCATGCGCAGTTGGGACCGCAGCGCCGGCCGCAGGGTCGCCGAGCTGACCCGCGGGCGCGCCGGCGACCAGTGGAAGGCGGAGGAGCGGATCGCCGAACTCGAGGCGGACGTCGAGGAGTCCCGCGAGCTGCGCCTCAAGCTCGACGCGAGGCTGCGCGCCAAGCGGGTCGAGCTGGCCGCGCTGCGGAACGAGCACGCGTCGCTGCTGCGCCGGTACGCCACCGCGGAGACGGAGCGGGCCAGCGCCCTGGAGGGCCGCAGGCAGCTCGCGATCGAGGCTGCCGCACCGGCGAAGGAGCTGCTGCCCGCGGGTTCCACGCCGACCCCGGCGACGTTTCTGCGCGCCGCCAAGGCGCTGGAGAACCTGTCGCGCAACGCCGCGGCGCAGGAGGCCGGGCGCATCGCGGAGGAGGCCCGGCGCAGGGACATCGCGGAGCGCGCCCGGGAGGCGGACGAGCCGGAGGGGAAGCACCCGGCGGGCGGTGGGGCCGCCGGGCGGCGTGTGCGTCCGCCGTCCGCCCTTCCCGCCCGTCCCGCCCGTCCCGTCCCGGCCGCGGCCGCGATCGTTCCCTACGGCGCCCAGCGGTCCCGCGTGAAGCGGCCCGAGGGCGGCTTCGACTTCTTCGGCACGGCCGCCGAGGGCTCCGCCCAGGCGTCCGGCACCGGTGGCGGCGCGACCGCGGCGGGAACCGGGTCCATGAGGGCGATCGAGGCCCCCGGCACCCAGAAGGCGATCGAGGCCGTGCAGCACGAGGACCTCGCCGACGTGGTGGGCGAGGAGGCGCTCGCCGCGCAGCGCGTCGTGTGCCCGCGCGCGGTCGGCAAGGTCATCGACCTGACCGCGCACGACGAGACCGAGCAGCTGGACGTGGCCGAGCTGCGCAACGCGGTGTCGTAGCGCGCACGCCACCCGCCGGCGGTCCGGAGCGGCTGTGCGCCGGCTGTGCGCCGGCTGTGCGCCGGCCCGGGCGTTACTTGTCGATGTCGCCGACGACGAAGAACAGCGACCCCAGGATCGCGACCATGTCCGCGACCAGCGTCCCTGGCAGCAGCACGGCCAGCGCCTGGATGTTGTTGTACGACGCCGAGCGGAGCTTGAGGCGGTACGGCGTCTTCTCGCCCTTGGAGACCAGGTAGTAGCCGTTGATGCCGAGCGGGTTCTCGGTCCACGCGTATGTGTGGCCCTCGGGCGCCTTCAGCACCTTCGGCAGCCGCTGGTTGATCGGACCGGGTGGCAGCTCCCCGATCCGGTCGAGGCAGGCGTCCGCCAGCTCCAGCGCGTTGTGCGTCTGCTCCAGCAGGACCTCGAACCGGGCCAGGCAGTCGCCCTCCTGCCGGGTCACGACCCTGAGGGTGTCCTGCAGTTCGCCGTAGGCCAGGTAGGGCTCGTCCCGGCGCAGGTCGAAATCGACTCCGGAGGCCCGGGCGATCGGGCCGCTGACGCCGTACGCGTGGACGGCCTCCGGGGAGAGCACGCCCACGCCCCGGGTCCGGCCGCGGAAGATCTCGTTGCCGATGACCAGGCGGTCGTAGACGTCCATCCGCGAGCGGACATCGGCGATCGCCCGGCGGGCCCGGCCGAGCCAGCCCGCGGGAAGGTCCTCCTTGAGGCCGCCGACCCGGTTGAACATGTAGTGCATCCGCCCGCCGGAGATCTCCTCCATCACCGTCTGGAGTTCCTCGCGCTCGCGGAACGCGTGGAAGACGGGCGTGATCCCGCCCAGCTCCAGCGGGTAGGAGCCGAGGAACATCAGGTGGTTGAGGACCCGGTTCAGCTCGGCGAGGAGCGTACGGGACCACACCGCGCGCTCCGGGACCTCCATGCCGAGCATCCGCTCGACGGCCATGACGACGCCGAGTTCGTTCGAGAAGGCGGAGAGCCAGTCGTGCCGGTTCGCCAGCACCACGATCTGCCGGTAGTCGCGGGCCTCGAAAAGCTTCTCCGCACCGCGGTGCATGTACCCGACGACCGGCTCGGCCTGCCGGATGCGCTCGCCGTCCAGCACCAGGCGCAGACGGAGCACGCCGTGGGTGGAGGGGTGCTGGGGTCCGATGTTGAGCACCATGTCGGTGCTCTCCGCCGCGCCGCCGATGCCGACCGTCGTCTCCGTCATGCGCACCAGTCTCTCAGAGCCCGTCACACCCGCTGCATGAGCCAGGTGAAGTCGCCGAGCCCGCCCCGGGCGGTCAGTTCCGCCGCCTCACCGGCCCGGGCGAGCGCGCGGACGTAGCCCGCCGGATCCGACGACGCCAGGGCGAGCGGCGGCCGCTCCCCGCTCACGCCCAGCCTCCGCAGCGCCTCCCGCTGGCCGACCAGCTCCGCCCCCGGCCCGGCGCACGCGTCGAGCGCCACATGGGCCGTGAGGTCGCAGCTCCCGTCCGGCACGGGGCGTACCTCGCGCCCGTCACGGAAGCCCGTCAGCGTCCCGTACGGGGGCCGGGCCCCGGCCGTGTGGGCGTAGTCGACGGCGACGGCGAGGCCGGCGCTCAGGGCGCCCGCCGCCGCCCGCCACGCCTCGTCCCTGGGGGCGCCGATCTCCGCGCGGGCGCCCGGTCCGGTCAGCGGCCACCAGCGGGCGAGCCAGTCGGCGTCCGCGCCGGTGACCTGCTCGCCGAGGCGCTCCTCGCCGTCCTCGCGGACCAGTACCCGGCGGACCTCCCCGTCGGCGTCGACTTCGGCGACGTCCACCGGGACGTTGTCGAGCCATTCGTTCGCGAACAGCAGCCCGCCGAGCCCCGTGGGGATCTCGGAGGTCCACTCGACGCGCGGGTCGAGGCCCGGGGGCCGGTCCGCCCGTTCGACGCCGTACGCGCGGACCTTGTACCCGGGCGGCAGGGCGGCGAGCACCCCGGTGAGCAACTCGCCCCGGCCCGCCCCGACGTCGATCAGCGCGGGCTCCGCCAGTCCCAGCGACTCCGCGGTGCCGGTCAGCAGCCGTGCGACGGCGGCGGCGAACAGCGGCGAGGCGTGGACCGAGGTGCGGAAGTGCCCGGCCGGCCCCTCCGGGCGCAGATAGAAACCCCCGGGCCCGTACAGCGCTTCCTCCGCGGCCGCCCGCCACCCGCGCCACCCGCCCGTCTCATACGTCACGGGCCCAAGTCTCCACCTTGCGGAGTATGCCTCCGCCCACCGGATCGACCCTCCGGTTGACCCCTGCACCTTTCCGACTTCCCTACTCTGGGTTACGTGCAGCTCCTCTACGACTTCATCCGCAGGAACCCGACGGGCATCGACACCTTCTGGGCTGTCATGCTCCTCGGTTTCTCCTCGATGTGGGTGGTCCAGGAGCCGGAGGGCCCCGGGGAGACGGCTGCCGCCGCGCTCACCGTGCTGGCCCTGTGCCTGGTGGTGGCGCTGCGCCGCCGGCTGCCCCAGCACATGCTGCTGCTGACGGGGGCGACAGGCGTCGCCCAGCTGGTCTTCGACGTCCCCGTCAACCCGGCGGACTTCGCGATGCTGGTCATCATCTACACCGTCGCGGCGGCCGGCAGTCCGCGGTGGGCGTCCCGGCTGGCGCTCGTCGGCGGTCTCTGCGCGGCCTCCTTGGCGCAGATCCGCTGGCCGACGGAGGCCGAGTCGACGCTCAGCAGGGTGTTCATCACCGTGATCATGAGCCTGCCGTTCGTGCTGGCCTGGGTCCTCGGCGACTCGATACGCACCCGGCGCGCCTACTTCGACCAGCTGGAGGAGCGCGCCACCCGGCTCGAGAAGGAGCGCGAGGCGCAGGCCAAGGTCGCGGTGGCGGCCGAGCGCGCCAGGATCGCCCGCGAACTGCACGACGTCGTCGCCCACAACGTGTCCGTGATGGTGGTGCAGGCCGACGGCGCCGCTTATGTGCTGGACGCCGCCCCCGACCAGGCCAAGCAGGCCCTGGAGACCATTTCGAGCACCGGCCGCCAGGCGCTCGCCGAGATGCGCCGGCTGCTCGGCGTGCTGCGCACCGGCGACGGCCCGGAGAGCGGCGAGTACGTGCCCCAGCCCGATGTGCAGCAGATCGAGGACCTGGTCGAGCATGTGCGCGCCGCGGGCCTGACCGTGGACTTCAGGATCGAGGGAACGCCCCGGCCGCTGCCCAGCGGTGTCGAGCTCACCGCCTACCGGATCGTCCAGGAAGCGCTCACCAACACCCGTAAGCACGGCGGCCCCGAGGCCGGCGCCAGCGTCCGCCTCGTCTACTTCGACGACGGCCTCGGGCTGCTCGTCGAGGACGACGGCCGTGGCGCCTCCCACGAGCTGTACGAGGACGGCGGCGCGGACGGGCACGGCCACGGTCTCATCGGGATGCGCGAACGCGTCGGTATGGTCGGCGGCACGCTGGACGCCGGGCCGCGGCCGGGCGGAGGCTTCCGGATCAGCGCGCTGCTGCCGCTCAAGCCCGCCCACTAGAGCCACTACAGACCGAGGGACGGAACCCACATGTCCATCCGCGTGATGCTCGTCGACGACCAGGTGCTGCTGCGCACCGGCTTCCGCATGGTGCTCGCCGCCCAGCCGGACATGGAGGTCGTCGCGGAGGCCGGGGACGGCGCGGAGGCGATCGAGATCCTGCGGTCCACGGCCGTCGACGTCGTGCTCATGGACGTACGCATGCCGAGGCTCGACGGGGTCGAGGCGACGCGGCGCATCTGCGAGGAGCCGGGCGCCCCGAAGGTGCTGATCCTGACCACGTTCGACCTCGACGAGTACGCCTTCTCCGGGCTGAAGGCGGGCGCCAGCGGCTTCATGCTCAAGGACGTGCCGCCCGCCGAGCTGCTCGGCGCGATCCGCTCCGTGCACAGCGGCGACGCGGTCGTGGCGCCGTCGACCACGCGGCGGCTGCTGGACCGCTTCTCCCCGCTGCTGCCGAGCGCGGGCCCCGAACCGCGCCACAAGGAGGTGGAGAAGCTCACCGAGCGGGAGCGCGAGGTGATGCTGCTCGTCGCCCAGGGACTGTCGAACGGCGAGATCGCGGCCCGGCTCGTGCTCTCGGAGGCGACGGTCAAGACGCACGTCGGCCGCATCCTCACCAAGCTCGGCCTGCGCGACCGCGTGCAGGTGGTGGTACTCGCCTACGAGACGGGGCTGGTCAGGGCGGGCGGCGGCGCGGGCTGATCCGAGGCGCGGCCCGGTCCGGGCCGAGGGCCCCGGTCAGCGCAGCACCGTCTCCAGGAAGTCGCTGCCGAGACGCGCGACGGTGGCCGCGTCCACTGGTGGAGCACGTAACGGCCGCGCCTGCGGGTCGAGACCGGCTCCGCCTTCTTCAGCACGGTCCGAGAACGTCGACCGTCACAGGAAGTCGGCCTCGTGCAGCCGGTCCGCGAGGTCCGGCTTCAGCCCGGCGGCCGTCGCGGTGGCCCGTCCGTGCAGGCCGTCGCGGTGGCCTGTCCGTGCAGGCCGGGGTGGGGCCCCGGCTCGTGCAGGGCATGGAGGGCCACGCCCAGCTCGGCGAGGGGGGACAGGCCGAAGACGACGCGTTCCGGGGGCAGACCCGTGATGTCGATGGCCACGCTCACTCGTCCATAGTGAGGGCCGCGCGGTCCGGGCCCGCTGCGCGGGGAGTGTTCCCCCACCCCGCCCCTTCCCTTCCCGAACCGGGGGCTCCGCACCCGGACCCCGCGCCTCAATCGCCGGCGAGGCTGATGTCGCGGAGCGAAATCCAGCCCGGCCCGGGGGCTTCCCCCCTACGGCCTGGCGGCGCGGGAGGGGCCCCCACCCTCGGCCGCCAGGCCGTAGGGGGAGATCGAGGCCACCGCGCGAAGCGCGGTACCGGGCCCGGGCGAAGCCCGGAGGGCGGTGCGCGCTCCGGGGCCTGCCCCGCCACGCGGCGGAGCCGCACATCCGGTGCAGCGGGAAGGGGCGGGGCGGGGAACGGCCCGCCGCAGGCGCCCCGCCTACCGCGCCGGCAGGCTCACGCGGCGGACGAACTCCGCGACCGCCGCCGCCACGTCCCGCTCCGTCCACGCCAGCCCCTCCGCCGCGACCGTCACCTCCGTGACCGAGACGCCCGGCGGGAAGCCCTGGGAGAACCACCGGCGGAAGAGCGTCACGCCTGTCTCCTCCGACTGCGTCACCGCCGCCTCGTTCAGCAGCTCCGTCCCATACGGCAGCCACACCTGGAACTGGTGGGTGTGCGGAACGGGCGGGTGGATCCGGGACCAGGGCACGCCCGAGGCGCGCAGCGCGTCGGTGAGCGCGGCCGCGACGACCTTCGCGTGGGCCACGTACGACGGCAGCCGCGGCAGCTCCCGCTCGAGCCCGGCCAGCGCCGACAGCGCCGCCGGGTACTGCTGGAACAGCAGGCCCCCGTACCGGTGCCGCCAGGCCCGTGCCTCCTCGATCAGCTGGGCGGGGCCGGCGAGCACGGCGCCCGAGATGCCGTCCAGGGACTTGTAGAACGACACGTACACGCTGTCCGCCAGCGCGGCGATCTCGTCCAGCGGGCGGCCGAAGTGCGGGGCGCACTCCCACAGACGCGCGCCGTCGAAGTGCACCACCGCGTCACGCTCCCGTGCCGCGTCCACCACCGCCACCAGCTCGTCCCAGGAGGGCAGCACGAAGCCGGCGTCCCGCAGGGGCAGTTCGAGCATCAGCGTGCCGAAGGGCTCGTCGCAGTAGAGGACCTCTTCCGCCGTGGGCAGCCGCGGCTCGGTGGTCGGGTGGACCGTGCGCAGCCCGCTCACCACAGAGAGGGCGGAGCGTTCGTGGACCTCCGGATGCGCCCGCGGATGCAGGGCGACCGTGGCGTTCTGGGTGCGCGCCGCCCAGCAGCGGAGGGCCACCTGCTGCGCCATCGTCCCGGTCGGGAAGAACGCCGCGGCGGGGAGGCCGAGCAGTGCGGCCGTCCGCCGCTCCAGCTCCTCCACGACCCCGTTGCCGTACACGTCGGTCCAGTCGTCCAGGTCGTACACCTCGCCCGCGGCCTCGGTCAGCGCCGCGAGACGTTCCCCGATCCGCCGGTCGGCGGAGGCCCGCGCGAGCACGCGGTCCGAGGCGCGCCACGCGGCGAGCTGTCGCTTCCGCTCGTCCTGCCCGTTCTCGTCCGGACCGTCCCCCTGCCGCCCGGCCGCGTCGTGCTCGCTCGTGTCCCGCTCGTACGTCCCGCTCGTGTCCGTCACGGTCCGATCATCGCCCACAGCCTGTGGACAACCGCGGGGCTCCCGGAAACGCTGGCGTAGCATCGTCACGAGAAATCGTCCGGTACCCCCGCGGACTGGAACGGAAGGCACCGCCGCGTGAACGCCACAGCACCACAGGACCCGCTCGACCCGCGGGACCGCCCCGCCCGCCTGACCGTCGGAGTGGTCGGAGCGGGCCGCGTAGGACCCGCGCTCGCCGCGTCCCTGCAGCTTGCGGGACACCGGCCGGTGGCGGCGTCAGGAGTGTCCGACCAGTCCGTCCGCCGGGCCGCCGCCCTGCTCCCCGACGTACCCCTGGTGCCGCCCGCCGACGTGCTCGCCCGCGCCGAGCTGGTGCTGCTGACCGTCCCCGACGACGCGCTGCCCGGCCTGATCGAGGGCCTCGTCGAGACCGGTGCGGTACGGCCCGGGCAGCTGCTCGTGCACACCTCCGGCCGGTACGGCACCAAGGTGCTCGAGCCCGCCCTGCGGGCGGGAGCGCTGCCGCTCGCCCTGCACCCCGCGATGACCTTCACCGGCACCGCGGTGGACGTGCAGCGGCTGGCCGGCTGCTCCTTCGGCGTGACCGCCCCAGAGGAGCTGCGGCTGGCCGCGGAGGCGCTCGTCATCGAGATGGGCGGCGAGCCCGAGTGGATCGAGGAGCAGAACCGCCCGCTCTACCACGCCGCCCTGGCGCTGGGCGCCAACCACCTCGTCACCCTCGTCGCCCAGTCCATGGAGTTGCTGCGCACGGCGGGCGTCAGCGCCCCCGACCGGATGCTCGGCCCGCTCCTCGGGGCCGCCCTGGACAACGCCCTGCGCTCCGGCGACGCCGCCCTGACCGGGCCGGTCGCCCGGGGCGACGCGGGCACCGTCGCCGCCCACGTGGCCGAACTGCGCGAGCACGCGCCCGCCGCCGTCGCCGGCTATCTCGCGATGGCGCGGACGACCGCCGACCGCGCCCTCGCGCACGGCATGCTCAAGCCGGAGCTCGCGGAGGACCTGCTGGGCGTGCTGGCCGAGGGGGACCTGCGATGAGCCGCCACCTCGAACTCGTACCGACGCGTGAGGACCTTCAGTACGCCGTCGAGCACTACGGCGTGCCCGGCCGCACCGCCGTCGTCATGACCATGGGAGCCCTGCACGAGGGCCACGCCACCCTGATCCGCGCCGCCCGGGAACGGGTGGGCCGCAAGGGCTTCGTGATCGTCACCGTCTTCGTCAACCCGCTGCAGTTCGGCGCCGGCGAGGACCTGGACCGGTACCCCCGCACGCTCGACGCCGACCTCAGGACCGCCGAGGAGGCGGGCGCCGACGTGGTGTTCGCGCCGTCCGTCGACGAGGTCTACCCCGGGGGCGAGCCGCAGGTCCGCATCACCGCCGGGCCCATGGGGGAGCGGCTCGAAGGCAGGACCCGGCCGGGCCACTTCGACGGCATGCTCACCGTTGTCGCCAAGCTGCTGCATCTCACCGGCCCCGACGTGGCGCTGTTCGGGCAGAAGGACGCCCAGCAGCTCGCCCTGATCCGCCGGATGGTCCGGGATCTCAACTTCCCCGTGGAGGTCGTGGGCGTCCCCACGGTCCGCGAGGAGGACGGCCTCGCCCTCTCCAGCCGCAACCGCTACCTGTCCACGGCCGAGCGGCACACCGCGCTCGCCCTCTCGCACTCCCTGTTCGCGGCCCGCGACCGTCTCGCCGCCCAACAGGCCCTGCACGCCAGGGCCGAAGCCGTGCCGGCCGCGCCCGCCCGCGCCGCCGCGCTGTCCGCGCTGGGCGAGGCCCGCGCCGCGGCGGACGCCCACGCGGTCGCCCAGGCGTGGCCGCCGATCGGCGCCGACGCCGTCCGCGCGGCCGCGCGGACCGTGCTGGACGAGGCCGCGAAGGCGAACCCGCCGCTCCACCTGGACTACGTGGCCCTCGTCGACCCCGCCACGTTCGTGGAGGTCAGCGACGACCACGAGGGCGAGGCGGTCCTCGCCGTCGCCGCCAAGGTCGGCTCGACCCGCCTGATCGACAACATCCCCCTGGACTTCGGCACCGCCCACCTGGCACCCGTGCCGACCGGACCCGTGCCCACCGCAACCACCACCGCACCGACCGACGGAGCCGCCACGTGACCGGTATACGGCTGACCGCCCCCGCCCCCGGCTGGGCCGTCGAGGCAGACGTCGTCGTGGTCGGTTCCGGCGTCGCCGGACTCACGGCGGCGCTGCGCTGCGCCGCGAGCGGCCTGGACACGGTCGTCGTCACCAAGGCGCGCCTCGACGACGGTTCCACCCGCTGGGCGCAGGGCGGCATCGCCGCGGCACTCGGCGACGGCGACACCCCAGAGCAGCACCTCGAGGACACCCTCGTCGCGGGCGCGGGCCTGTGCGACGAGGCGGCGGTGCGGGCCCTCGTCACCGAGGGGCCCGACGCCGTGCGCCGGCTGATCGCGACCGGCGCGCTCTTCGACACCGACCCGGCGTCCGGCGAGATCGAGCTGACCCGCGAGGGCGGTCACCACCGGCGCCGCATCGCGCACGCCGGCGGTGACGCGACCGGCGCGGAGATCTCCCGCGCCCTGGTCGACGCGGCCCGCGAGAAGGGCCTGCGCACCGTGGAGAACGCTCTGGTCCTCGACCTGCTCACCGACGCGGACGGCCGCACCGCGGGCATCACCCTGCATGTGATGGGCGAAGGCCAGCACGACGGCGTCGGCGCGGTCCACGCCCCCACGGTGGTGCTGGCCACCGGCGGCATGGGCCAGATATTCTCCGCGACCACCAACCCGGCCGTCTCCACCGGCGACGGCGTCGCCCTCGCCCTGCGGGCCGGCGCCGAGGTCTCCGACATCGAGTTCGTCCAGTTCCACCCGACCGTGCTCTTCCTCGGCGCGGACAGCGAGGGCCAGCAGCCGCTGGTCTCCGAGGCGGTACGCGGCGAGGGCGCCCACCTCGTAGACGCCGCCGGCACCCGCTTCATGGTCGGCCAGCACGAGCTGGCAGAGCTCGCCCCCCGCGACATCGTCGCCAAGGGCATCATGCGCCGCATGCAGGAACAGGGCGCCGCCCACATGTTCCTGGACGCCCGCCACTTCGGCGCGAAGATGTGGGAACACCGCTTCCCCACCATCCTCGCCGCCTGCCGCGCCCACGGCTTCGACCCGGTGACGGAGCCGATCCCCGTCGCCCCGGCCGCCCACTACGCCTCCGGCGGCGTACGGACCGACCTGCACGGCCGCACCACCGTCCCCGGCCTGTACGCGTGCGGCGAAGTCGCCTGCACGGGCGTCCACGGCGCCAACCGGCTGGCCTCCAACTCGCTCCTCGAAGGACTCGTCTTCGCCGAGCGCATCGCCGCCGACATCGCCGAGCGCCGCCCCTGGCCCACGGCCGCGCCCGCCGCGCCCGTGGAGCCGTCCCTGCTGCCGCTGATCGCGCCGGAGCAGCGCCCCGAGATCCAGCGGATCATGTCGCACGGCGCGGGCGTCCTCCGCTCCGCCGAGTCGCTCGCCGCCGCGGCCGCCTCGCTCGAAGCGGTGTACGCGGACGCCCGGCACGACCAGGAGGGGTCCGGCAAGGCCGCGGAGCCCGGCGTCGAGTCCTGGGAGACCTCGAACCTGCTCTGCGTCGCCCGGGTGATGATCGCCGCGGCGCTGGAGCGCGAGGAGACCCGCGGGTGCCACTGGCGTGAGGACCGCCCCGAGCGCGACGACGCCGAGTGGCGCCGCCATCTCGTCGTGCGGCTAGCGCCCGACCGCCGGCTCGTCGTCAGCCGCACGGGCTCCACCGCCTTCCCGGCGACCGATATCTTGTCCGTCCCAAAAGCCCCCAGGGAGCCGTAACCGTGAGCACCCCCGATGAACGTCCGAGCCCCGTGGACGTACCGCTGATCCAGATCGGCGCCCCGGCCGGCGGTGGCTGCGGAGACGACTGCGGCTGCGCCGAGGAGGCGTACGAGTGCGGTCTCGACCCCGCGCTCGCCACGCTGCTCGCCGAGGCCGGACTCGACCCCGTCCAGGTCGAGGACATCGCGCACCTGGCCATCGAGGAGGACCTCGACGGCGGTGTCGACGTGACCAGCATGGCGACCGTCCCCCAGGACGCCGTCGCCACCGGCGACTTCACCGCCCGCGAGGCGGGCACCGTCGCCGGGCTGCGGGTCGCGGAGGCCATCCTGTCGATCGTCTGCACGAACGAGTTCGAGGTCGAGCGGCACGTCGAGGACGGCGACCGCGTGGAGGCGGGCCAGAAGCTGCTGTCCGTCACCGCCGGCACCCGTGACCTGCTCACCGGCGAGCGCAGCGCCCTCAACATCCTCTGCCGGCTCTCCGGCATCGCCACCGCCACCCGCGCCTGGGCCGACCTGCTCGAAGGCACCGGCGCGAAGGTCCGCGACACCCGCAAGACGACGCCCGGACTGCGCGCCCTGGAGAAGTACGCGGTGCGCTGCGGCGGCGGCGTCAACCACCGCATGTCGCTGTCCGACGCGGCCCTGGTCAAGGACAACCACGTGATCGCCGCGGGCGGGGTCGCCGAGGCGTTCAAGGCCGTACGGGACCGCTTCCCCGACCTGCCGATCGAGGTCGAGGTCGACACCCTCGACCAGGTCCGCGAGGTCCTGGACGCGGGCGCCGACCTGATCCTGCTGGACAACTTCACGCCCGCCGAGACCGAGCAGGCCGTCGCGCTCGTCGCCGGCCGCGCGATGCTTGAGTCCTCCGGCCGCCTCGCGCTCGACAACGCCCGCGCGTACGCCGAGACGGGTGTCGACTACCTCGCGGTCGGCGCGCTCACCCACTCCTCCCCGATCCTCGACATCGGCCTCGACCTCCGCGAGGTCGAACGCTGATGCTGCTCACCATCGACGTCGGCAACACCCACACCGTTCTGGGTCTCTTCGACGGCGAGGAGATCGTCGAGCACTGGCGCATCTCCACCGACCCGCGCCGCACCGCCGACGAACTCGCCGTGCTGCTGCAGGGCCTGATGGGCATGCACCCGCTGCTCGGCGAGGAACTGGGCGACGGCATCGAGGGCATCGCGATCTGCTCCACGGTCCCCTCCGTGCTGCACGAGCTCCGCGAGGTCACCCGCCGCTACTACGGCGACGTCCCGGCCGTCCTCGTCGAGCCCGGCATCAAGACCGGCGTGCCGATCCTGATGGACAACCCCAAGGAGGTCGGCGCGGACCGCATCATCAACGCGGTCGCCGCGGTCGATCTGTACGGGGGGCCGGCGATCGTCGTCGACTTCGGCACGGCCACGACGTTCGACGCGGTCAGCGCGCGCGGCGAGTACGCGGGCGGCGTGATCGCCCCCGGCATCGAGATCTCCGTCGAGGCCCTCGGCGTCAAGGGCGCCCAACTGCGCAAGATCGAGCTCGCCCGCCCGCGGAGCGTGATCGGCAAGAACACCGTCGAGGCGATGCAGTCCGGCATCGTCTACGGCTTCGCCGGCCAGGTGGACGGCGTCGTCCAGCGCATGAAGCGCGAGCTGGCGGAGGACCCGGACGACGTGACGGTGATCGCGACGGGGGGTCTGGCGCCGATGGTGCTGGGGGAGGCGGCGGCGATCGACGAGCACGAGCCGTGGCTGACGCTGATCGGGCTGAGGCTGGTGTACGAACGGAACGTCTCCCGCCTCTGACGCCTGCCGGCGTCGGCAACCGGGGCACGTTTCCGGGCGCGGCCGGGCCTGGCGCGGGCCTGGACCGGCCCCCGTACTGACCACCGGCGCGGCGTGCCCGCTTGCCTCGGGGACGCCGCACCCGCCGACCGGGTCAGGGCGGCCCGTGCCGGGGTCGGCCCCACCAGAAGGCCGGGCCGCGCCCCCCGAACCGCGCCCCGCCGCGGAAGACGCCGCGCCCAGGTTTGGGGTGGTAAGAGGATTTTGTCCAATTAGGACGTATCGTCGGGACATGCCCACGCCATACGGAACCCGTGGCGGCATGGCGTTCGGTGCGGACGAGCTGCGTGTGCTCCGACGCGCCCTTGCCGTCGCCCTTCACCCCGTCCCCCTGGCCGACGACGACGTCCGGGAGTGTTTGCGCCTGGCCGACTCCGTGGACGAGGCGGTTAGCGAGGCAGGCCGGCTGCGGGCGTTCCTCCTCGCCGAGCTCGCCCGCTACCGCGACGCCCTGCCCGGAACGGCCGCCGGATACCTGGAGCGCCTCCAGGACGCCCTGGCCGCCGGCTACGCCCCCCGGCCGGACGATCTGGCGGCGCTGCGCGCGCTGCGCGGCAATCCGGCCGCCGCGGCGGTGCTGCGCCGCTGTCAGACGCTGGCGGAGGAGGCGGTGCGGAGCCGGCTCGCGGGACGGGCCGTTTCCGTCCCGGCGCCGGCGCAGCCGTCCGTCCCCGCCAGCGCGGTCGCGACCACGCCCGGACCCCGCCGCGCCCGGCTCCACGCGCTGCCGGGCGGCCGTGCCGCCGACGCGCCGAAGCCCAGTCCCGGGCCGCAGCCGAAACCGGAGCCGAAACCGGACGAGCGACCGGTGCCGAAGCCCTCGGAAGTGTTCCCGCCACGCCGTAAGCCCGTGCCCCCGCCGGAGCAATGGGCCGCCGGATAGATACTCTGGAGGCATGGACTACGTTTCCGCGCTCGTGCCCCCCGTGGTGATGGCCGTCTTCTTCATCGGTCTGGTCGTGACGATCGTCAAGAGCCAGGGCGGTCCGAACAAGGCCAAGGAGGACGCCGCCGTGGACGCGGCGCTGGTCCGTGCGGAGTCCGGCCCGCAGGCCGGGCGCGACAGCTGACCACCGTCCCCGACGGCACAGGACGTACGGCGAAATCTCGCCGTACGTCCTTTTTGTTACGTCAATAGTCGTTTGATCGTCGATCTCCCACTATGGTGGCGATGTGCCCCGCCAATTGGGAGAGCTCGAAGACGCCGTCATGACTCGGATCTGGCAATGGAACCGGCCGGTCACGGTCAGGGAAGTCCTGGAAGACCTCCAGCAGGAACGGTCGATCGCCTACACGACCGTCATGACGGTAATGGACAATCTCCATCAGAAGGGCTGGGTCCGCAGGGAAGTCGAGGGCCGGGCCTATCGATATACGGCGGTGTCCACGCGCGCCGCGTACTCGGCCGCACTGATGAACGAAGCGTGGTCCAAGAGCGACAACCCCGCGGCGGCCCTTGTCGCCTTCTTCGGCATGATGTCCCCCGAGCAGCGCGAGGCGCTGCAAGCCGCCGTGCGCCTGGTTCAGGGCAGCGGGCCCGGCGAGGAGCAGGGCCCGGCGGAGCGATAGCGTCGGGCCATGCCTTATGCCGCAGCAAACGCCTTCACCGTCCGGCGGGCGAGGACGAGTGATGTGCGGGACGTCCGCCGGCTCGTGGACCCGTACGTCGGCGAAGGCATCCTGCTCGACAAAGCGACGGTGACGCTTTACGAAGCCATCCAGGAGTTCTGGGTCGCCGAACGCGACGAGGACGGCCTGGTTGTCGGCTGCGGCGCTCTCCACGTCATGTGGGAGGACCTCGCGGAAGTCCGCACTCTCGCCGTCGACCCCGCCTTCAAGGGCCACGGCATCGGCCGCCGGGTTCTCGAGAAGCTCGTGGCCACCGCCCGCCGACTCGGGGTGCGCAGGGTTTTCTGCCTCACCTTCGAAGTCGACTTCTTCTCGCGGCACGGCTTCGTCGAGATCGGAGAGACGCAGACGCCGGTGGACACCGATGTCTACGCGGAGCTCCTGCGTTCCTATGACGAGGGTGTCGCCGAGTTCCTTGGCCTCGAACGAGTGAAGCCGAACACCTTGGGCAACAGCCGGATGCTTCTGCACCTGTGATCGCCGCAAGAGCGATCCCTATGTCCGAATCGCGCACGTTTCCCGCGTTCTCGCGGTTCTGAACCTCTGTCAAGGGTTTGTGTTTTCCAAGGAAAAGCGGTTTCCTTTCCGCGTACTGCATTTTCGATGAAAGGAAATCCGGTGGCACAGAAGGTTCAGGTCCTTCTTGTCGACGACCTCGACGGCGGCGAGGCGGACGAGACGGTGACGTTCGCTCTGGACGGCAAGACCTATGAGATCGACCTCACCACCGCCAATGCGGACAAGCTCCGGAGTCTGCTCGAGCCTTACGCGAAGAGCGGTCGCCGTACCGGCGGCCGGGCCGCGACCGGCCGCGGCAAGGGCCGCGCGGCGGCGGGCGGCGGCAACAAGGACACCGCGGAAATCCGCGCGTGGGCGAAGGCCAACGGCTTTGAGGTGAACGACCGGGGCCGTGTCCCTGCCACGGTTCGTGAGGCTTACGAGAAGGCCAACGGCTGAGCTCGCGTCTTTCGCGCATTCGTGCGCGTCATGCGCATAAGCCGGGCGCGGTGGCACTCCGTGGCCGCCGTGTCCACCAGCCGTACGAGATCGGGGGCACCCCCACTGCCCCCGAGTCCGGCGAGGGCCGGCAGACGCAGGCGCCCCGCCGCAGGGGGGCGCAGCCACACGGCGGCTCCCTGCGGAGAGGAATGCCCGGGCGGCGGCGGGGCGGTGATCGCTCCGCCCGCGCCGAGGGCGGTCAGCTCGAGGCCGACTCCGCGCCATTCCAGCCAGTCGAGCAGCCCGGGCAGCTCTTCCGCGCTGCCCGCGGCCACCAGCAGCTGCATGGTCGCCCCGGAGAGCGCCACGGGGCCGGTGGCGGCCCCCCGGCGCAGTGCGGCCGCTCCGGCGTCCGCGGGGAGCTCCAGCACGTCGAACCGGGTTCCGGTCGCCAGCCGCACGGGGCTGCCGTCCGTCGCGTCCCAGCCGAGCTCGCCGCGGTACCACTGCGCGGCGCGGCCCTCGGAGGGTGAGCGGGGGGACGGCACGGTGAAGGACATGCCACGGGAACTCCCGATCCCGCCCGGGAGTTACGGATGGTGTGGAATCTGTCGCACACGGTCACGGAATCGGCGGCGCGCGAACGGGTGGAACGGCGCAAGGTTGTTCGCCCGTAGCTGAGGCGCGGGGGGTGCGCCGCATGGAGTGTCAGTGCGGGCGGGTAAGACATCCCTAGTGGGGAGGGGCGACACGCCTGCAGAGCAGTCTCACGTTCGCCATCGGCGTAGTGGCGGTGGGGGTAACTGCTTGGCCTGCGGGAACATCGTCTCGCACCATCGGGTTGGAGCAGTTGTCGGCGTTCAGGGGTCAGGAGGCCACAGACGGGTGTCGGCAGTTGGAATGAGCGGTCCCCGCTTGCGGGACTAAGCTGCGGAAGGACAGGGAGGGGACCGACCCCTTACTGCCTGACCGCTCTGAGGAGCGATTAACGATGTTCGAGAGGTTCACCGACCGCGCGCGGCGGGTTGTCGTCCTGGCTCAGGAAGAAGCCCGGATGCTCAACCACAACTACATCGGCACCGAGCACATCCTCCTGGGCCTTATCCACGAGGGTGAGGGTGTCGCCGCTAAGGCCCTGGAGAGCCTCGGGATTTCGCTCGAGGCGGTCCGCCAGCAGGTGGAGGAGATCATCGGTCAGGGCCAGCAGGCCCCGTCCGGCCACATCCCCTTCACGCCCCGTGCCAAGAAGGTCCTGGAGCTGTCGCTCCGGGAGGCTCTTCAGCTGGGCCACAACTACATCGGCACCGAGCACATCCTGCTCGGCCTGATCCGCGAGGGCGAGGGCGTCGCCGCCCAGGTCCTCGTGAAGCTGGGCGCCGATCTCAACCGGGTGCGGCAGCAGGTCATCCAGCTGCTCTCCGGATACCAGGGCAAGGAGGCCGCCACGGCAGGCGGCCCGGCCGAGGGCACGCCCTCGACCTCCCTCGTCCTCGACCAGTTCGGCCGGAACCTCACCCAGGCCGCTCGTGAGTCCAAGCTCGACCCGGTCATCGGGCGCGAGAAGGAGATCGAGCGGGTCATGCAGGTGCTGTCCCGCCGTACCAAGAACAACCCGGTCCTCATCGGCGAGCCCGGCGTCGGCAAGACGGCGGTCGTCGAGGGCCTGGCGCAGGCCATCGTCAAGGGCGAGGTGCCCGAGACCCTCAAGGACAAGCACCTCTACACCCTCGACCTCGGCGCGCTGGTCGCCGGCTCCCGCTACCGCGGTGACTTCGAGGAGCGCCTGAAGAAGGTCCTCAAGGAGATCCGCACCCGCGGCGACATCATCCTGTTCATCGACGAGCTCCACACCCTGGTGGGTGCGGGCGCCGCCGAGGGCGCGATCGACGCCGCGAGCATCCTCAAGCCGATGCTGGCGCGAGGCGAGCTGCAGACGATCGGCGCCACCACGCTCGACGAGTACCGCAAGCACCTGGAGAAGGACGCCGCGCTCGAGCGCCGCTTCCAGCCCATCCAGGTCGCGGAGCCGTCGCTGCCGCACACCATCGAGATCCTCAAGGGCCTGCGCGACCGTTACGAGGCCCACCACCGGGTCTCCATCACGGACGAGGCGCTGGTCCAGGCCGCCACCCTGGCCGACCGGTACATCTCGGACCGCTTCCTGCCGGACAAGGCGATCGACCTGATCGACGAGGCCGGTTCCCGGATGCGCATCCGCCGGATGACCGCGCCGCCGGACCTGCGCGAGTTCGACGAGAAGATCGCCGGTGTCCGCCGTGACAAGGAGTCCGCGATCGACTCCCAGGACTTCGAGAAGGCAGCCTCACTCCGCGACAAGGAGAAGCAGCTGCTGGCGGCGAAGGCCAAGCGGGAGAAGGAGTGGAAGGCCGGCGACATGGACGTCGTGGCCGAGGTCGACGGCGAGCTGATCGCCGAGGTCCTCGCGACCGCCACCGGCATTCCGGTCTTCAAGCTGACCGAGGAGGAGTCCTCGCGTCTGCTGCGCATGGAGGACGAGCTCCACAAGCGCGTCATCGGGCAGAAGGACGCCATCAAGGCCCTCTCGCAGGCGATCCGCCGTACGCGAGCCGGTCTGAAGGACCCGAAGCGCCCCGGTGGCTCGTTCATCTTCGCCGGCCCGTCCGGTGTCGGTAAGACCGAGCTCTCCAAGACGCTCGCCGAATTCCTCTTCGGCGACGAGGACGCGCTGATCTCCCTCGACATGTCGGAGTTCAGCGAGAAGCACACGGTTTCCCGTCTCTTCGGTTCGCCCCCCGGATACGTGGGCTACGAAGAGGGCGGCCAGCTCACCGAGAAGGTGCGCCGCAAGCCGTTCTCCGTCGTCCTCTTCGACGAGGTCGAGAAGGCCCACCCCGATATCTTCAATTCCCTTCTGCAGATCCTGGAGGACGGTCGTCTGACCGACTCCCAGGGACGCGTCGTGGACTTCAAGAACACGGTCATCATCATGACGACCAACCTCGGGACCCGGGACATCTCGAAGGGCTTCAACCTGGGCTTCGCCGCTCAGGGCGATGTGAAGTCGAACTACGAGCGGATGAAGGTCAAGGTCAACGAAGAGCTGAAGCAGCACTTCCGGCCCGAGTTCCTCAACCGCGTCGACGACACGGTCGTCTTCCACCAGCTCACCGAGGAAGACATCATCCAGATCGTCGACCTCATGGTCGCCAAGGTGGACGAGCGCCTCAAGGACCGTGACATGGGCCTCGAGCTCAGCCCCACGGCCAAGTCGCTGCTCGCGAAGAAGGGCTACGACCCGGTTCTGGGCGCCCGGCCGCTGCGCCGGACGATCCAGCGCGAGATCGAGGACATCCTGTCGGAGAAGATCCTCTTCGGCGAGCTGCGCCCCGGTCACATCGTGGTCGTGGACAGCGAGGGCGAGGGTGAGGAGAAGAAGTTCACCTTCCGCGGCGAGGAGAAGTCGGCTCTGCCGGACGTCCCGCCGATCGAGCAGGCGGCCGGCGGCACCGGCCCGAACCTGTCGAAGGACGCGTAACGGCCCTGACGGCCGGCTGACGTGACGGGGCGGGCCCCGGACCCACACGGTCCGGGGCCCGCCCCTTTCGCGTGCCCGGACGTGCCGGGTGCCGACAGCGGTCAGCAGGAAGCGGGCTTGAGCCAGGAGCATTCCAGCGAGGCCTCTGGCTCCGCGGTGCGGGCACGCGAGGTCGACGCGGCCACGATCGTGCCCGCAGCAGTGTCGGAGGACGCCAGGGTGGTGACGACGGCGTCCTCGATGCTCTTCACCGAGGAGGCGAGGTAGTTGTTGAGGACGACGCTGTAGACGAGCTCACGGCCGCCGGCGTCGGTGACGTAGCCGGAGAGGGCCGACGCGCCCGTGAGGGAGCCGGTCTTGCCGACGGCGTTGAGCGCGGCCTGAGTGCCGCACATCCGGGAGCGCAGGGTGCCGCCGACGGCGCGGTCGCGCGCGCAGGCGACCGGGAGCGAGGCGTACCAGTCGTCGAACCACGGCGCGTCGCGGACGCCGAGGAGCAGGGCAGCGAGCTGCTCGGCGGGGAACAGGTTCATCCGTGACAGTCCGGAGCCGTCGGTCTGGCGGAGCGTGGACGTGGTGACGCCCTCCTTCTCCAGCCGGGCGCCGATCGCCGCGAGGCCCGCGTCCCAGGCGCCCCGGCCGGAGACCTCGTGGCCCATGGTCTTGGTGAGCGCCTCGGCGTGCATGTTGTTCGAGAGCTTCATGAAGGGGTGCATCAGCTCCTTGAGCGGCATGGAGCGGTGCGAGGCGAGCGTGCGGGCTCCGGGCGGCGTCGGCCGCCCCAGCCGGGGGCTGCCGGAGATCCGTACGCCGTGGTCGGCCAGCGCGTCGGCGAACACGGCGGCCGCGTAGCCCGTCGGCTCCCAGACCGCGATCCACTCCTTGGCGGTGCTCGCGCCGGCGGGCACGGCGCCGCTCACGGTGATCGTGTTGCCGCCGTGCTCACGGGAGACGGAGAGGGTGTCCGGGCGGTCCTGGGCGACCGTGGTGGCGGTGACGTCGAGGCGCACGTAGTCGGTGGGCGGGGTCAGCTTCACCCGGGGGCGGGCGCCGGGCCGGGCTCCCGGGGAGACCTCCACGACAACGGTGCCGGCGTCGTAGTCGGTGTCGGGGGCCAGGGTGAGCGCGGAGATCTGCGCGGAGTAGTAGGCGGACTCGTCGTCGGCCGCCCAGGAGCGGCCCAGGCGCTGGTCGTCGAAGCGCGTGTCGTCGGCCACGAGGCGTCCGGTGACGCGGTCGACGCCCGATGCGGCGAGGTCGGCGGCGAGCCGCCGGTAGTCCGCCGCGAGCAGCGTGGGGTCGCCGCTGCCGCGCAGATACAGGTCGCCGACGAGCGTGGAGCCCTCGCGGCGGCCGGTGGTCAGCACATCGGTGGTGTAGCGGTGCTCGGGGCCCAGGACGGCCATGGCGGCGGCCGAGGTGGCGAGCTTGGTGTTGGAGGCGGGCATCAGCCGGTCCCCGCCGTCGCGCTGATAGAGGCGTTCACCGGTGGCGGCGTCCGCGATCACGACGCTCACCGCCCCGCCGTCCATGCGGGGGTCGGCGAGGATCTTGTCGAGGGCGCCCTTGAGGCCGGTGTCGGAGGGGCCGGCCCCGGCGGGCGAACTCCAGGTGAGGGTGCAGACGAGCCCGACGACGAGGGGCCAGGTCCGGGCGCGGTGCAGCGCGCGGCGGCGTACACGAACCAGGGGTCTACTCATGCCGAGGAGGATCCCGGAAGCGCCGCCTTCCCGGAAGGACGCGCGATGGGCCTTTCAGGCGATGCCGGGGCTCCTCTTTGTGGCCCCGGTCACCGTAAAACCCCTTTTCAACGGGGGCGACCGGCCCTTTCCGGACGGCCCGTACGCGTGGCCTGAGTCACGATTCCGGGGCTTCGAGAAGGGTCGCTCCGTGACAAGGCGCACAGGCGATTTGGGGTCTACTAGGCGGGTTAGTGACTGGTTTATCCGTTTTGCCCTACGCGGTGGAGTCGCCGGGGCCGGGGTCTTCGGCCTCCGGGGTCCTCGGTGGGAGTGGCTGGGCGTCGTTCCCGCCGCCCCATGGCCTGGAAGTGGGGTTAAACCGTCTCGAGCGGGGCATAAGCGGCCCCTTCGCCGGGTGGTCGGCAGGGGTGGGCGTGGCAGTCAAGAGGCCTATTTCCGCTCCCGTCGCTACGACCGGATGTCGTAGATGGGGGGTTTGAGGCGACTTGGGGGCTCGGGTTACCAATGTGGAGCCAGCCCGGCGAGCGTGCCGGGTCCATTCATGCCCGGAGGTTCTCCCGTATGTCGAAGCGCACCATGATCCACCAGCTCCGCCCGTCCGTGCTCCGTACCCGTGGTGCTGTCGTGGCCGCCGGAATGGGTGCCGTGATGGTTGTCGGAGCCGGTGCGGGTGTCGCCTCCGCCGACGCGGGCAAGGCGGCCAAGCCGGCCGTCGTGGACGCCGCTTCCGCCGTCGCCGCCCAGGCCGACGCCCAGGCGAGCGCCGCGAAGGCGAAGGCCGCCGCGAGCGCCGCGAAGGCGAAGGCCGCTGCGAGCGCCGCGAAGGCGAAGGCCGCTGCGAGCGCCGCGAAGGCGAAGGCCGCGAAGAAGCCCGCCAAGAAGACCCCGTCCTGGGTCAAGCCGGTCAGCAAGTACACGCTGACCGCGAGCTTCGCGCAGGGTGGCGCCATGTGGTCCGCCAAGCACTCCGGCCAGGACTTCGCCGTGCCGATCGGCACCCCCGTCAAGGCCGCCGGCGCCGGTACCGTCGTCAAGGCCGGCCCGAACGGCGGCGGCGACGGCCCCGCGTACGGCAACGCCGTCGTGGTCAAGCACAACAACGGCAAGTACTCGCAGTACGCGCATCTGTCGAAGATCAACGTCAAGATCGGCTCGAAGGTCAAGGCCGGCCAGACCATCGCGAAGTCCGGCAACTCCGGCAACTCGTCCGGCCCGCACCTGCACTTCGAGATCCGTACGACCCCGAACTACGGCTCCGCGCTGAACCCGATGGCGTTCCTGCGCTCCGCCGGCGTCAACCTCTGACGTACGACTGAGGCACCCCTCCGGCTCGACGGCCCCGCCCACCCGGGCGGGGCCTCGGCCGTTTCACGGTCCCTCGGCCCTCAGCCCTTTCCGCGCGAGCGCATCCGTCCGCGCGGCCTGCGGTCCGTCCGCGGTTGCAGCACCGGGAAGCTCCCCGTGTTCGTCGGCGCGTGCTCCGGCAGCCAGAGCACCGCGACGGCCCCGCCGGAGCGCCCCGGCGGCGTCGTGCCCTCTGGCGCGGCGTTGCGGAACGTCAGCCGCGCCCCCAGCACCCGGGCCTGCCCCGCCGCGATCGTCAGCCCCAGACCGTGACCCGCGGCGGCACGGTCGCTCGCTCCGGTACGGAATCGGCTCGGCCCCTCCCGCAGCAGCGCCTCCGGGAACCCGGGGCCGTGGTCGCGCACCCGGAGCACCCGGCCCTCCACGGTGACCTCGATGGGGCCCTGGCCGTACTTGGCGGCGTTGGTGAGCAGATTGCCCAGGATGCGCTCCAGCCGCCGCGGGTCGGTGTTGACCCAGGAGCCGTGCACCACCCGGACCTCCGCGTCGGGGTGGAAGACGGCCACCCGGCGCGCGACGAACTCGCCGAGCTGGATCTCCTGGAGCTCCGCCCGCTCGGAGGCGCTGTCCAGCCTGGCCACCTCCAGCACGTCCTCCACCAGCGTGCGCATGGCCTGCGCCCGGTCCCGCACCAGCTCGGTGGGCCGGCCGGGCGGCAGCAGCTCGGCCGCCGTGAGCAGGCCGGTGACGGGCGTGCGCAGCTCGTGCGCGATGTCCGCGGTGACGCGGCGCTCGGCCTCGATGCGCTCGTTCAGGGCGTCGGTCAGCGCGTCGACGGCCCGGGCCAGGTCGTCGGTCTCGTCACGGACCACGCCGCCGATCGCCTCCCGCACCCGCACCTCGTGGTTGCCCTCCGCCACATGGCCCGCCGCCGCGGCCGCCTTGCGCAGCCGGCGTGACAGCTGCCCGCCGATCAGGACGCCGAGCGCGGAACCGCCCAGCACGACGGAGACGGAGCCGATGATCAGGGCCCGGTCCAGGTCCTGCATGATCACGGCGCTGCGCCCGGCGAACGAGGTGTGCAGGGAGAGCACGTCGCCGTCGGCCAGGGGCACGGCCGCCCAGATCTCCGGCGTTCCGTCGCGGCCCGTCTCGACGTAGGACCCCCGCCGCTTCTCCCGCATCAGCCGCTTCAGCGCGGCGGGCAGCGCCGGGTCGTTGATCTTGCTGTTGAAGCGTGGGTCCCGGTTCTTCGACGTCTCGTACCAGCGCTGGGCGAGCAGTACGCGGTCCATCTGCACGTCGCGGGCGTTGCCGAGCATGGAGACCCGGGCCGCGTTGTGCACCACGAGGCTGAGGGCCATCGCGATCAGGGCGCCGACGGCCGCGATCGCGATGCTGATCTTCCACCGGACGCCGGTGCGCAGGACAAGACGTCTCATGCCGCGGGCCTCACGCCTTGAGTTTGTAGCCGAAGCCGCGGACCGTCTCGATCCGGTCCTGGCCGATCTTCGTCCGCAGCCGCTGTACATGGACGTCCACGACCCGGGTGTCGCCGCCCCAGCCGTAGTCCCAGACCCGCTCCAGCAGCTTGTCGCGGGAGAGCACGGTGCCGGGGACGGCGGAGAACTCCAGCAGCAGCCTCATCTCGGTCGGTGTCAGGGACACCGGCCGGCCCTCCCTGAGCACCTCCATGCCCTCGGTGTCGATCATCAGGTCGCCGAAGGTGAGCGCCCCGCCCTGCTCCTGCCGCCCCGCCGCGGCACCGTCGCCCGCAGGGCCGCTCGCGTGGCCGAAGCGGCGCAGCACGGCGCGGATGCGGGCGACGAGCACGGCGCCGTCGAACGGCTTGGTGACGTAGTCGTCCGCGCCGGCCTCCAGGCCGAGCACCACGTCGATCGAGTCCGCGCGCGCGGACAGCATGATCACGGGAACCGTCGACTCGTCGCGGATACGGCGGCACAGGCTCACCCCGTCGAGCCCCGGCACCATCACGTCCAGCAGCGCGATGTCCGGCCGGTCCGCCCGGAAGGCCTCCAGGCCCAGCAGGCCGTCGGGCACGGCGGTGACGGCGAAGCCGTCCCGTTCCAGCGCGAGCTGGGTGGCCTCGCGGATGACATCGTCGTCCTCCACGAACAGGACATGGGTCTCGGCCATCCGGCTGTTCTCCCCGCTCTCTCAGTTCTCGCCGGGCGCGGGTGCCTCCGTGGCGACCACCTCGCCCTCGCCGACCGCACGGCTGAACTCGTTGCGCACCCAGAACTCCCGGGTGAACTTGCCGTCCGACCAGCGGTAGGTGCTCACTTCCTCACCCGACGGGTCGGACACCGGGTCGTCCTTGGTGTACACCTGCTTGGTCACCACCAGGTCCCCCCGGTCGACCGCCGAGTAGACCGCCGGTTCCTCGACGGCGAAGACGTTCTCGTACGCCTTGCCCGTCTCCCGGTACACATACGTGCCGAGGCCGACCGCGTCACCGCAGGTCAGCACGTTGACGACGACGTCCGGCGTGCCGTTTCCGGTGAGCTGGGCGTACGAGGTGTCGACCGGGTACGAGTTCTTCGCGCACGGCCGGAGATCGGCCTTGACCCGCGAGCTGACCTTCGGGTCGGCCAGCAGCAGCTCGACCGCGTCCACGGACTCCCTGAAATGCCCCGGGCTGCCGGACGGCAACGGGGAAGGGGTCGCCTTGCTCGCCGCCTCCGAGGGCACCGCGCCCTCGTCCTGCACCCCGGTACCACCGGTGGAGCAGCCGACCGCGAGCAGGACGGCGGCGACGAGCCCGGCCGTCGCCGTCAAGGTCCTGCCACTGCCTCTCAGGCCGCGCACCGCTCCTGCTCCCGTTCGTCACGCCGATGGGCCGCTCGCCGCGTCTCATCGCGCTCCAGGGTGCGGGCGTTCAGGTCCCGTGCCTCGAGCTCCTGACGGAGCCGGGCCAGGGCCCGGTGCAGCGTGCTCTTCACCGTACCGGCCGACATGCCGAGCGCGGCAGCGGTCTCCTCGGTGCTCATCTGCTCCCAGTGCCGCAGCACGACCACACTGCGCTGCTTGGGCGCCAGCACCTTGAGGACGTCCATCAGCAGGGCGCGGGCGGCGCGCTGCTCGCTGCCGTCGTCGACGCTCGCGTCGGGCAGCTGCTCGGTGGGGACCTCGTCGAGCTTGCGCGCCCGCCACCACTCGGTGCGCGTGTTGATCATGACGCGGCGGAGGTAGGCGTCCGCGAGCGACTTGTCCGCGATGCCGTCCCAGCGGCCGTAGGTGCGGACCAGGGCGGTCTGGAGGAGGTCCTGCGCGTCGATCGGGTCGGGGACCAGGCGACGGGCGCTGCGCAGCAGCGCCTCCTGCCGGGTGCGTACGTACTCCTCGAATTCGAGCACCTCGCCGTGCGCCATTCCAACCGCCTCCGTCCCCGTGAAACCCCGTGTGTCCTTGCGTCACAAGAACCTACGGAGCGGTTGTCACGGCGCTGTGCGGAGCAGCCGTCGGACGGCGCACGGCCGTCCATCGGTTGTGTAACAGCGGATGTTTCAGGTGTGGCGGGAGTGGGGTAGGGACTCTGGCTCCCCTCCAGCAGGGGCGGGCCGGGTCAGGTCAGCGGGAGGCGGTAGTGACCGTTCTCGAGCGGCTCGACCAGTCCGTCGGAGACCAGCCCGTCCAGCGCACGGCCGCGCTGCACCGGCTCGTGCCAGACCGCGTCCAGCGCCGACTGCGGCACCGGGGTCACCGACTCGCGCAGTACGGCCAGCAGCCTGCCGCGGACCTGGCGGTCCGTGCCGGCGTACGTCTGGCCCCGGCGGGCCGGCCCCTCGTGCGCCGGCTTGCCCGCGAGGCGCCAGGCGCACCGGTCCGCGATCGGGCAGCGGGAGCAGTCCTCGTTCTTGGCCGTGCACACCAGCGCGCCGAGCTCCATCGACGCCGCCGCCCAGCGTGCCGCCGTCCGCTCCTCCTCCGGGAGCAGCAGGCGCGCGAGCTTCCGCTCGGCCGCGGTCGTCGCGTTCGGCGGGTACTGGATGCCGGTCGCGGCGCGGGCGAACACCCGGCGGACGTTGGTGTCCAGGACGGCGTGCCGCTGCCCGTACGCGAACGAGGCCACGGCCGCCGCGGTGTACTCGCCGATGCCGGGCAGCGCGAGGAGCTGCGCGTGCTCGGTGGGGACCTCGCCGCCGTGCCGCTCCGTTATCGCCTGCGCGGCGCCGTGCAGACGCAGGGCACGACGCGGATAGCCGAGCCGGCCCCAGGCGCGGACGGCCTCGCCGGGCGCCTCCTGCGCGAGGTCGGCGGGGCGCGGCCAGCGGGCCAGCCACTGCTCGTACACGGGCAGCACCCGGCTCACCGGAGTCTGCTGGAGCATGAACTCGCTCACCATCACAGCCCACGCGCCGGCCTCCGGGCGACGCCAGGGCAGGTCGCGGGCGTGCTTGTCGAACCAGGCGATGACGGGGGTGTGGAGCGAGGCGGGATCGAGGGTGTCGGACGTCTGGGTTACGTGAGTGACAGTCATGGCACCCCGATCCTGGCACGTCCGCCGGTGCGGGGGCGGCATCCGCCTGCCGGGGACGCCCGCGCGTCCCCTCCGAACCGGATCTCCGCCCCGGGGCCGGCCTGTCCTCGGGCCCCGGCCCGCGGGGGCGTCGCTTCGGGCCGGGGCCTCGGGCCCGTGCCGCCGGGTGGGTGGGCCGGGCTCCGCCCTGGCCCGGTTCCGCGCTTCGCGCGGTGGCCTCAATCTCCTCCCACGGCCTGCCGGCCGTGAGTGGGGGCAACCCCCACGCCGCCAGGCGGAGTACCCCCGGGCCGGGCTGGAAATGCCGCTGCGCGGCAACCCGCCCGAGCCGGGCACATCCAGCCCCGCGGGCAATACCGGACGCGGGGGCGTGTGGCCCGGCCACTTCAGCCTCGTCGGCGATTGAGGCGCAGGGTTCGGGGCGGAGCCCCGACGAGACCGGCAACTCACGCCCCGCCGGCGATTGAGGCGCGGGGCCGGGCTGAGCGTGGGGGCGGGTCAGGCTCGGGGCTCGTAGGCGGCGCGGGTCCGGCGGAGGCGCGGGCCCGGGCCCGCGAGCCAGAGCGCCAGGGGCGTACGGCTCGTCCGCATCGTGGTGAGGAGCGAGCCCGCCGGCCGGGCCAGGAGCAGCGTCGCCGCTGTCGCGACGGCCGCACCGAGCAGCAGGCCCGTCAGCACGTCGTGCGGGTAGTGGACGCCCACGAACACCCGGGAAAAGGCCATCAGCAGCGCCATCGGCACGGTGAGCAGCGCGATGCGGGGCCAGGCGAGGGCCAGAGCGACCGCCGCCGCGCCCGCGATCGCCGCGTGGTTGCTCGGGAAGGACCAGTCGCCCGTCGGCGGGCACGGCACCAGTGACGCCGCCGCGTCCGCGACCGTGCGGCACGGGCGTTCCTCGTCCACGACCGACTTCAGCGACTCGCTGACGACATAACCGACGGCCGTCGCCGGCGGGGCGAGCACCGCGAGGGCGACGGCCCGGGTGTCGCCGGTCCGCGAGCGCCACCAGGCCACGACGAACAGCACCCCGAAGAGCAGGAGCCCCGCCTCCGTCCACAGTTCGGCCAGGTGCTGCACCCAGGAAGGAGTGGTGTGGGCGAAGTCGATGATGTCGCGGTAGAGATCGCGGGTGATGCTGCTGTCCATGGTCACGGACCGTACCTGCTCCGGGGTGACCATGACCTTTGGCGATCGGCGGGGAACACCCTTGACGAAAGTAACGGCCGTGCGGAACACGGTCCGTGATGATGATCGGCAGAGTTTGGTAAGTACGGCGGCGGGTGGGGCGGGAGTTGGCCCCGATCTCTCGTAGAGTTTGGGCCGTGGGATCTCTGCGCAATCCGATCGGGCCGCTCCCCTCCTCCATCTACTGGCGACGGAGGGCAGTGGCGGCGTCGTTGGTCGCGCTCCTCGCGGTGCTGATCGTATGGGCCGTCAGTTCGGCGGGAGGCGGCGGCGGGGCGGACGGCAAGGGCGCCGGCGGTACGACCCCCGCTTCCACGATCACGCCCGGCCCCGGCCAGTCCGGTCCCGCGATCACTGAACAGCCGGGCGGACGCGACGAGTCGGGCACGGGTGGGGACGACGGCGGGAACGGCTCCGGTGGCTCGACCGGCTCCGCCGGCTCGACCGGTTCCGGCGGCTCGACCGGTTCCGGCGGGAGTTCGGACGGCACGACGGACGGAGCCACCGGGAGTACCGCGGCCGGCGGCGCGTCGGGCGGCGGCTCCGCAGGCCGGCCCGTACCGGCAGGCTCGACGCTCGCCAACTGCGCCCCGGGATCACTCAAGTTCGCGCTGAGCAGCGCCAAGGTGGCCTACGAGCCGGACGAGAAGCCCGTCTTCCGTCTCGCCGTCACCAACTCCTCCGCGACGACCTGCAAGGCGGACTTCGGCCCCAGGTCCGCCGTGATCACGGTGACCGACTCCGACGACGAGAGCGTGTGGTCCACCAAGGACTGCCCGAGCCCCGCCGGAAGCCGGCTGCTCCAGGTCCCCGCGAAGTCCACGATCACGCACTCCGTGGAGTGGGACCGCGAGCGGAGCGCGCCGCAGTGCGCGACACCGAAGGGCGGCGCCGTCGGGGCGGGCACCTACCTGCTGGAGGCCACGTTCCCCGGCGCGACGGTGCTGCCGGCTTCCTTCCGCCTCGAGAAGGGCTGAGTCGGGCCGGGAAGTCCCGGACCGCTCGCACGGACCGGTTGCTCGCGCGGACCGGTTGCTCGCGCGGACCGGTTGCTCGCGCGGACCGGTTGCTCACACGTACCGTTCGAGGATCGACGACTCCGCGAGCCGCGACAGGCCCTCCCGCACGCTGCGGGCGCGCGCCTCGCCGACGCCGTCCACTGCCTGCAGGTCGTCGACGCTGGCCGCGAGCAGCTTCTGCAGTCCGCCGAAGTGCTCGACCAGCCGCTCGATGATCGCGCCGGGCAGCCGCGGAACCTTCGCCAGCAGCCGGTAACCCCGCGGGGAGACCGCGGAGTCGAGCGTCTCGGGCGAGCCGCTGTAGCCCAGCGCCCTTGCCACCGTGGGCAGTTCGAGCAGCTCCGCGTGGCTGAGCGCGTCCAGCTCGGCCAGTGCTTCCTCGACGGTCCGGGAGCGCTGGGGGCCCCTCCCGGGCGCAGCTCTGGGGGAGGTGGGCTCGGGCACGTAGTCCCGGACGACCAGCTCGCGCTCCGGCTCCACGCCCGCGATCAACTCGTCGAGCTGGAGGGCCAGCAGGCGGCCGTCGGTGCCCAACTCGACCACGTACTCGGCGATCTCGGTCGCGATGCGGCGCACCATCTCCAGACGCTGCGCGACCGCCGTGACGTCCCGGACCGTGACGAGGTCCTCGATCTCGAGCGCGGAGAGCGTGCCCGCGACCTCGTCGAGGCGGAGCTTGTACCGCTCGAGGGTGGCGAGGGCCTGGTTGGCGCGGGACAGGATCGCCGCCGACTCCTCCAGAACCCGGCGCTCTCCGTCCACGTACAGCGCGATCAGGCGCATCGACTGCGACACCGACACGACCGGGAAGCCGCACTGGCGGGAGACGCGGTCCGCGGTGCGGTGGCGGGTGCCCGTCTCCTCCGTGGGGATCGAGGCGTCGGGGACCAGCTGCACACCGGCCCGGTGGATCTTGGAGATGTCCTTGTCGAGGATGAGCGCGCCGTCCAGCTTGCACAGCTCGCGCAGCCGGGTGGCGGTGAACTCCACGTCCAGCACGAAGCCGCCGGTGCACATCGACTCGACGGTCTTGTCCATGCCGAGAACGATGAGACCCCCGGTGTTTCCGCGGAGGATGCGTTCCAGGCCGTCGCGCAGCGCCTTGCCCGGTGCGACGGCGCTCAGGGCGGCGCGGATCAGCGCTTCGTTGCCGGAGCCTCCGCCGGACTTTCCGGGTGCTGATGCCCCGTCCTTGGCTGCCACTGCACTCCTCCGGCTCGTACGGGTGGGCGAGACCAGGGCAAAGTCTACCGGCGAGCCGCCTCCTCCCGGGGGGCCTGTGCCCGCTCTGCGCGTGAAGCGCCGCCGGAGCCGCCCTGACGGCCCCTCGGCAGTACCCGTAGAGCATCGCCCATGTCCGCGACTTCTGTGACCCTCATACCCGGCGGGACCTTCCCGGGATCACACGGGACCAGGGCGTGGGTGAAGCCCAGCCGGTGCGCCTCCGCCAGTCTGCGCTGGACGCCTGTGACCCTCCTGACCTCGCCCGCGAGGCCGACCTCGCCGATCGCGACCAGGTTTTTCGGCAGCGGGGTGTCGCTCGCGGCCGACGCCAGGGCGAGCGCGATCGCCAGGTCCGCGGCCGGCTCGGAGAGCTTCACCCCGCCGACCGTGGCGCTGTAGATGTCCCGCTTGCCGAGGGCGGTGATCCGGCCCCGCTGTTCGAGGACGGCCAGCATCATCGACACCCGCGAGGTCTCCAGACCGGACGTGGTGCGCCGGGGGGAGGGGATCTGGGAGTCGACGGTCAGGGCCTGGACCTCGGCGACCAGCGGACGGCGGCCCTCCAGGGTCACGGTCAGACAGGTGCCGGGGACGGGCTCCGCGCGGCGGGTCAGGAAGAGGCCCGACGGATCGGCGAGGCCGGTGATGCCCTCGTCGTGCAGTTCGAAGCAGCCGACCTCGTCGGTCGCGCCGTACCGGTTCTTCACACCGCGGACCAGACGCAGCCGGGCATGGCGGTCCCCCTCGAAGGAGAGCACGACGTCCACCAGGTGCTCCAGCAGCCGGGGGCCCGCGATCGCGCCGTCCTTGGTGACATGGCCCACGAGCAGCGTCGACATGCCGCGCTCCTTGGAGGCGCGGATCAGCGCGCCCGCGACCTCCCTCACCTGCGCCATGCCGCCCGGGGCGCCGTCGATCTCCGGGGAGGCCACGGTCTGCACCGAGTCGAGGATCAGCAGGGACGGCTTCACCGCGTCGAGGTGGCCCAGCACGGCGGACAGGTCCGTCTCCGCCGCCAGATAGAGGTGGTCGTGCACCGCCTTGATCCGGTCTGCGCGCATCCGGACCTGGCTCGCCGACTCCTCGGCCGTCACATAGAGCGTGCGGTGCTCGTCGCTCGCCGCCTTCGCCGCGACGTCGAGCAGCAGCGTCGACTTGCCGACGCCCGGCTCGCCCGCGAGCAGCACGACGGCGCCGGGCACCAGGCCGCCGCCGAGGACGCGGTCCAGCTCGTCGACACCGGTGGAGCGGGCGGTCGCCTGCCGGCCGTCGACCTGGCCGATCGGCAGGGCGGCGCTGGAGACACGGCCGGCGGCGGTGGTGCGGACGGCGGGCGCGCCGTACTCCTCGACCGTCCCCCATGCCTGGCACTCGGGGCAGCGGCCGAGCCACTTGACGGTCGTCCAGCCGCACTCCGTGCAGCGGTAGGACGGCCGGTCCTTCGCGGTTTTCGTACGGGCAGCCATGCGCACACCGTAACCGGCCCGTCTGACAGCGCTGTCGTTCCGCCGGAAGGAGGAACGGTTCGTCCGCCTGTTCGGCAGCGCATTCGGGCAGCGGCACGCTTCTGCTGTCCCCCTTCGAGGGAACTGTTCACCCGTAGGGATTAAAAGGGCTCAAGGGGTACGAACGGGCTGTGGTCCTGCCCCTACGGTCACGGAGTGACGAGCAGCAGGCTGGAGCCCCCTACGCACACCACCGGCGCACACCGGGCGCACCGACGCGCCCCCCGTACGAGCCCCGGACGCCCGCCCGCACGTTACGAGCCGTACCTGGACGGCCTGTTCACCTACTGCCTGTCCGTGCTGTGCGACCACGACGCGGCCACGGCGGTCCTCGGTGACGTGCTCGCCATCGCCGAACGCCAGCACGGGCGCTGCCCGGCCGGCGCGGCCGAGCGCACCGCCTGGATGTACGCGCTCGCACGGTGGGCGTGTCTGCGCCGGCTGACCGAACAGCGGCGCAGGCGTCAGGGCGCGCACACGGGGCGGGCGGCCGACTCCGGGGAAGCCGCACCCCGCGTGCCGCCGGAGACCGCGCGGCGCCGGCGCGCCGAACTGGCCGTGCTGGCCTGGCCGGAGGCCGCCGGCACCACGCCCGAGCAGCGCGAGGCGCTCGAACTCGCCGTACGGCACCGGTTGGAGGCGGGTCAGGTCGCCGCCGTCCTCGGGGCGGAGCCGGCGGCCACACGCGAGCTCCTCGCGGCCGCGGCCTGCGAGGTCGAACGGACCCGTGCGGCGCTGGCCGTCGTCGAGACGGGCAACTGCCCGGCCGTCGGCCGCCTCACCGGCGACAACCGGGTGCTGCTCTCCGCGGCCCTGCGGCAGGAGCTCGTGCGGCACGTCGACGACTGTCCGCGCTGCCGGCGCGCCGCGGAGCGCGCCGGCGCGGGCGGGCCGTGGCCCGGCTCCGCGGTCACCCCGGCCGCGCTGCCGCTGGTCGAGGCGCCGCGGTCGGCGGCGTACCTGGCGATGCAGCACGTGCCGCGGGCGCGGGCGGGCGGGCCGCGCTTCGGGCCCACCGGTTTCCCCCTGGACCCCAAGGACCATGCGGCCCGGCGTGACCGGCTGCGTGCCAGGGCCGTCACGACGACCGTCGTGGCCACGGTCGTCGCGGCCCCCGTGCTGGCCCTGTGGGCGGCGTACCGGGGCGCGCCACTGACGGGCGAGGCGCGGGGGCCCGCGGCCAGCGCGGGCGAGCGGGCGGACGGGGGCGGGTCGGCGGTCGACCCGTACGACCACTACGAGAACGCGGGCAACGCGAGCGTGACGCCGGACCCGCGGTTCAGCGCGAACCGGCGTTCGCCGGACGTCTCGGTCGAGGTCGTCAGCACGGACGGCCCCGTGCCGCCGACCGGCCCCGGGCAGCTCGGCCCCGGCCGGATCACGGTCGAGGCGGAACCGGCCGGTGACAGCACGCGCATCACGCTCACGGCATTGGGCGGATCGCCGGTGCGCTGGGCGGTGTGGACGGACGCGACCTGGCTGTATCCGAGCCGGTCGTCCGGCACGCTGCGCCCCGGCGAAACGATCACTCTGTACGTGACGGTCGACCATACGCGCGAGCCCCCGGGGGCGTGGGTGGCGCGGGTCGGCGTCGATCCGTCGGGCGCGGTCGTGTTGATCCGGGGGTACGGGGACGTGGCGAGTACGCCGCCGCCGTCGTCGTCCGACCCGGAGCCTGATCCGACGCCGCCGTCGTCCCCGCCGCCGTCGTCGTCCGACCCGGAGCCTGATCCGACGCCGCCGTCGTCCCCGCCGCCGTCGTCGCCCGACCCGGACCCGGATCCGACGCCGCCGTCGAGTCCGCCGCCGTCGTCGCCGTCGCCGTCCGACCCGGACCCGACCCAGCCGGAGCCGACGGCCCCACCGTCGGATCCGGCGGTACCGCCACCGGCGGACTGACCCAGAGGCTCCCCCGGGCCCCGGTACGCCCTCCGGGCGGCCGGGTCCCGGGGTTCGGCGTCCACGGCCCGCCGGCCGGGCGGCCCGGGCTTCGCCCGGGCCCCGGTACCGCGCTTCGCGCGGTGGCCTCAATCGCCGGCCGGGCTGGATGCGCCCAGCCCCGCCGGACGCCTCACCGGCCCGGCTGGATGTGCCCGGCAACTTCAGCCCCGCCGGCGATTGAGGCGCGGGGTCCGGGGCGGGGCCCCCGACAAGACCGGCAACTTCAGCCCCGCCCGCGGTTGAGGCGCGGCCCGGGTCAGGAGGGGTCCGCCGGGTGGGGGGCCAGGAGGGGGAGGGTGGAGGAGAGGCGGGACTCGCAGAGGTCGGACAGGACGTCGTACGCCGCCTTGCCCATCAGCTCCGTAAGCTCCGGCCGGTACGTCACGTACACCGGCTCCCCCGCGCCGTGCGCGGACGTCGCCGAAGTGCACCACCAGTGCAGGTCGTGGCCGCCTGCGCCCCACCCCCGGCGGTCGTACTCGCCGATGGAGACCTGCAAAACGCGCGTGTCGTCCGGCCGGTCGATCCATTCGTACGTACGCCGCACCGGCAGCTGCCAGCACACGTCCGGCTTGGTCTCCAGCGGCTCGCGGCCCTCCCGCAGCGCAAGGATGTGCAGCGCGCAGCCCGCGCCGGCCGCGAACCCGGGGCGGTTCTGGAAGATGCACGAGCCCTCCCAGCGCCGGGTCTGGCGCTCGCCGTCGTCCTCGTCCTCCTGGACCCAGCCGCCCTTGCCCGTGCCGACGTCGTGGAACTGCCACACCTCCGGTGTGAGGCGGGCCACGTGCCCGGCGACGCGCTGCTCGTCCTCCTCGTCGGAGAAGTGCGCCCCCAGCGTGCAGCAGCCGTCGTCCGCGCGCCCCGCCTCGATGCCCTGGCAGCCGCTGCCGAAGATGCATGTCCAGCGCGAGGTCAGCCAGGTCAGGTCGCAGCGGAAGACCTGTTCGTCGTCCGCCGGATCCGGGAACTCCACCCAGGCGCGGGCGAAGTCCAGGCCCTTCTCGTCTGCTTCGATCTCGGTCAACGGGTTGGCTTTGCCCGGCTTCGCCTTTTTCGTCTTTGGCACAGGTCCAGCGTATGCGCGCGGCCGCAGTAGCGTTCCGTCCATGAGACTCGGAGTCCTCGACGTCGGTTCGAACACGGTGCATCTGCTGGCGGTGGACGCCCACCCCGGTGCGCGGCCGCTGCCCGCCCACTCCCACAAGGCGGAGCTGCGCCTCGCGGAGCTGCTGGACGCGGACGGGGCGATCGGCCCCGACGGGGTGGACCGTCTCGTCGCCACCATCACCGACGCCCTTCAGGCCGCCGAGGACAAGGGCTGTGAGGAGGTTCTCGCCTTCGCGACCTCCGCCGTGCGCGAGGCCACCAACGCGGACACGGTGCTGGCGCGGGTCAAGGACGAGACCGGTGTGGTGCTGACGGTGCTCAGCGGTGAGGAGGAGGCCCGGCTCACCTTCCTCGCCGCCCGCCGCTGGTTCGGCTGGTCGGCCGGAAAGCTGCTCGTCCTCGACATCGGCGGCGGCTCCCTGGAGATCGCGTACGGCATCGACGAGGAGCCCGACAAGGCGGTGTCCCTGCCGCTCGGCGCCGGGCGGCTCACCGCGATGCTGCCGGGCGACCCGCCGGACATGCGCGACGTGAAGGCGCTGCGCCGCCATGTGCGGGCGGAGATCGCCCGTACGGTCGGGGAGTTCACCCGCTTCGGGAAGCCCGATCACGTCGTGGCGACGTCCAAGACCTTCAAGCAGCTCGCCCGGATCGCGGGCGCGGCGCGCTCGGCGGAGGGACTGTACGTACAGCGTGATCTGAGTCGCAGTTCGCTGGAGGAGTGGGTGCCGAAGCTGGCCGGCATGACCGTCGAACAGCGGGCCGAGCTGCCCGGCGTGTCCGAGGGCCGGGCCCGCCAGATACTCGCGGGAGCCCTGGTCGCGGAGGGTGCGATGGACCTTTTCGGCGTGGAGGAGCTGGAGATCTGTCCGTGGGCGCTGCGCGAGGGACTCATCCTGCGCCGTCTCGATCACCTCACTACCGGCTAGTTCGGCCCCGTACCCTGTCTCCGTGGCAGAACCAGTCGTGCGTATCCCGGATGCGAAGGTTGTCCTGTCGACGGCTTCCGTCTATCCGGAGTCGACGGCGACCGCCTTCGAGGTCGCCGCACGCCTCGGCTACGACGGTGTCGAGGTCATGGTGTGGACCGACCCGGTCAGTCAGGACATCGAGGCCCTGCGCCGGCTCTCGGACTACCACCGGATGCCCGTCCTCGCCGTGCACGCGCCGTGTCTGCTGATCACCCAGCGGGTGTGGTCCACCGACCCGTGGGTCAAGCTCCAGCGGGCGCGGGCCGCGGCGGAGAAGCTGGGGGCGTCGACGGTGGTCGTGCACCCGCCGTTCCGCTGGCAGCGCCAGTACGCCCGTGACTTCGTCAGCGGGATCTGGCGGATGGCGGACGAGACGGACGTGCGGTTCGCCGTGGAGAACATGTACCCGTGGCGCTACCGGGACCGCGAGATGCTGGCGTACGCCCCGGACTGGGACGTCACCAAGGACGACTACCGCCACTTCACGATCGACCTCTCGCACACCGCGACGTCCCGCACGGACACCATGGCTATGGTCGACCGGATGGGGGACCGGCTGGGCCATGTGCACCTCGCCGACGGCAAGGGGTCCGCGAAGGACGAGCATCTGGTGCCGGGCCGCGGCGACCAGCCGTGCGCCGAGCTGCTGGAGCGGCTGGCGCGGACCGGCTTCGACGGCCATGTCGTCATCGAGGTCAACACGCGGCGCGCCATGTCCGCCGCCGAACGCGAGGCCGACCTCGCGGAGGCGCTGGCCTTCACACGGCTGCATCTGGCGTCGGCCAGCCGTGTCTCATGACGCAGGAGCGCAGGGGGCGCGGCCGCCCGGCCCGCAGGGCGGCCGGCGAGGGGCCGGGGGCGCGCGAGCGCATCCTCCAGGCGGCCCGCGAGGAGTTCGCGGAGCGCGGCTACGACAAGACGACGATGCGCGGCATCGCCAGGGCGGCCGGGGTCGACGCGGCGCTCGTCCACCACTACTTCGGTACGAAGGACGACGTCTTCGCGGCCGCGATCGAGGTCTCCTTCGAGCCCGCGACGGTCGTCCCGCAGATCCTGGGGCAGGGCGCGCCGGGCATCGGCGAGCGCCTGGCGCGCTTCTTCATCGGCGTCTGGGAGAACCCGGCGTCCCGTGCCCCGCTGCTGGCGATCATCCGCTCCGCGCTGACGCACGAGGCGGCGGCCAAGGTGCTGCGCGGCTTCGTGCTGCGGCACCTGCTGGAGCGGGTGGCCGCGGAGCTGGACGTGCCCGATCCGCGGTTCCGGGCGGAGCTCGCCGCCTCCCACATGGTGGGCATCGCGATCCTGAGGTACGTGATCCGGGTGGAGCCCTTGGCGTCCGCCGATCCGGAGGAGATCATCCGGATCGTGGCGCCCACGCTGCAGCGCTATCTCACGGAGGCGGACCCGGCGGGCCCCGCCGCGGCGACCGGAGACTGAACCGGTCGTCCCGCATTGCGGACATGCTGTCCAGATCGTGGAGTGGCGGCGTACGCTCGACACAGACCCATCTGTCCTGAAGGACGTCAAGGACGCTAAGGAGCGAGCGACGATGCCCGAGCTGAGGTCCCGCACTGTCACCCACGGCCGGAACATGGCGGGCGCCCGCGCCCTTATGCGGGCGTCGGGCGTAGCGAGCGAGGACATCGGCAAGCCGATCATCGCCGTCGCCAACTCCTTCACCGAGTTCGTGCCCGGTCACACCCACCTCCAGCCGGTGGGCCGGATCGTCAGCGAGGCGATCAAGGCGGCGGGGGCGGTGCCCCGGGAGTTCAACACGATCGCCGTCGACGACGGCATCGCGATGGGCCACGGCGGCATGCTCTACTCGCTGCCGTCGCGCGACCTGATCGCCGACTCCGTCGAGTACATGGTCGAGGCGCACTGCGCGGACGCGCTGATCTGCATCTCCAACTGCGACAAGATCACCCCGGGGATGCTCAACGCGGCCCTGCGGCTGAACATCCCGACCGTCTTCGTCTCCGGCGGCCCGATGGAGTCCGGCCGGGCGACCCTCGTGGACGGCACGGTCCGCACGCTCGACCTGGTCGACGCGATCTCGGACGCGGTCAACGACAAGATCTCGGACGAGGACATCCTCCGCATCGAGGAGAACGCCTGCCCGACCTGCGGCTCCTGTTCCGGCATGTTCACCGCCAACTCGATGAACTGCCTGACCGAGGCCATCGGTCTGTCCCTGCCGGGCAACGGCTCGGTCCTCGCCACCCACACCGCCCGCAAGGCGCTGTACGAGAACGCCGGCGCGACGGTCGTGGACATCACCAAGCGGTACTACGAGCAGGGCGACGAGTCCGTCCTGCCCCGCAACATCGCCACGATCGCGGCCTTCGAGAACGCCATGGCCCTCGACATCGCCATGGGCGGCTCGACCAACACGATCCTGCATCTGCTGGCCGCCGCCCAGGAGGCGGGCGTCGAGTTCGGTCTTGACGAGATCGACGCCGTCTCCCGCCGGGTGCCCTGCCTGGCGAAGGTCGCGCCGAACGTCGCCAAGGACCGTACGTACTACATGGAGGACGTCCACCGCGCCGGCGGCATCCCCGCCCTGCTGGGCGAGCTCCACCGCGCCGGGCTGCTGAACGAGGACGTGCACTCCGTGCACAGCCCCTCCCTCGCGGACTGGCTCAAGAGGTGGGACGTGCGCGCCGGTTCGCCGTCGCCCGAGGCCGTCGAGATGTGGCACGCGGCGCCCGGCTGCGTCCGCTCCGCGACCGCCTTCTCCCAGTCCGAGCGCTGGGAGGCCCTGGACGAGGACGCCGAGAACGGCTGCATCCGCTCCGCGGAGCACGCGTACTCCAAGGACGGCGGACTCGCGGTCCTGCGCGGCAACCTTGCCGTCGACGGCTGCGTCGTGAAGACCGCCGGTGTGGACGAGTCCATCTGGACCTTCGAGGGCCCGGCCGTCGTCTGCGAGTCGCAGGACGACGCCGTCGACAAGATCCTGCGCAAGGAGATCACCCACGGCGACGTCGTGGTGATCCGCTACGAGGGCCCCAAGGGCGGCCCCGGAATGCAGGAGATGCTCTACCCGACGTCCTTCCTCAAGGGCCGCGGCCTGGGCAAGACCTGCGCCCTGATCACCGACGGCCGCTTCTCCGGCGGCACGTCCGGTCTCTCGATCGGCCACGCCTCCCCGGAGGCCGCCTCGGGCGGCACGATCGCGCTGGTCGAGGACGGCGACCGCATCCGCGTCGACATCCCGGGCCGCACCATCGAACTGCTCGTGGACGACGCCACGCTGGCGTCTCGCCGCGAGGCCCTCGGCGGCGTCTACGCCCCGAAGTCCCGCGAGCGCAAGGTGTCCGCCGCGCTGCGCGCGTACGCCGCGATGGCGACGAGCGCCGACAAGGGCGCCGTCAGGGACGTGTCCAAGCTGGGCTGACGCCCCGAAGCGTCGGCGGGACCCGGTGCGCTCACCAGCGGGCCGGGTCCTTCGCGTCCACGGCGAAGACGGAACCGTCGGGGGCGGTGGCGTACACCGTGCCGCCGGCGACGACCGGTGCGGGCAGCAGGGACGCGAAGGTGGAGCCGTCGTCGGCCATCCGCAGCCCCGTCTGGCCGACGACCCTGCCGTGCGCCGCGTCCACGGCGAGCAGACGCCCGTCGGCGGCGGAGAGGAAGACCGCGCCCGCCCCGGCGACCGGGCGTGACAGATGGGCGACCCCGGTCTCCAGGCGCCACAGTTCGGCGTCCTTCGCCCCGCTGCCCGCCCTGGCCGTGTCGACGGCCGTGAGCGAACCCCCGGCGCCGGCGATGTAGACCACCCGCCCCGCGACCGTGGCCTGTGCCTGGTCGGCGGGGACGGTCAGCGGGATCCGCCGCACGGGCCTGCCGGCGGCGGCGGTGTCGAGTGTCACGACCGCGCGGGTGATGCCGTCGGGTCCGGTCGCGAGCAGGTGCAGGGAGCGGTCGGAGAGCCCCACCGGAGTCAGCGAACCGGTCAGCCGCCGGGTCCAGCGAAGTTCGCCGCCCCGCGGGTCGACGGCGCTGATCAGGGTCGTCGACCCGTCGGCCGAGGGTGCTGCGGCGATCGCGGGTCCGTCGCCGTCGGGCGGGGCGAACCAGTGGGCGCCCCGCCCGCCGTGCCGCTTCCGCCAGCGCTCCTCGCCCGTCGCCGCGTCGACGGCGCGCACCAGTCCGGCGTCGGTCACCAGCAGGACCGTGTCGCCGGCGGTGAGGACCGTCGCGTACGCCGGGACGTCCAGGTCCCAGCGCGGCTCACCCGTCACCGGGTCGAGCGCCTCGTAGCGGCCGGCGCCGGGTGTCACCACATGGAGCAGCCCGCCGGCCAGGTGCGGCGCCAGGCCCTCGTCACTCTGGCCGGCGGCGCCCTCCCCGCCCGTGGACCAGACGGAGGTGCCGTCGGCCGGGTCCAGCCGGGCGGCCTTCACACCGGGGGCGGCGCAGTAGAGGGCGTCGTCGCCGTCGGCCGAGCACACCGGGGTGACGCCCGGGGCCCCGCCCCGAAGGGCGACGCTCCAGGGGCGGAAGCCCGGGTCGGCGGGAGGCTTCACGGGGGAGCCGTCGTCGGCGGACGCGCCGATGGCGACGGCGCCGGCCGACGCCAGGACGGTGAACGCGGTGGCCGCGAGCGCCCAGCGGGTACGGCGGCCGCGCCGGCGCGGAGCCTCGTCGGCCGCCGCCCGGTCCGTTGCGGGCTCCGAGGCGGCGGGCCCGGAAACGGAAGGCACGCGCCTCTCGGCGGTGTCGAGTTCGCGCTGCACCGGGATGTACGCCTGGGTGTCGTACCCGGCGGAGGGCGACGACGCCCGCAGCGCGACCATCAGCTCGTACGGCGTCGGCCGGTCCCGCGGGTCCTTCGCGAGGCAGCGCGACAGCAACGGCACGAGATCCTCCGGCACGCCCGCCAGGTCCGGCTCGTTGTGCACCACCTGGTACGCCACTATGTACGGGCTGTCGGAGTCGAACGGGCCCCGTCCGGTGGCCGCGTGGACCAGCACCGCCCCCAGCGCGAAGACGTCCGCCTCCGGCCCCACCTCGCGGGGCCGCTGGAACTGCTCGGGCGCCATGAACGGCGGCGTGCCGATCAGCTTTCCGGTCTCGGTGCGCAGATCGCTGTCGACGGGACGCGAGATGCCGAAGTCGATGACTTTCGGCCCGTCTTTCGCCAGCAGCACGTTGCTGGGTTTGAGATCCCGGTGCACCACGCCGGCGCGGTGGATGTCGCGCAGCGCCTCCGCGAGGCCCGCGCCCGCTCCGCGGAGTTCGGCCGGATCCAGCGGGCCGCTCCGCTTCACCCGGTCCGCGAGCGTGGGGCCGTCGATGAAGAGGGTGGCCATCCAGGGCCGGTCGGCGCCCGGGTCCGCGTCGACGACCGGCGCGGTGAACGCGCCGCTGCCCCGGCGGGCGGCGGCCACCTCCTGCCTGAAACGCGCTCTGAACTCCGGGTCCAGGGCGTGCTCGGCGTGGATGACCTTGACCGCGAGCCGCAGGCCGGAGGCGGAGGTGGCCAGATGGACGACGCCCATGCCCCCGTTGCCCAGGCATGCTTCGAGCCGGTACTGCCCGGCAAATTCCGGATGCTCCGCTTCCGGGAACGGCCCGGTGCTGCGCAGCGGTGGCATCTCCCACCCCCGTCTGATGGTGCGCACGCGCGACGCTCGGAGCCTAGTCGATGATGCGTGCGATCCAGCCATGGGTTGCTAGCCTGCGCGCGGCGGCGAACGCCGCTCATCCATGTCAACGGGGGGAAGTCCGATGGCTCTTGAAGAGACGCAGAACGGGAAGGCCGGGAAAGAGGAGATCCGGGACGCGGCGGCAGACGGCGGCGTGAGCGCCGAGCCGGTCGGGACCATGGCGGCGACGCGCTATCCGGTCGCGCCCGGCGTCCGCCTCAACGTCCGCTCCGGCCCCGGCACCAACTACCGGCTGGTCAAGATCCTCCCGTACGGCGCGTCCGTGCCGATCAACTGCCAGAAGGCCGGCGAGACGATCACCGGTCCGTACGGCACCACCAACCTGTGGGACAACATCGCCAACGGCCAGTTCGTCTCCGACGCGTACGTCTACACGGGCAGCGACGGCTACATCGCCCCGCGCTGCTCCTGACCCGTTCCCGACGCGGCGGGGATAATCGACCCCGTGAGCGAGCACACCGAGAACACCACGACGGCCGGCGGCGGCCCGGAACCCGAGCCCATCCGTTTCTTCGGCACGACCTGGGTCGGCCACGACGGGGGGTACGGGCCGCGCCGGGCCGGCGTCGCCGCCGGCGCGCTGGTGACCGCCGTCGCGGCGGCCCTGGTCCTGCGCTTCGCCTACCAGGGCCTCGCGATCGCCGAGGTCGGCAGCTTTGTGAACGTCCTGGTCATCGTCATGTTCGCCGTCTGCAGCGCCATCGCGTTCCGCAAGACGTGGGAGAGCTTCACGCGCCGTCCCGACGGCTCGTCGACCGAGGACTCCCTGCGCACCCTGAAGATGATCGGCTTCATCGGCTCGCTCATCGCGTACGCCCTGCGCTGCCTCGTCGAGGCGCCGGGGGAGGGGCTGCGCCGCGCCGAGTACGAGACCGCGCGGGCGCAGTACGAGAAGCGCCGCGGCGTCCGCTCCGGGAACCCGGCCGCCCGCAGACGGAAGGGCGGCGGGCCGAAGCGCGGTTGACCGCGCCCGCGGCGGACCGTCGCCGGTCCGGCCGGCATCCTGGGGCCACCGCGCGGAGCGCGGCCAACGGCGCCCGGGCGGGGCCCGCGTGTCCCGTCCCGTGTGACGCCCGCCCCGAACATCGAGCACAGACAGGATCACCGCGGGAATGCGCCCGCCGACCGCGCCCGGTCACGCCCCAGGGGTGTGACCGGGCGCGGTGCTTGACGGCTCCGGGCACCCGGGAGCAGAATTCATCACATGATGAATTCATCTGAGGTCGCCGTCCTCGCCCGCGGCCTCACCGCCGTCCGGGGAGAGCGCACCGTCCTGCGCGGCATCGACTTCACCGTCCCCACCGGGCGCGTCACGGGCCTCCTCGGCCCCTCCGGCTGCGGGAAGTCGACCCTGATGCGCGCCGTCGTCGGCACGCAGGCCAAGGTCACCGGCACGCTGGAGGTCCTCGGCGAGCCGGCCGGCGCCGCCGGGCTCCGCTCCCGTATCGGCTACGTCACCCAGGCGCCGTCCGTCTACGGCGACCTCACCGTCCGCCAGAACCTCGAGTACTTCGCCTCCGTCCTCCTGCCGGGCCGCCGCAGTCGCGACGCCCGGCACGAGTACGTCACGCGGGCCATCGAGGACGTCGACCTGGCCTCGCACGCGGACTCGCTCGTCGGCCGGCTCTCCGGCGGCCAGCGCAGCCGCGTCTCGCTCGCCGTGGCGCTGCTCGGCACACCGGAGGTGCTCGTCCTCGACGAACCCACCGTCGGGCTCGACCCCGTTCTCCGCCGCGACCTGTGGGACCTCTTCCACCGCCTCGCCGCCGAACGCGGCGCGACGATCCTGGTCTCCTCCCACGTCATGGACGAGGCCGAGCGCTGCCACCGCCTCCTGCTCATGCGCGACGGCGCGATCCTCGCCGAGGACGCCCCGGACGACCTGCGCACCCGCACCCGCTCGGAAACGGTCGAACAGGCCTTCCTCCACCTGGTCGACCAGGCCGCCGCCCTCGAGGAGAACGCCCGATGAGCCCCGCCCGCACTCTCGCCACCGCCGCCCGGGTCCTGCGGCAGCTCCTGCACGACCCGCGGTCCATCGCCCTGATGATCCTCGTGCCGTGCGTGATGCTGTTCCTGCTGAGGTTCGTCTTCGACGGCAGCCCGCGGACCTTCGACTCCATCGGCGCATCGCTGCTCGGCATCTTCCCGATGATCACGATGTTCCTGGTGACCTCCATCGCCACCCTGCGGGAACGGACCTCCGGCACCCTGGAACGGCTCCTCGCCATGCCGCTGGGCAAGGCCGAGCTGATCGCCGGCTACGCCCTTGCCTTCGGCCTCGTCGCCGTCGTCCAGTCGCTGCTCGCCACGGGCCTCGCGCTGTGGGGCCTCGGCCTCGACGTCACCGGCTCCGCCTGGCTGCTGCTCCTGGTCGCGCTCCTCGACGCACTGCTGGGCACGGCGCTCGGACTCTTCGTCTCCGCCTTCGCCGCCTCCGAGTTCCAGGCGGTCCAGTTCATGCCGGCCGTGGTCTTCCCCCAGCTGCTGCTGTGCGGTCTGTTCACCCCGCGGGAGAACATGCAGCCCGTGCTCGAAGCGATCTCCGACGTGCTGCCGATGTCCTACGCCGTTGAGGCCATGAACGAGGTGCTGCGCAACGCCGACGTCACCGGCGTGTTCGTCCGCGACGTCCTGGTCGTGGCCGGCTGCGCCCTGGTCGTCCTGGGCCTGGGGGCGGCCACCCTGCGCCGCCGCACCGCATGACCCCGGGCCTGCCCGTACGCCGCGCCGACCGTACCGACACTCGGACGGGACGGCGCGCCGCCGCCCGACGGTGACAGGATGTGCGCACGTGCCCCCACCGGCGAGGTGAACTTCAGCCATGACCCAGACAGTCGCAGTCCTCGGTACCGGCAAGATCGGTGAAGCCCTGCTCAGCGGCATGATCCGCGCCGGCTGGCGCGCCGCGGACCTGCTGGTCACCACCCGGCGCAGCGAGCGTGCCGACGAACTGCGCGACCGCTACGGGGTGGACTGCGTCAGCAACGCCGAGGCCGCGAAGCGCGCGGACACCCTGATCCTCGCCGTGAAGCCCCAGGACATGGGCAGGCTCCTCGACGAGCTCGCCCCGCACCTCACCGCCGACCGCCTCGTGGTCAGCGCGGCGGCCGGCATCACCACCTCCTTCATCGAGGAGCGCCTGGCCGTGGGCACCCCCGTCGTCCGCGTCATGCCGAACACCCCCGTGCTGGTGGACGAGGGCATGTCGGTGATCTCCGCCGGCAGCCACGCCACCGGTGAGCACGTCGCGCACGCGGAGGAGATCTTCGGCGGCGTCGGCAAGACCCTCCGCGTCCCCGAGTCCCAGCAGGACGCGGCCACCGCGCTCTCCGGGTCCGGCCCGGCGTACTTCTACTTCCTCGTCGAGGCGATGACCGACGCGGGCATCCTCCTCGGCCTTCCGCGCGCCCAGGCCCACGACCTGATCGTCCAGGCCGCCATCGGCGCCGCCGTCATGCTCCGCGACAGCGGCGAACACCCGGTGAAGCTCCGCGAGGCCGTCACCTCGCCCGCCGGCACCACCATCAGCGCCATTCGCGAGCTCGAGAACCACGGGGTGCGCGCCGCCCTGATCGCCGCCCTGGAGGCGGCCCGCGACCGCAGTCGCGAGCTCGCCTCCGGCAACGGCTGACCGGACCGGAACCCCTGCGCGAGCGGTTCAGGGGACCAGGTACGTCTTGCCGGTCGTGCGGCGTCCGCGCAGCGCCTCGTGGGCGCCGCGGGCGTCCGACAGGGCGTACGGCTCGGACGTCACCGGGGACAGGCGGCCCTCGGAGACCAGCCGGAGCATGTCCTTGAGCGGGCCCGACACCGCTCCGGGCAGCGCCAGCGTCGGGCGCAGCCAGAAGCCCACCACCGCGGCGTTCAGCCGGGACAGCCGCCCGGGGTCCACGGGGGCCGGCGTGGCGCGTGAGGCGTTGCCGTACGTCACCAGGCGGCCGAAGTCCGCCAGGGACTCCAGGGCCCGGCCGAACAGCGGTCCTCCCGTCGCGTCCAGGATCACGTCCGCGCGCTCCGCGAGCGGATACTCGGCCACCGCGTCCGCGCCCAGTTTCAGGGCCAGTTCGCGCTTGGCGGGCGTCGACGCCTCCGCCAGCACCCGGCCTGCGCCGAACACTCCCGCGAGCTGTACGGCGAGGCTGCCCACGCCGCCCGCCGCCGAGTGCACGACGACCGTCTCGCCGGGCTGCAGCCGGGCCGCCGATCTGAGCAGGTGCCAGGCCGTCAGTCCCTGCACGAGCAGCGCCAGCGCCTGTCCCGCCGCCAGCGACGCGGGGATCTCGACGGCGGAGTGCTCCTTGGCGAGGGCCAGTTCGGCGTAGCCGCCCGACACCCGGGCGAGCACCCGGCGGCCGTCCTCGGTGCGGCCCACGACCTCGCTGCCCGGTATCAGCGGCAGGGATTCCGCTCCCGCGTACGAGCCGTCGATCAGGTGGGTGTCGGCGTAGTTCACTCCGGCCGCCTCGACCGTGATCAACAGCTCGCCCGGGCCCGGTACGGGATCGGGGACCTCGACGGACTCCAGTACCTCGGGACCGCCGAATTGGCTGAACTGAATCGCACGCACTAGTGGTTCTCCCCATTCGTGTTCGAGTGTTCCGGCCGTTTTTCGAGCCGAATCGCATAAACAACCGACCAAACGGTTTTTTCTGAGTCGAGCGCTCGCCGGAGATGACGAGGTCTGGCGATCAGCGAGGCTCCGACCTCCCGGTTCGCGGTAGTTTCAGAGGCCATCGACAGTGGAATCCGGTCGACCTTGTCAGGCCAAGAGGACAGTAAGAAACCGCATGGTAGGTTTCTGAGCTGGGATAAGTCCCTCGCAATGCCGTGGCATGGGAAGGGGTGGCGGCGGATGGCCATGCAGGAACGGGCGGAACAGACCCGGCGGGCCTTGATCGGCGCGGCGGCCCACGCCTTCGACGAGGTCGGCTACGAGCGCTCCTCCCTGGTCCGGATCAGCGAGGCCGCCGGGGTGTCCAAAGGCGCCCTTTCGTTCCACTTCGCCTCCAAGGACGAACTGGCGGACGCCGTCCAGGGGTCCGCCCACGACGCCGCCCGGACCGTCGTCGACGACGTGTGCCGCCGCCCCGGCCCGGCCCTGCAGTCCGTCATCGACATCACGCACGCGCTGGCCGCCCTGCTGGAGACCGACGCGGTCTGCCGGGCCGGCGCCCGCCTCGCCCGCGAGCGCGCCGCGGCCGACATCCTCCCGCACCACTGGAACGCGGCCTGGGCGCAGCCCGTACGCCATCTGCTGCACCACGCCCGGGACGACCGGTCCCTGCTTCCCGGCGCGAACGTCCACACCGTCGCCGTGCTCGTGGCGTATCTGATGGCCGGTGTGGAGACGACGGTGCGGGACCACTGGATGCTGGCCGCCCTCGTGCCGCAGCACCGCGACGAGCAGCGGGAACCGCCCCGGGCGTGGCTGGCCAGGATCTGGGAGCTCGTGCTGCCGGAGGTGGCCGCCGTCGACCACCTGCCCCGGCTGCGGGCCTGTGGGCCCCCGGGGCGGGAGTCGTCCCGCACCTCGGTGTCAGAGCCGTGAGCCGCCCGTGGCGTCGATGTACTGCCCGGTGACCCAGCGGGAGTCCTCGGAGGCGAGGAAGCCCACCACGTCCGCGATGTCGGCGGGCTGCCCGAGCCGGCCGAAGACCGAGAAGCTCTCCATGCGGGCCCGGCCCTCGGGGGTCGAGCGCGTCTCGGCGTTCATGTCCGTCTCGACGTAGCCGGGCGCCACCGTGTTCACGGTGATCCCGCGCCCGCCCAGTTCCTTGGCGAGGGCCAGTGTGAACGTGTCCAGGGCGCCCTTGGTCATCGCGTACACGATCGCCTCCGGGTTCGCGATCCTGGTCACGCCGGACGAGACGTTGACCACGCGGCCGCCGTCCCTCAGCAGCCCGAGCGCCTGCTGGACCAGGAAGAACGGCGCCTTGACGTTGACCGCGAAGAGCTCGTCGAAAGCGGCCTCGGTCGCCTCGTCGATCCGGGCCCTGGGCCCGATCCCCGCATTGTTCACCAGCACGTCGATCCCCGGCTCGACGCCCTGCTCCGCGAGGCCCGCGCGGAACGCCTCGTACAGTTCGGCGACCCCGTCCGGGGCCGCGAGGTCGGCCCGTACGGCGAACGCGCGGCCGCCCTGCGCGGCGATCGCTTCGACGGTCTCCTTCGCGGCCACCTCGTTGCTCCCGTAGTGGACCGCGAGGAGGAATCCGTCGGCCGCCAGCCGCTCGGCTATGCCGCGGCCGATCCCCCTGCTCGCCCCTGTGACCAGTGCCGTCCGTGCGTCCGAAGCAGTCATGCGACCGCCCTCCCCTTCGAGTCGTTCGGTACAGGTGATCGTCGTGCGCGTCGTCTGAATCGTTTCGTCGCGTGCGCGTCGTGCGCGGCGTCGTGACAGCGGTCCGGCGGGGCAGCGCGCCCCGCCGGAGACTTCGGCTGCCGCCCCGGCCCACGGCCCGGGAGCGGCGTCAGGCTCCCGCCGCCCCCGCCGCGGTCCCGAACGCGAACCGCCCCCCGGCCGGGGAACGGCCCGGAGCCGTGACCCGGGCGGCCCCGCCGTCCCGGTCCTCGTCCTCCGTGCCGGCCCCACCGGGCGCAACGGCCTCGTCCGGCTCGGCCGTCTTCCGTCCCGCGTGGGACTGGGCGATCACCCGGGCCCCGCGGTCCGGCCGGGTGTCCAGCCTGCCGAGGATCCCCGGCTGGGCGATGGCGGGCAGCATGTGGTCGTACAGCAGGCCCACCTGACGCTCCAGGCAGGCCATCCCGCTCGCCGCCTGCGAGGTCAGCGACAGACCGGTGAACGAGCCGACGAGGATCTGCGCGGTCTCCTCGGGCACCACGTGCGGAAGCAGTTCGCCCTGCTTCTTCGCCTGCTCGAGCAGGCGGGTGACCAGCTTGGTCCACTCGCCGTAGGGGGTGCCGATGAGTTCCCCCTCGAAGCCCTGGTCCGCGGCGAGCCGGGCGGACGCGCGCAGCGTGACCTCGCGGGGGAGCCGGTAGGCCAGCATCATGCTGACGTCCACGACCTCCTGCAGCTTGCAGGGCTGCTCGGGCACGCCGTCGGTGGTCACCGCGTAGGCGAGGACCCCTCTCGCGAGGTCTTCCTTGGAGGAGAAGTGGAAGTACAGCGCGCCCTTCGTCACGTCGGCGCGGACGAGGATGTCCGCGATGGTGGCGGCCTCGTAGCCACGCTCGGCGAAGACAGTGGCGGCTGCCTCGACGATCGCCGCTCGAGTCCTGTTCGCGCGCTCCTGACGTGCCATCAGGCCTCCTCTCGCTCCCCGTTCGTGTTCAAGTTCTTGCTCAGTTTGCCTCAGAACGATTGACAAAACAAACCGGGTGGTCCGTATCTTAGTCGCGGAGCGGACAGCCGCTCCGCGTAGAAGGTCCAAGAACCTGGGGGGTTCTATGTCTCAGCTGTCGATCCACGCCCGCAAGAGACCTGCTCGCACGCTCCGCCGGTCGGTTTCCGCGCCGACGGGGACGCTGGTCTCCGCGGCCGGCACCCGACCGAACTGTTCGATCACTCCGAAGTTCGTGCACCGCGTCACCGAGGACGACATCCTGATCACGTCGTGGACGCGGCTGGGCGGTGACCGGTTCCACCTCTCCGCCGACTGGACGGTGGCACACGGTTTCTTCGCTCCGGCCCCGAGGGCCAGGCACAACGAGATGCTCGTGGCGCAGACCATCCGTCAGGCCGGTTTACTGCTGGCGCACGCCGGGTTCGAGACCCCCACCTCGAACCAGTACCTCATGAACAAGCTCCAGTACTCCTCCGACCCGGACTACCCCACGGTGGACCGGGCCATGGACTCGATCGACATCGACGTCCGGTGCGTGCCGTCCGGACGCCGCAGTCTTGACATGCACTTCGTGTTCTCCTACGAGGACAACATCTTCGTGACCTGCAGTGCCGCGTTCAGCTGGGTCCCGGCGAACCTGTACGGACGGCTGCGTGGGGACTACGTGGCCGCCCGGCCGAACGGCGCCCCCGCCCCCATCGCTCCGGAGCTCGTCGGCCGGAGCACCGAGGACGAGGTGACGCTCGCTCCCGGCGACCGGCCCGACCGGTGGCAGCTGCGGGGCGACACCGGGCACCTGGCGCTGCTGGACCACCCGGTCGACCATGTGCCGGGCCTGGTCCTCGTCGAGGCCGCACACCAGGCGGCCTTCGCCCACGCAGGCCCCGACGGCTTCGTGCCGACGTCGACCTCCATCGTGCCCATGAAGTACGTGGAGTTCGACGTGCCGTGCTGGATCGAGGCCCGCGACGTCCAGGGCGCACTCCCCGGCAGCAGGGCGATCGAGGTCACCGGGATCCAGCACGACGAGCTCACCTTCCGCTGCGTGCTCACGTCCTGCGTCAACTGGCCGCCGGCCGTGGGCGACTGGTAGCCCGGCAGCGGTAGCCCGACAGTAAGGCGCACGGCGGAGGCCCTGTCCGGGGCGGGGACAGGGCCTCCTGCTCGTGGGGGGTGTGGCGGGTCAGGCCGCGACACCCTCCTTCTGCTTCTCCTGGAGCATCACCGCGGTGTTCTCGATGGTCCCCGCGGCCTCTATCTCCCAGTCCTCGACCTCGACGCCGTACTGCTTCGTCAGCAGCACCGCCAGCTCAACGAGGACCAGGGAGTCCAGCTCCATGGACTCGTAGTCGGCGGCGACGTCGACCTTCGCGGCGTCGATCTCGAGCTTGGAGACCATGATCTCGGCGATGTGCTCGGCAATGGCGCTCATGGGGTTCCCTCTCCCTCTCCCGGCGTTCTGCCGGCCTGCTGATGTGTCGGCTGCGGTGGTGCGGTGGTGCGGTGGTGTGTGCGGCAGGGCTCAGACGGTCGTGATGTCCGGCCATACGAGTGCGGTCGAGCCCCAGGCGAGCCCGCCCCCGTAGGCGCTGAGCAGCACCCGGTCGCCCGCGGTGATCCGCCCGTCCGCCACCGCGTCCCCGAGCGCGAGCGGAATGGACGCGGCGGCCGTGTTGCCCACCCGGTCCAGGTTCACCACCGCGCGCTCCCGGTCGATGCCGAGGTGATCCGTGAGCGAGTGCAGGATGCGGAGATTGGCCTGGTGGCCGACGAACCGGTCGACGGACCCCTTCTCCCAGCCGATCTTCTCCAGCAGGGCCGTCGACGACTGCCCCATCCGCTTCACGGCGTGGGCGAAGACCGCCTTGCCCTGCATCCGGAAGTAGAAGTCGGCCGGATCCGGCTCCTCGCCCGTGGACCGCTGGCGTGATCCGCCCGCGGGGACGGTGATGAGGTCCGCATGGCTGCCGTCGCTGCCGAGGTCGAAACCGAGCAGCGCGCCCGGCTCGTCCGCACCGCCGGCCTCCAGGACGACCGCGCCCGCGCCGTCGCCGAAGATGGCCGACGTGGCGCGGTCCGCGGGGTCGAGGATCGTGGAGTACGTCTCCGCGCCGATGACCAGGACCCGTTCGGCCGCCCCGGCCGCGATCAGACCGGCGGCGGTGGCCGTCGCGTAGACGAAGCCGGCGCAGACGGCGGAGACGTCGAACGACGCCGCGGTCCCGAGCCCGAGCCGGGCCGCCACCGCCGGGGCGGTCGCCGGGCAGGGGTGGTCGGGGGTCGTGGTGGCGAGGACCACCGCGTCCACGCTCTCCGTACCCGCGGACTTGAGCGCACGGGAGCCGGCCTCGACCGCGAGGTCGGAGGTCGCCGTGCCCGGTTCGGCCCAGAAGCGCTGCCGGATGCCGGTCCTGGTCCTGATCCACTCGTCGCTGGTGCCCAGCCGCGCGGACAGTTCCTCGTTGCTGACGACGCGCCGGGGAAGCCATGTCCCCAGGCCCTTGAGAACGGCGGCGCGCCGCGCCGGCTGCTCGGTGCTCATTGACCTTGGCCTCTCGCAGAAGGAGTCGGGAAGGGGCCGGACGGACGGCGTCAGCCCCGGATGACGGTCTTGGTGCGCATCAGGAACTCCCCGAGGTAGCCGTCGTGCGGCACGCCGCGGTCCATCCAGTGGGTGGGATGGTCGCCGAGATGGACGTTGCTGATGGTGGGGTCCTCCACCAGCGCGTCGATGAGGTCCGCGTGACGGCTCTCGTCGCCGGTGATCACGCCGAGGACGAGGGTCTCGCGCAGCGGGGCGATGCCGTCGTCCGGGCTCCAGGGCGCCACCCATACGCAGGGGAAGGGCAGTTCGACCCGGTGCCGGCCGCCCTCGGCGCCGGCGAGTTCGTGCACGGCGGGCCGCAGCACGGCGCTGCCGTCGGGCAGTTCCTCGACGATGCCGTCGCCGCCGAGGTGCGCCGTGGTCCCCGCGGACTGCGCGAGCAGATAGCGCTCCAGGGTCCGGGCGGTCTCGGCCGGCTGTACGGGCAGCACGGCCTTCTCGTCCTCCGGCGGCAGCGACGGCAGGGCGGCCAGCCGCTCGGCCAGCGCCCGCGCCAGCGGCGCGGGATCGCCCTCGACGAACACGGCCGTCGCGTTGACGCACTTGACGCCGCCGTGGTGGCCGACCGAGTCGACGATCGTGTCCAGGTGCTCGCGCCAGTCGGCGTCCGCGGTCACCAGGATCTTGGAACGGCCGGGCCCCTGGGCGAGCACCGTCGTATCCGCCGCGTACTTGCGGACCACGTCGTCGCCGCCGTAGCTGAGGCTCAGATCGGCGCCGGCCATGACCTCGTCGGCGACCGAGTGGTCGGTGGGCAGCAGGACGACATGGTCGTCGCCGAAGCCCGCCGCGCGCAGCGCGAGCACCAGCCGGTGCGGGGTGAACGGCTCGCGCCGGGACGGCCGCACCGCCACCCGGTAGCCGAGGGCCAGCGCCTCCAGCCACAGCGCGTGCGGCGCCGGGTGGTTGCCCGCCGCGTTGACCGCGAGGACCTCTCCGCGCCGGGTCCACACCGCGCGCCCGATGCGGGTGAGCGGGTGCCGCCAGTCCGAGACGGCGCCGGCCGGCCGTGCGTTGTACGAGGGGGTCAGCACGCGCTTGGCGGAGTCGGCGATCTCGTCGGCCGCGGACCGCACGGCCCGCAGCGGGACACCGCAGACCCGCGAGACGGTCCGCTCGTACCGCTCGTACGGCAGTCCGCCGACCTCCTCCTCGCGGAAGATCCGTGCCGCACGCGACAGGGCGGCGAGCCGCTGCTCCTTCGGCAGCGGGCGCGCCCGGCGCAGCGCGGCCGTCGCCCGGCTGACGAACAGCGCCGGCACCAGGCTCAGTTCGGCGACGGGGGCGCCGGACACGTCGGGGACGGTGAGCCGCTTGCGGGACCGGTAGGGGCCGCCGGGGCCGAGTGCGTCGAGGGCGACCGGTTCCGCGGTCATCAGTAGACCCCCTCGATGACCTTCTCGTCGTCGAACTCCCGCACCGGGGCGATGTCCGCGACCGAGTCGCCGACCTGGCCCTCCAGCGGCCGGATCCGGGTGGCGAAGTCCCGCTCCAGGTTGTTCGGCAGGAACAGGCTCTTGCCGACGTAGTTCATGACGACCCGGCCGCGCTCGCCGTACTCGACGGGCCTGCGGGCCTCCAGGTCGATCACGTTGTACGTCATGTACGGCGAGAACGGGTCGTACACGCACGGCTCGTCGTCGCTCAGCCCCGGCCGCTCGCTGACGTGGCCGAGCGTCATCGTGTTGCCGAAACCGCTGTAGAGGGCGATGCCCGGGTACAGCTCGGAGCGGTACAGATGGCGGGTGTCGGGGTCGAGCTGGGTGCCGACCCACATGATCGCCCTGACCTTCTTGCGGATCAGCTCGACGAGGTCGTCGCGCCGGCTCAGCCGCTCCAGCACCGGCGGCGTCAGCATCAGCACGCCGATGTCCTGGGACGCCAGCGGGTGGGAGAGCTGGTCGACCAGGTGGTCGGTGTAGAGATCGGCCTCCGTGTCGGCACCGCGCGCGATGAGCTTCTTCACCCAGCGCGGGTCCACGTCGATGGTGAACGACAGTCCGCCGCGGGCGGCGACCAGCTGCTGGAAGGTGGCGCCGACCATGTGCGGGCCGGAGGGGATGGCCATCAGCCAGTTGACGTCGCGCGGCACGCCGTGGGCGTCGAGCTGGGCGCTGCTGTGCTCGATCAGCAGGTCCAGCCACTCCTGGAGCATGACCACACGCTTCGGGGCGCCGGTCGTGCCGCCGCTGTCGAAGACGCCGACGGCCTTGGGGCGGGGCCCGTAGCCGCGGGGGACCAGGTCCTCCGCGGGGACGTCGCGCAGCGTGTTCGCCAGGTTCGGGAACAGCTTGAGGTCGTCGAAGCCGCGCACATCGGCTATGGGGTCGAATTCCAGATTCCGTGCCTGGGAGAGCCAGAACGGCGAACCGGTCTCCGGTGAGAAATGCCAGCGGAGGGCCGCCCGGAGGAATTCGTCCGGATCGGGGGTCACGCCGTACGGCAGTTCAAGAATGGGATCGATGGCGGGCACCGATGTGCTCCCTTCGGGAAACAGCAAGAGCGAGAACAAGTCAGCTTGTCCCAGCATTGAAATGCCCGCGCATCGGCCCGGCAAAGGCCGTCAATTTACTCTGTCAAGTGGTAAGCCGGCCGATGCGACCGCCCGTATGCCGCCGTCCATTTCGCCGCCGCCCGCATGCGGCTGCTCGTACGCGGCTGTTCACGGGCGGCCCGTCGGCCGGTGCGTCAGCCCTCCGCCGGAGCGGCGGTGACGGAGTCGAGGACGCCCTCGGCCCAGTCGGCGGAGTACGCGTGGAAGTCCGGGAAGCCGCCCTCCTGGGGGTTCGCGGTCCAGCGGAAGTCGGCGCCGGGGTTGTGCACGTCGACGCCGGCCGCGGTGAACAGATGCGGGCTGCCCTGGACCCGGGGGCCGCCGGCCACGGCGAAGTCCCGGTACAGCGCGGCCCGTCCCTCGCCCCGCTCGATGGCCGCCGCCAGCGCCTTCTCGTCGACCAGCGGGCACTCGGCGGCGACCGCCAGGATCTCGGACGGGGTGCTGATGCAGCGGTTCTGGGCGTAGAACGCGTGCCGCAGGGCGGTGTCGAGCTGGTCGGACGCGGGCAGCCCGCCGACCTCGGCGGCCTTCGCCGCCTGGACGGCCTCCATCGCCGGAAGGATCGTCCCCGGGTACGTGTACTCCGGCGCCGACCACAGCCGCCAGCCCAGCGCGGGCTCCTTGGCGCCGATCGCCACGACTTCGGCGTCGATGATCGGCTTCGGGGTGGACTGGTTGTTGAACAGCTCCAGCGGGAAGACCCGGTGGTCGACGACGAGCCGCACACCGCGCCGCTCGGCGGCCGCGTGCAGCGTGTGCAGCGCCAGCGTCGCCCACGGGCAGCCGATGTCCGACCACACGGTCACGGTCGACGCGTCGGACGAGAACAAAGCGTCGGGGGAGAGCGCGTCGTCGGACATGATCGGGGTATCGGCCAAGGGGTTCATCAGGGGTCCTCATTCCTCGAGTCCGGGCCGTGCCGGAAGGCCGGGGAGAACCACCGCCGGCCGAAGCGCGGCACAGGCAGTCTGTCCGCCCCGCCCCGCCGGAACGCACGCTGCGCCGCGACTTCGTCAGATGCGCGGCGCCGACCTGACGAAGCGGCCCGCCGCGGATCGGCCGGACGGGCGCCGGAACGGGCTGACACGGCCAGGGCCCGTCGGCCCGGGTGACCGCCGCCCGGCGGGGCGGCGGTCCGGCCGGCGCATTCGGAAGGCGGGCCGGGCTTTTCCGGAGTACGGCTCGAACCCGCCGTCGGCGCGGGTGTGGTCGTCGTCGCGGCCCCGGTCATCTCCGTATTTCTCGGGCGCATCATGCGGCGTCGCGGAAACGGAACGTGACACAGTCGTCCGGCCCGTACTTTTCACCGGGCGTCCGACGCAGTTCAATTCCCCTTGCTCCGCTGCCGTCCCCACAACTGCAAGGAGAAACGGAATGGATTACACAGTCGGTTCGGATACCGCTGTGCGCGCGGATGCCGCCGGTGACTACCTCCTCGGCGGAGACCTTTCGGTCCGTCGGATGGGGTACGGCGCCATGCAGCTCGCCGGCCCCGGGGTGTGGGGGCCGCCGCGCGACCCCGACGCGGCCGTCGCCGTCCTGCGGCGCGCCCTGGAGCTCGGCGTCAACCACATCGACACCAGCGACTACTACGGCCCCCACGTGGTCAACGAGCTGATCCGCCGGGCGCTGCACCCGTACGCCGACGACCTCGTCATCGTCACCAAGGTCGGTGCGCGGCGCACCCCGGACAAGGTCTGGCCGGCCGCGCTGTCCCCCGCGGAGCTGCGGGACGCGGTGCACTCGAACCTGAGGCACCTGGGCATCGAGCGGCTCGACGTCGTCAACCTCCGGATCGTCGCCGAGGGCACCGGCGGGCTCTCGCCGCAGGACTCGATCGAGGAGCCGTTCACGGCCCTGGCCGAGCTGCGCGAGCAGGGGCTGATCCGTCATCTGGGCGTCAGCAACGTCAGCCCCGCGCAGCTCGCGGAGGCCCGCGCCATCGCGCCGGTCGTCTGCGTCCAGAACGAGTACAACGTCGTCCGCAGGGACGACGAGGCGCTGCTCAAGGAGTGTGCTGCCGACGGCATCGCGTACATGCCGTTCTTCCCGCTCGGGACGTACACGCTGCTGCGCGCGGAGAAGGTGCCCGGTCAGGACGCCAAGGTGCCGATGGCGGTGCCGCTGACCGGCGGGCCGCTGGAGAGCGTCGCCGAGCGGCACGGCGCCACGCCCCACCAGGTGGCGCTGGCCTGGCTGCTGGACCGCAGCCCCAACCTCGTCTGCATCCCGGGCACTTCGTCGATCGGCCACCTGGAGCAGAACATCGCGGCGGCCGCGCTGCGGCTGACCGGGCAGGACCTGCTGGAGCTGGACACGCTCCAGGCGTAGCGCCGGGCGACGAAGAAGCGGAAGGGGCCTGCCGTCGGCAGGCCCCTTCCGGTTCAGCGGCCGGCGTGCTCCCGGTCCCTGCGCGCCACGCGCTCCGCGTGGGTCGGGCCGGCGGGTACGTCGGCGGGACGGCCGGACGCGAACTCCTTGCGCAGCACCGGCAGCACCTCCTCGCCGAACATGTCGAGCTGCTCCAGCGCGACCTTCAGCGGCACCGCGCTGGCGTCGACGATGAACAGCTGCCGCTGGTAGTCGCCGAACGTCTCCCGGAAGGTCAGCGTCTTGTCGATGACCTCCTGCGGAGAGCCCACGGTGAGCGGCGTCCGCTCCATGAACTCCTCCATGGGCGCGCCGCCGTACAGGGCCGTGTTGTCGAAGTACGGCCGGTACTCGCGGACCGCGTCCTGGGAGTTCCGCCGCATGAAGAACTGGCCGCCGAGCCCGACGACCGCCTGCTCCGGCGTGCCGTGCCCGTAGAACGCGTACCGCTCGCGATACAGACCGACCAGCCGGACGAAGTGCTCCTTGGGCCAGAAGATGTGGTTCGCGAAGAAGCCGTCGCCGTAGTACGCGGCCTGTTCGGCGATCTCCGGGGAGCGGATCGAGCCGTGCCACACGAACGGCGGGACGCCGTCCAGCGGCCGCGGCGTGGCGGTGAAGCCGCGCAGCGGCGTGCGGAAACGGCCGTCCCAGTCGACGACGTCCTCGCGCCACAGCCGGTGCAGCAGCGCGTAGTTCTCGACCGCGAGCGGGATGCCCTGGCGGATGTCCTGGCCGAACCAGGGATACACCGGAGCCGTGTTGCCGCGGCCCATCATGAGGTCGACCCGGCCGTCGGCGAGGTGCTGGAGCACCGAGAAGTCCTCGGCGATCTTCACCGGGTCGTTGGTGGTGATCAGCGTGGTCGCCGTCGACAGAATGATCCGCTCCGTGCGCGCGGCGATGTGGCCGAGCAGGGTCGTCGGTGACGACGGCACGAACGGCGGGTTGTGGTGCTCCCCGGTGGCGAAGACGTCCAGGCCGATCTCCTCGGCCTTCTCGGCGAGCGTGACCATCGCCTTGAGACGTTCGTGCTCGCTCGGGGTGCGGCCGGTGTTCGGGTCCCTGCCCACGTCACCGATGCTGAATATGCCGAACTGCATGCTGTTCATCCCCTCTGTGCCCGGGCTCACTCCGCGATGCCGCCGGCGGCGACGATCCTGGTGGGGCGCAGGCGCACGAGCAGCTCGCCCGGGACTCCGTTGCGTTCGCCGAACTCCTCGGCGCGGTCCTCGCCCATGTAGCGGCCGCCGATCCTGGCGGCCCAGTGCCGCAGTTCGGCGGGCTCCTCCGAGATCGTCGCCTCCCCCTCGACGAGGACGAAGGCGTACGGGGACAGGTCGTCGTCGACGCAGATCGTGGCGCGCGGGTCGCGCGCCAGATTGCGGCCCTTGACGGACGTCTTCCCGGTGTTGAACAGGACGTCGTCCCCGTCGAGCACGAACCAGACCGGGGCGACATGCGCGCGCCCGTCGGCCCGTACGGTGGCCAGTTTCGCGGTACGGGTGCCTGCGGACAGGAACGCCCGCCTCTCGTCCTCCGTCATCTTCTTCACGGCGAACAGATTCCTCCGCGGCGCCCGCCGTCGCACAGACCCGGCCCGTACTGCGTCAGGTCGCGCCCCGGAGCGCAGGGGCGACGCCCCGGGGCGCGGTCATCGGGCGCCGCCGGCCCGTCAGAGGGCGGACTCGACGGTCGCCGGCGGCCGCAGGATCTCGATCACCGCGGTCGTCCAGTTGAAGCCGAGGCCGATGCCGGTCAGCATCACCCGCTGGCCGGGGACGAGCAGACCCGCGCGGCCGAGGTGGTCCAGCGCGCCGAACTGGTCGGTCGCGCCGGCGTGCCCGACCTCCGCCACCCACTGCCAGGGCGTGCGTTCGTTGCCGATGCCGAGCGGATCGAGGACCTCCTGCCGCATCATCTGCCGGCCGAAGTTGGGGAAGATCAGGTGGTCGACGTCCTCCAGCCGCGTCCCCGCCTCCTCGGCGGCCGTGCCGACGGTCTCGACCAGCGCCTCGTTCATCCGCCGGAACACTCCCGACATCCCCCTGCCGCTGGCCTTCGCGTAGTCCTGCATACGGCGGATCAGGCTGATCGGGTACAGGTCGGTGTCGTGCGGGTCCGCGTACGGCTTGAACGGCAGGTCCGCGCGCTGGGCGCGCTCCAGTTCCGGCCGGCTGTTCGTGACGACCGACAGCACCCGGGCGAAACCCGACCGCCGAGAGAGCACGGCGGCGCTCGCGCCGTCGCCGAGGACCAGGCCGGCGTAGGCGCGCCAGCGGTCCCAGACCGGCAGGACGAAACGGTCGGAGGCGGTGATGAGCGCGGCCGGGCGGTCGGTGCCCGCGGCGAGATAGGCCGCCGCCAGCTCGATGGCGGCCATCGCGCCGTTGGACTGCTGCCGGACCTCCGTGGACAGCCCGTGGCCGGCGAGGATCTCGTGCTGGAGATGCGAGGCGATGTTCCAGCCGTCGAGGCCGTTGAACCCGACCGCCGCGTGCAGCAGCACCCCGAAGTCGCTCTGGGCGTGCCCGGACTGACGGACGGCCAGCTTGCCCGCCCGCACGGCCATCCCGGGCTGGGTGTCGTCGTCACCGGCGACCGTGGCGCTCACCTGGCCGGTGCGCCGCCGCCCGGCCTCGTCCCACAGCCCGGCCTCGATGGCCTCGTCCGCGGTGACCGGCTTGGGGTACCAGGAGCCGACACCGGCTATGTACAGGTCTTCGTGTCTCATCGGAGCCTTCCCTCGGCCTTGTGTCGTCGAAGCCCCGCCGCTCAGCGGACGGTCAGGGCTTCCAGGTAGGACGTGACGTTGCGGCGGGTCTCGGTGACGCTGTCGCCGCCGAACTTCTCGGCGACCGCGTCGGCGAGCACCAGCGCGACCATCGCCTCCGCGACGATCCCGGCCGCCGGCACCGCGCACACGTCGGACCGCTGGTGGTGCGCCCGGGCCGGCAGCCCGGTGCAGACGTCGAAGGTCGCGAGGGCCTTCGGCACGGTCGCGATCGGCTTCATCGCCGCCCGCACCCGCAGCGTCTCGCCCGTGCTCAGCCCGCCCTCGGTGCCGCCGGAACGGCCGGAGGTACGCCGTACGCCCTGCTCGGTGGGCACGATCTCGTCGTGCGCCTTTGAGCCGGGCACCCGGGCCAGCTCGAAGCCGTCGCCGACCTCGACGCCCTTGATCGCCTGGACGCCCATCAGCGCGGCGGCCAGCCGGGCGTCCAGCCTGCGGTCCCAGTGCACGTAGGAGCCGAGTCCGACCGGCACGCCGTACGCCAGGACCTCGACGACCCCGCCGAGCGTGTCGCCGTCCCGGTGGGCCTGGTCGATCGCGGCGACCATCGCCCTGCTGCCGTCGGCGTCCAGGCAGCGCACCGGGTCACCGTCCAGCCGCTCCACGTCGCCGGGGACCGGCAGCACCCCGGACGGAGTCCGGGCCCCGCCCAGCTCGACGACGTGCGAGAGGATCTCGATGCCGGCCGTCTCCCTCAGATACGCGCGGGCGACGGCGCCCAGCGCGACCCGGGCCGCCGTCTCCCGGGCGCTCGCCCGCTCCAGCACCGGCCGCGCGTCGTCGAAGCCGTACTTCTGCATCCCGGCCAGGTCGGCGTGGCCGGGGCGCGGCCGGGTCAGCGGCGCGTTGCGGGCGAGCCCGGCCAGGACCTGTGGATCGACCGGGTCGGCCGACATCACCTGCTCCCACTTGGGCCACTCGGTGTTGCCGACCATGACGGCGACCGGCCCGCCCTGGGTCAGGCCGTGCCGTACGCCGCCGAGGAACGTGACCTCGTCCCGCTCGAACGTCATCCGCGCGCCGCGGCCGTGTCCGAGGCGCCGCCGCGCCAGCGCGTCCGCCACCGCGGCGGTGGTGACGGGAACGCCGGCGGGCAGCCCCTCCAGGGTCGCCACGAGCGCGGGACCGTGCGACTCACCCGCGGTGAGCCAGCGCAGGGTGCCCACGGTCAGACCAGACCGGCGGGCACGGGCGGCGCGGTGTGGCCGGCGACGCCGACCTTGCTGCCGTGCAGCCAGGCCACCTTGTCGTACATGTCGTCGGCGCTGAGGGAGGCCAGCATCGCGTTGCGCTCCTTCGCGGCCGCGCCCGCCGGGTGGTACAGCAGCCTGCCCATCTCACGGGCGACGAGCTGGGTCGCGGCGGTGCGCTCGCGGCGTTCGGCGTTGAACTTCTGGAAGCTCACCTCGAAGCCGGCCTCGTCCGTGCCGATCAGCTCACCGAGCACGACCGCGTCCTCGACCGCCTGGCAGGCGCCCTGGGCCGCGTACTGCAGCATCGGATGGGCCGCGTCGCCGATCAGGACGACCCGGCCGTCGGCCCAGTCGGTCACCGGGTCGCGGTCGCACAGGACCCAGGTGCGCCACTCCTCGCCGAGGTCGAGCAGCCGGCGCGCGGTCTCGCCCAGCTCCGGGAACTCGCCGAGCACGTGCTCCTTGGTGACCGGGGCGCCGAGCACGGCCTCGGTGGCGCCGTCGTCGCGGGTCGCCGCCAGATTGAGGAACTTCCCCTCGCCGATGGGGTAGTGGACGAAGTGCCACTTGGGTCCGGCCCACAGCGTGACCGTGTTCCAGCGCAGCTCCTCGGGCACCTGCTCCATCGGGATCACCGAGCGGTAGATGGTGTGCCCGGAGACCCGGGGGAAGCCGTCGCCGACGAGCTGCTTGCGGACGAACGAGTTGATGCCGTCGGCGCCGATCAGCGCCGCGCCGGTGACCCGCTCGCCGGAGGTGAGGCGCGCGGTCACCGAACCGGGCCGCTGCTCGTAGCCCTCCACGTTCGCCTCGGTGCGCAGCTCGATCGCGTCGGTGGCGCGGCAGGCCTCCAGCAGCGGCGCGTACAGGTCGATCCGGTGGACGACCGCGTACGGGTTGCCGAAGCGGCGGCGGTACTCGCCGGTGAGCGGCATCGCGGCGACCTTCTCGCCGGTGGTGCCGTCCATGAAGCGCAGTTCGTCGATGTGCACGGCACGGGCGCGAACGGCGTCGCCGACGCCGAGCCGGTCCAGGGCCTGGAAGGCGTTCGGGCCGAGCTGGATGCCCGCGCCGAGCTCGGTGAAGGTGTCGCGGGCCTCGAGCACGACGACCCGGTGGCCGCGCCGGGAGATGCTGAGGGCTGCCGCGAGCCCGCCGATCCCACCGCCGGCAATGATGATGTCCGCCATCTCGCTCTCTCTTCTCGCTGTCGTGTGTCTGCTGCTGCTCGTCGGTCGGGTGCCGTGCTCCGCCTCAGTGCGCCTGAGGACCGAAGAGCCTCGACAGCTCCTCGTGGAAACCGGGGAAGGTCTTGGTGACACAGCCGGGGTCGTCGAGGGTGATGCCGGGGGCCCGCAGTCCGAGGACGGAGAAGGCCATGGCGATGCGATGGTCGCGGTGGCAGGCGATCCGGGTGGGCGCCATCGGTCCGGGACGGACGGTGATGCGGTCCTCTTCCTCCTCGACCCCGACGCCGCCCGCGCGCAGGTTCTCCGCGACCGCGGTGATCCGGTCGGACTCCTTGAACCGCGCGTGCCGGATGCCGCGGATGGTGACGGGGCCGTCGGCGAGGGGCGCGACGGCGGCCAGGGTCATGAAGGTGTCCGAGATGTCGCCCATGTCGACGTCGAATCCGCCGCGCAGCGGTCCGGTGCCGGTGACGGTGGTGGCGTCCGGGCCGGTCTCGACCCGGGCGCCGGTGCGCGCCAGCACCTCGGCGAAGCGCAGGTCGCCCTGGAGGCTGTCCTTGCCCAGGTGCGGCACGGTGACGGTGGTTCCCGTGACGGCCGCGGCGGCGAAGACGTACGAGGCGGTCGACGCGTCCGGCTCGATCCGCAGCCGGCTGCCGGTGTAGCCCCCGCGCTCCACCCGCAGCCGCCCCTCGGTGTCGCGCGTGACCTCGGCGCCGAAGTGGCGCATCAGGGCGGTGGTCATGTCGATGTACGGGCGGCTGACCAGCCCCCGGGCGGCGACGGTCAGCGGCTCGCGCATCAGCGGCGCGGACAGCAGCAGCCCGGTCAGGTACTGGCTGCTGACCGACGAGTCGAGCGTCAGCTCGCCGCCGGACAGCCCGCGCGCGGTGATGCGCAGCGGCAGGCCGCCGCCGGCGGCCGCCTCGACGCCCGCGCCGAGCCGGTCCAGCGCGCGGACCAGCGGACCGAGCGGACGCGCCCTGAGCTGGTCGGAGCCGTCGAAAGTGAACTCGCCCTCGCCGGCGGCCGCGAGGACCGGCAGGAAGCGTGCCGCGGTGCCGGCGTCGGCGCACCGGACGGACGCCCCGGTCCGCGGCGCCCGGCCGAGCCCGGTGACCGTCCAGCGGTCCTCGCCCGCCTCGACGTCCACGCCGAGGTCGGTGAGCGCCTCGCGGAAGGCGACGGTGTCGTCGCTGACCAGCGGGGCGACGAGCTCGCTGGTCCCGTCGGCCGCGGCGGCCAGCAGCAGGGCCCGGTTGGTGATGCTCTTCGACCCCGGGACACGGGCCACTCGGGCACGTATCCCGGACATCAGAGGGTCACCCCGCCGTCCAGCACGAGGTCGTGGCCGACGACGAACTTGGACTCCGGACCGCAGAGCCACACGACCGTGTCGGCGACCTCCTCGATACCGGCGATCCGGCCGGCCGGCGCCGCGGTGCGCACGTGCTCCTCCCAGTCGGCGCGGCCGTCCGTGGCCTCCACGTCACCGGGACTGATCGCGTTGATGCGGATGCCGTCGCCGACGTGCTCCTGGGCGGCGGTCCTGGTGAGGGTGGACAGCGCGGCCTTGGCGGCCGCGTAGGCGCCGAATCCGACCTTGCGGCCGTTGATGCTGACATTGGTGGAGTGATTCACGATCACGCCGCCGCCGTTCTCCCGCATATGGGCGATCTCGTGTTTCATCAGCAGCCACACGCCGGTGAGATTGCTGGAAAGTATTTCGCCCCATACGGCTTCGCAGGTCTCCGCGAGCCGGTGCGGCTTTCCTATCCAGGTGGCGTCGTTGAAGGCGATGTGCAGTCCGCCGTGGCGTTCCACCGTCGACTTCATCAGCCGGATGACGTCCATTCCGTGCGTCACGTCGGCCATGATGGCGTCGGCGGTGCCGCCCTCCTTCTCGATCAGGGCGACGGTGTCCCGCAGGTCCCGGGGCTCCCGCCCGGCGACCACCACGGTGGCGCCCTCCTTGGCGAAGGCCAGCGCGGTCGCTCTGCCGGTACCGGAACCCCCTCCGGTGACGAGTGCGACCTTGCCGGTGAATCGTGCAGTCATCAGGATTCTCCTGTAGCGAGCTGGGGACCGGAGAAACAGGCGTCCACCAATGGATTACCGCGCGGCAATTCACGGAGATGCAACGTCACGAATCCTCGCGACAGTCGCGACGTACGGGGTGCTCACGATGTGCAAGACGCCGGAATCGCCCCTGGAATCTCCCTCACTCTGCGCCGCGCCGTGGCCATGCATCAATGCGGGTAGGGCTACTTCGTCAGCTGACGTCAAGTGCCCGCGGCCGGCCGCGGACATGGAAAAGCCCCGCATTTCCTTTCCGGCGGACCGGATTCCGGCGGAAAGGAAATGCGGGGCTGAAGGTGTGTCAGTACCGGGCGCCGGTGATGCTCAGCTGCCGCACGTCCAGCCGTGCGCCCTGGCCCCAGAGCCGGTTGCCCGGCCGGCTGTCCGGGTCGACGAAGGTCTGCGGCACCGGGGCGCCGGCATCCGGGTCGTAGTACGAGGTGGTGTCGGTGAGCTTCACCAGCGCGCCGTCGGCGCGCGGACCCCCGTCCCGGTCCGTGCCCAGGTGCGGGGCGTCCGCGTCGAGCAGGACGAACATGCCGAACCCCGGGGCGAGCTGGCGCGGCGCGACCAGTTCCTCGCGTCCGCCGAGGTCGATGATGAGATGGGTGCGGTCCTTGGGCCGGAAGCCGATCTTGTCGACCTTGTACACCTCGCGGCCGTCCACCTTCCACACCACCGTGCCGGCGGACCGGTCGTAGGAGATGGCGAGGTCGTTGACCTGGCCGGGGTGGGAACGCCGCTCGACCGGGAGGGCGTAGGAGAAGGCCACGTGGTCGGCGCCGGGAGTGGGCAGCCGCTCGTAGAAGGCGTAGACCCACTCGTTGGTGACGAAGAAGTCGAAGACCATGTTCGACTCCTGGTCGATGGTGGTCATCGCGCCGGACGCCAGCCGCAGATCGTTGCGCGGGTCGGCCACCGCGTCGCCGAACGGATGCTGTCCGGTGCCGTACGTGCGGGCGCTGAAGGTGGAGTCGAAGGTCAGCACCGAGCCGGGGTCGGCGTCGAAGCCCAGCACTCCGGAGGACGCCCGGTGGTTGGCGAGGGCGTACCACTTGACGTGGTCGAGCCCGCCGTCGCCGCCGTCGGACTCCTTGCCCGTGGTGTAGGCGAACGCGGGCGCTCCGGTCCTCGGATTGGTGCCGGTGGGCACGACCCGCAGGCCCGCCGACGAGGTGGAGGCCTTTCCGTCGCCGTTCGGGAACGGACCGAGCGGCGTCAGCGCCCACTTGGCGTCGTCGCCGGTGTGGTCGAAGCCGCCGCTGAAGTCGTCCCAGGTGGTCCTGGCGCGGCTGTCGGTCGCGACGGGGTGGGCCGCGGAGACCGGGGCCGCATAGCCGAGGGACGGCGAGCCCGGGGCGGCCGGCATGAGGGCGGCGGCGAGAGCGGCCGTCAGCGCCACCGGCAGGAGGAACATGGCGCGTTTCACGAGACTGGCTCCCTGTGTCGTCGTAACGGGGGGAGGCGGAGCGCGTGCGAGTGGGGGTGAGCGTGTGGTTGTGCGGCGCCACCCCCGCGGTCACGCATCGGGCCGTGCAGCCGGGGGAGTCGGGGGGAGTCGGGTCAGGACGCGCGGCGGCGCGTCCATGGATCGTCGGCCGGACCCGGCCGGGCGGCTCCGCCGGCGCCCGGCCGGTCCGGAAACGCCCGTACCGTCGTCGTGTCGCTCATCGCGTAACCGCGGTGGACGGAGGTGACCGCGGCGGATCAGGCCGTGGCCTCGAGCCCGCGCTTCAGCGCGGTCCCGATCTCCACGGCACGGCGTGCCTGGAACGCGATCGCGGCCAGGTTCTCCGGGCCGGGGACCTCGCCGTTGTAGCCGACGTGGCTGGCGCCGTACGGGTTGCCGTTCTTGACGTCGAACTGGATCGGGTCGGCGTAGCCGGGAGCGACGATGATCGCGCCCCAGTGGTAGAAGGTGTTGTTCAGCGCCAGGAGGGTGCTCTCCTGGCCGCCGTGGGTCTGCGAGGTCGAGACGAAGGACGAGACGACCTTGTTGACCAGCTTGCCCTGGGCCCAGATGCCACCGGTGGTGTCGATGAACTGCTTGAGCTGGGCGGCCGGCAGGCCGTACCGGGTGGGCGTGCCGAAGAGGATCACATCGGCCCACTCCAGGTCGGCCAGGCTCGCGACGGCCACGTCCTTGGCGGCCTCGCGGTGGGCGGCCCAGGCCGCGTTGGAGGCGATGGCGGCCTCCGGCGCCAGCTCGGCCACCTGACGCAGCCGGACCTCGGCGCCCGCCTTCTCCGCCGACTCGGCGGCGGCCAGGGCCAGCTGGTGGACGTTACCGGTGGACGAGTAGTAAATGACGGCGACGTTCGTCACGGTGGTGCGCTCCTTGATCGGGTGTGCGGGGCGTGGACGGCTGAAGAACCGCACCGACCATCCCGCGGCGGCCGCCCGGCCCTCAAACGACGCGGGGTGATTTCGTCACGTGTGACGGCCCGTCGGGGCAGGCCGAGTGGCGCTCCCGCGGTGCCCGGCACACTGCCGCCGACCGGCCGCACGCGGCCAGAACGCGGGGCGACTTCGTCAGGACGCCCGGGCCGGGCGGGGCTCGCCTTCTGACGAAGTATCCGGCGGTGGGTGCCCCCGTCACGCATCTTCCGTCACGCTGAGTCAGATAGCGGAAGCCGGAAATCCGCGTGGCCACGCTCTCTCCCTCCCCCGGAGCGGTCGCGCACCCCTGACCCCGGGTGCATCCCGTGGCGGCCGTCCGTTGCACTCCGTGATCGTCGTCGTCTTCCCCTCGGCCGATCCGACAAGGAGCATTCATATGAGAACCGCTCTCCCCTCCCCCCGGCAGCGCACCCGTCCCGGACACCGACGGCGGCAGCACGCCGCGGTTCTGGGAACCCCCGTCGCGCACTCCCTCTCACCCGTCCTGCACCGCGCCGCGCACGCCGCCCTCGGACTGGACTGGTCCTACACGGCCCTCGAATGCGACGAGGAGCGGCTGCCCGAGCTGCTGGACTCGCTCGACGACTCCTGGGCGGGGCTGTCCCTGACCGTGCCGCTGAAGCGCGGGGTCCTGCCGCTCGTCGACGAGGTGACCCCGCTGGCGCTGGACGTCGGCGGGGCGGACACGGTCGTGCTGCGCCACGGCCGACGGTACGGCCACAACACCGACGTCCGCGGCATCGTCACGGCACTGCGCGAGGAGGGTCTGGCCGCGAGCCGGCCCGACGCGGTGATCCTCGGCGGCGGCGCCACCGCGTGCTCGGCGCTGGCGGCGCTGAAGGAGCTGGGACAGATCGAGATCCCGGTCGTCGTACGGGAAAGGATCCGCGGCGGCCAGGTGTGCGCGGCCGCGACCAGGCTCGGCGTAGCCGTGCGCTACTTCACCTTCGACGAACTGCCCGACGCGCTGAGCGGCGCGGGCCTCGTCGTCTCGACGCTGCCCGCCGGCGCGGCCGATCCGTACGCCGCGGCGATCGCGCGCGGCGGGGCCGACATCTTCGACGTCGCGTTCACGAACTGGCCGACGAGGCTCGCCAGGGCGGCCCGCTTCAGCGGCGCCCGGGCGGTCGGCGGCCACGCGATGCTGCTGCATCAGGCCGCGGCGCAGGTCGAGTTGATGACCGGCCGCTCGGACCTGCCCATGGAGGCGATGCGCCGGGCGATGACGGCGGAGCTCGACCGCCGGGCGGCGTGACGCGGCAGGCCGGCGACTCCGGCGGGGTCCACAGCCGTACCGGGCACAGCGGTCCTCCGCGCGGGGGACGCGGCGGACCCGGGGCCTGCCCGCCCCGGCCCGCCGGCGTCGCACGCCCCTCTCCGCCGCACGTCGCCCGGGACGCCTCCCGTGCCCGCAGGCGTACGGGGCGGGGAACCTCCACGGCGGGACCTTCCCTAGGGGACTCCCACGACGGGACTCCCACTACGGGACTCCCACGAGGGGCGGGACCGGCCGGGCGTGCGCTACGCCGTGCGGATCAGGCTCCGTTCGCCGCGCTCACCCTGCCGGCGCGCGGCCGAGATCGTCACGATCGCGTGCGCCACGGAGCTGAGCGTGACGTGGCGATGCCAGCCGCCGAACGTACGGCCCTCGAAGTCCCGTACGCCGACCCGGGTGCCGATCTGCCCGAAGTCGTGCTCGACCCGTTCGGTCAGCCTCCCGAGCCGCAGCAGCACGGCCGGCGGCGCGTCGGTCAGGTTGGTCAGCCACAGCTCTCCCGGCTGCCGCTCCCAGCCCGACCAGGCGCCCGCCAACTGCAGCGGCAGCCCTCCGCCCGGCCCGGGCAGGGTGACCTTGGTGCCGGTCACGAGCGCCGAGCGGTTGATCGAGCCGTGCGGGTCGATCCAGCCCACCTGGCGGGACGCCTTCTTCACCCACTCGATCAACTGCTGGGCCTGCAGCAGCCGGTCGCCGTGTCCCGTGGACAGCGTCTCGTTCGGCAGCAGCAGCGTCGTCGCGCCGATGCGCAGCACGAACGGGATGCCCTTGCGGGCGAAGTTCCGTGCGAACTCGCCCGCGTCGTGATCACGGACGTCCATCACCACGGGTCGGCAGCGCAGGCCCCAGGCGCGCAGCGGCTCCAGGGCCGTGTGGAGGGCGACGGCGCCGGGGTCGGACTCGCCCTCGCCGTCCGGTATCTCCGCGCGCTTGCGCCGCTCCTTGTCCTGCAGCCAGTCGTTGGGCAGGACAAGCCGCCAGTTGATGGGTGCGCTCTGCTCCTCGTTGGCCAGCCAGACGCTGTACGACTTCTGGCTGTTGACGACCCGGCCCAGCTGGGGGACGAAGGACTCCTCGACCCCCACCGTGTGTTCGCCCGTCTTGACGACGAACATCGGCCGCACCACCCAGGCGTGGGGCAGCAGCGTCCGGTCCAGGTGGCCGGCCAGGGCCCTGCGTACCGGCAGCCAGTCCCAGGACGACTTGCTGATGAAGTGGTGCAGCCGCTGTTCGGCCGCGCCGCCGCCGATCACCGAGGCGATCGACCGCATGGACTTGCGTCCGGGGATCGAGAGCAGCCCGGAGATGTACCACTCGCCACGCTCCCGCTGATCGCGCCGGGGCAGTGACGTGAGCATGCGCTTCGAGAACTCCGTCACGAAGTCGTCGGCGACATCGCCCCAGGCGATGTCCGGTCGTCCTTCCCTGTCCTTGGTGCCTTCCACAGGGTCCCCTTCCCCTGGATGCGACCGGTCCGCCGCTCCTTCCGGGCACGCCGGGGAGTCGATGACCTGGCCAACTCAACGACCATACCAAACCACGCAGTCGGTTTTTAACCGAAACAGGCCAACGACACTCCGTCAGGTCCCGGTGACGGATCTGTGGCATATGCAGCGGGTTGTGTGGTCCACCGGGGCGAAATCGCAGGTGCGGGCCCCAGGGAGGGTCCCTGTGGGCCCTCTCGCCAGGGGCCTGCAAACAAGGAAGACGGTCGGTTTTTTGTCAGTCGTTTTTCACCGCGTGTCTGTATCGGCCTCAACCCGTACCGGTCGTGCTGTATCCGACGGTCAGGAGCCGGTCCGGCGGTAGGCCGCGTCCAACAGCTCGGACGACGGGTCGTCGAGCACCGCGGGCCGGCCGATCCCGTCGAGGACGACGAACCGCGGCTCCGCGTCCCCGGGCCCCGTCCGCAGGGCGTCACGCAGCGCGCCCCAGGCGTCGAGCGGGTACGAGGTCGGCAGCCCGATCGCACGGAGCAGCCCGCGGTGCCGGTCCACGGCGGCGTCGTCGAGCGAGCCGGTCAGCCGGGCCAGTTCGGCGGCGAACACCATGCCGACGGCGACCGCGTGCCCCGGCCGGGCGCGATGGCGCTCCACCCGCTCGATCGCACGCCCCAGGGCGTGCCCGTACTCGAGGGACCATGCGCGCTCTTCGGCCACCGCGTCGGCCTTCACCCGTACGGCGCGCTCGATCAGCTCGGTGACCAGCGGGTCACCGGCTCGCGCCGCCCGCACCGGATCGGCGGCGACGAGATCGAGAACGGCCGGGTCCGCGACGAACCCGGCCTTGAGCACCTCGGCGAGACCCCCGAGGTGCCCTTCGTCGCCCACCGTCGCGAGCAGCGCCGGATCGCAGACCACCCCGGCCGGCGGATGGCAGGCGCCGACCAGGTTCCTGCCCTCGGGCACATTGATCCCGGTGCCGCCGCCGACGGCCGCGTCGGCCATGGCGAGCAGCGTCGTGGGCACCAGGAGCAGCGCCACCCCGCGCAGCCAGGTCGCCGCCGCGAACCCGGCGAGGTCGCAGGTCGCGCCGCCGCCGAAACCGACCACGGCGTCGGTACGGGTGATGCCCGCGGCCGCGAACCTCGACCACACACCGGCCAGCACGCCGATCTGCTTGGCCGCCTCGCCCCGCGGGATCTGCAGCACGGCGACCCGGCGGCCGGTGGCCTCCAGCGCCGCACGGACCGACCGCACCTGGCAGCTCAGGGCCTCGTCGTGGACGAGGGCGACCGTCCGCGCCGTGTCCGGGACCAGCTCCGGCAGCACGGCGGCGGCGTCCGCGCCGATCAGCACGTCGTACGGCCGCTCACCACCGGCCCGGACGCGTACGGGCCCGCGGAGCGCCTCGGTGGCGGCGGGCACGGTCGCTTCAAGGGTGACGCTCACGCGGACTCCTTCGCTCGCTGGGACTCACGTAGGGGATGTCGTACGGACCGCTGCGGGGACCGACCTGACAGCAGGGTGGCGATCCGTCCGGCGACCTCGCCGGGGCGCTCGCCGGCCGCCACGGCCACGGTGTGGCGGGCGAGCCTGCGGTAGATCGGGGTGCGTACGCCGAGAGCGGTGGCGAGCCGGCCGCGCGGATCGTCCGCGAGCAGCGGCCGGCTCGCCGCGTTCCCGACGCGTCGGAGCAACTGCTCCAGCGGTACGGCGAGATGGACGACGGTGTGCGAGCGCAGCGCCTGCTGCACGGACGTGTCCAGGACCGCCCCGCCGCCCAGCGCGACCACACCGTCGTGCCGGGCCAGCGCGCGGTGCACCGCCGCCCGTTCCAGCAGCCGGAAGTGGGCCTCGCCCGCGCCGTTCAGGATGTCGGCGATCGAGGTGCCCGAGGCCGCCTCCAGATCGGCGTCCGTGTCCCGGAAGCCGGTGCCCAGCAGAGCGGCGAGCAGCCGGCCCACCGTGGTCTTCCCCGCGCCGGGCGCGCCGATCAGCACGGCGGCCGGGCGGCTCTCAGGACGCGAAGGCAAGACCGTGTCCTGAGAGCGAGTCCAGGGTGTGCACTCCCTGGACGGTGGCCTCCACGTCGAAGGCGTGGCGGTGGCCGGGCGGAGCGCCGATGATCTCGGCGGCGCGGGTGGGGATCGGCTGGGCGGCGGCCGCCGCGGACTCCCACAGGAAGACCGCTCCCCAGCGCTGGGTCGCCTCGTCGGAGATCCACGTCTTGAGCACCAGTCCGGGCACGGCCGCGAACCGGTCCACGGCCTCGTCCCTGAGGAAGTCGCGCAGATCGGCGATGGTGCGACCGGTGCCGGCGAGTTCCCACCAGACGACTACGGCATGCATGGCTGTCCTCCTCGGCGGTGAACACCCGCCTGTGTCAGGTCTGTTGTCCGAAGATGCGCGGGAATGCGTGGGAGTGTGGGGGTGTGAGTGCGTGGGGGGTGCGGCGGCCGCGGGCGGATGTTCCGGGGAGGGGGAACACCGCGCCCGCGGCGCACCGAGAGTGCCGGTCCGGCAGCGGGGGATGGTGCCGGACCGGCAGGCCGACCGGGGCGGGGTTGCCCTGGATCAGTCGGCCGTCAGGGGGGCGAGCAGATCGCGCACGATCCGCACGCCGTCCTCGGTCAGGATCGACTCGGGATGGAACTGCACCGAGCGGAAGCCCGGTCCGCGCAGCCCGTGCACCTCACCGGTGACCGCGTCCCGGCTCACGCCGACCGGTGCGCCGACGAGCTCGGGCCGCACGGTCTCGGTGGTGCTGCGGGCGGCGAACGTGTTGTAGAAGCCGACCTGCTCGGGCCGCCCGAACAGATCGATCTTCCGCTGCACACCCTGGTTGGGCCGCTCCCTGCGCACCAGGTCGAGACCGAGGATCGTGCTGAGCACCTGATGGCTCAGACACACCGCCAGGAACGGGACGCCCCGCGCCAGCAGTTCCCGGGCCGCGCCGTGCAGATGCGCGATCTTCGGATGCCCGGTGTCGCGCGGATCACCGGGGCCGGGCCCGAGCACGACCAGGTCGCAGCCGTCGAAGGTGTACTCCTGGTCGAAGCGCCGGACCGTCACCTCCATGCCCAGCGACCGCAGCTGGTGCGCCAACATGCCGGTGAACGTGTCCTCCGCGTCGACCACCAGCACCCGCTTGCCGGCGAGTGCGGGCTCCGCACGCTGCCGCGCGCCGGGCTCCTCCAGCCAGTACGCCGAGATCGACCGGTTGCGCTGGTCCAGCGCCGCCAGCACGTCCGGGTGCCGGGAGAGCCCGGATTCGCGTCCGCCGAGCGCGGCGAGCAGCCCGGACGCCTTGGCCCGGGTCTCCGCCACCTCCGACTCCGGCCGCGAGTCCCTGACGAGGGTCGCGCCGACGCCGATGGTGACCCGGCCGGTGTCCGAGATCTCCGCGGTCCTGATCATGATCGCCGAGTCCATGGTGGTGCCGCCGTCGGCGTCCCGGCCGATGAGCGCCAGCACCCCGCTGTAGAAACCGCGGCCCTGCGGCTCGTACTTGGCGATCACCTTCGCCGCGCTCTCCAGCGGGCTGCCGGTGACGGTCGGGGCGAACAGCGTCTCCCGCAGGATCTCGCGCGGGTCGCGGGTGCTGTGCCCCTCGATGAAGTACTCGGTGTGCGCGAGCCGGGCCATCTCCTTGAGGTACGGACCCACCACCCGCCCGCCGCCGTCGCAGATGCGCGCCATCATCTTGAGCTCTTCGTCGACCACCATGTAGAGCTCGTCGGCCTCCTTGGGGTCGGCGAGGAAGGCGGTCACGCCCTCCAGCGTCGGACCGGTGGAGGGGTAGCGGTAGGTGCCGCTGATGGGGTTCATCACGGCGGTGCCGCCGTGCAGGCTCACATGCCGTTCCGGGCTGGCGCCCACGAACGTACGGTCGCCGGTGTGCACGACGAACGTCCAGTACGCGCCCCGCTCGCCCTCCAGCAGCCGCCGGAAGAAGGTCAGGGCGGTCGCCGGGGACCAGCCGGTGATGTCCGCGACGAACGACCGCCTGATGACGAAGTTGGCGCCCTCACCGGTCCCGATCTCGTCGGCGAGGATCTCCCGCACGGTCTGCGCGTACGCGGCGTCGTCGACGTCGAAGCGGCCGTCCGACACGTCGATCGGCAGGTCGGGCAGCCGGTCGAGCACCTCGCGCAGCTCCAGCGACTCCTGGTCGCGCACCGACAGGGTGATCAGCGGGGCGCCGTCGTCGGCCGCCGCGTAGCCGCGCTCGGTGATCTGCCGGTACGGCACCACGACCAGCGCCTCGTGCTCGGCGCGGCCCGTGCCGGCCATCCGGACGCCGCCGCTGGTCGGGACGTCCGCGAGGACCGCCGTCGCGACCGGTTCGCCGATGAGCACGTCGACCCGGTCCGCGCCGCCCGCCTCGGGGCGGTGCAGCAGGGCGAACGGCGGCGGGTCCGCGGCGAGGACCAGCGCCAGCGTTCCGTCGTCGGTCATCGGTCCCCCCTGCCGTCCCCGGCCTGCCCCAGCTGGGACAGCACCGTCTTGGTGGTCACGGTCATGGCGCAGCGCTGCGCCGCGTAGTCCAGAGCCATCCGGTGGTGGTCGTGCGAGAAGTCCGCGATGGCGTCGCCGACGAGGAACGGCTGGACGTCGTGCGTGAAGGCGTCCGTGACCGTCATGAGGATGCCGACGTGCGCGTACACACCGCAGACGATGAGCTGGTCCCGGCCGGAGCCGCGCAGCAGGTCGAGCAGCTCGGTACGGAAGAAGGCGCTGTAGCGCCACTTGGTGAAGACGGTGTCGCCCTCGGTGGGGACGAGTCCGTCGACGACCTTCCTGTGCTCCGGGTCCACGGTCATCCCCGGGCCCCAGAAGTCCTTCAGCAGGCCGCGCTGTTCGTCCGTCATGCCGCCCGGCTGGGCGGTGTACGTCACCGGGATGCCGAGGGCGGCGCAGCGCTCCCTCAGGGCGGTGGCGTTGCGGACCAGGTCGGTCACCGGCGACTCCCCGGCCGGGAAGGGCCGCAGGAAGTACTTCTGCATGTCGTGGATCAGCAGGACCGCGCGATGCGGGTCCACGGTCCACCGCGCGATGTTCTCGGGCATGTCCCCCTGACCGGGCATCGGGTAGGGGCTGATCGTGGGCAGAGCCATCCGGATCTTCCTCTCGGCTGTTGAGTGACGGTCGATCAGTGACCGAGCGCCGCACCGCCGTCCACGGTGAGGTCGTGCATGGTGATGTGCGCGGCACGGTCGGACAGGAGGAACAGCACCGCGTCGGCGACGTGCGAGGGCTGGGCGAGCCGGCCCATCGGGATGCCGACGCGGAAGGCGCCGGGGACGCCGTCGATCGAGGAGCGCGCCGCGCTGCCGTCGTCCCACAGGGAGGTCAGCATCGGCGTGTCGGTCGAGCCGGGCGCGACCACGTTGCAGCGGATGCCGTAGCGGGCCACCTCCAGGCCGAGGACCTTGGTGAACATGGTCGAGGCGGCCTTGGAAGCGGAGTACGCGGACATGTCCACGCGTGCCGTGCCCGCGGCGTTCGAGGCGACGGTGACGATCGCGCCGGTGCCGCGCTCGACCATGCGGTTGACCACCGCGCGGGAGACGAAGAAGACCCCGCTGGTGTTCACCGCGAACGTCGTCGCCCAGTCCTGGTCGCTGAGCGCCTTCGCCTTGCCGAGGCGGAGCACGCCGGCGCCGTTCACCAGGTACTGGATGCCGCCGAGCTGCTGCTCGACCGCCGCCACCACGGCGTCGACGTCCGCGCTGTCCGTGACGTCCGCGGGGTAGGCCTCGGCCACCTGTCCCACCGCGCGCAGTTCCTTGGCCAGTTCCTCCAGTGGCTCCACGTTCCGGTCGACCATGGCGACCGCGGTGCCATCGGCCGCCAGAGCGCGCACCACTGCTTCGCCGATGCCACCGGCGGCACCGGTGACGAGGGCGACCTTCTTTTCCGTCTTGTCGGCAATCATCGTGGTCCCAAAGCTCGGGGGATTGCGGCGGCCGGGCCGCCGGAACAGGTGATGCGGCGCGATGCCGCACCGAAATCCCGGCGAACCGCCGCCATTTGCTGCTGCGGAGTCGCAACGGGGTCTTTGTCGTGCGTCGTGCCTTTCCCGCGCCCTACGCGGGTACCGCGTCGCGTGGTGATACGTCGTGCGCCGAACGTGGATGCTCGAACGGTCGTGCCTTCAAGTCGTCGCGTTCTTCGTGCGGCGTTCTTGTGCCACCGTTCTTGTGTTCGCCGTACTTCGTGTCTGCTCTTCGTGCTGCGCCTTCGCGCCGCGGGTCTAGATCCGCCAGGCGGCGGCGACTTCCAGCGCCTGGTCCGGATTGAGCCGCGGGTCGCACAGGCTCGTGTACTTGTCACCGACCCGGTCCAGCTGCGAGGCGTCGTGGACGCACTCGGAGACCTCGTCGGGCGTGGTCTCCAGGTGCAGCCCGCCCGCCGTGCCCCCGGCCTCGGTGACGGCCTTCTGGAACTCCTCGACCTCACGGATCACCGTGGTGACGAGGCGGGTCTTGAAACCGTCGGGGGAACCGACGGTGTTGCCGTGCATCGGGTCGCAGAGCCAGATGACCGGGTGCCCGGCCTCCCGGACCGCGTGGACGAACCCGGGCAGCCGCTCGCCGACCCGGTCGGCGCCCATCCGCGAGATGAGCGTCAGCCGGCCGGGCGTACGGTCCGGGTCGAGCCGTTCGCACAGCGCGAGCAGCCCGTCGCGGTCCATCGTCGGGCCGACCTTGCACGCCACCGGATTGGCGACGGACGCGAGCAGGGCGACATGGGCGCCGTCCAGCTGCCTGGTCCGGTCACCGATCCACGGCCAGTGCGTCGAGGTGAGGACCGGCCGGCCCTCCTCGTCGCGCCGCAGCTGCGGCAGCTCGTAGTCGAGCACCAGCGCCTCGTGGCTCGTCCACACCGGCGCGTCGACCGGCGAGAGCGAACGCACCGACCGCGACCGCAGGGCGTCCATCGCCGTCGCCGCCGCGTCGTGCCCGGACAGCAGCCGGCGCGGATCGGGCCTGCGCAGCTCCGGGTCGGCCTCGGGCGCGTTGACCAGGTGGCCGCGGTAGACCGGCAGTTCGACACCCCCGACGACCTCCGTGGAGCTGGAGCGCGGCTTGCCGAACTGGCCCGCCATCCGCCCCACCTGGACCGCCGGCCGCAGCGAGTGCAGCGCCATCATCCCGGCGAGGGCGTCGAGCAGCGCGGTCTTGCGTATGACGTGTTCGGGCTGGCACTCGAGAGGGTCCTCGGCGCAGTCGCCCGCCTGGACCACGTGAAGCAGACCCTCGGCCACCTCTGCCAGGAGATAGCCGAGGGTGCGTATCTCCTCGGCCGCGACCAGCGGGGGCCGCCGGGCCAGTTCGGCCGTCGCCTCCGCGAGGGCCTCGGCGTCCTCCCATTCGGGCTGCTGCAGAGCCGGCAGCTTCCGCCAGCGCTGCCATTCGCTGTCAGGAAGTGCTTCTCCGAATACGGCCGGCCTTGCCGAGATCGTATTGCTCGTCACCCAGGACCTCCCTCGTGAGAATTCTCCATCGGTTCCTGCCACCGGTGAATCGATTCCCAACCCACCCTGGATTTCCGAGAATCGAACCCAACTCGAGTCTGGGCGCGGGAATTAGGAGGGTCAAAGCGGGCCCCGGAACTTCGTCACATGATGCGAACGCCACATTCATCAGACAAAGTCGTCCCGCTTTTCCATCAGGTGCCGGTGAATCCCGGAAAGTATCCGGGCGACCCCGTCAGGTCGACCGCGCATAAAAAAGCCGCCCGTCCGTTTTCCGGAAAAGGAAAGGACGAGCGGTCTTTTTTGTGGGCGGGCGCCGCGGTTGCCCGGTCAGCCGACCGGCACGGTGCTGCGGCGGCGGCGCAGCGCGCCCTGGCCGAGGGTGACCCGGTCGGACGGCAGCACCAGCAGCATCCGGTCGGTGACGTGACCTGTGAGCGTCACTCCGGTCCGCTCCAGCTCCAGCACCGGTACCGGCTCGCCGGCGCGGAGGCCGAAGCGCGCGCGCTCCTGGGCGTACGGCATCCGGCAGCGCAGATCGTCGACGAGCTGAAGCGGCTGGTCCCAGCGGCGCAGCGGCCACAGGGCCGGGTCGTGCGGCGCCGTCGCCGCCTGCGGAAGCCAGATCCGCGCGGTGCACAGCAGGGTGGAGCCGGGGCCCCGGCCGAGCCGGTAGGCGAGGGAGAGCCGCAGCCCGAGCCGCGCGGCGGCCGCGGCTTCCTCCTCGTCGCCGGCGGCCCAGTCGGGCGCCGTGCCGACCTCGCCGTCCAGCGCCTCGACGGACACGTCGTACCCGGTGGACTCCAGCGCCTGGGCCACCGGGTCCGTCCGTACGGCTCGGATCCACGCCGCCTCGTTCAGCGGCAGCCGGACCGTGTTGTCTTCCATCCGCATCATGTTCTTCTTCCCCGTGGACGCCCGACCGTTGCCGGACGCGCCGGGGTCCGGCCGCCCTGGCGGGAGACCGGACCCCGAGGCCACAATCGGTGACGAACCTTCAACATACTGTGGGCGGCGGCGCGTTGGTGAGGTGGGACCGGCGCAGGAGCCGGACCGGGACCGTCCGCCCACGGAATCGGCGGCACATCGGCGGTACTGCGTGCGCAGTGACTCTGCACGGGACCGCCGGGCCGGCGCCACGCCCACCGGCCGACCTTGTCATATGCCCTGACTGCCCGGTCGCTGCCCGGGGGACCGACCGCGCCCGCGCCGCCGGTCCCAAAGTGCGTTCCTCACCCCGCCGGCAGCAGTCCGATCGCCCGGTACGCGGCGTCCACCGTCGGACGGGCCATCCCCCTGGCCCGCTCGGCCCCCTTCTTCAGGACCTCGTCGACGTGTCCCGGATCGGCCGCGAGCTCGGCGTGCCGTTCCCTGATGGGACGCAGCAGTTCGAGGACCGCCTCGGCCGTGTCCTTCTTGAGGGCGCCATAAGAGGTGTAGGCACCGGCCAGCTCCTTGGGCTCCTCTTGCGTGCAGGCCGCCAGGATCTCCAGCAGATTGGCGACGCCGGGACGGGACGACGGGTCGTACTCGACATCCGGTTCGGTGTCCGTGACCGCCCGCATGATCTTCTTGCGGACCACATCGGCCTCGTCGAGCAGATAGATGATCCCGACCCCGGAGTCGTGGGACTTCCCCATCTTCGACGTGGGGTCCTGGAGATCCATGACGCGGGCCGCCACCGGCGGACGCGTGGCACGAGGCACGGTGAACGTGTGCCCGTAGCGCTGGTTGAACCGCAGGGCCAGATCGCGTGTCAGCTCCACATGCTGGGTCTGGTCCTCGCCCACCGGCACCTCGTCGGCGCCGTAGGCCAGGATGTCCGCCGCCATGAGCGCCGGGTACGTCAGCAGAGACAGCCGCACGCTCTGTCCGGCGGCGCGCGCCCGGACGCTCTTCTCCTTGTACTGGATCATGCGCCGCATCTCGCCGTCGGTCGCCGTGCATTCGAGGAGGTACGACAGCCGGGCGTGCTCGTCCACATGGCTCTGGACGAAGATCGTGCACAGTTCGGGGTCCAGTCCGGCCGCGAGCATCATCGTCGCCGCCTGCCGACTGAGTCTGCGTACCCGGGCGGGATCGTGCTCGACGGTGAGCGCGTGCAGGTCGACGACGCTGAACAGTGCGTCCGCCCGGTGCTGGTCGGTCTCGACCCATCCGCGCAGGGCCCCGAGGTGGTTCCCGAGGGTCAGATGCCCCGTCGGCTTGATCCCGCTGAAGATCCGCTTCATTCCGTACTCCGTCTCCTGATCGGAGCCGCCGCGCCCAGCGGCCGGACCCCCTGAGGAGGGAGAGACGAGAACGGCCGCCGAGGCGGCGGCCGTGAGTGCATGCGCAGGTGCCGGCCGCCGTCAGGCGGCCCACCACTGAAGAAGGCACATGCGCGATGTCATGCCGCACAGGCTACCGCTCAGGGGCAGGCCAGGGGCAGGTTGACACCAGGAACCGGCATCCGTAGTGTTCTCCGGGTTGCCCGACGTGAGCACCGACTCCGGTCGGCCCCGGGCAGCCACTTCGCAAGACCACTTCGAGACGAGCGACATTCCGTGTCGCTTGTCTTTCGTGCACTTTTGCGAAATGAAGAATCAGCGTTCGAAAGGACGCCGGCCCCGATTAGCGTCGCGGCCGACGATTCGCTAAAGTCTCACTCGTCGGAACGGCCCAACGGCCGCGAAGACAACTCCCGCTGACTGGGAGTCAGGCCCGGAAAGAGTCTGATAGAGTCGGAACCGCCGGAAGGCCGAAAGGCCGGAAAGCACCGAGGAAATCGGACACGAAAGAGTCTGATAGAGTCGGAAACGCAAGACCGAAGGGAAGCGCCCGGAGGAAAGCCCGCAGGGAGACCTGAGGGTGAGTACAAAGGAAGCGTCCGTTCCTTGAGAACTCAACAGTGTGCCAAAAATCAACGCCAGATATGTTGATACCCCGTC